>NZ_SOFY01000025.1 GCF_004402595.1 Cryobacterium shii | reverse complement strand
GGCTGCCGAGGCGCCGAGCGCCGCAGCGCCGGCCGCCGCGACACCGGCCGCCGAGCCGGCCTCGAGCACGTCCTCCGTCCCGGTCGTGGGCGGGCAGCGCACCGCGCGCACCACGTCCAGCGCCCCCAAGCCGGTCCCCGTGCCGGCCGACGCTCCGCTCAGCGCCCCGCAGCCCGTCGTGGCCGCCGAGGCCGTGGATGTCGTCACTCCCCTGCGCGGCATGTCCAAGAGCCTGGCCGCGAACATGGCGACCAGCCTGACGGTACCGACGGCCACGAGCGTGCGCACCATCCCGGCGAAGCTCCTGATCGACAACCGCATCGTGATGAACAACCACATGCGCCGGTCCCGCGGCGGCAAGGTCTCGTTCACGCACCTGATCGGCTGGGCCCTGATCCAGGCGCTCAAAACGTTCCCCAGCCAGAACGTCTATTACAACGAGATCGACGGCAAGCCCTCGGTCATCGCCCCGGCCCACGTCGGCCTCGGCATCGCGATCGACCTGCCCAAGCCCGACGGCACCCGGTCGCTCATGGTCCCGGCCCTCAAGCGCGCGGACACGATGACGTTCGGCGAGTACCTGGCTTCTTACGAGGACCTCGTCACCCGGGCCCGCAAGAACAAGCTAACGGCGGATGACTTCTCCGGCGCCACGGTCTCCCTGACCAACCCGGGCGGAATCGGCACCGTGCACTCGGTGCCGCGCCTGATGAAGGGCCAGGGCTGCATCATCGGCGCCGGCGCGCTCGACTACCCGGCCGAGTTCCAGGGCTCCAGCGTCAAGACCCTCACCGGTCTCGCCATCTCCAAGACCATCACGCTGACCAGCACCTACGACCACCGGGTGATCCAGGGCGCCGGCTCGGGCGAGTTCCTCAAGATCGTGCACGAGCTCCTGATCGGCCAGCACCACTTCTACGAGGACATCTTCGCCGCGCTGCGCATCCCGTACGACCCCATCCACTGGGCGCCGGACATCAGCGTCGACCTGGCCAGTGCCGTCGACAAGACCGCCCGCGTGCAGGAACTGATCAACGCGTACCGCGTGCGCGGCCACCTGATGGCCGACATCGACCCGCTCGAGTACACGCAGCGCACCCACCCTGACCTCGACATCTCGAACCACGGCCTGACCTTCTGGGACCTGGACCGCGAGTTCGTCACCGGCGGGTTCGGCAGCAAGCGCCTGATGCTCCTCCGCGACATCCTCGGCGTGCTCCGCGACTCGTACTGCCGCACCACGGGCATCGAGTACATGCATATCCAGGACCCTGCCCAGCGCAAGTGGATGCAGGAAAAGATGGAGAAGTCGTACGTCAAGCCGACGCACGACGAGCAGATGCGCATCCTGGGCAAGCTCAACGAGGCCGAGGCCTTCGAGACCTTCCTGCAGACCAAGTACGTCGGCCAGAAGCGGTTCAGCCTCGAGGGCGGCGAGTCCACCATCGCGCTGCTCGACTCCGTCCTGCAGGGCGCTGCGGATGCCGGCCTCGACGAGGTCTGCATCGGCATGGCCCACCGCGGCCGCCTGAACGTGCTGACCAACATCGCCGGCAAGACCTACGGCCAGATCTTCCGTGAGTTCGAGGGCACGCAGGACCCGCGCACCGTTCAGGGCTCGGGCGACGTCAAGTACCACCTCGGCACGGAGGGCGTGTTCCGCGCCGCCAACGGCGACGAGATCCCGGTCTACCTGGCCGCGAACCCGTCCCACCTGGAGGCCGTCGACGGCGTGCTCGAAGGCATCGTGCGGGCCAAGCAGGACCGCAAGCCGATCGGCACGTTCTCCACGCTCCCCGTCCTCGTCCACGGCGATGCCGCCATGGCCGGCCAGGGGATCGTGCTGGAGACCCTGCAGATGTCCCAGCTGCGCGGCTTCCGCACCGGCGGCACCATCCACCTCGTCGTCAACAACCAGGTCGGCTTCACCACCCTGCCCGGCGACGGACGAACCTCGGTCTACTCGACCGACGTCGCCAAGACCATCCAGGCGCCCATCTTCCACGTCAACGGGGATGACCCGGAAGCCGTGGTGCGGGTCGCCGAGCTCGCCCTGGCCTACCGCCAGGAGTTCAAGCGCGACGTGGTCATCGACCTGGTCTGCTACCGCCGCCGCGGCCACAACGAGGGCGACGACCCGTCGATGACGCAGCCGCTGATGTACAACCTGATCGAGGCCAAGCGCTCGGTCCGGAAGCTGTACACGGAGGCCCTCGTCGGACGTGGCGACATCACCCAGGAAGAGTACGAGGCCGCCCACGCCGACTTCCAGGACCGCCTCGAGCGCGCATTCATGGAGACGCACGCCGCGCAGTCCTCGTCGATCCCGATCGTCGGCGCCGGCGCCTCGCACGGCCTGGGCGGCAGCCCGGCGCAGGACGAGGCGGTCGGCGAACCGGCCACGACCGGAGTCCCGGAAGCGGTCGTCCACCTGATCGGTGACGCCTTCATGAACAAGCCCGCCGGCTTCACCGTGCACAATAAGCTGCAGCAGCTGATGCAGAAGCGCCAGGACATGAGCCGGGGCGGCAACATCGACTGGAGCTTCGGCGAACTACTCGCCCTCGGCTCCCTGCTGGTCGAGCGCACCCCGGTGCGCTTCGCCGGCCAGGATGCCCGCCGTGGCACGTTCGTGCAGCGCCACGCGGTGCTCCACGACCGCGTCAACGGCCAGGAATGGCTGCCGCTGGCCAACCTCAGCGAAGACCAAGCCCGGTTCTGGATCTACGACTCGCTGCTCAGCGAATACGCGGCCATGGGCTTCGAGTACGGCTACTCGGTGGAACGCGCCGACGCCCTCGTGCTCTGGGAGGCGCAGTTCGGCGACTTCGCCAACGGTGCGCAGACGGTCATCGACGAGTTCGTGTCCTCCGCCGAGCAGAAGTGGGGCCAGCGGTCATCCGTCGTGCTGCTGCTGCCGCACGGCTACGAGGGCCAGGGCCCCGACCACTCCTCCGCCCGGATCGAGCGCTACCTGCAGCTGTGCGCGGAAGACAACATGACCGTCGCCCGCCCGTCGACGCCGGCCTCGTACTTCCACCTGCTGCGCCGCCAGGCGTACATGCGTCCGCGGCGCCCGCTGATCGTGTTCACCCCGAAGTCGATGCTGCGCCTGCGCGGAGCGACCAGCCCGGTGGCCGATTTCACCACCGGCAGATTCGAACCGGTCATCGACGACGCCCGGATCACCGACCGGTCCCAGGTCAAGCGGGTGCTGTTCATGGCCGGCAAGCTGTATTACGACCTGCTCGCCGAACTCGACAAGAACCCGAACCCCGAGATCGCCCTGGTGCGGATGGAGCAGTACTACCCGCTGCCCGCATTCGAACTCAAGCAGATCGCGGACCAGTACCCGAATGCCGAACTGGCCTGGGTGCAGGACGAACCGGAGAATCAGGGAGCCTGGCCGTTCTTCTACCTGGAGACGAACAAGCTGGGCCCGCGGCCCGTGACTCTCTTCTCCCGCGCCGCCTCGGCGTCGCCGGCAGCCGGATCGGCCAAGCGGCACGCGGCGGAGCAGGCCGACCTGCTGAGCCGGGCGCTCACCGTCTAGCCCGCTCACCGTCTAGCCTGCTCACCGTCAGGCCCGAGAACGCTCGAGACGGAGGGACCGCACCGATTGGTGCGGTCCCTCCGTCGTTCAATCGATGTTGTCCGCGTGGGCCGCGGGTCCTAGGCTGGCCACAACACCACCGACGAGGAGATCCGGCATGCCGACCCGAGACACAACCCGAACCGGCGAACCCTGCTGGGCTGACCTGATGACCTCCGACCCGGCCCGGGCGCGGGAGTTCTACACCCGCCTCTTCGGCTGGACCGCGAGCGATTCCGGCGAGGAGTACGGCGGCTACGTCACCTTCCGCCTGGGCGACGCCGACGTGGCCGGCATGATGGGCCAGGACGCGGATTCGGACCGGCCTGACGCCTGGACCACCTATCTGGCCGTGACGGATGCCGACGCCACCGTCGCCGCCGCCCGGGACGCCGGCGCCCAGGTGCTGGCCGAACCGATGACCATGGGTGACATGGGACGGATGGCCACCCTGCTCGACCCGTCCGGCGCCGCCGTCGGGCTGTGGCAGCCGATCGAGTTCACCGGTTTCGGCAGGATCGAGGAAGCGGGAACCCCGGTTTGGCACGAGCTGAACACCACCAACTACGCCGCCGCCCTGCGGTTCTACGAGAGCGTCTTCGGCTGGACGCCCGTCTCGCTCAGCGACACAGACGAATTCCGGTACAGCACCGTCGGACCCGACGGGAACCAGGTCACCGGGATCTTCGACGCGTCCGCCCACCTGCCGCACGAGGTGCCGTCGCACTGGCAGCTCTACCTGGGCGTGACCGATGTCAAGGCCGCCGCCCGCCGGGTCGACGAGTTGGGCGGCACCGTGCTGCACGACCCCTGGGAGTCCGAATTCGGCACTTTCGCCCGGGTCGCGGACCCGACCGGCGCCGTGTTCGTGCTCGGCTCCGTCGATCGGCCCTCGGTCGACCAGCAGAACGTCGACTGACCGCCGACTCGGGTCCCGGGGTCAGCCCGGGATCGGTCCGGGCTCAGTGCCCGGACTGGATGGTGCGCAGTTTCAGCAGCACCTGGTCGCGCAGGTCCTCGGGGGCCATCTCGCGGCAGGCGCGCTGCACGGCCTCGGTCAGCGTACGGCCGACCAGGTGCTCGTCGTTGCAGTCCGCGCAGTGCGCGAGGTGTTCCCGGATGTCGGAGGCGTCCGCTCCGCAGAGTTCGTTGTGCAGGTATTCCTCGAGTTCGGCCTTGGCCTTCTCGCATCCACAGTCGGTCATGCTGGTGTGCTCCTGTTGTGAGTCTGGCCCGTCCCCGCAGTGCCCAGCCCGCGCTCCTGGGCGTAGCCGGCCAGCAGGTCGCGAAGGAGTCGTCGGCCACGATGCAGGCGGCTCATCACGGTGCCAATGGGTGTTTTCATGATTTCGGCGATCTCCTGGTACGAGAATCCCTCGACGTCGGCGAAGTAGACGGCCAGCCGGAAGTCTTCCGGGATGGACTGCAGCGCGTCCTTGACGGCGCTGTCCGGGAGGTGGTCGATGGCCTCGGCCTCGGCCGACCGGTTCGACATGGCCGTGCGCGACTCCGCGCCGCCGAGCTGCCAGTCCTCGAGGTCGTCGATGGTCCCCTGGAACGGCTCGCGCTGCTTCTTGCGGTAGGTGTTGATGAAGGTGTTGGTCAGGATCCGGTATAACCACGCCTTCAGGTTGGTGCCCTGTTCGAACTGGGCGAAGGCGGCGAAGGCCTTCACGAAGGTGTCCTGCACCAGGTCCTGCGCGTCCGAGGGATTGCGTGTCATGCGCATGGCCGCGGCGTACAGCTGGTCGATAAAGGGCAGTGCCTGCTCTTCGAACAGGTCTCGCATTTCGATCGCGTCGGTTGTCATCACCGACAATCCTAAGCGCTCGTCGAGATCGGGCCCGGGTCGCTCCAGCACCATGGACAACGTCACGTGTACCTCCCTCAACCTTTCGTCACCGACTATCCTGATAACCGATGTTGATCTCGAGATATTCCAAGCCTGAGTTCGATCCGTACGGCGACTCGTCGCCGGAGCAGACGGATGCCCGCTGGCCCGCGCCCACGGCCACCGGGCCGCTCTCGGCAACGGTGTCCCTGCCGGGGTCCAAATCACTCACCAACCGGGAGCTCGTCCTCAGTGCCCTCGCCGGGCATCCGTCTGTGCTGCGCTCCCCCCTGCACTCGCGGGACAGCGACCTGATGGTCGCCGCCCTGCGCCAGCTCGGCACGACCGTGGAGGAGGTGCCAGGGGAGGGCGAGTTCGGCCCCGACCTGCGGATCACCCCGGGCGAACTGTTCGGGTCGACGACCATCGACTGCGGCCTGGCCGGCACCGTGATGCGCTTCCTGCCGCCGGTCGCGGCGCTCGCCCTCGGCCCGACCACCTTCGACGGTGACGCGGGCGCGCGCCTGCGGCCGATGAAGACCACGATCTCGTCCCTGCGCGCCCTCGGCGCGGACATCAACGACGATGGCCGCGGCGCGCTGCCCTTCACCGTCCACGGCACCGGCAGCCTCGACGGCGGCGAGATCACCATCGACGCGTCCACGTCCAGCCAGTTCGTCTCCGGCCTGCTCCTGGCCGCCCCGCGCTTCGAGCGGGGCCTCCACCTCCGGCACGCGGGCGAACGCCTGCCGAGCATGCCGCACATCGAGATGACCATCGCCACCCTGGCCCGGCGCGGGGTCACCGTCGGCAGCCCCGCCGTGGGCGAGTGGATCGTGGCACCCGCCCCGATCGCCGGCGCCGAGATCGACATCGAGCCTGACCTCTCCAACGCGGCCCCGTTCCTGGCCGCGGCCCTGGTCGCCGGGGGCAGCGTCACCATCACCGGCTGGCCAGAGTCCACCACCCAGGTCGGCGCCGACCTGGCCGAGCTGCTGCCCCTGTTCGGCGCCACGGTCAGCCGCAGCGGGGACCGCCTCACCGTCACGGCCGGCGAGCGCCTCCGGGGCGTGCAGCTCGACCTGTCGACCGGCGGGGAGCTGGCCCCCGCGCTGGTGGCCCTGGCCGCCCTGGCGGATTCGCCGAGCACGATCACCGGGATCGGCCACATCCGTCATCACGAGACCGACCGCCTGGCCGCCCTGGCCGCGGAGATTAACGGGCTCGGCGGTGCCGTGACCGAACTGCCCGACGGGCTTCAGATCGATCCACGCCCCCTGCACGGCGGCCCGTGGCGCACCTACGACGACCACCGGATGGCCACGGCGGGCGCCGTGATCGGCCTGGCTGTTCCCGGGGTGGAGATCGAGAACATCGGCACGACGGCCAAGACGCTCCCCCAGTTCGCGGACCTCTGGCAGACGCTCGCCTCCGGGGCCACGTCGTGACCTGGTGGGAGAGCGCCGACGATGACGAACCGGAATTCGACGAGTCCAGCGTGCGCGTGCGCCCGAACCGCAAGGGCAGCAAACCCCGCACCAAGACCCGGCCGGACCACGAGAACGCGCTGACCGGCCGCATCCTCTCCGTGGACCGCGGACGCTACACGGTCATGCTCGACGAGAACCTGTCCGCCGAGCGCCGGGTGACCGCCGCCCGCGCGAGCGAGCTGCGCAAGCAGGCCGTGGTCACCGGCGACCGCGTCGACATCGTCGGCGACACCAGCGGGGCGGCGGGCAGCCTGTCCCGGATCGTGCGGATCGTGCCGCGGGTGACGCTGCTCCGGCGCAGCGCCGACGACACGGATGCCGTCGAGCGCGTGATCGTCGCCAACGCCGACCAGATGCTGATCGTGGTGGCCGCGGCCAACCCGGAGCCGCGCATCCGCCTCGTCGACCGGTACCTCGTCGCCGCGTACGACGCGGGCGTGTCCCCGATCCTCTGCATCACGAAAACCGACCTGGCCGACCCCGCCGTGTTCCTCAGCAACTTTGCGGGCCTCGACCTGCCCGTCTTCGAGAGCCGCGACGACGCCATGCCGCTCGCGGAGATCTCGGCCGCCCTGGCCGGGCACGACACCGTCTTCGTCGGTCACTCCGGCGTCGGCAAGTCCACCCTCGTGAACGCGCTCGTCCCCGACGCGCATCGCGCCGTGGGCGTCGTGAACACGGTGACCGGCCGGGGCCGGCACACCTCCTCCTCGACCATCTCGCTGCGACTGGAGACGGATGCCGGCCGCGGCTGGGTCATCGACACGCCGGGCGTGCGCTCCTTCGGGCTCGGCCACATCAACACCGACAACATCCTGAAGGCGTTCACCGACCTCGCCCAGATCGCGCTCAAGTGCCCGCGCGGCTGCACCCACCTGCCCAACTCGCCCGACTGCGCCATCAACGAGGCCGTCGCGGCTGGCAAGCTGGGCGAGACCGGCAAGGCCCGCCTGGACTCCCTGCAGCGCCTGCTGGCCACCTTCGCCGCCGTCCCCGGCCACTGACCCCTCTTCCCGCCGCCCCTGCCCCTACCCAATTCGACGGAGATTTTGCTGCTACAAGCCGCTTTTGCGCCGATCCGGCCTGTTTGGCCCAAAATCTCCGTCGAATTCGTTCGGTAGCGTGGGGGCATGACGGAATCCACGCGCCTCGCGGCCGGCGACCAGGCCCCCCAGTTCACCCTGACCGACCAGGACGGGACCGCCGTCTCGCTGTCCGATTTCGCCGGTTCGAAGGTCGTCGTGTACTTCTACCCGGCGGCGATGACTCCCGGCTGCACCAAGCAGGCCTGCGATTTCCGTGACAACCTCGCTTCGCTGGCCTCTGCCGGTTACCGCGTGCTCGGGGTGTCGAAGGATGCGCCGGCCAAGCTGAAGAAGTTCCAGGAGACCGACGAGCTCACCTTCCCCCTACTCAGTGACGCCGACCTCGCCGTGCACCGAAGCTACGGCGCCTGGGGCGAGAAGAACCTGTACGGCAAGACCGTCACCGGAGTGCTGCGGTCGACCTTCGTGATCGACGAGGCCGGCGCGATCGCGCTGGCCCTCTACAACGTGAAGGCCACCGGACACGTCGCGAGCCTGCGCAAGAAGCTGGGCCTCGCCGCCTGATCCGGGAACGCCTCTCAGCCGCCTGAGGATGGCCCTGAGGGGCCCTGCGGCACCGAGTACCGGCCGTGCGGCGCCTCGGGATCGCTGAACGGTCAGCGGATGCCGTGGGCGTCCTGGTGCTCCGGCGCCTGGCGTTACTCGGGCGCGGGGGTCGTCGTCTCGGCGATCACGCGCGGTGTGAACAGCAGGCCGAGCACGACGATCGAGGGAAGCAGCAGGGCCCAGCCGAGGTCGGGCCGGGCGTACAGGCCCTGGAAGCAGCCGACGGCCACCGCGATCTGCACCAGCTGCCAGGTCACGGCCGCACCGCGGATCCAGGACCGGCGCCGCAGGGAGTTGACGGCGACCGCACTCACCCACGCGGCCGCGACGACCACCAGGACCAGGATCGCGATGGCGCTGGCGAGGGAGGTCGGTGTGGCGGTCAGCAGCTCGAGGATGAGCCAGACGACGGCCACCCAGAGGAGGGCAGCCTCTGCCCAGAGGAGGGCTGCCAGAAGCACCACGGCGCGCGGGCGGCGCACCCCACCGGCCCCGTCGGCGGCGTCCCGGCTGTGGTCTGACCTTGAATTCACAGAGATATCCCATACAGAACTATTGATTTGACTCCACCATTATGCGACCATAATTGAGGCCCGGTTGACGCTCACAGGGACGTGAGTCGATCTGATTGTGTAGATCCGTTACCCTTCCTGCAACCGGCAGCCTCTCATCTTCGGCCAATCGGCCAGGCATCCCTGCAATCAAGGAGCATCTCTATGGACTGGCGCGACAAAGCTGCCTGCCTCACAGCCGACCCGGAATTGTTCTTTCCGGTAGGCAACACTGGACCCGCGGTGGACCAGATCGAGAAGGCAAAATCCGTCTGCGCACGTTGCAACGTCACCGAGGTGTGCCTCCAGTACGCGCTCGAGACCGGCCAGGACTCAGGCGTCTGGGGTGGCCTTAGCGAAGACGAGCGCCGCGCCCTCAAGCGCCGCGCCGCCCGGGCCCGTCGCGCGTCCTAGCGCACGCCCCCCGCGGCCTCACCGCTGCACCGGGGACATGAAGAAAGGCCCGGCTGACCAGCCGGGCCTTTCTTCATGTCCCCGGTGGCCCGGGGCTACGCCTCGCGCATGTACCGCAGTGGGATCTCGATGGTGACCTCGGTTCCGCTGCCCATCATGGTGTGCCAGTCGATGCTGCCGCTGAGCTCGCCCTGGATCAGGGTGCGCACGATCTGGGTGCCCAGCCCCGACCCGACCTTGCCCTCCGGCAGTCCCGATCCGTTGTCGCGGACCCGCACGGTCAGGGTCTCCTCGTTGCGCTCGGCCTCGATCGACACCTCGCCCTCGCGCCCGGCCAGGCCGTGCTCCACGGCGTTGGTCACGAGCTCGGTCAGCGCCAGGGCCAACGGGGTCGCGTAGGAGCTCGGCAGGATGCCGAAACTGCCCGACGATTTCGGATGCGCCGTCGTGTTGTGCGCGGACGCCACCTCCATGATCAGCAGCAGGACACGGTCGAACACCACATCGAAGTCCACCTTCTGGTTGAGGCCCTCGGAGAGCGTGTCGTGCACGACGGCGATGGCCGCCACCCGGCGCATGGCCTGGTTGAGAGCTTCCCGGGCGGTGTCGGAGTGGGTGCGCCTGGCCTGGATGCGCAGCAGGGAGGCCACCGTCTGCAGGTTGTTCTTGACCCGGTGGTGGATCTCCCGGATCGTCGCGTCCTTCGTGATCAGTTCCCGCTCCTGGTGCCGCAGCTCGGTGACGTCCCGGCAGAGCACGATCGCCCCGATCCGCTCGCCCCGGTTGCGGATCGGGATGGCCCGCAGCGACACGGTGACCCCGCGCGCCTCGACGTCCGTGCGCCACGGCGCCCGGCCCGTCACGACCAGTGGCAGGGTCTCGTCGACGACGGCCGTGCCCGTGAGCAGGCTCGTGGTGACCTCGGCCAACGATTCCCCCTCCAGCTCCTCGATGAAGCCCATCCGGTTGAAGGCGGAGAGTGCGTTCGGGCTGGCGAACGTGGTCACGCCGTCGACGTCCAGCCGGATCAGCCCGTCGGAGGCTCGCGGAGCACCGCGGCGGGGGCCGGTGGGCGCGCCCAGATCGGGGAAATCGCCCGACGCGATCATGGCGAAGAGGTCGTTGGCGCAGTCGTTGAAGGTGAGCTCCTGGCGGCTGGGCGTGCGGGCCTCACTCAGGTTGGTGTGCCGGGTGAGGACCGCCACCGGCGCATCCGAGATTTGCGACCCGGTCGAGGAGAGCCGTCGCCTGACCGGGATCGCCCGCACCCGGGTCGGGGTCTCCTCGTACCAGTCCGGCGCCGTGGTGTCGACGATCTTGGCCGTCTCGAAGGCCTCGGTGACCTGCTGGCGCCATTCCACCTTGATGGCCTGGCCCACGAAGTCGCGGTAGAACAGGGTGGCGGCGCTGGAGGGCCTGGCGTGGGCGACCGCGACGAAACTGCCGGTGCTGCTGGGCACCCAGACCACGATGTCGGCGAAGGCAAGGTCGGCGAGGAGCTGGCCGTCCGCGACGAGCATGTGGAGCCAGTCCACGTCCTCCGCGCTGCTGCGGCCCTGGGCAAGTACGAGATTACTGAGCGTCGACACGGTCAATAGCCTAGATGGCCCGGCTGCCCGCCGACATCACCGAAGGTGAGAGAGCGTGAATTGGGCCATGCTGTGCTTATGAGCACAGCGAATGGAAAGCCCGATCGCACCCTGATTATCATCCTGTCCGTGATCGCGGTCCTCGTGGTGGTGGCCCTGGTCGCGGTCTTCACCCGCGGCGAACCCCAGGCGCTCGATCCGGGGACCCCGGAAGGAGTCGTGCAGGGCTACGCCACGGCGGTCATCGACGGCGACGAACAGGCCGCCGGCGAGTTTCTGACCGAGGACGCTTTCTCGGGCTGCGAGAAGTTCGACCGTTCGCCCACGGGTGACCTCCGGGTCACCCTGGTGTCGACCACCGAACGAGCCGAATCCGCCGACGTGAAGGTATCCATCGTCACCTCGTCCGGGAACGGTCCCTTCGGCGCCGACGAATACGAGACGGAAGGCGTGTTCGATCTGGTCAAAGTGAACGGCGACTGGCTGATCGACGACACCCCGTATGAACTCATGATCTGCCCGAACCCGAAGGCGGCCTCATGATGGCCAGCATCGTGCTCCTGCTCCTGATCGCCGTGATCGGCGCCGGCATCGCCGGGATCGTGATCGCGGCGCGTAAATCGTCCGCCTCCGGGCAGAGCGCGGCGCAGCCCACCGCGCGGCGGGTGATCGTCTTCATCCTGCTCTTCGCGCTGGTCGTGATCGCGGCGATCGGCCTGAGCGGGGTGCTCGGGCGCCTTCTCGACGCCGGAAACGCGCTCGTCTCCGGCGATATCACCGGGCTCGCCCGATCCCTGGCTTTCACCCTGATCGCCGGGCCCTTCGCCGCCGTGCTCTGGTGGGTGTTGTGGCGGCGGATGGGTGACGGCCAGGAGCGGTCTTCCATTGCCTGGGGGCTGTATCTGGCCGGCATGTCCACGGTCTCGCTCGTGACCGCCACCAGCGCCCTGCTGGCCACGGCGGCCGCCCTCGTGCGCACCGACTGGCAGCCGCTCATCTTCGCCACCGGCGTGGTCTGGGCCGGGGTGTGGGCCTGGCACCAGTGGATGTCCCGGCACAAGACCAAGAGTCCCACCCAGCTCGTGTCTGTGGCCCCCGTCCTCGGCTCGGTGTTCGGGCTTGTGGTCGCGGTGGGCGGCGCCGTCACGGCGCTCGCTTCCCTGATCGACGCGGCCGTCGACGCCTTCGGGTCCAGCGTCACGGTGGGCGAGCCCTGGTGGCGGCTGACCCTGCAGGCGCTGGTCTGGTTCGCCGGCGGCGCGTTCGTGTGGTGGTGGCAGTGGATCCGCAACCGGGCCAAAGACCTGCGCGGCGGGCTCGCCGACGTGACTCTGGTGCTCGTCGGGGTGGCCGGGGCCGCGATTCTGACCCTGACCGGTGCCGGTACCGTATTGTTCCTGCTCCTCCGGCTCGCTTTCGATCGCACTGACCCGATCACCGCCATGCTCGATCTCCTCGGTGCCGGCCTGGCCGCGGCCGCCGTCGGCGCGCTGGTCTGGAGTTACCACTGGCGTCTCACCCTGGCCCGCTCGGGCACCACCCGGATGGCGACGCAGCTGGTGACCTCCGGTATCGGCCTGGTCGCCGCCGCATCCGGGCTGGGCGTGGTGGTGAACGCGATCCTCGCCGCCCTGACCACCTCGTTGGCCGGCTCCGACACGCGCACCCTCCTGCTGGGCGGCATCAGCGCGCTGCTGGTGGGCGGTCCGGTGTGGTGGGTCGCCTGGAAGCCGGCGACCCCCGTCGCCCCGGACCGGATCGCCGCCACGGGCCGGCGGGTGTACCTGATCCTGGTGTTCGGGGTCAGCGCCGCCGTCGCCATCGTCACGCTTCTGGTGAACGGCTACCGCATCTTCGAATTCGCCCTCGGGGACGTCACCGGCCAGAGCCTGCTCGATCGGGTGCGGGCGCCGCTGGGCCTGCTCGTGGCCACCGGCCTCGCCGCCGGGTACCACTTCTCCGTGTGGAGGCGGGACCGTTCCGAGATCGCCGAGGTCCCCCGCCGGGCCCGCACCATCGGCCGGGTGTTCCTGGTGACGGGTGCGGACCCGGCACCGCTTGTGCGGGCGATCGACGAGGCCACCGGGGCATCCGTCACGGTGTGGCGCCGCTCCGACGCGGTGGGTGACACGGCATCCGTGGAACAGCTCACCCAGGCGCTCCACGGCGTCACCGGCCACAGGGTGATGGTCGTCACGGGTCCCGGGTCCCGGATCGACGTCGTTCCCCTGCAGGACTGACCCCGGGCCGGACCGACCCCAGGCTCAGCCGGCGACGGCCGGCCGGCGCCACCACGTTTCCCTCCGGCGCCGGCTTGCGGCGGGCGCGGGGACGGGCAGGAGTTCCGTGCGGACGAACCGGCGGATGCTGGCTCGCGCCGGCGACTTCGGCGCGGCGTCCCGCAGGGTGCGGCCCGCGACGATGGCCGCATCCGCCCCCTGCTGGTCATGCGGGACCAGGATCGGGGACTCGATTCCGCCGAAGCGGCGCAGGGCAGACACCACCTGGCCGTTCGGGTCCAGTCCGACCGCTCCCCGCCGCACCCGATTCATCACCACGCTGATCCGGCTGGTCGTGACCACCTCGGCCAGGTCCACCCAGGCGCGCAGGAACCGGGCCATTCCGACCGGGTCGGCCAGGCCGCACGCGACCACGTGGTCGGCGCACCGGAGTCCGGTGAGGGTGGCCGCATTGCGCCGGGGGGCGAACAGGTCGCTGGAGATCTCCTCGTCGCTCTCGAGACTGAAGCCGGTGTCGAGCACGACATAGTCGACCCACCGGCGCAGTTCGTCGATGGTGCGGGTGACCCGTTCGGCGGAGAGCTCCGGCCAGCGGGACGGCCGGCCGATCCCGGTGAGCACCCAGAAGGCGCCCTGGGGCGTGTTGTAGCGCTGCGCAACGCGTTCGAGCTCGGACTGGGTGAGGCTGTCCGTGCCGGCCAGCCGGCACGCCGCCGCGAACCCGGGGGCCTCGTCGAGCATGCCCAGGGCTGGGGCGACCGAGCCGCTGTACGTGTCGATGTCGGCCAGGACGACGGTGTGCCCGACCGCGGCGATTTCGGCCGCGATGTTGATGGCCAGGGTGGTTCGGCCCGGAGCTCCGGAGGGACCCCACACCGCGATCACGGCGCCGGGCCGGGTCCCGGCCAGGGCCCGCGGGTCGCCGACCCGCAGCGGGATGGCGACGCCGTGAATGATCAGGTCCTCGATCTCCGACCAGTCCGTGGCGGCATCCAGCACGTCGAGCAGCCCGAGGCCGGCCGCATGGCGGCGGTCCTGATCGGATGCGGCGAGCGCGATCAGCCGCGCCCCCTGGGTATCGCAGGCGGCGATCAGGTCCGCCGTGAGGGTTGTCCGGGCGGCGCCGACCAGCACGATCTCCGGGGCGCTCTGGCGCAGCGCGAGGATGAGCTCGCCCGCCGACGCCGAGCGGGCGACGATCACATGGCCCCGCTCGATCAGGTCCACCAGCAGTCGGTCTTCCGTGTGCCGGTCCAACGCCAGCGCGAGGGTGGCCACGGCTACTCCCCCAGGGGCGCGTTGACGGGCACCACGGCGATCGCGTCCCGGTTCGCGATCGACTCGAGCACGGCCGCGACGGTGTCCTTGGGCACCAGGACCTCCAGCGAACGGATGCCCGACGTGGCGGCGAGCCCGGACGGTTCGATGAGACGCACGACCGCGGCCCGCCCGACCAGCACCGTGGGCGGCCCGTATGCCGCCTGCCCGGTGGAACGCGACGACCAGACGTCGACCACGGAGCCCGGTCCGATGCTGGCGGCGAGGCTGCTCGTCAGCTCTACCACGATGCTGGTCGACTCGGCGCCGCTGGTGCGCCCGACGGCGGACGCCGGCACGAGCTCGCCGGCCGCGATGGTTCGGGTCACCAGCAGGCCCTCCTGCGGCAGCCGGTCGGGCGTCACGTAGAGGGCATCGGCCGACCCGAGGCGAACCCGGGTGGCCACCAGGTCGGACGCCTCGACGTGGTCTCCCACGGCGAGGGTGGACCGGGCGGCGAACACGGCCGTGGTCTGGTCGCTTCCCGCCACAATCCAGTAGACCCCCACGACGGCCGCGACGACGAGCACCAGGCCGATCGCGAATCGGGGGTCGAACCAGAATCGCTGGCCTGTGCTCTTCGCCGGCTTGCTCACCACGCCTGCCTCCCGTTCGATGGGGTGTCCGTGAGTCCATCGTCGTCGTCTTCTCCCCCACGCGGGAGAGTTATCCACAGCCGCAACCCGCCCTGCCCACTGCGATCACGCGGAGACGCATAATCGTTTCCATGAACGATTCAGCGGGTGCCACCGGTGTGGGACGTTTCCTCACCGTCGCCGACACGGCCGAGATCCTGTCGTTGTCGGTGGGCGAGGTGCTGGAGCTGGTGCGCACCGGCGAGCTCCCGGCCATCCGGCTCGGCGCTGCCACCACCGTCGGCGCTGTCGGTACCGGCCCGGCCGGGGTATGGCGGGTCGAGCGCGTGGTCCTCGAGTCCTTCATCGAGGCCAAGTACGAGGAGGCCCGGCGCATGTCCCTGTGGCAGCAATCCGACTTCGGCAACATCCCCGAGCTGTCCGGCGGCACCATCATCCGCCCCGACAGTGACGTCACGCGGGGAATGGACGACCGCTAGGGCAACCGCACGAGCTGAATCTCGGTGATCGGCACAATCCGGTACTGGTGCACCGCCGACTCCCGGCGCAGCGTTCCCGCTGCGTGCACCGCCAGGTCGACGTGATCACGGCCGACCCGGTCGATGGTTCCGCGGAGCGGCCCGGAACGCGTGTGCACCTCGATGTTCGCGCGCCGCCGGCACAGGTCGCGGAGCACGAAGGGCAGCCCGATGCGGTCGACGAGCCGCACGGCCGATTCCGGCTCGGTGACGAGCGAGTCGGGGATCTCGTCGCGTCGCACGATCACCCCGGCGACCGCCGCGAGCGGGAGGACACACTGCGCGCCCGTGGACCCCGCGTCGAGGAGGTCCGCGGCCAGCCAGTCCCGGCCGAACGTCGTCGGTCGGAGGGTCAGCGTCTCCCCCGACGCCAGCACCACCCGGAGCACGCCGGCCCCGAGGCCCGAGGCTCGCGCCAGACCGGTCAGCCGGTTGCGCAGGGAGAGCCGGCCGAGTCGGAGCCGTTCCTCTTCCGCGCGCAGGTCAGTCTCCTCGGCGTTCAGCTCGTGTTCGAGCTGCCCCTCGAGATCGTCGAACAGATTGTCCCAGCGCACACACCGAAGCTAGCGCCCGCCACCGACGGATCGCTCCGGTTATCCACAGGGCTTATAAGCCCTCGACACCATGCTGCCCAGCTGGTTGAGTAGCGCCCAAGGACTCCACCCCCACTGCGGGGGTGTCCGGTGATCCACCCGAACGCCGGCACCACCCGACGGCCCGCGCAGACCCTGTCACGGCCGGCGGACTCACGCACCCGGAGGAGTCATGAGCGATCCAGCCGCCAGCACGGCACAGACCCCCGCCTCCCGCTCCCGCGGCGAGAAATTCCAGGCCGATGACTTCTTCGGCCATCAGCCGAGTTCCCGGGCCCAGCTGCCCGACCCGGAACCGCTCCTGATCAACCTCGCGCGCTGCGTGATCGAGGTCCTGGCCGGAGCGAGGGAACTCGACCAGCTCGCCCGGTGGGTCAGCGACGACGTCTACCGGCACCTGCTCAAACGGGTCGTCCTCTCCGCCCGGGCACGCGCCGTCAAGGGGCAGCGGGCCCAGCGACCAGCCATCACGATCGGCCGGGTCACCATCTCGGAGCCACGGGACGGCGTGATCGAGGCCGTGGTGATCGTGCACAGCAAGGTGAGGGTGCGCGCGGTGGCGATCCGGTTGGAGGGTTTGGACAAGCGCTGGCGGGCCAGCGCGATCAACGTGCTGTGACTCGCAGCTGAAGAAAAAACGCCCTCGTCGCAGGGACGAGGGCGTTCTTCCACGACCCGGCGGGTGCTACTTCTTGCCCTGGGACCGTCGTTCGGCGCGGTTGACGGGCGCCGGGTCGGAGGTGTCGCGCTGGCCGAACGCGCCGCGCTGGGCGGGCGCCGGGGCGGCATCCGTCTCGTCGGCGGCGGGGGTGGCGGCGCCGGCCCGGCGGGCACGGTCCGTGGCCGCCTGCTGGATCTGGCCGCGCTGGTCGCGCACCTCGACTCCGCCCGAGTCGCTCGGGGCGGTGAAGCTGAGCTTCTCCTCAGCGGCGTCGGCCGGGGCGAGCCCCTTGGCCGCGACGACGGGGCTGGCCACGGCACCGGGGGCCTGGCTGACCTCGACCTCGAGGTTGAAGAGGAAGCCGACGGTCTCCTCGCGGATTTGGCCCATCATCTGCTGGAACATCGCGAAGCCCTCGCGCTGGTATTCCACCAGCGGGTCGCGCTGGGCCATGGCGCGCAGGCCGATGCCGTCCTTGAGGTAGTCCATCTCGTAGAGGTGTTCGCGCCACCGGCGGTCGATGACCGACAGCACCACGCGACGCTCGAGTTCGCGCATCGCCGGTGAACCGAGGGACTCTTCCCGGCGCTGGTAGGCCAGCTTGGCGTCCGAGATGATTTCGCGTCGCATGAAGTCGCGGTTGATCTTGCCGCGGTTCCCGGCCTCGGCGACGACCTCGTCGATGGTCAGTCCCACCGGGTACAGGGTTTTGAGTTCGGTCCAGAGGGCGTCGAAGTCCCAGTCATCGCCGTTGCCGTCGCCGGTGTGCACGTCGAGCACCTCGTCGATGACGTCCTCGAGGAAGCGCTGCGTGCGTTCGTGCAGGTCGTCACCCTCCAGGATGTGGCGGCGGTCCCCGTAGATCGCCTCACGCTGGCGGTTCAGCACGTCGTCGTACTTGAGCACGTTCTTGCGGATTTCCGCGTTGCGGCCTTCAACCTGCGACTGCGCCGAGCGGATGGCGCGGCTGACGACCTTGGACTCGATCGCCATGTCGTCGGGGATCCCCTGGCGACCCATCAGGCTCTCGGCGGCACCCGCGTTGAACAGGCGCATCAGGTCGTCGGTGAGCGACAGATAGAAGCGGCTCTCGCCGGGGTCGCCCTGACGGCCGCTGCGGCCACGGAGCTGGTTGTCGATGCGGCGCGACTCGTGGCGTTCCGTACCGAGCACGTAGAGGCCACCGGCCTCGACGACCTTGTCGGCCTCTTCGGTGACCTTGGCCTTGACGCCCGCGAACACATCGTCCCAGGCCGTCTCGTACTCGTCCGGCGTCTCGACCGGGCTCAGGCCCTTCGCGTTCATCTCGGCGACGGCGAGGAACTCGGCGTTGCCACCGAGCATGACGTCGGTTCCTCGACCGGCCATGTTGGTGGCGACGGTGACCGAACCGAGACGCCCGGCCTGCGCGACGATCGCGGCCTCACGGGCGTGGTTCTTGGCGTTCAGGACCTCGTGGCGCACGCCCTTCTTGGCCAGCAGCCGCGACAGGTACTCGCTCTTCTCCACGCTGGTCGTGCCGACCAGGACCGGCTGCCCCTTCTCGTGCCGGGCGACGATGTCCTCGACGACCTGGCCGAATTTGGCTTCCTCGTTCTTGTAGACGAGGTCGGCCTGGTCGATGCGCTTCATCGGCTTGTTCGTGGGGATGGAGACCACGCCGAGCTTGTACGTGCTCATGAACTCGGCGGCTTCGGTCTCGGCCGTACCGGTCATCCCGGACAGCTTCGAGTAGAGCCGGAAGTAGTTCTGCAGGGTCACCGTGGCCAGGGTCTGGTTTTCTGCCTTGACGGCCACACCCTCCTTGGCCTCGATGGCCTGGTGGATGCCCTCGTTGTACCGACGGCCCATCAGGATGCGGCCGGTGTGCTCGTCGACGATGAGCACCTCGCCGTTCATCACGACGTAGTCCTTGTCCTTCTTGAACAGGGCGTTGGCCTTGATGGCGTTGTTCAGGAACGAGATCAGGGGGGTGTTCGCGGACTCGTAGAGGTTGTCGATGCCGAGGTAGTCCTCGACCTTCTCGATGCCCGATTCCAGCACGCCCACGGTGCGCTTCTTCTCGTCGACCTCGAAGTCGACGTCGGGAATGAGCCGGTTGGACAGGCTGGCGAACTCGGTGAACCAGCGGTTCGCTTCGCCGGATGCCGGACCGGAGATGATCAGCGGCGTCCGCGCCTCGTCGATCAGGATCGAGTCGACCTCGTCGACGATGGCGTAGTAGTGCCCGCGCTGCACCATGTCGGATGCCTGCCAGGCCATGTTGTCCCGGAGGTAGTCGAAGCCGAACTCGTTGTTCGTGCCGTAGGTGATGTCCGCGAGGTACTGGTCGTGGCGCTGGGCCGGCGTCTGCCCGGAGAGGATGCAGCCGGTGGTCATGCCCAGGGCCCGGAACACGCGGCCCATCAGCTCGCTCTGGTAGCTGGCGAGGTAGTCGTTGACCGTGATGATGTGCACGCCGCGGCTGGTGATGGCGTTCAGGTAGGCGGCGGTCGTGGCGACCAGCGTCTTGCCCTCACCCGTCTTCATCTCGGCAATGTTGCCCAGGTGCAGGGCGGCCCCGCCCATCAGCTGCACGTCGAAGTGACGCAGGCCGAGGGTGCGGGTGGAGGCTTCGCGCACGGCCGCGAACGCCTCGGGCAGCAAGTCGTCCAGCGACTCACCGCCCGAGTAGCGCTCTCGCAGCAACACGGTCTCGTTCTTCAGTTCCTCATCGGTGAGGTGGCCAAAGTCTTCTTCGAGCGCGTTGATGGCCTTCGCGTACTGCTCGAGGCGACGCAGCACGCGCCCTTCACCAACACGAAGAACCTTTTCCAGGATTGAGGCCACGAAATGCACTCCACTAGTCGTCACGGCGTGTGCACACGCCTGTCGTCGTCGTCGGACGCTTGCAGCGACCGATATTCGGCAACTATAACAAGGCTAGTTGGTCAGAGGCTGCGTTATCCGGCCGACTGCACGGCCGCTCCGCCCTCTTCGGCGTTCTCGTCCAGTTCGATGACGCCGTAGTCCCAGCCCTTGCGTCGGTAGACGACGCTGGGGCGCTTCGTCTCGGCGTCCTGGAACAGGTAGAAGTCGTGCCCGACGAGTTCCATGAAGTACAGGGCATCGTCGACGGTCATCGGGGACGCGGCGAACACCTTGCGGCGGATGACGACCGGGCTGTAGACCTCGGCCGGCTCCTCTGCCGGTGCCGCGGCTTCCTCATCGGTGACGATGTTGATCGCCCCGGTGCGCACGCGCTCGAGGGTCTCGGCGTCGGCCGGCTTGATGTCGACGACGCTGAAGTCGACGGATGCCGCGTCGTGCAGCGAGATCGGCCGGTGGGCTCCGCCGCGGTGCACCTTCTGGCGGTCCTTCGCCCGGCGCACGCGCTCGAGCAACCGGCCCAGCGCGACGTCGAAGGCGGCGTACTTGTCGGAACCGTCCGCCTCGGCCCGAACGATCGGACCCTTGCCGATCAGGGTCAACTCGACCCGGTCATTTCCGGTGGACCCGTTCTTCTCACGGTGCCGACTCAGCTTGATTTCAAGAGCCAGGGCCTTGTCCGCGAGGCCGGCGACCTTCTCGGCCTTCTCGGTGGCATACTCCCGAAAACGATCGGTGATCCCCAGGTTTCGTCCCACGATGTTTGTTTCCATGACGACCTCCAGATCTGGCGAACCGCCCATATCTGGGCGATTATTACGCGCCTTTATGATTACCGTAGCCCGGTGCGCCGGATAAGTCACAGCTTTTGTCAACGAGTTTCAGATGAACCTCCGGTGACCGGATGACGACGCCGTGTTTCCGCCACTGTTGCCACTCCGACCACCTGCCCGCCGGCATCCAGCACGGCGCGTCGCGCCTCGAGGACGGTGGCGCCGGTGGTCAGGATATCGTCGACGATCAGGCACCGAAAACCGCCGAGCGGCCGCCTGGCGGTCAGCGACCCGGCCCGGTTGCGGCGTCGGGCCTCGATGCCGAGACCCACCTGGTCGACCGTCTCCGCGGAGGGCCTGAGCACCCCGCTGGCGCGCAGCCCGGCCCGCCTCAGCAGCAACTCCACCGGGTGGTAGCCCCGGCTGCGCCACGCGCCCCGGGACGAGGGAATGGTGACCAGATGGATGCCCGGCTCCGGTTGGGCGGCGAGGGCGGCGACGATGGCCGCCCGCAGCGGCACCGCGAGCGCGCCGGCGGCATCCGTTCGCCCACCGTCCTTGAAGGCGCCCAGCACGCGCCGGGGCACTCCGGTGTAGTCGAGGGCGGACCACATGCTCACTCCCAGCCGTTCGGAGGAATGCACGGCCGGGAGCAACGCCTGGCGGCAGGCGGGGCACAGGGCGCGGTCCGGGGCGTCGCAGCCGCTGCAGACGGTGGGCATGACCACGGCCCACGCGTCGAGGGCGGCCCGCACCGCTTGATCCGGTCTCCTCATCCGGCCAGCGTGCGCCCCGGCGCGTCGGAGCGCGTCCGGCGGCCCCGACCTGTGCGGGCCGGGGGCACCGCGCGGCGGTGGAGGAGCTACCCGCCGATGCCCTGCTGGGTGGCCAGGAGGGTCAGACCGCCGAGGCGTTCCTGCCAGCCGACCCCGCGTTGCACCAGGAGCCCCCCGGTGGACGAGATCGCCCGGAGGTCGCGCAGGCTGTTGCTGCCGACGATCCCGGTGCTGTCCGGCGCGGACTCGAGGCGGGCGCTGACGCCGCCGAGCTGCTGGGTCACGATCCGTTCCTCTCCGCTCGACAACCGGTTCAGGTAGGCCACCGTGAGCTCGTCGATCCAGGTTGCGTCGACGGGGACACCGGCCTCGGAGGCCAGCTGCACCGCGTCGCCGAGGGAGACCGGCATGTTCTTCTCCCGGGTGATCGCCACGACGACGAACCGCGTGTCCGTCCCGTTCCGGAGGAGAGCGATCAGCCGGGTGCCGTCCCGCGACACCCGCAGCGACTGGATCGCCGAGGCTTCCGACCAGGGCGTCGGCACGGCGACGGCGTCCCCGTTCAGCCCGTACACGAACAGCTCCCCCGGCCGGCTCGACGGCACGGACCAGACGAACCCGAAGTTGTCCACCGCGGGCGGGATCAGGCCCGCACGCGGGTCGAGCAGTACGGGGTCGTCGCCGACCCGCACCCCGTACACGCCCCCGGCGGCCAGGACAGCCGCCATCGTCTGGCCCGGCGAGAGCACGACGGCGGTCGGGTTCAGGGAAACGACCGTCTCCGATAGGCCTGGGATGGACGTGATGGCCTTGCCGGTCGCGGCGAGGAAGCCGAATTCCCCCTCCCGGAGGATCAGCGCCCGGGCGTCGACGCGGGGGTTCAGGGCCGGGGCGCTGGCGCCCAGGTCGCCGATCTCCTGCGAGTTGCGGTTGATGGTGATGCTCACGGTCAGCCCGGGCGGCAGGCTGGCGCGGAGCTGGGCCTCCATCCGCTGCAGGGTGACCCGGTCGGCGTTGAGGGCTTCGCTGTTGAGGTCGACCTTGGCGTCCCGCGCGACGACCTGAACGGCATCCGCTGTGAGCTTGGTGCCGTCCGGGAAAGCCGTCGAGACGGCCTTGCTGAGCCATGGACTGGGTCCGCCGAGCAGGCCGTTGACGATCTTCGTCAGGGTGGCCGCCCCGCGCGGGTACCAGCGCAGGTCGGGCACCAGATAGGCGTAGCCCGGGTCGAAGAAGTAGAGGGCCTGGGAGGTGAACACGTCACCGAAGATGTTCCGGTCGATCACCGTGCCGTTCGGTGCCGCGCTGATCCGCCACTGCCCGCCGACCTGCACGAACTGGTAGCGAAGGGAGACCGCCGCGGAGGACTCCATCTCGCGGTACTCACCGGCCGCGTCGACCTCGGCGACCGGGTTGACCGAGAACTGCATCTGCTGGGTGTCTCCCACCGCGACGATGCTGCGGCCGGTTCCGTCGTCGATGGTCACACCGGTGTCTGGCTCCCACGCGCCGCTGTAGTTCGGCGCCAGGAACTCCCGGGCGATCGCGTAGTCGTTCTCCGGGCTGGTGGCGGCGTCGATGAAGCCGCGCAGGATCCCTTCGGGGCTGGCGTCCTTCTGCGGCCGGGACGGCAGGAAGACGGGCGCCGGCGTGGAGCCGGGCTGCGCGGCCTGGCCGGCTCGTACCCCGCCCTCGCTCGGGATGCCGGAGCATCCGGTCAGCAGCAGCGCGCACACGGCCAGTGCGCCCAGGAATCGGGTGCGGTCATGCATCGTTCTCCTCCGTTCCGCGGAGGACGGCGGCGGGACTCGCCGCCCCGGCATCGTCCGGCGGCAGCGGGCTCGGCGACGTCGACAACTCGCCGTTCGCCAGTCGGGGCAGGGTCAGCCGGAAACAGGACCCTTCACCCGGCCGGGACCAGACCTGCAGCCAGCCGCCGTGTACGACCGCGTCCTCGAGGGAGATGGACAGGCCGAGACCCGTGCCGCCGATGGTGCGCTTGCGGGACGGGTCGGCGCGCCAGAACCGGTCGAAGACGTGAGCCATCTCGGCCGGGCTCATGCCCATCCCGTAGTCACGCACGGACAGCGCCACGGCGCTTTCGTTGCTGTCGACGGACACGATGATGGGCCGGCCCTCCCCGTGCTCGATCGCGTTGCCGATCAGGTTGTGCATGATCCGACGGATGCGGCGGGGGTCGACCTCGGCGTCCAGATGCCCGCCCGGCGCGACCAGCATGAGATCGGTGCCCTTCGACTCACCCAGGGATCGCAGACCGTCGATGGCGTCCTCGGCGAGGTGCACCAGGTTGGTCGGCTCGGTCTCCAGCTGCACGGAGCCCGCGTCGTACTTGCTGATCTCGAGCAGGTCGCTCAGCAGCAGTTCGAACCGTTCGACCTGGGTGTGCAGGAGTTCGGCAGTGCGTTCGATGGCCGGCGGGAAGGTGGACCGCTGGTCGTAGAGCACGTCGCCGGCCAGCCGGATGGTGGTCAGCGGGGTGCGGAGTTCATGGGAGACGTCGGACACGAAGCGCTGCTGCACCTCGGAGAGGTCCGCAAGCTCCTTGATCTGGCTCTGCATGCTGTCCGCCATCCCGTTGAACGACCGGGCAAGGGTCGCGATGACGTCCTCCCCCTTCTCCGGGATCCGGACGCCGAGGTCACCGGAGGCGAGCCTCTGGCTGGTGGCGGCCGCAACGCGGATGGGCGTCACCACGAAGCGCACGACGATCCAGGTCACCCCGCCGATCAGCAGGATCAGGATCAGGCCCGCCACGCCGAGGGTGCGCTGCACGAAGAGCAGCGTCGACTCGGCGTCGGCCAGGCTGTAGCCGATGTAGAGCTCGTACCGGCCGGCGACCGGGACCGCGATCTGCGACCCGACGACGATCCCCGGGGCCTGCCCGCCGTCATCCGTCGCGAGCGTCACCGACTGCCAGAACTGTTCCCCGGCGTTGTCCTGCACGGAGGAGCGGAGATCGCTCGTGATGACTCCGTTCGAATCGCCGAAGGAGGAGGAATCCTGGGGAGCCACGGTCGAGGCGTCCTGCCCGGGCACGCGGAAGATGGCGATCAGCTGGCTCGAGGACGCCGCGGTGATCAGGGTGCGGGCGGAACCGACCAGTGCCTGCACCTCCACCCGGTCCGCGGCGTCGGAGGCGTCGAAGATGCCCTGCGCGGCGGCGGTCGCCCGGCTCGAATCGACCAGGACCTGGCTGAGACGGGATTGGAAGAGGTCGTTGCCCACGCTGACGGACACGTAGACCCCGACCACGCCGATCGCCATGCCCGACAGTGCCACAGTGATGGTCACCGTGCGGAATTGCAGGGACGAGCGCCAGGTCGCGGCGATCCGGGCGGGCCAGTCCCGCCAGTCCCGCCAGTCCCGCCAGTCCCGCCAGTCCCGCCAGGTGAAGCGGGCGGCTCCGGTGCGAACGACCACGAAAAACCTACCCGGCCACGCCGGCCCGGTAGCCGACGCCGCGCACCGTCATCACGATGCGGGGGTTGTCCGGGTCGTCTTCGACCTTGGCCCGCAGACGCTGGACGTGCACATTCACCAGGCGGGTATCCGCCTTGTAGTGGTAACCCCAGACCTGCTCGAGCAGCATCTCGCGGGTGAAGACCTGCTGCGGCTTGGAGGCGAGCGCGAGGAGCAGGTCGAACTCGAGCGGCGTGAGGTTGATCTGGCGATCGCCCCGCCGCACCTCGTGCCCGGCGGCGTCGACGACCAGGTCCCCGATCTGCAGGCTGGAAATCGTGTCCGTCGAGACCGGCCGCAGGCGCGTCCGGATGCGGGCGACGAGTTCCTTGGGGTTGAACGGTTTCACCATGTAGTCGTCCGCGCCGGATTCGAGGCCTTTGACGACGTCGGTCGTGTCCGTTCGAGCGGTGAGCATGATGATGGGCGTTCCGGACTCGGCACGGATGAGGCTGCACACCTCGATTCCGTCCAGGCCCGGCAGCATCAGGTCCAGCAGCACGAGATCCGGTTTGGCGGCGCGGAATGCCTCCAGCGCGAGGGAGCCGTCCGCGCAGAAGACCGGGTCGAACCCCTCGGCGTTGAGCACGATGCCGATCATCTCTGCCAGTGCGGTGTCGTCATCGACGACCAAAATACGTGCGTTCATCAAACCGTTTTCCACTCAGTCACCCAAAATACCCCGGTGAGTCAGTCAATCTCTGGGCTAAGAGTAGTCGAGTGTGCCGTGTGACCGCTCAACATCCTTATTCAGGGCCGAGGTATGCCAGCATAGGATCCGTGACGGACCCGCAGAACTGGCACTCCCCGAACGATGACGGGCGCCCTGCTCCTGCCTTCGGCGCACAGCCTCCGACCGGCGCGTGGACCCCGCCGCCGCGTCCGGGACTGATCCCGCTGCGACCGCTCGGCTTCGGCACCCTGCTCTGGGCGCCGTTCCAGGTTCTCCGGCGCAACCCGAAGGCCACCTTCGGCAGCGCCCTGCTCGTGCAGGGCGCCATCACCCTCATCACGCTCGTCGTGGTCGGGCTCGTCACCTTCTTCGCGCTCGACCGCGTCGCCAGCGCCCCGATCGAGGACCGCGCCCAGGTCGAGGCCGGCGCCACCCTGACGATCGTGCTCTCGGCGCTCGTGCCGCTGGCCCTGTCCGTGCTCGCGTCCGCCCTGCTGCAGGGCGTCATCGTGGTCGAGGTGGCCCGGGCCACGCTCGGCGAGAAACTCCGGCTCGGGGCGCTGTGGCGCTCGGCGGGACGCCGCCTGTGGCCTTTGGCGCTCTGGACCTGCCTGCTCAGCGCCGGCTTGATCGTGGGGATCGGCGTGGTGGCGGGCGCAGTGGCGGCCTTCGTCATGATCGGCGGAGGGTGGGTGGCGCTGGCCGTGGTCAGCGGCATCCTCGGCTCGCTCGCGCTCCTCTCCCTCGGCGCCTGGCTGTTCACGAGGACCTCGCTCGTGCCGAGCCTGATCGTGCTCGAGCGCCTGGGCATCGGGGCGGCCGTGCGTCGATCCTGGTCGCTCACCCAGGGCTACTTCTGGCGCACCCTGGGCGTTCAGTTCCTGGTTGCCGCCATCGTCAACATCGTGGCCCAGGTGGTGTCGACACCGCTGTCGCTTCTGTTCGGCGTCGCCGTGTCTCTCGTCGACCCGAACGCGGCCCTGGACGCCTACCTGCCCTCGGTCATCCTGTACGTGCTGATCATCTTCGTCGCATTGGTGCTCGGCGCCGTGGTGTCGGTGGTGCAGTCGGCCACGACCGCCCTGATCTACATCGACCTGCGGATGCGCAAGGAAGGCCTCGACCTCGAACTGGCGCGCTTCGTCGAATCGGTCCCCGGCAGCGACGTGCCTGACCCCTACCTGGTGCCGACTCCGGCGGTTTCAGGGCCGGAGACCGTGCGGGCATGATCGACTGGGGGCTCGAAACGATGGTGCGGGGAACGATTCCGGTCGATCCGGACGCACCCGAGGCGCAGCGGTGGCTGCGGGAAGAACTCGCCAAGGCCCCCTACCAGGCGGCCCGGCCGACCTGGTTCGACCGGGTGTCCTCGGCCGTGCTCGACTGGTTCGGTTCACTCACCGCACCGTCCGGTGATGGCCTCGCCGGCTGGATTCCGCTCATCGTCACGGTGGTGCTGGCGGCCATCGTCGTGCCGGCGCTGCTCATTTTCGGGCTGCCCCGGCTGAACCGGCGCAGCCGCCTTCCGGCCGACCTGTTCGGGGTCGACGACCGCCGGTCCGCCGCGGACCTGCGCCGAGCGGCTCTCGCCGCGGCCTCCCACCGGGACTGGAGCCTGGCCAGTGCGGAGATGTTCCGCGCGCTGGCGCGTGAGCTGTCCGAGCGCACGATCCTGGTCGCCCTGCCCGGCACCACCGCGCACTCGTTCGCCGCCCGGGCGGCCGAGGCGTTCCCCGCGGAGACGGTCAGGCTGGCCGAGGCCGCCGAGACCTTCGACGGGGTGCGCTATCTCGGGGTGGTCGGCACGGAGGCCCGTTTCCTCGCGCTGGCCGCACTCGAGGCCGACCTCCGCTCCGCTCGGCCCGCACGCCGCGAAGATCCCGCCCCGTCGGCCCTCGCATGACGCCCGCGCCCCGGGGAGCCACCGTGCAGGCGGCTGCGCCGGCGACGGTCACCCCGGTCTCTGCGGCCGGCCCGTCGACCGAGAACGCGATCGCCCTCACGCCGACCCTGCGCGCCACCGGTCGCAGGGTGCGGTTCTGGGTTCTGGCCGGGGCGGGGGCCCTTCTCGTCGCGATCGTCGCCACGCTCCTCGCCGGCGGCACCAGCGCGGGCAAGCCTCCCCTCGCCGCAGACAGCGCCGCCCAGCCCGGCGGCCGGGCCCTGGTCGAAGTTCTGCAGCACGAGGGCGTGTCCGTGACGGTGGCCGACACCCTCGCCGAGGCGCGCACCGCGGCCGGGCGGGCCGAGAACCCGACCGTCTTCTTCTTCGACGAGGGCGGACTCCTCACCGCCGACCGGCTCACCGCCATGGCCGGCCTGGCACCGCGCACCGTGGTCGCCGGCCCGGATTTCCTGCTGCTGCAGACGCTCGCCCCCGAGGTGGGTTTCGGCGGCGTCGCCGACAAGAAGGCTGCGCCGGCCGGATGCTCCGTGCCGGCCGCGGTGAAAGCGGGGACCCTGCCCCCCGGCGAGCGCACACTCACCTTCCCGGCCGGTTCGGCCGGTCTGACCGGCTGCTTCACCTCGGCAACCGGCGCGTTCTCCGTGGTCGAACGCGTCGCATCTGGTCGGACCCTGACTCTGGTGGCGGACGATTCATTGTTCAGCAACGACCGGATCGCCCTCGCCGGAAACGCGGCCCTCGCGCTCAACCTGCTCGGAGCCGGTGACGAGGTCGTCTGGTACCTGCCGACGATCGCGGACGTGGAGCGGACCGGGCCCCCCTCGCTCGGCGAGCTGACGCCAGGCTGGGTCACCCCCACCCTGGTGATCCTCGTCTTCGTCACTCTGGCCGCGATGATCTGGCGCGGGAGGAGGTTCGGTCCCCTCGTCGCCGAGAATCTGCCGGTCACCGTGCGTGCCAGCGAAACGATGGAGGGCCGGGCCCGCCTGTACGCCCGCAGCGGCGCCCGCCTGCGTGCTCTCGACGCGCTGCGGGTCGGGGCCGTGCAGCGCCTCGCCGGCCAGGTCGGGCTGTCCCGCCTGGCGAACCTCGACGACGTGATCCAGGCCGTGGCCCGGGTGACCGACCGGCCGAGCGGCGAGGTGCGGTCCGTCCTCGTCGACCGCGTGCCCGCGACCGATGCCGAGCTGGTCGCCCTCTCCGACCGCCTCCAGGAGCTCGAGCGGGCGACCAGCCGAGCGATAACCCCACCGCCACCCGGAAGAATGGACTCATGAGCACTCACACCGCTGTCAATACCCTGCGAGGCTCGCTCGCCCAGGTGCGCACCGAGGTCGGCAAGGCCGTCGTCGGGCAGGACGGCGCCGTGACGGGCCTGATCATCGCGCTGCTGGCCCGCGGTCACGTGCTGCTGGAGGGTGTGCCGGGGGTCGCCAAGACCCTCCTCGTGCGCTCGCTCAGCCACGCGCTCAGCCTGGAGACCAAGCGGGTGCAGTTCACCCCCGACCTGATGCCGGGGGACGTGACCGGTTCGCTCGTGTACGACGCCAGGGTCGGCGAGTTCGAATTTCGGAAAGGGCCGGTGTTCACGAACATCCTGCTGGCCGACGAGATCAACCGCACCCCGCCGAAGACCCAATCGGCCCTGCTGGAGGCGATGGAGGAACGACAGGTCAGCGTCGACGGCGTTTCCCTTCCCCTGCCGGATCCATTCATCGTCGCGGCGACAATGAACCCGATCGAATACGAAGGCACCTACACGCTGCCGGAGGCGCAGCTGGACCGATTCCTGCTCAAGCTCGTGCTCGACATCCCGGAGCGCGACGCGGAGTTCGAGGTGCTGCGGCGGCACGCGACCGGCTTCAACCCGCGCGACCTGGCCGGAGCCGGGGTGACCGCCGTGCTCGGCCCGGACGAGCTGAGGGCGGCGCAGGCGGCGGCGGCATCCGTGGGCGCCAGCGCGGACGTGCTCGGCTACATCGTCGACCTGGCCCGGGCCACCCGGCGCAGCCCGTCGGTGAAGCTCGGGGTCAGCCCGCGCGGCACGACGGCGTTGCTCGCGTCGGCGAAGGCCTGGGCCTGGCTGAGCGGGTACGACTCGATCACCCCCGACCACGTGCAGGCCATGGTGCTGCCGGTCTGGCGGCACCGGTTGCAGCTGCGGCCCGAAGCCGAACTCGAAGGCGTGTCGGTGGACGCGATCCTGCGCGCGGTGCTCGCTCAGGTGCAGGTCCCGATCTAACGTGACGCTCACCGGCCGGTTCGTCGCCCTCGTCGCCCTCGGCGTCGTGCCGATCGTGCTGCTCGGGCGAACGCCCGGCACCGCGGCGGCCGTGCTCGGGCTGTGGCTGCTGACCGTGCTGGCCCTCGGCATCCTCGACCTGTCGCTCGCCGGGTCGCCCCGCGCGATCGGCCTGGCCAGGAACCTGCCCGCCCGGGTGCGCCTGGGCGAGTCCGTGACGAGCGACCTGTACCTGAGCAACACCGGTACCCGGGACCTGAGACTGGTGCTGCGGGATGCCTGGCAGCCCTCCGCCGGCGCCGGGAACAACCGCACCCCGCTGACCGTGCCGCGCGGGGAACGACGCCTGGCGTCGCTGACGTTGACCCCGATTCGGCGCGGCGAGCGGAGGGTGGAGCAGGTGACCGTGCGCTCATCCGGGCCACTCGGGCTGTGGGCGCGGCAGGCGACGCTGCTGGCGCCGGGGCGCATCCGGGTTCTGCCGCCCTTCAACGCGCGCAAACACCTGCCCTCGCGGATCACCCGGCTCAAGGAACTCGACGGGCGCACCAGCCTGCTGGTGCGCGGTCAGGGCACCGAATTCGATTCCCTGCGCGAGTACGTTCGGGGCGACGACGTGCGCTCCATCGACTGGCGGGCCACGGCCAGGCGCGGCGACACCATGGTGCGCACCTGGCGGCCCGAACGGGACCGCCGGGTCGTCATCGTCGTCGACAGCGGCCGCACCTCGGCGGCGCGGGTGGACGACGAGCCCCGCCTCGACACGGCCTTCGAGGCGTCGCTGCTGCTCGCCGCACTGGCATCGAAGGCCGGCGACCGCGTCGACTTCATCGCCTACGACCGCCGCACCCGTGGGCGGGTGCAGGGCGCGCAGGGAGCGGAGCTGCTCTCCCGCATGGTCGACACGATGGCCATGATCGAACCCGAGCTGATCGAGACCGACTGGTCCTCGGTGCCCGGCCAGGTGCGCCAGGTCACCACCCAGCGAGCACTGGTGGTGCTGATCACCTCGATCGATGCGGCCGGCGCCTCGAGTGCGCTGCTCTCCATGCTGCCGCAGCTGACCCGGCACCACACCGTCGTCGTGGCATCCGTCACCGACCCCACCACCCTGCAGGCCACCCGCGAACGCGGCAACCGCGAGGAGATCTACCGGGCGGCGGCGGCCGAACGGGCCCTGCTGGACGTGGCCCGGGTGTCGGCCGCCATCCGTCAGCAGGGCGCGGACGTCGTCACCGGGGCGCCCGCCGATCTGCCGCCGGACCTGGCCGACCGGTACATCGCCTTGAAGTCGGCCGGCCGCCTCTGAGTCGCGGGCCGCGGGCGCTCGGGCCACGGGCCGCGGCTGGTGATCTGCAGGGCTACGCCGCGTAGATCCGAGTGCTGCCGGCCTCGAATTCGGCCAGGTCGCCGGTCTCCCCCGCCCGCACCGCGCGGCCGCCGAGCACCAGCATGTAGGCCAGGAACGCCAGCAGGGCAGCAGCCCCGATGCCTATCTTGACCGGCCAGGGCCAGGGTGCCGGGGTGACGAAACCCTCGATCACCCCGGAGACCAGCAGGACGAACATCAGACCGATCGCCACCGTGGACAGTGCGCGCGCGTCTTCGGCCAGGGCCTGGCCGCGGGTGCGGGGGCCCGGGGCGATCCAGGCCCAGAAAATGCGGAGCCCTCCGGCGGCGGCCACGAAGATGGCGGTCAGTTCGAGCATGCCGTGCGGGGCGATGTAGAGGAAGAACACGTCGCCCTTGCCGTAGGCGAACATGACGGCTGCCGTGATCCCCACGTTCTGCGCGTTCTGCAGCACGATGTAAGGCACGTACACGCCGAGGATGCCGAAGGCGATGCACTGGGCGGCGATCCACGCGTTGTTGGTCCAGACCTGGCCGGTGAAGGATGCCGCCGGGTTCTCGGAGTAGTAGTTGACGAAGTCTTCGTTGACGAGTTTTTGGAGCTGCGCGTCGGAGCCGATGTTGGCGAGTACCTGCGGGTCCCCGGATACCCACATCGCGTAGAGGCCGGCCACCACGACCGTGACCAACGCCACCGCCAGGGTCAGCCAGCGCAGGCGATAGAGGGCCGCCGGCAGCTGCAGCACGAAGAACCGCGGAATCTGGGAGACCACGCTGGCGCTGGCGCCGGTGAACCTCAACCGGGCCCGGGACAGCGCCACGGAAAGACGGTCGCCCTGCACGGTCGACCCGGTGGTGGTCTTGATGAAGGAGAGCTGCGTCGCACCCGCCTGATAACGCTCGATCAGCTCGTCGGATTGCGCGCCGGACAGCCGCCGCTGCGAGCCGAGTTCGGCCAGGCGGCCCCATTCGGCGCGGTGCGCCGCTGAATACGCGTCAAGGTCCATCTGTTCTAATAGTAGACATGGCGCAGTCCGCTAATGTGGCCGATCACGGCGAGTATCCGCTGAGCGAGTATGAACTCCTCACGGGGGAGGCCGTCGCGCTCGACGTGCGGCCGGCCAGCGTCATCCTGCGGGCAGCGGGCACGATCATCGATTGGGTCGCGTACCTGCTGCTCTTCCTCGCGATGGCCTACATCGTCTCGATCCTGGCCGGTCAGGCCCTCGACGATGCGCTCGTGCGGGCTCTCGGCATCGTGGGGCTGGTGTTCTCCATCCTGGTTGTGCCGATGACCGTCGAAACACTCTCCGGCGGGCGATCCCTGGGCAAACTCGCCATCGGGGCGCGGATCGTGCGAGACGACGGCGGCGCAGTCCAGTTGCGGCACGCCTTCATCCGCGCACTGCTCGGCGTGATCGAGATCTACCTCACCTTCGGCGGCCTGGCCGCCACGACGGCACTGCTGAACGGCAAGTCGAAGCGTCTGGGTGACCTCCTGGCCGGCACCTACAGCCAGCACGAGCGAGTGCCAACGCTTCGGGTCGCCGTGCACGGGCTGCCGGAGGAACTCGAGACCTGGGCGCAGACGGTCGACATCATCCGGCTGCCCGACCGCCTGTCCCGCCGCATCGCTCAATTTCTGGACCAGGCGGCGAAACTGACGCCCCCGACCCGGGTGCGCCTGGCCGAGAGCCTGGCCGCCGAGGCAGCTCCCTTTGTCTCACCCCTCCCCCCGGTGCCGCCCGAGTTGTTCCTGGCCGGGGTGGCGGCCGTGCGTCGCTCGCGCGAGTTCGCCGCCCTGATCCTGGAGCGCGACCGCCTGGAGCGCCTGCAGCCGGTGCTCAGCACTCTGCCGCACAACTTCCCGCAGCGCTGAGTCCGGCCACTCGCCGTCGCCCGCTGAATGTCACGTACTGCCGTTCGCTCGCCGTGCTCTCGTCCCGGCACGCCGGATGGCTTTCTCGAACCGACGAGCCTCAGCGACCAGGGCATCGTACTCGGCGGTGCGGCGCAGGACGTTCTCGTGGTCCTGGCGAATCGCTTCGAAGTGCGCCCTGAGGACTGGATCTGTGGTCTTTCGTGATTCATCCACGTCGACGACTGTGCCAGGGACCTCCGACGCTGGCGCCTCCGGTGCCCTGACGGCCCGGCTGCCCGCCAGATCACGTGTGTAAGCGCCCGCCCAGGCTGCCGTTGGGATCCCGCGGATCACCGTTCTCGTAGCGCGGGTTTCNACGCTGCGGACGATCGGAGTTCCCACGGTAGGGGGCACGCTCGCCGCCACCGGTGGGGCGCTCGGAGTTGCCACGGTAGCCGCCCGCGGACGGGCGGTCGGAGTTACCACGGTAAGGAGGACGCTCACCATCACGCTGCGGACGATCGGAGTTCCCACGGTAGGGGGCACGCTCGCCACCACCGGTGGGGCGCTCGGAGTTCCCCCGGTACGGAGGACGATCGCCGTCCTGCCGCGGTCGATCCGACCGGCCCTGGTAACCGCCGGAGCGACGTTCGTCGCGTCCGCCGTCGCGTGATTCGTTATCGTGCGATCCTGTGGGGCTCACTGTGTCTCCTGTGTAATTGTGCCTGTCATTTCGACAGACTCTTCAATCGTAACTTAACGCCAATTGGCCACCCCGAGAGGTGGCCGTATTGGTTGTTGTGACTGACTCAGGTCCGGCGCTGTCCTTCCCACCCCGGTCTGCGCAACGAGACACTCTCCCCCAGGGCCCAACGGCTGTGCCTGTTCCGGTCGAGAGTGGCCGGTAGCGCGGTCACTCTCGACCGGAATGGGCACTCTCGCCGGATGGTTCGCATGCCGGCAGCCCTCTGCGTGCACCTGGCAGACGGATGTGGCGCAGGCGGCAGCGGCGGCGTAGCCGCGACTTCACGAGCAGGCTCCCCCACGAAGACATTCTGGTCCCGGTGGCCGTGGTCTTGCGCGCCGAGGCCGGCCGGGCGCCGTCCCTCCCCCGTTGTCGTTGTCGGGGCGCAGGTTGTGCTCGCGGGCGCAGGATTTACCGTGCGCCGGCGGGCACAGGGTGCGCCGCGACGGCGCCCCCTCCCGGGCCGGGCCGGCCCCGGAGGCACCCGGGCCGCCCGGAGTGTGCCTGTTCCGGTCGAGAGTGCCCGGTAGCACGGTCACTCTCGACCGGAACGGGCACTCTCACCCGGACGTCAACGAGGGAAGGCCACCCCTGAGGGTGGCCTTCCCTCGTTGATACCGCGCACGAGCACGGTGGTGCGGGGTGTGTGGGTTAACGCAGAATGGCCACCCCTGAGGGTGGCCATTCTGTGTGTTACCAAGTTAAGTCCGGCGGTGTCCTACTCTCCCACAGGGTCCCCCCTGCAGTACCATCGGCGCAGAGAGTCTTAGCTTCCGGGTTCGGAATGTGACCGGGCGTTTCCCTCTCGCTATAGCCGCCGAAACACCTCTCGATGAATCGATTCTATATTTTTCAGTTATAGAGCCCTCACCCGTTTATGAGCCGGTGAGGGCGTTGTTCTCGACCGTACATCGAGAACCACATAGTG
>NZ_SOFY01000049.1 GCF_004402595.1 Cryobacterium shii | reverse complement strand
GGCCGGCGCCGGACGGACGGCCGCTGCGGGTGCCTGGGCCCCGGCTCCCGGCGAGGCGGCCGGTGCCTTCGCCGCGGCGGCGGCCTGCTTCGCTGCGGCGGATGCCTGCGCCCGAGCGAGAGCGGCGGCGGCGGCCACGGCATCCTGACCGGCCTGGAAGGAGCGCTCGGCCTCGGCCGTCGTGTCCTTGAGGAGCGCCAGCTGCTCGAACAGGTCGTTCGACCTCTTCTGCTCCGTCTGGAAGGCCGCCTCCGCGACCTGGGCGGCCGCGGTTGCGGCGTCGTAGGTGGTCACGGACTCGGCCGAGAGGCGGGCACGTTCCGCGGTGGCGGCGGTGGCCTGCTCGCCCAGAGCCTCGGCGGTGTTCTTGTCCTGCACGGCCTGGTTGTAGATCGTTTCGGATTGCTCGCCCAGCTTGCTGGCCGTGCCCAGCTGGTGCAGCAGGTCGTCGGCGCCGTCCCCGTTGAGGAAGAGATTGAGCGACAGGTCCTGCGCCCCCGTCTTGGCGAGGTGGGCTGCGATCAGACCGGCCCGCATCCGGGATGTCGCCGCGCGCTTATTCGCGGACGTGGCCTGGCCCAGCAGGCTGGCCTCGCGAACCGTGGCGGCGTCAAGATCGTCCCGGGCCACTCGATAGGCCTCGGCGGCGATCCGCGACGACTTCGACGCGGCATCCGCCCGCACCTGCAGGTCGCCCAGCAGCCCGGTGATCGTGACGATCTCGGCCTGCTTGGTCGCCTCGCTCTGCTTGGCCTTCTGCACGTCGTCCCAGCTGGGATACCCCGGTTCGGCGAACGCCGCCGGAGTAACTCCTGCTGCGGATGCCGCGACCGCCCCGACCGCGACGGCCGCGAACAGCCGGGCGGGAGTGTGCCGAATCGAGCCTCGGGCGGTGTCTTTAGCCAAGGGAAGCTCCTCGGTCGGCCATGAACGGAGCAGGGTTGATCTGGTTGCCGTTGGTGCGAACCTCGAAGTGCAGGTGGCAGCCGCTGGCCGCTCCCGTTTCGCCGACGCTGGCGATCCGCTGCCCGGCCGAGACGCTCTGGCCGTTCGAGACACCGATGCCTCCGGGCCGGATGTGGGCGTAGCCGGTGGATATCCCGCCGGCGTGCTGGATCAGGACGAAGTTGCCGTACGTGCCGTACCCGCCCGCATAGATCACGGTGCCGCTGCTGGCCGCGTAGATCGACGCGCCGCAGCCGGCGCCGAGGTCGGTGCCACTGTGGAAGCCCTTGCTGCAGCCGTCGCTGCCGCAGATCACCGCGCGCGGACCGTAACCATCCGTGATCCGCCCATTGGCGGGAACTGCCCAGCCGCCACCACCGCCGCCGCCGCCGCTACTGCTGCCGCTGCTACTACTCCGGTTGGCGGCCGCTGCCGCTGCCGCGGCGGCCGCTCTGGCTTCGGCCGCGGCCTGCTCCACCCGCACCCGCTCGGCCTCGATCGCGGCGAGGCGGGCCCGCTCGATCACGCCGGCCTCGTACCCCGCCGCCGTCGTCGCCTGGGCGTCCTGCATGAAGGCGAGCTGGGCGTTGAGCTCGATGCTCTTCGCCTCCGACTCGGCCAGCGCGTCGGTGGCGGCCTGCGCGGCTTCCTGCGCCGCGACGAGGGCGGCCTCGGCGGCCACCCGCAGGGTTTCACGTTCGGATTGGGCGATCTTGGCCTGGTCGCCGAGGGACTGGGCCGCGTTCCGTGCGGTCTGCGCCTCCTCGTAGACGCCGGTGCTGCGCTCGACGAGCTTGCTCATGCTGCCGAGCTTCGACAGGAGCGCATCCGCACCCTCGCTGCTGTCCTGGCCGTCGAGGAAGAGGTTGACGCTCAGATCGGTACCGCCCGTGCGGTAGAGCTGCGCGGCCAGCTGGCCGGCCTGGCGCGTGGCCGTCTGGGCAACCGCGGTGCTGGCGTCGGCCTGCTGCTGCAGGTCGACGGCACGGCGGCTTGCCTCGTCGAACTTCTCCTGGGCGACCTGGAGTTCGGCGCCGCGCGCCTCGGACTCGGCCTGCGTCTGCTTGACCTGGTCCTGCAGATTCGCGATCAGGTTCTGGATCTGGGTGACCTGCGTCGCCGCCGCCGCCGTATTGGACTTGGCGTTCTGCAGGTCCTGCCAGGTCGGGTAGTCCACGGCCTGGGCGGACCCAGCCGGGCCGACGAGCGTGACACACAGGGCAAGGGCCGCGATGAAACCGGTGATCAGACTCAGAGGTCGACGACGGATGCGGGCACCCCCAGGTGACCGGAGACCCCCCAGTCGCTTCATTGCTTCGCGGCCATTCGGATGTGCCGTGCGCTTCATTACTCCCCGATCGGGCTCGTTAATCACAGCAATCACTGTGTTAACTCTTCTTCACAGTAACAACATGAGGTTATAAACACCCCTCCTGAACCTAAACCGGCTCCACCCAACCGGCCCGCAATTCACGGGCGTGGCGGCACAAGACGTCGCTAGCGACACGCTCACGGGACACGATTTGGGATTTCCCGGCAGCAGACCGTATGCTTATGCGTCGGAAGCCATGCGGTTTATGGCGTCTTGGCCCCATCGTTTAGCGGCCTAGGACGGCGCCCTTTCACGGCGTTAACACGGGTTCGAATCCCGTTGGGGCTACGCAAGAATGCAAGTCTGAATGTGCAAGAATGAACAAGTACGAAAAACGCAGTAAAAGCTCAGCAGTGAAAATCAGTTGGTTCAGAAGATCGATTGATTCTCATCACGAGGCCCTGTAGCGCAGTTGGTTAGCGCGCCGCCCTGTCACGGCGGAGGTCGCCGGTTCAAGTCCGGTCAGGGTCGCAAAGGAAGCAAGCCCTTTCGAAAGAAGGGGTTTTTTTCCTTGGAAAGCGACTTCTCGAGGTTTCTTTCTGGCCCTGTAGCTCAGTTGGTAGAGCGTTCGACTGAAAATCGAAAGGTCACCGGATCGACGCCGGTCGGGGCCACTGAAGGTCACTCCCAGGCTTCTACTGGGGTGGCCTTCTTTTTTTGTCCCGGGGCCTCACCGTGCTCACGCAGGCCCCCGCGCCGCCAGCCGATCTTCGTCGAGTGCCCGTGCGGAGCCGGCCGTAGCCAGACTCCGGGTCGCCGCTTCCAGCACGGATAGCACCCGAAGCCCCGCCTCACCGTCGGTGCGCGGCGCCCTCAGCTGACGGATGCTGTCCGCGAACTCGCAGGCCATCGCACCCAGCGCCTCCAGCTCGGAGACTATCGGCGACCCGGGGTTCCCCGGTCGATAGGGAAGGGTCGCGGTCGTCTGTTCTGCCCCGTCCAGGGCCTGCGAGCCGAAGTCCCCGCCACGGTCATAGACGCTCACCGTCTGTTGTGGGTTGAGGTCGTCCCACAGCACGGTGCATTTCGTGCCACCGACGATCATCCGGCGGATCCTGGTGGGGCTGAGCCGATTGACGTACACCTGGGCAGTGGCACCGTTCGCCAGAGGCAGGAGAAGGTATCCGACGCAGGCCTTACCCGTCCCGAGCGGGTCGTCTCCCTGCGCGGACACGCTCAGTGGCCGGAGTCCGCCCGGCAGGATGAAATCGAGGACGGACAGATCGTGGGGTGCAAGGTCCCAGAACACGTCCATCTCCGGTTGGATGAGGCCCGGTTCGATGCGCAGGGAATCAATGAACAGGATGTCGCCGAGCGAGCCCTCCTGGATCAGGTCCCGGATCGTCAGAACGGCCGGCGCGTAGCAGTAGGCGTGGACCGCCATCAGCACCAGGCCTCGCTCAGCGGCGGCCCGCACCATGTCGCGCCCGCGCGCCCCGGTGTCGGCGAGGGGCATTTCGACCATGACGTGTTTACCGGCGCTGAGGGCGGCCCTGGTGATGCCGTGATGCGTCCGTGCCGGGGTGGCGACGGCCACAGCGTCCAGGTCTTCGGCGTCCAGCAGTTCGCTGAGGGCCGTCACCGCCCGTGCGCCGTCAAGCGTGTCTGCCACCTTCCGAGCGCGGTCGCGGTCGATGTCGCAGATGGCGACAAGCTCCCAGCGGGGACTGTTGTGAAAGTTTCGGGCCAGGTTCGCCCCCCGAGCCCCCGCGCCGATGACGGCGATGCGCAGCTTAGGAGTCACTTTTTCCCAATCCTGATGTGCGTTGAGTCAACGGGTGAATGCGTCGCCGGAGAGATGAGGTTTACTCACGACGCAGAGGGTGCCACGGGTTGCCGTCCCGCGCACCCCCCCTTTTCGGGGTACGAGCCGTCCCGCGCGTTCCGGGGTATGGTCGGCCCGCAAGCAGTTGAATTTTCATCATTTATTTTTTCGCCCGGGCAATCTCGTTCCCTAGACGGGAGCGCCCGGGCGCTGCCAGTCCCGATCTGTACACCCGAGATGCAGGGGGATCCGTGAACACGTGCGTAACGTGTCGGCTCTTTTGTCGACCCATTTTGACCGGCCCCACCCAGGCCGAACTCCGAGCGCTTCATCGCGCCCAGCCCCGCATGACCGGTGGCGGGGTGAGGCTACCGTGACGGACCCACGACCGCACCTGCCCTTCGCGGGGCGTCTCCCTCTCGCCCAGCCGAAGCTTGCACTGGTGCCGGCACCGGCGCTCGAGGCCCCGGTCAGCGTCGATGCGAAGACCTCCGGCCTGGTCTGGGCCAGGCAGTTCCGCGCGAAGCTCCTCGTCAGCGACGCGGGTGTCGTCATGGCCGCCGTGGCGGCAGCCCTGCTCGTCAGATTCGGCGGCGAGGGCGCCCGGGCATCCGTTGGCGGGTATCAAGCCGACTACTGGCTTGTTGCGTTGCTCATCGCGCTCAGCTGGATCGCGACCCTGGGAGTCTTCCACACCAGGGACAAGCGCGTCATCGGCATCGGGCCGACGGAGTACAAGCAGGTCATCAACGCGAGTGCGCTCGCCTTCGGGCTGCTCGCCATCGGCTTCCTCGCGTTCCAGGTCGATGTCGCGCGCGGCTTCTTCGTGCTCGCGCTCCCCCTCGGAATCTGCGGCCTCGTCCTGGAACGCTGGCTGTGGCGCCGGTGGCTCCTGCGCCAGAGGCTTTTCGGACACTACCTGGCGCGAGTCATCGTGGTCGGCAACTCAGCGGACGTTGAATACGTGGTCGGACAGATCGAGAAGGCCGGCGCCACCTATTACGTGGTCGGGGTCGCGCTCGTGAACGGTTCGAAGGCGCCGGTGACGAAAGGAAACCGAACCATTCCGGTGGTTTCCGACCTCGCACATGTCGCGGTCGCGGCCGCCGAGCTCGCCGTGGACACCGTGATCGTCGCGGGCCAGCCCGCCGGCGGGAGCGAGTACATCCGCACTCTCGGCTGGGAGCTGGAGGGGACGTCCGCCGAGCTGGTGCTGTCCAACCAGCTGACGGATGTCGCCGGTCCCCGCATCCATTTTCGGCCGGTCGAGGGGTTGCCCCTGATCCACGTTGAGATCCCGCAGTTCGAGGGTGCAAAGCACGTGGCCAAGCGCGTCCTCGACATCGGCGTGTCCGGGATCTCACTCCTCTTCTTCTGGCCGCTCCTGGTCGCCATCGCGATCGCCGTCAAGGTCGACTCGCCCGGCCCCGTCCTCTTCCACCAGGAGCGGTGCGGACGCAACGAGCGCACCTTCCAGATGATCAAGTTCCGCTCCATGGTGCAGACGGCGGAGGACGACCTCGCCGGCCTGCTCGACCAGAACGAGGCATCCGGAGCGCTCTTCAAGATTCGCAATGACCCGCGCATCACCCGGGTCGGACGGGTGCTCCGCAAGTATTCGCTGGACGAACTGCCCCAGCTCTGGAACATCCTGATCGGGAACATGAGCCTCGTCGGGCCGCGCCCCCCGCTCCCGATCGAGGTGGAAGCCTACGAGAGCCACGTGCACCGTCGCCTGTACATCAAGCCAGGCCTGACCGGGATGTGGCAGGTCAGCGGCCGGTCGAACCTGAGCTGGGAGGACAGCGTGCGGCTGGACCTCTACTACGTCGAGAACTGGTCGCTGGCCGGTGACCTGATCATCATCTGGCGCACCTTCAAGACGGTCATGCAACCGGTGGGTGCGTACTGATGAATTGGCCGCGCGGCAGACCCCGAGAACCAGGAACGGAGCACGTGGGAACTCAACGAATCGGCTACGCCGGTGGCGCCTATGACCTTTTCCACATCGGGCACCTCAACATCCTCAAGCACGCCAAAAGCCGGTGCGATCACCTGATCGCGGGTGTCGTCTCGGACGAGATGCTCAAGATCACCAAGGGCAGGGCGCCGATGATCCCCTGCGCCGAGCGGATCGAGATCGTCCGTCACATCTCCTTCGTCGACGAAGCGGTGGAGGAAGACGTGCTGGACAAGCTGGCCGCGTGGCGTGCGACGCCGTTCGACGTCTACTTCAAGGGCGATGACTGGAAGGGTACCGAGCGTGCTCGCCGCCTTGAGGTCGAGTTCGCCAAGGTGGGCGTGGTGATCGAATATTTTCCGTACACGATGGCAACCTCGAGTACTCTTCTTCGGCGTGCGCTGGAGCAACTCGCGGAACCAAATCTGGACGCGAGAATCGGCGGATCGGGTTAGGCCCCTTGTCTGCCCCGGGCCCACGAGCCTGCGGTGGAAGCCTGTGAATGCCCCGGCAAAGGCCAGAGAAAATGGGGCATACCAGTAAAGTGATCATGCCTCACGAAGTAAAAGACTCCGCGAGAAACACCCCAGACTCCGCGGAGAGAGGAAAGGGCTCCCGCACGCCATTGAAAAACACGCCCCACGGCGCAAAGATATACTGCCGCCAGGCGTGAAGCCTGTTTCGCGGCTGGGAGACACATGTTAATAGAAAAGCCAAGACGCTCAGAAACAATGAGCGCCAGGCCCGGCTCGGGCAAACGGAGAGTCTTCTTCGCTGTTGCGGCAACGGTGATATCTGCCGTCGGCGCAGTGAGTCTCACCGCACCTGCCGCCCAAGCGGCCACGATTGCCGTCGTGAACGGCAATTTCTCATCAGGCACCGCCGGCTGGGAAGGCGCAAGGAATACCCGCCTCGCCGCAACCGCCAATGGTCTGAACGGAAGCGCAGGGGCTCGATTGACGAACACCTCCAGCGCTGCCGCGACGGTGACGCTCAATGATGTCGTCGACTCGGCATCCGGTTTGATCGCAGGTCACACCTACGAGGCCACGGCGTGGGTCCGTGCGGAACAAGCGAACCAGGGAGTCATCCTTCGGCTGCTCGAAGAGGACGCCTCGTCCAGCGTCATCAGCAGCGGTCAGTCCTGGCAGTGGCGCACGGACACCAAGTGGAAGCGAATCACCACTGCCTACAAGGCCACGCGAACGTCCACCACTCTGAATATCAACGTCCTCGGTGCCAAGCTGTCCCCTGGAAACGCTCTCGTCATTGACGATGTGACCCTCGTCGACACCACCAACGCCGCACCGGTTCCTGCTCCTGCTCCTGCTCCTGCTCCTGCTCCTGCTCCTGCTCCTGCTCCAGCTCCAGCTCCAGCTCCAGCTCCAGCTCCAGCTCCTGCTCCGGCCCCGGCCGGATGGAACCTGGCCTGGGCGGACGAGTTCAACGGATCAACGGTCAACCGTGACGCCTGGAACGTCGACAACAACTCGACCTATGGCGATGGCAACAACGAGCTTGCCTGCCTGATGGACCGCCCGGAGAACGTCAACGTCTCCAGCGGCGTGCTGACCATCACCGCCCGCAAGGAAGCCACCCCGATCAAGTGCGGCACCAACGACCCGCGCTTCCCCGGGGGGCGTTCGTACACCTCAGGCATGCTGAGCACCAAGAACAAGGTGGACTTCGAATACGGCCGGTTCGAGATCAGCGCCAAGACGCCGCTCAACCAGGGCACCTCCAAGGGGCTGTGGCCGGCATTCTGGATGCGGCCGACGACGGGTGGAATCGGTGAACTCGACATCCTCGAGGCTGTCGGTACTGCCAAGGGCGAGGCCTTCAGCGCCAACCAAATCTCCCAGACCATCCACTACGACTACGTGGGAACACACCCCCGGCAGGTCACGAACTACGACCTTCCGGTCGGCACCACGGCGGACGGATTCCACGACTATGCCGTCGAGTGGGCACCCGGCTCCATCACGTGGTACGTCGACGGCGTGCTGACGTTCGAGCGCAACTTGTCCACAACCTCCTGGCTTGACCAGGCCTTCGTCAAGCAGTTCTACATCCGGCTCAACATGGCCGTCGGTGGAAACTGGCCTGGATCACCGACCGCGGACACAGTCTTCCCCGCGGCCTACCAGGTTGACTACGTGCGGGTCTACAAGCGCTGACCCCAGCGACTCGCCAACGTCCCAGCCCTCACCGGTTTTCTCCGGTGAGGGCTGGGCCGTCGGTGTCGAGCCAGGTCACAAACCACGGCCACTCCGGTTGACGGCGCTGACGAGGGCGCCCGCCGGTACCAGTCGCGCGGCAATCGCCATCGCGGCGTACGCACGAAGTTGGGAACGGTCGTGGCGGAGGGTGCTTCGTGCCCAGCGGAATGCCTCACCGTGCTCCCCGAGGGCCGCCAGCGCAAACGCAATCTGACCCTCTATACGAGCCGAGCCCTGCGCGCTCTGGGCGAATTCCGGATGCTTGCTCAGCAGGTAGGTGAGTCCGTCTGCGATGCCGCGCCACTTCCCGGCGAAGAACGATGTCCGGTTCCAATGCACGATGACCAGCGGCTCGCCCACCCCGAGAATGTGACCGACTCTCGCCGCGCGGAGGAGGAAGTCGTAATCCTCGCCGTAGGAGGCCGGCAACTCCTCGTCGACCAGCCCGATTCGCTCCACCACATCGCATCGCCGCATCAGGAACGAGGACGGGTGAATCTCCGTGGTCCGAGAGCGGATGAGATCCGCAAACTCCGTTCGCTCCGGTGGTAGCCGGTCCACCATCCGCCCGGCGGTGGCGATCCGGATGCCCGTCGCGACCAGCACCGCCTCCGGATCGCCCGTCCAGGCCTCGATCTGCCGGCGAAGTTTGCCGGGCAGCCATTCATCATCATCGTCACAGAAGGCGATGAGATCCCCCGTCCCCGCTTGGATCCCGGTATTCCGGCCGCCGGCAAGCCCCGGCGTCCGTGTGTTCGGCACAGTGCGGACATGCCGGCGCACGGCGGGGATATCGATGTCTTCCAGCGGGTCGACAGCAGTCTGGTCGAAGACGATGGTCAGGGTGATCTCCCCGCCGTAATCCTGACAAAGGATGGACCGCACCGCGGCCCGCAGCAGTTCCGGCCTCCCTCGCGTGGCGATGATGACGTCGACGCTCTCTGGCGCACTTTCCTTCAACATTTCGGGCCACCTCTCCGGTTAGTGAACGACAGCGTCAGATCTGACGAACCCGGGACGGCTGAGATTTCAGCGGGGCCGGCTCGGCATCTTCTGTCGGACGCAGGGCAACGGCTGCGGCCAGCATGGCCACCATGAGCCCAGTGGTCATAATGCCGTAGTACAGCGATTCCACAAGGGTGACCAGTATCACTGTGTTGCACGCCAGGCCGGCGGGGTCCCGCTCGCGAACTGAACGAAAGAATGCCCAGGCGAGCCATCCCATGAAAAGGGCCGCTCCCGGGAAGCCGTGGGAGAACATCACCATCCAGAACTGACCTTGAGTGCCGACGGAGGGCGCGCCGGGCGTCTCGGAGGGCCGTGGTGCCCCGTAGCCGAAGACCGGTTGCTCGAGGGTTCTTGTGAATGCCTCGACGTACAGGTCAGCGCGGTCCTCGGTCGATGAGCTGACTTCAACCCGGTGGTCGAGCCTGTCCGCGACCGGGAGGGCCGCCCAGGCACCCGCCGCGACCAAAGACAGCCCGGCGAGCGCTGCAATCGCGCGAACGTTTCCGCTGAGGACGGAGCGAAGCAAAACGTAGGCCAACGCCAACGCCAGTCCGAGGAACATCCCGCGGTTTAAAGTGAGGAACGCGGGCACGAAAGAAAGCGGAATGAGCGGCAGCAGCCACCAGAATCGTCGCTCGCGCCGCACCATGACGAGGTATGCGACCACCATCGGTGAGAGTGCGGAGTACGCGTTCCCCCAGCCGTTTGTGTAGAGGAAGGGGGCGCTGGGCCGAGGATCGATCGGTGCCCACGCGTCCGGGCTGTATTGGGTGACGCGGCGAACGACCATCTCCCGGATGAGGTCGTTCGAGCTCAACGACGACGGCAGCACCATGCCCAGCGGGGTGTCGATGGAGAACAGCGGCCAGAACACTCCGAGGTACCCGCCCGCCACGACGATCAGCCAGAACACCGTCAGGACTCCCAGCACATATCTCGCCGTCAGGGTGGCACGCGCGTTGTACACGTACAGGAACACCACTGTCACGGTGACGTACAGCAGCGCCCGGTAGACGAACCCGAGGAGGCGTCCTCCACTGTCGATGCCGATGACCGAACAACCCATCCACAGCAGGAAGAGCAGCCAAATACCCAGGCCTCGCGGCGCCCGGATCTCTCCATGCCTGAGGAGGAGCAGGAGCATGACCGCGGCAAGGGCGATCCACATAGCCTCGCCCGGACCGAGCAGCCACCAAATGGGGAACAGAACGAACATCGCCGTGAGCGGCCAGCGAGGCAGGTCGGGTGTCGTCGCCGATCCCTGCCAGACCGAGATGTCGCCCCATCTGGGGGCCCGGCGCCACCGGCCCTCCGTTCGCAATGAACGCATCTGCCCACCCTCCAATTGGGGACAGGCACAAAACTGAGGGCCCATCACTTTTTTGTGTAGATCACATTACTATGCCTGCAGTCGGGCCAGTTGGCCCCCATTCGGCCAGAGTTGGGTGTGGAGTATGTCGCAACAGTCAGATGCTGCAACCGTGGGACTGGGTTACTACTGGTTCGTCCTTCGCCGCCAGTGGCTCGTCGTCCTCGCCGGGGTCGTGCTCGGCGGGCTGGCGGCCCTGGTGCTATTCGCCGCGTACCCCCCGCCCGTGAAGGCGACGGCCGTCGTCAACCTCCGCATCATTTCGACAGACCCGTTCGACACGTCCAAACAAGCATCGAATCTGCTCGACGGCACGACCGAAACACAGATTGCCACCTCGTACACCGTGGCACTCGCTGCCGCGAAGAAGATGGGGTCCGGTGTGACGCCGGACGAGGTGCGGCGCAACCTGGAGGTTGATTCGACAAGCGGCGCGTCCATCGTGCATATCAACTATGCCGCGCCGACGAGCGAGCAAGCCAGGGTGGGCGCGGATGCCGTTGCACAGTCGTACCTGGCCTATCGGACCTCCCGTGCCCAATCCAAGCTCGATACCATCCTGCAAGGGGTTGAAGCTCGCCGCACCACCCTGGGCACCCAGCTGACTGATGCCAACTCACGCATCAGTGGAGCCGAAGCCGGGACTCTCGCGGCCAATCAGGCAACGAGCGACCGTGACCTCGTGACCATCGAGCTCAACGCCTTGCTGGGGCAGAAAGGGGCGCTCGAGCAGGTCGACACCGAGGGTGGAGAGGTGATTTCGGAGGCCGCCCGCAACGAGGTGGTTGCGCCGAGCCTGGTGCAGTGGCTACTCATCGGCCTCCTGGCCGGCGGCGTGGTCGGCGTCGTGATCGCATTCCTGGTGAATCGGTTCGACCACCGGATGCGCAACGCTAACGAGGTTCGCCGGGCAACGGATGCCCCGGTCCTTGCCGACGTCAATTCCGTCGTGGCGTCGATTCCTCAGGACGAGGCCACGCTCGAGCAGCTTCGGACGGCGCGCGAACGCATCTTCGCAGACCTGCCGCACGATGCCCAGGTCATCGCGTTCGTCGACGACACTCCCGCCGAGTTGTTCTTCGACATCCCGGTGAACCTCGCCCTGGTGACGGCAGCGTCAGGCGTGCCGAGCACTCTTATCCTGCCCAACGCGTCCCCCGGCCTCAAACGGATGCTGCGCACCAGCCTCGACCTGACCGACCCGATAGTCAAAGACGACGGCGAAATCCACCAGAGTGGACTCGCGCGTCAGCTGACGGTTTCATTCCCCTCGGGTGGCGCACCGGCCCTCGCGCCACGGCGTGCAGGAGAGCTGCATTTTGTCGTGATCGGGCGCAGCGCATCCCAGTCGAGCGCCCTGGCCGCCCTGCGGCTGTCAGATGCCCTCGTCCTCATCGCGGTCAAGCATCGGACCCGGGCCGATGACGCGGAACAGATCCTCGACGAAGCGTCACGGCTGGCCATCACCTTCCTGGGCACCGTCCTTGTGCCGCACGACCGAATCGTGCGCACTCAGGTCGAGGACCCTGCGGTAGACGGGCGCGCCGCCCCCATGGCCGATTCCGTCGACGTCGACACCCACACCGACGCCGACGCCGACTCCGACTCCCTGCTCCCGGCGGCAAAACCATGACCACCATTCGAATGGACAACGTGCGGGTGATCAATGTGCCGGTGAGCCGGCTCACCGGTGCCGAGATCGTGGAAACCATCATTCAGTGGACCGCTGTCCGGGGCACCCGGGTGGCAGTCGGCGTCAACGCTGCGGTGTGCAACCTGGCGGCCACAGACAGGGGCTTCCGCAAGGTGCTGCGGGGGGCGGACCTACGGTACCCCGACGGTCAATCGATTGTCTGGGCATCCAGGCTCCTGGGCGCTGGGCTTCCCGAGCGAATCGCGACCACCGATCTGATCAACCCGCTCGCGGCGGTCGCGGCGGAGCGGGGCAAGCGCATTTTTCTCTACGGCAGCAAGCCGGGCGTCGCCGCCCGCGCAGCTGCCCGACTCCGCGAAGCCAATCCCGGACTGGTCATCGACGGTCGCGACGGCTACACGGCGCCCGGCGAGGTGTTGCAGGTCATCGACGAGATCAACGCGTTCAAGCCGGACCTCCTGTTCGTGGGCTTGGGTGACCCGATGCAGCAGTACTGGATCGAGGCGCACCGGCACCAGCTCAACGCTCACGTGATCTTGACCTGCGGGGGGCTTTTCGACTGGGCCAGTGGCGATAACCGGCGTGCGCCACGGTGGATGCTCTCCTCGGGCCTGGAATGGCTGTGGCGCCTGATGCTCGAGCCTCGGCGGCTTGCCTCCCGCTATCTGATCGGCAACCCGGCTTTCATCCTGCGGCTCGCGCGGCAACTCCTGCGCAGGCGGACACGGGTCATCCTCCCGTGACCGAAGTAAAAGTAGGAGTCATCGACAACAGCTCTGGGAAACTGGCGCGCGAAGGCGCGGCGGGTTTCCTGGGTGCGGCGACGAGCGCCTTCATGGGATTTGTCCTGACTGTGGTCCTGGCCCGTGTCCTGGGTGATACCGGGTCCGGGGTGATCCTGCAAGCGATAGCTGTCTTCACCATTGTGTTGAGCCTCGCGCGGGCGGGGATGGACTCGGTGGCCGTGTGGATCATGCCGCGCCTCAGCGCCAACGATCCGTCGAAGATCCGGGGCACCCTCGCCATGATGTTCCTGGTCACGGCAGCGTGCGGCATCGTCTGCGCGATCGGGATGATCGCCCTCGCGCCGACGTTCGCCCTGTCGGGTGACCGTCATGCCGCCGATGTGGCCCAGGCGATCGCTGCCGCCGGCTGGTTCCTGCCGGCGGGAGCTTTGATGCTCGTGGCGCTGGCCGCGACCAGGGGTCTGGGTGGGGTTCTGCCCTACGTCAGCGTGGGAAGCATCGCCATGCCCAGCCTTCGTACCGGTGGTGTCTGGCTGGTGGCGATCGCCGGAGGGTCACTGGTCGCCGTGACGGTGGCCTGGGCGGCACCGGTGGTCATCGCCCTCGTCGCGGCCCTCGTCGTACTCGGCTTCCAAGTGAGGCGCCACGAAAGAGCCGCCGGCCTGCGGGGCGTCTGGCGCGTCCAGCCGGCGCTCCGAACGAGCGTGGTGATGTACGCGCTCCCCCGCGTCCTGTCCGCCGGGTTGGAGCAGTCGATCCTCTGGCTGGGCATACTCATCGTCGGATTCCTCGCCGGTTCAGCCTCCGCCGGCGTCTACGGCGGCGCCAGCCGTCTCGTGGCGGCGGGGTTCATCGTCGACACGGCGCTGCGGATCGTGGTCTCGACCCGATTCAGCGCACTGTTGTTCGCGAAGAAGTTCGCCGATATCGAGCATTTGTATCGAACCGCCGCCATTTGGCTCGTCCTGATCAGCACCCCCATCTACGTGGTGCTAGCCGCGTTCGCACCGGTCGTGCTCCGCCTGCTGGGACCGGGCTTCGAGGCGGGAGCAGGGGTGCTCGTGATCCTCTGTGTCGGCGCCGTCCTGACATTCACCGCCGGCAACATTCATTCGGTTCTGCTGATGAGTGGGCGCAGCGGTTGGGCTGCCTTCAACAAGGCGGTCGTCCTGGTCATCAACGTTCTCGGCAACGTGATCCTCGTCCCCCTGATCGGCATCAACGGCGCCGCGATCTCGTGGGCGTTGAGCATGCTGATCGACGCCATGCTCGCGGCCGCCGAGGTGCGCCATTTCATCGGCATCAGAATCTGGGCGCCGACGATCGCTTACGCCCTAGTGATCCCCATCGCGACCTTCGGCATCCCCGCGCTCATACTGCTCCAGACACTGGGAGAGACGATGCTCGCCTTGGTATTGACCCTGGCGATCGGCGCAGCCCTCTTTCTCGTGTGGTGCGCACTCGACCGGAAGCGACTGCACCTCACCGACCTCGTTCGGTTCACCCGCGCCTGACGAAAGGAACGTCACAACGCAAGGGGCTCGGCGATTTGAGAAGTCGGGCTATCTTAAGAGAAATTTCGAGCATGTTTCATTTATCTCCCTGCGTGAACCTGCGCGTATGTGAACCCGACACAGGAGACCACTTGTGAAAGATCAGGACATTCCCACGCGACGTCGACGGCGGGCAAAAAGGATGCTGGGCGCGGCCGCTGTTGCCGTCGTCGCGCTGACCGCGGCCGCCTATTTCTCCTGGCCGGTCCAGTCCGAAGCGAACACACCCGCGGGCGGCACACGCCTTTCGAGCGAATCCGCTTCACCGCGTGGAACCAACACGCCCGGCAGCACCCCCGCGCCCGCGGCCCCAGAACCCGGCCCCGCTCCCGCCGAAGCACCCGGGCCAGCCACCAAGCCCGGCGCCCCAGAGCCCTTGCCACCCGAACAAGCCACCGCGGCGGTGGAGAAGTTCCTAAAGGCCTCCGTCGCGGTGGACCCGACAGGTTCGGGCGCCACCGACGACCTGACCGCGGCGGCGTCCGGGGCCATCCTCGCCGAAGCCCAGAACGACACGCAGGAGCTGGAAACGAATGGCTGGAAACGTGAGGGCGCCGCCACCATCGAGGCCCTGACGATCGTGCGGTCAGACCCAGCGGCCGATCCCGCCACCGTCGTCGCCCAGGCCTGCGTCGACTCCAGCAAGGTTCGAACGCTCGACGCCGACGGTGAGCCGGTCGGCACTCCCGGCACGCAGCGAGCTTTGAACCTCTATACGTTGCAGTACATCTCCGGCGCCTGGAAAGTCGTCGCCCGGTCGTTTCCGGACGACTTCGCCTGCTGATCGAGTTGGTTCCACTCACTACCGTGCCGAATGGGCACCGATTAAAGTCAAAGGAGTCCCCGTGTCGCCCAACCGGAAGCCGATTCGTCCCTTGCTTTCCAGCCGCCGGGCCGTGGCCACGGGGCTCACGGGTCTCGTGAAACCCAATCCTGGCTTCGAATCAGCGGCGGTGACCCCGAGCCCTGTCGATTATCCCGGAGCCGGCGGGGCGGCTTCCGCCGCAGCAGCGAAGCGGAGGCACGGCTCGGTCTGGTTCGGCCCCAACCAGGAGCGGACGCACCGGTATCGCGAAGCGCTCACCGGACTGAACGCCGCCCAGAAACCGGGCATCGGCGTGCCTGCCTACACGCGCTGGGTGAACCGGCGCCTCGGCCGCTATGCGGCTGCGGCAGCCTTTGCCATGCACTGGACTCCGAACGCCGTCACGGCACTCAGCGCGACCTTCTCGCTCGCGGCGATCGCGCTCCTGGTTACCGGCGATCCCCGACCATGGGTGGGCGTCCTCGTGGCGATCCTGCTCGCGACGGGTTATCTGCTTGATTCCGCGGATGGCCAGGTTGCCCGCCTGCAGCACACGGGCAGCCCGGCCGGAGAGTGGCTGGACCATGTGGTGGACGCGTGGCGAACTCCGGCGATTCACCTCGCAGTGCTGGTCGGATTCTCGATCCAGGGTCAGCCGTCCTGGGTTCTCGCAGTGGTGCTGGGCTATTGCCTGGTGAGCGTGGTCGAATTCATGAGCCAGATCCTCGCCGAACAATTATCCAAACCGCACTCGACGCCAACCCCCGAGGCGGGCCCAACACGGTCTTTTCTGCTGTTGCCGACCGACACGGGAGCCTTCTGCTGGATGTTTCTCCTGTGGGGACTCCCGCCAATTTTCGTCATCGCGTATACCGCGATGTTCGCCGTGAACCTTCTGCACACCGTGATTTCTATGCGTCGTAAGTACATCAATCTGCGCACCGCCAACGGTGCCGGCCCCGCCGGAGGCAGAACGTCGCACAGAGCCCGCAACGCCTAGACCACTCCGGATCGCCGTCACCGCCCCCCATTTGCCACTCGAACGGGGGGGGGCTTTTACCAAATTGCAATCGGGCTATGCTGCGCACATTGCTGATTTTCTCTCACGTTTGCTTGTTGACGCGGCGAGGACGATCGGCTGCTGTGACCATCGTCCGCCTGTAACCCGAACTACAGGAGATCATCACCGTGAAAATCACCCCGACCCTGCCCCGCCCCCGCGACCCGAAAGCCGGGACGATGAGCAATCACATCGCGCGCAACCCACGGCGGAACGGCCGTTCGACGACCGGACGCCTCGGGGTCCTGGCGGCAGCCGGCGTCATTCTCGCCTCGGTGTTGGTACCTGTGGGTGCCAGTGCGGCGCCAGCATCACCCGACGGCCTCTCCGAAGCCACGGCAGCAGCGTCCTGCTGGGAGATCAAGCAGGTCACACCCGCTGCGCCCAGCGGCGTGTACTGGTTGAACACACCACTACTCGGGTCCGCCGGACAGTTCTACTGTGATCAGGACACCACCGGTGGCGGTTGGGTACTGGTCGGACGGGGCAGGAGCGGATGGTCCGAGTCCGATGAAGGCCAGGGGGCCGCCGCCGAGGTTCGCAGCACGATAACCGGCCAGGCGGCGTTCGCCCCGAAGCAGCTCTCCAGCGTGGTGATCGGAGCGCTCCTGAACGGACAGTCCGTGAAATCTCTGCCGGACGGCATCCGTCTGCGGCGCGCCGCCGACATCGCCGGAACAACGTGGCAGGAGAGCACCTTCACGTTTTCCTCGCCACGCGATGAGTGGTCGTGGATGTTCAACAACGAACAGCGAGTCGCGTCCTGGCGGATCGGCACCCTCTCCGGCACCGGCGGCCAAACCAGCGCCTTCGGATCGGGCACCGCCCTGAATCGAATTGAAACCGTGACCGGAGCCAATCAGGGCTGGCAGCCCGGGTTCGGGTTCGGGACGGCCGCCCGCGGGTCGAGCGATGCCGCCAGCTATCTCTGGGCCCCGAGCGCCACCGCCGGAAACCCCCGACCCTTCACACAGGTCTATCTTCGCCCCCAGCTGCTGAGCAGCGCCATCTACAGCGCCATCCCCGATGCAGGGACGGCCAAGTACCAGAAGGCGGGCTCCGCCGAAAGCTTCGCCAAACCGACGGTGTGGGGAGTCAGTGGACTGGGCGCCGGCCCCAACTCGGTGGAAGGCAGCAACGAAGTGTCTGCCTTCGCTGAAGGCAACGGCGTCGTATACGTCGGCGGTAACTTCCTCACGGTGCAGAAGACGTCGGCAGGTGCCAGCCAGGTTGCACAGCCCTATCTCGCAGCGTTCGACGTGAAGACCGGCGAGTTCATTTCGTCATTCCGTCCGACGTTCGACAAGCAGGTCAAAGCACTGGCCGTGCTGCCGGACGGGCGGATCGCGGCCGGCGGTTATTTCACGCAGGTCAACGGAGCGGCTCGCGCCGGCCTGGTCGTCCTGGATCCCGCGACGGGCGCCACGAGCACCACCTTCACCACGACGCTGATCAACAACCTCAGCGGCGGGGTGCCGATTGTTCGTGCCCTGGACGTGCAGGACAACTTGCTGTACGTCGGTGGGACATTCACCCATATGACCGGCGGCTCGGCCACGAGTCCGGTCTACATTCGAGCGGCGGGCCGGGTTTCCGTCACGGACGGAACCCCCGACCGCACCTGGAACCCCGAGTTCAACGGCACGGTGATGGCGCTCGATGCGTCTCCGAAGAAAGACCGGGTCTATTTCGCGGGGTACTTCACCGCCTCGAAGACGACCGCGGCCGTCAAGGGCGCCGCGCTGAACGCGGCAGACGCGTCGGTCGTCCCCTGGACCATCGACTTCTCCAGCACCGCCAACTACCAGCAGGCGGTCAAGGAAGTCGGCGACAAGGTCTGGATCGGCGGGTCAGAGCACATGCTGTACAGCTACGACCGAACGGGCATGACCGAGACGAGCACCAACGTCGGCAAGTCGGGTGGTGACTTCCAGGCCATCTCCAGTGACGGGACAACGGTCTACGGCGGATGCCACTGCTTCTACACGAATTACGCCGGCGCCCGACGGTGGCCGTCGGTGGGCACGGGCTGGACCCGGGCCACGAAGATCAGCAGCGCGGGTGCGTGGGACAACGTCACCGGCAAGCCCATCTCGACGTTCAGCCCGATGGTCAGCCAGCGAAACGGTGCCGGCGCGTGGGCGCTGTTCAACGATTCGACGGGCGTCACCTGGTTCGGCGGTGACTACGAGGCGTCGGTGAAGTCCAACTTCGCCAAGCAGTGGTCAGGCGGTTTCGTCCGCTTCGCGCAGAATGACACGCAGGCTCCCAGTGCCCCGTCCGGGCTCTCGGTAACGCCCTCGGGTGCGAATGATGTGCTGAAGTGGAGCGGTTCCACCGACAACCGCGCCGGGCTGTCGTACCAGGTGCTCCGTGACGACCGAGTGGTTGCGACGACAGGCTCGCTCACCGTGACACTGCCCGCAGCGGCCGTCGGAACGAAGTACTTCGTGCGGGCCGCCGACAGCGCCGGTAACTGGTCCGCCAGCACACCGGCCACCGTGGTCGCCGCAGCGCCCGCTCCGGAGCCTCAGCCGGTGACGACGACATTCGTCAACACCGGTGCGACCTGGGCCTACTCGTTCGGCGCAACGGCGCCTCCGGCCGGGTGGCAAGCGCCGGAATACGACTCCTCCACGTGGTCGACCGGTGCGGCGCCGCTCGGTTGGGGCCAGGCACTCCTGGGCACGACTCTCACGTCCCCCGATCCCAAGCCGCTCACGTCGTACTACCGCAAGTCATTCGATGTGGCCGATGCGACGAAGGTGGCAACGATGACGCTCACCACGCGCGCTGACGACGGCATCGTCGCCTACGTCAACGGAGTGGAAGTTCTGCGCAAGAACATCAACGCCGGCGCCGTGACGTCCACGACCTACGCCACCGTGGCGGTATCCGCATCCACCGCGGTCGCCAACCCGGTGACAGTCAGCGTTCCCGGGTCGGCACTCAGAACCGGCGCCAACGTCATCGCGGTGGAGGTGCATTCCAACTACAAGTCGACCCCCAGCCACAGCTTCGAGCTGTCGGCAGTGGGTCAGTGAGCCCAGTGCAGCTGAAACGACTGCCGCTTCGCCGGCCGGCCCGCGCCGGCCGGCGAAGCGGCAGTCACAGCTCCGCGTCGGCCGGGGCGAACGTGTCGCAGCTGGCGGCGCCGCCGCCGAAGCCGGTCTGGAACCACCGCTGGCGCTGGGCGCTGGAGCCGTGGGTCCAAGCCTCCGGGTTCACCTGCCCCGAAGTGGCCGCCTGGATGCGGTCGTCTCCGACGGCGGATGCCGCGCTGAGCGCATCCTGGATCTGCGCCTCCGTGATCGGTTTCAGGAAGGGCACCCCGCCGGCGTCCCGGGTCTCGGAGGCCGCTCCGGCCCACGCGCCGGCATAACAGTCGGCCTGCAATTCCACCCGCACCGCGTTGGAAGCGGCCCCGGTCTGCCCGTCCTGGGACTTCTGGAGGGTTCCCTCCAGGTTCTGGATGTGGTGGCCCCATTCGTGCGCCACGACATACATTTCGGCCAGCGGGCCGCCCGACGAGCCGAACCGGGTGCGGAGATCGTCGAAGAACGCGGTATCGATGTAAATGGTCGCGTCGGGCGGGCAGTAGAACGGGCCGGTGGCGCTCGATGCGGCGCCACAGCCGCTGTCCGTGCTGTCGGTGAACAGCCCGACCGGCTGCGGCTGCTGGTAGGCGACGCCGAGCAGGGGCAGTTCCTCCGTCCAGTAGGTGTCGAGGGATGCCGCGGCACCCTTCATCCGGCATCCCACGTCGGCGTTGGCCTGCGCGCCGGTCGTGCACTCGGCGAGGTTCGAGACGCTGCCGGGCTCGACGGCCGACTGGCCGCCCCCGGCGAGCCCGGTCAGGTCGACGCCGAGGAACTGGGAGAGCAGGAACAGGGCGAGCACGCCCAGCCCGCCGCCGCCCACGGCGACGCCTGTCTTCCGGCCTCGCTTGCTGACCCGGCCGCCGCCGATGTTCGCGTTGTCGTTGAAAGTCATGGGAAGAAGTTACCCTGCGAACCGGTCGGTTGCCTCGATGATGGCGTCCAGGTTTCCGGGTTCGTCGAAGGAGTGACCGGCATCCGGGATCAGCCGGAAGTCGGCTTCGGGCCAGTTCTGGTGCAGGTCCCAGGCGGTGAACGCGGGGGTGCACATGTCGTAGCGGCCCTGCACGATCACGCCGGGGATGTCCCTCAGACGGTCGGCGTCGCGGATGAGCTGGTTCGGTTCGAACCAGCCGGAGTTGGTGAAGTAGTGGTTCTCGATCCGGGCGAAGGCCACGGCGAAGGCCGGTTCGGTGAAGTGCGCGATCGTGTCGGGCTGCTGCAGCAGGGTGATCGTCGACGATTCCCAGGTGGACCAGGCGATCCCGGCCCGTTCGCGCACGAACTGGTCCGGGTCGTGCAGCAGGCGCCGGTAGGCCTGGATCAGGTGGCCGCGCTCCTCCACCGGGACCGGGGCGATGAAGCTTTCCCACAGGTCGGGGTAGATCGCCGCGGCGCCGCCCTCGTAGAACCAGTCGAGCTCCACCGGACGGAGCGTGAAGATGCCGCGGAGGACGAGTTCGGTGACGCGTTCGGGATGCGTCTCCGCGTAGGCGAGGCTGAGGGTGCTGCCCCAGGAGCCGCCGCAGACGAGCCAGCGCTCGATGCCGAGGTGCTCGCGCAGTTTCTCGAGGTCGGCGACGAGGTGCCAGGTCGTGTTCGTGCTGAGGTCGGCATCCGCTGCGCTCGCGTGCGGCGTGCTCTGGCCGCAGCCGCGCTGGTCGAAGAGGATGATGCGGTACTTCTCGGGGTCGAAGACGCGGCGCTGCTTGGGGCTCGACCCGCCGCCCGGTCCCCCGTGCAGGTACACGGCCGGCTTTCCGTCGGGGTTGCCGGATGCCTCCCAGTAGATGGTCTGCCCGTCACCGACCTCGAGGAGTCCGGTTTCGTAGGGTTCGATCTCGGGATAAAAGGTACGCATCCCCCGAGCCTACGGGGCGAGGGTTCCCGTTCCGGTCGAGAGTGACCCGCGGAACGGGCACTCTCGACCGGAACGGGGACTGCTAGCCGGCCTTCGGGGACTGGGCGGGCTTCTGGGGCTTGTGCGACTTCTCGGGGACGGGGGCCTGCCCGGAGGCACGCTGGCCGCGGTAGTAGTCGCGGGCCTCGTCCTGGCGCTCCTGCTCCGCGCCGCTCGCGATCGCGGACCGGAGGTGCTCCGGGCTGTAGCCGAACGCGTCGACCAGGTCGACGGCGTGCGGGCGCAGTCGCACGATGATGCGGTCGATGTAGGACGTCACCGACTGTGCGCGCCGCGCCGAAAGGCGCCCGTTGATCAGGTACCAGGCCAGGTGCTTCTCGAGCAGCCCGAGACCGAAGAGGTCGCGCAGCCAGGTCAGGACCTGCTTCGTGCCGGCATCCTCAGTGGTCTCCACCGCCCGGGTGAAGGCCTCCCACTGCAGCAGCTCCCCGTGGGAGCGGGCCGCCTCGATCAGCTGGTCCTGGTTGGCGTTGAACAGGGCCGCGGCTTCTTTCGCGGGCAGCCTGCCGGCCGGGCGGAGCTTGCCCGCGATCTCCGCGATCATGGTCTCGACCCGGTCGGTGAGCAGCTCGCGCTGCACCTCGGCATCCCGGAGGTGGCCGACGGAGCGGGCCGTCGACCCGAAGTCGGTGAGCACCTGGGCGAGGCTGCGGAGACCGGAGCCGTGATAGGCGCGGCCCGCAGCCTGCTGCACGACGTAGCGGGCGAGGACGCCGGGGCCGGCCGAGGCGAACCTGCGGCTGTAGTCGGTGAGCAGGCGCTTGGCGACGAGCTGGAGCAGGACGTTGTTGTCACCCTCGAAGGTGGCGTACACGTCCAGGTCGGCCCGCAGCCCGACCAGCCGGTTCTCGGCCAGGAAGCCGGCCCCGCCGCAGGCCTCGCGGGCCTCCTGCAGGGTGTCCAGCGCGTGCCAGGTCGACAGGGGCTTCAGCGCGGCGGCGAGGGTTTCCAGGTCCTGGATGTCGGCATCCGTGCTCGCCGTGCCGCTGAAGACCTGGTCGAATTTGACCAGGAACTCGTCGTGGGCGAAGGTGTGCGCGTAGGTGGTGGCCAGGCGCGGCAGCAGCCGGCGCTGGTGGCGCTGGTAGTCGAGGATGACCTCTTCGTCGGTGTCGCTGCCGGCCGTGAACTGGCGCCGCTGGCTGCCGTAGGTGATGGCGATCGTCAGGGCCATCGCCGACGCCTGGGTGGCGGCTCCGTCGAGCGAGACGCGGCCCTGCACGAGGGTGCCGAGCATGGTGAAGAAGCGGCGGCCGGGGCTGGCGATCGGGCTGCTGTAGGTGCCGTCCTCCGCGACGTCGCCATAGCGGTTGAGCAGGTTCTCGCGCGGGATGCGCACCCCGTCGAAGTGGAGCCGGCCGTTGTCGATGCCGTTCAGGCCGCCCTTGAGACCGTCGTCCTCGCCGCCGATGCCGGGCAGGAACGTCCCGGATTCGTCGCGGATCGGGACCCAGAAGGCGTGCACGCCGTGGTTGACGCCGTCGGTGATCAGCTGGGCGAAGAGCACAGCGGCGATGCCGTCCTTGGCGGCGTTGCCGAGGTAGTCCTTCCACGCCGCGCGGAACGGGGTGTCGATGACGAACTCCTGCGTGGCCGGGTCGTAGGTGGCCGTCGTGCCGATGGCGGCGACGTCGGAGCCGTGGCCGGTCTCGGTCATCGCGAACACGCCGGGCACCTCCAGCGTCATGATGCCCGGCAGGTAGGCGTCGTGGTGCTTCCCGGTGCCGAGGTGCAGCACCGCAGCCCCGAACAGTCCCCACTGCACGCCCGCCTTGATCTGCAGGCTCGGGTCGGCCGTGACCAGCTCCTCGAACCCGGCGATGTTGCCGCCGTGGTCGTCGGCGCCGCCGAGGTGGGCCGGGAACGCGCGGTGCACGTGTCCGTTCTCGGCGAGGATTTTGAGCTGACCCAGCACGCGCGCACGGTGCTCGGCCATGGATTGGCCTTCGATCCGCTGCAGGTCGGGGCGGGCGGTGAGCTCGCGGGCCTTCAGGCGCACGTCCGCCCAGGTGCCGAGGAGCCGCCGGTTCAGCGACTCCAGGTCAATCGTGGGAGCGCCGGACTGGCCGGCGATCAGCACCGGGCCGGTGTCGACGCCGGGGGTCACGGCAGGGGTTCCCGTGGGGCGGGCGGGGGTCTTGTTGCTGGAGCGCTGGGCAGTGTCAACCATCATTGGTCCTTCGTCTTCGCGCGAACTCGAAATTTTCTTATACGTTAGGTCGCTCGTGCAAGCGGGGGAAATAGTGCGTGACGGGGCTACAACAAAGCATGCTCGGCGCGGCATCCGTCTTGTAGCTTCCCCACAATGCTTACCGGCCTGGCTTCACCCATACCCACAAACGGGGCGGGTTAGGGCTCCCCTCCGGCGCCCTCCCGCCCGAACCAATTCGACGGAGATTTTGCCGAAACGAACCCAGAAATGGCCGAAAACGTGGTTTTAACTCAAAATCTCCGTCGAATTGGTTAGAGCCGGGCTGGGCGTGGGGGCAGGGTCAGGCGCGGGCGATGACGTGGAAGACGTGCCAGTGCCGGGGACCGAACGCGGACTGGCCGGGGCGGTCGTCTTCGATCACGTCGACGAGGTCCAGGCCGGCCAGCAGGGCATCGACCCCTTCCCGGTCGTGGAAGTTCATGTCGGCGCGACCGGCCCAGGCGTCGTGGGGGCCGAAGAACTCGCCGGCGAACCAGGCGCCCGGGTTCAGGGCTCCGCGGATGCCCGTCCAGAGCCCGGGGAACGCTTTCGGGTCGCAGAAGGGCAGGGAGAAACCCGCATAGACGAGATCGGCGGCGGGAAGCGCGGGGAAGTCCTCGAACCGCGCCGAATGGAAGGTCAGGCGCTCGGCCCGGGGGCGGTCCAGGGCACCCCGCACCCGCGCCTCGGCGCCCGGGTCGGCGTCGAACGCGTGCACGCGCCAGCCGGCGGCGAGCAGGTGCCGGGTCTCGGTGCCCTCACCGCAGCCCAGGTCGACCGCGGTGCCCGGCCCCGAGTCGCCGCGCAGGCCCAGGGTGCGCAGCAGCACCGACCGCGGCGGCCGGCCGGTCTGCGTGTCGAAGTACTCGGTCCAGTCCATGACTCATGTTCTACTCGGTCCGGCGCCATTTCGCCGGTTCACGGCAGGACCGGGATCGGTGCAGCGGCGACGCGGGTCAGGCGCCGGCCGCGACGACCTCGAGGATGGCCGAACCGTATGCTTCCAGCTTCTTGGCGCCCACGCCGGAGATGCCGTCCAGGTCGGCCAGGGAGACCGGCCGGGTCGCAGCGATTGCGAGCAGGGTGGCGTCGCCGAAGACGATGTACGCGGGCACGCCCTGCTCCTTGGACTGGGCGGAGCGCCAGACCCGCAGCGCCTCGAACAGCGTGCCCTGTTCCGGGCTGAGATCGGCCGCGGCCGCCTTCGCCGCACCCTTGCGCACGCCGGCGGCCGGGCGGGCGGCGCGTTCGGGCTCGGTACGGAGCTCCACGGTGCGGCGGCCCGCGAGAACCTCGGCCGCGGCATCCGTGAGCACCAGGGTGCCGTATTCGCCGGAGGTGGCCAGGAAGCCCTGGGCCAGCAACTGCCGCACGACGCCGCGCCACTGCTGGTCGCTGAGGTCGGCGCCGATCCCCCAGGTGGCCAGCTGGTCGTGGCTGTGCTGGGTGGTGCGCGGGGTGACCTTGCCGCGCAGGATGTCGATCAGCTGGCCGGCGCCGAAGCGCTGGTTGCGCTCCCGGAGCAGGCGCACCACGGTGGAGAGCAGTTTCTGGGCGGGGACGGTGCCGTCCCAGCCGACGGGGGGCTCGAGGCAGGTGTCGCAGTTGCCGCAGGGTTCGCTGGACTGGCCGAAGTAGCGCAACAGGTTCACCCGGCGGCAGCTCACGGTCTCGCAGAGCGCGAGCATCGCGTCGAGGTGCGCGGAGAGTTTGCGGCGGTGCCCGAGGTCTCCGGGCGACTCGTCGATCATGCGGCGCTGCTGCACGACGTCCTGCAGGCCGTAGGCGAGCCAACCGGTGGAGGGCAGGCCGTCGCGGCCGGCGCGGCCGGTCTCCTGGTAGTAACCCTCGACCGACTTGGGCAGGTCGATGTGGGCGACGAAGCGCACATCCGGCTTGTCGATTCCCATCCCGAACGCGATGGTGGCGACGATGATCACGCCGTCTTCGCGGAGGAACCGGGACTGGGTGCGGGCGCGCAGGCCCTGGTCCAGGCCCGCGTGGTACGGCAGGGCGTTGAGACCGTTCTGCCGCAGGAAGTCGGCGGTCGCCTCGACGGTCTTGCGGCTGAGGGCGTAGACGATGCCGGCATCCGTGGGGTGCTCGGCCTTGATGAAGGCGAGCAGCTGCTTGCGCGGCTCGGCCTTGCCGACGATGCGGTACTGGATGTTCGGCCGGTCGAAGCTGGCGACGAAGTGGCGGGCCTCACCCAGCTGCAGGCGGGTGGTGATCTCTTTGTGGGTGGCGTCGGTGGCCGTGGCGGTGAGGGCGATGCGGGGTACGTCGGGCCAGCGGTCGGCGAGCTCGGACAGGGCCAGGTAGTCGGGACGGAAGTCGTGCCCCCACTGGGAGACACAGTGTGCCTCGTCGATGGCGAACAAGGCGATGGTGCCGCGGTCGAGGAAGCGTTTCGTGGCTTCGGAGGAGAGCCGCTCGGGGGCGACGTAGAGCAGGTCGAGGTTGCCGGCGAGGTAATCGCGTTCGACCTGGCCGCGGGCGGCGGCATCCTGGCTGGAATTGAGGAATGCGGCGCGCACGCCGACCGCGGTCAGCGCGTCGACCTGGTCCTGCATCAGCGCGATCAACGGCGAGATGACGATGCCGGTTCCCTCGCGCACCAGGGAGGGGATCTGGTAGCAGAGGCTCTTGCCGCCGCCGGTGGGCATCAGCACGACCGCGTCACCGCCGCCGATCAACTGGTCGATGATCGCGGCCTGCTCGCCGCGGAAGGAGTCGTAGCCGAAGACGGTGTGCAGCGCCTCGGCGGCGGTCCCGAATTTCGCGGAGGCGCGGCGCGGCGGGGCGACCGCCGGACGCTGGGGGGCCGGGCCGGCGCCGCCCAGGCCTGCCGGGGCGGACTCCCACGCGGTCGCGCCGCCGGAATAGCCGTCGGGTGGCGGGGGTGCGTCGAACTCGTCGGGTGGTTCGAACTCGTCAGGATCCCACGGTATTTCGGCGTTCCAACTCACCCGGTAACTCTACCTGCGACCTCCGACACGGCCGCCCAGGAGCCGACAGGAGTGACGTGCTATTCGGGCTGCGCGGGCGATCATGGTGTGCGCCGGGTGCGGCGGCGGATCGCGAAGAGGGCGACGGCCCCGGCGAGGACCACTGCGGCGGCAGCGGCGGAGATCCAGGCGGCGTCGGGAACGGTGCCCCCGGGCTCGGCCGGAGCGGCTGTGGCATCCGTCGACCCGGCGGCCTGGCCGCAGGTCGGCACCGCCGCAGACCCGGCCGCCAGGGCCTGCCCCTCGGCCGGCTGCCAGGTGAACGAATACTCCTCGGACACCGGATGCCCGTCGGCCGACACCGCCTGCCAGGTGACGGTGTATTCGCCCGGCTGCCCGAGCTGGGCCGTGGTCTCGATGCTGGGACCGGCCAGCGTGACGCAGCCGTCGCCGTAGTACAGCGGCGTGGTCGCGTCCGCCGGACCGCTGATCGCCATGGCGCGACCGGAACCCTCGCCCAGGTCGACCAACTCGTCGTTCGTCGTCACCCGGAACATCCCGGGCTGCTCGGTGACGACCGCGCCCTCCGCCGGCGAGTACTCGACCGCATCGTTGTGCGCGAGCGCCGGGGAGGCCGACCAGCCCAGCGCCGCCGCGACCAGGCCGGCACCCAGGAGCACTCGGACAGATCGGCGCTGAACCTTGTTTCTTCGCATTACTCGAGCCTAAGCCGCCGCGGGCGGCGGCATGGGCCTCCGATCGGTAGGCTCTGGTTCTATGCTTACCGCTGTTCTGGGCCTGACCGGCGCGCTCATTTTCGGCAGCGCCGACTTCCTGGGCGGCCTGGCCGCCAAGCGCATCAGTTCGGTGCTGGCGACGGCGGTCGCGGCGACCTCGGGGCTGGTCGCCCTGCTGCTCTTCCTGCCGTTCGTGGGCGGAGCCTGGTCGGCCGAGGCCGTGCTCTGGGGCGCGGCGTCCGGAGTCAGCGGCGCCATCGCCATCTCCCTGCTCTACGCCTGCCTCGCGATCGGGCCGATGAGCATCCTCTCCCCCCTCACCGCCGTGGTGTCGGCGGTGGTGCCGGCGACCGTGGGGCTCGCGGGCGGCGACCGGCTGGCTCCGATCGGCTACTGGGCGCTGGGTCTCGCCCTGCTCGCGGTTGTGCTCGTTGGCTTCGTGCCGGAGCGCGGCGCAGTGCGGCCGAGCCTGATCGGCGTGCTGATGGCACTGGGTTCGGGAGCCATGATCGGCGCCTTCATGATCATGATCGACCTGACTCCCGAGGACAGCGGACTCGTTCCACTGGTGCTGAACCGCGCGGTGAACGGGTCGATCATGTTCGCCGTCGTCGGGCTGCTTGCCCTGGTCGCGCTGCGCCGGCGCCGCGCGCTCACGGTCGCCGGGACCCTGCCGGCGACGACCGGCGAGGCGGGAGCCGACGCGATCGCGAATGCCAGTGCCGACACCCAGACGAATGCCGACGCCACGTCCCACCGCCGGTCGACCCTGTTCATAGGCCTGCGCCTCGCGGCCGCCTGCGGCGTGGTCGATGTGGTCGCCAATTTCCTGCTGCTGCTGGGCATCCGTGCCGGTGATCTGAGCGTGATGAGCGTATTGACGGCCATGTATCCGGCCGGCACGATCCTGCTCGCCGCCGTGGTGCTCCGGGAACGGATCGCCCCGGTTCAGTGGCTGGGCCTGGCGCTGGCACTGGCGGCGGCCGGCATGCTCGCCCTGGCCTGACGGCGCGGAACGTCACCCACTCGTTACCAACGAGTACGTCCGAGACCCTTGCCCCGAACGATGGCGCCACGATACTGTCAGGCCACACCTGAATTAGTGAACGACTGGTCGGTCACTAATTATCTGTTCCTCTGAAGGAGATTCCAATGAAGAAGTCTCGTCTGCGTTTCATCGCGCCGATTGCCGTCGTCACAGCCCTTGCGCTGGCCGGATGCAGCACCTCGAACCTCGGGGGAACGGCTGACGCCGACCCCGCCGCGGAGGCAGGGCCGATCAAGATCGGCGCCGTTCTCGACGTCACCGGCGTCGGCGCCAGCCTCGGCGTCCCCGAGCAGAACACCCTCACCATGCTGGCCAAGCAGCTCAACGCCGACGGCGGCATCGACGGCCGCGACGTCGAGCTCACGATCGTCGACAACCAGTCGACCGAAGACGGCGCGGCCAAGGCCACCAGCAAGCTGATCGAGAGCGACAAGGTCGACCTCATCATCGGCGCCTCACGCACCGGGCCCAGCCTGGCCATGCGCCCCATCGCCGAAGCCGCGAAGGTCCCGATGATCTCCGTCGCCGCCAACATCGCCATCGTCGAGGGCTCCCAGTGGGTCTTCAAGACCGCGCAGAACGACGTGGTGGTGATCGAGCGCATCCTCGACGACGCCAAGGCCAAGGGCTACACCAAGCTCGCCCTCGTTCGCGACGCCACCGGATTCGGCGAAGGGGTCGCGGACTACATCACGAAGCTCGGCGCCGAGCGCGGCATCACCCTCGTCATGACGGAGGCCTTCGAGCCGAGCGCCACCGACTTCACCCCGCAGATGACCAATGTGCGCGGCTCGGACGCGGACGCCGTCATCATCTGGGGCATCAACCCCTCCGCCGGCCTGGCCCAGAAGGCCTACGTGCAGCTCGGCGTGAACAAGCCGGTCTACCACTCGCACGGCATCTCGAACCAGGCGTTCTTCGACGCTGCCGGTGACGCCGCCAACGGCGTCATCGCCCCGATGGGCCGCCTGCTCGTAGCCGACCAGCTGGCTGCCGACAACCCCCAGAGCACGGTCATCGACCAGTTCAAGGCGGACTACAGCAAGGCCTACAGCGAGCAGCCCTCCGGTTTCGCCGGCCACGCATTCGACGCCTGGCACATCGCCGTGAACGCGATCGACGCGGTCGGCACCGACCCCGAGGCCCTGCGCACCGAGCTCGAGACCGCCAAGTGGACCGGCATCTCGGGGGTCTTCAAGATGACCGCGAAGAACCACTCCGGCCTTGACGCCTCCGCCCTCATCCTGGCTGAGGCCGAGGATGGTCGCTGGAACCTCCTCAAGGACTGATTGTGCTCACTGATTTCCTGCAACTGACGGTGGCAGGGCTTTCACAGGGATCTGTGTACGCCCTGCTCGCCGTCGGGCTGATCGCCGTCTACACCGTGCGCCACGTCATCAACATCGCCCAGGGCGAGTTCGCGATGCTGGCCGGCCTGGGCTCCGCCTGGCTCGTCGCGGCGGGCATGCCCCTCTTCCTCGGGGTGCTGGTCGCCATCCTCACGGTGACCCTCGTGGCCATCGCGATGGAACGGCTGATCATCGCGAGGGTGAAGAAGCTGACTCCGCTCACGTCCATCATCCTGACCCTCGGCGTCTCCACGCTGCTGCAGGCGATCATGTTGCTGGCCTGGGGTCCGGAGGCCAAGGGGGTGCCCCTGTTCCCGGGGACCAACATCCTGATCGGTGGCGTGAGCATCCGTTCGCAGGAATTCTGGATGATCGGCGCCCTCGTCGTGGTCGGCGGGGGAATCGTGCTCTTCTACGAGAAGTCCCGCTGGGGCAAGGCGTTGAGGGCGTGTGCGGAGCAGCCCGTCGCGGCGCGCATCGTGGGGATCTCCCCCGTTGCCGCGTCGGTGCTGGCGTTCGCGATTGCAGGATTCGTCGGGGCGGTCGCCGGTGTGGTGGCCTCCCCGATCTACCTCTCCCTCTGGTCCGGTGGCGTGCTGCTCGGGCTCAAGGGCTTCGTCGCCGCCGTCCTCGGCGGATTCGTCTCCTTCCGTGCGGCGATCGTCGGGGCACTCCTGCTCGGCATGATCGAGGCCTACGTGGCCGGCTATGTCGCATCCGGCCTGAGGGACGGCGCCGCCTTCCTCATCCTCATCCTTGTGCTCGTCGTCCGTCCCCAGGGCCTCGTTCTCAAGCCCACAGCGGTCAGGGTGTAGCGAAATGACACATGCAACCACACCGGTCCCCGCCGGGATGCGCTCCCCCGGAGCCCGTTTCTGGATGAACAACAAGAGCATGCTCATCGGCTGCGGCGTCCTCGTCGTTCTGATGATCGTGGTCCCCTTCACGGCCAGTTCCTCGGTCATGAACATCGTCGTGTTCGCGATGATCTTCGCCCTGCCGGCCATCGGGCTCAACCTGCTGATGGGCCTGGCCGGGCAGGTCAGCCTCGGGCAGGCCGCGTTCTTCGCGATCGGTGCGTACACGCACGCGATCTTGCTGACCAAGCTCGATCTGCCCGGTCCGGTCGCGGCCACCATCGGCGTCCTCGCCGCGATGCTGGTCGCCCTGCTCGTCGGCCTTCCGCTGATGCGCCTGCGCGGCCACTACCTCGCGTTGGCGACCCTGGGACTGGGCTTCATCGTGATGATCGGCGTGCGCGAATGGGACGTCACCGGACGCACCACGGGCATCTACGGCATCTCGCGGCCCACGGTCTTCGGGATCCCGATCGACAACAACGGGTTCTTCCTCTGGTTCGTGACGCCGTTCGTGGTGATCGGGCTGATCCTGGCCCTCAACCTCACCCGCAGCCGCGCCGGTCGCGCCCTCTCGGCCGTCAACGACTCCGAACTCGCCGCCGAGAGCCTCGGCGTCAACACCTACGCCCTGCGGCTGAAGGTCTTCGTGCTCTCCGCCGGGTTCGCCGGCCTCGGCGGCGTCTTCTACGCGTACCAGGTCGCGATCGTGAGCCCGTCGACCTCCGAATTCCACCTGTCGGTCTCGATCCTGCTGATGGTCGTCATCGGTGGCCTCGGATCGGTCTGGGGCGCCGTCGCCGGCGCCTTCCTCGTTCAGTTCCTCGGCGAGGGCATGCGCGACATCATCCCGGCCATCTTCCCCGGCGCCACCGGCGAGGTGCAGCTGCTCGGCTACGGCATCGTGCTGATCCTGGTGATCCTGCTGCTCCCCGGCGGCCTCTTCCAGGCCGCGACCACCCTGTGGCAGAAGCTGCCGTTCGGGGGGAAGCGCCCGCCCGTCGACGCGCATGCGCACGCCGCTGAGGACGACACGACGATCCCGCAGCTCCCGGCGGTCAGCACTCCGGTCGCGGCCGGCGAGCCGATCCTCGTGATCTCCGGCCTCACCAAGCGCTACGGGGGTGTCGTCGCTGTCAACGATGTCAGCCTCTCTGTGCCGGCCGGCAGCATCCTGGGTCTGATCGGGCCCAACGGTGCCGGGAAGACGACCTGCTTCAACATGATCTCCGGTGCCCTGACCCCGACTTCCGGCACGGTCACGTTCCTCGGTCAGGTCATCTCCGGCCGCAAACCGCACGTGGCCGCCGCGCACGGGCTGACCCGCACGTTCCAGAACCTGCAGGTGTTCACGTCGACGGATGTCGTCGGCAATGTGTACATGGGCCGGTATCGCAAGGGCAGCGCCGGCGTGCTCCGCGGCATGCTGGGACTGCAATCGAGCGAGCAGAGCGCCCACCGCGCCGCGTCCTACGAGATCCTGGCGTCGATGAGGCTGACGGATGCCGCGGACGACTCGGCCTCGGACCTCTCGTTCGGCAAGCAGCGCATCATGGAGGTCTGCCGGGCCCTGGCCGCCGAGCCGGCCCTGCTGCTGCTCGACGAGCCGATGGCCGGCCTGTCCGGCGCGGAACGCGACGTGATGGCCGAGCTGCTGCGGCGGTTGCGGGCCGCCGGGCTCACGATCGTGCTCGTCGAGCACGATGTGGCGCAGGTGATGAGCCTCGCTGACCACGTCGCGGTTCTCGACGACGGCGTGCTCATCGCACACGGAGACCCGGAGTCGGTTCGCAACGACCCGGCCGTCGTGGTTGCCTACCTGGGCACGGACCTCGATGAGGCCGAAGCGGAACTGATCGAGTTGGAGGAGCACGCATGACGCTAATCGTTTCCGGCCTCGACGCCGGCTATGGGAAGCTCGCGGTGCTGCACCAGGTCTCCTTCGAGGTGGCGCGCGGGGAAATCGTGGCCGTCGTTGGTTCGAACGGGGCCGGCAAGACGACCCTGCTGCGGGCCGTGAGCGGCCAGATCCGGCCCACCGCGGGCAGCGTGACCCTCGAGGGCCGCACGATCACCGGCAAGCCCTCGGAGAAGATGGCGGGCTTCGGCCTGACCCACGTGCCCGAGAACCGGCTCTGCTTCCCCACCCTCTCGGTGCGTGACAACCTGATGCTGGGCGCCTGGACGAAGAAGGGCAACGGTGACGTCGAGTCGATCCTCGATTTGTTCCCCCGGCTGCGGACCCGCATGGGTCAGGCCGCCGGTACGCTCTCGGGCGGCGAGCAGCAGATGGTGGCCATCGGGCGCGGCCTGATGGCCGACCCGACCGCGATCATGCTGGACGAGCCGTCGATCGGACTGGCGCCGAAGGTGGTCGCCGAGATCATGGAGGTGCTCTCCCGGCTCTGCGTCGAGAAGCAGCTCGCGGTGCTCCTCGTGGAACAGAACGTGCGCGCCTCGTTCAAGATCGCGCATCGCGCGGTCGTCATGCACCGAGGACGGGTGGCGCTCACGGGGACGCCGGCCGAACTGGTGGAACTGCCCGAGGTGCACAACGCGTACCTGGGCGGCGCGGCCGCGTAGCGGGCCGGTTGCGAAGCGCGGGCTGCCCACTACGGCAACGCACGCGAGCTCGAAGGAGGAGGGGTGCGCATCTGCGGATGCGCACCCCTCCTCTGTTCTCGCCCGGGGCATCCGTCGTCAGGCGGGGGGGGGGGGGGGGCTACGCGGGTGCTGCGCCGCTTCGCGCATGGCGTGCCACCAGCGCAGCGGCGTAGGACGCGCGTGGCCGGGACGCGCGGGGATGATCCGGTCAGTCGCGGCCTCTGAACGCGGCCGGCATTTAGGCCCGCCGGGCACGGGCAACTAACGAATTCGACGGAGATTTTGCCAAAAATTGCCCCGAACACCTCCGGAAACCCTTTTTAACGCAAAATCTCCGTCGAATTGGTTCACACGACATCGGGTCTGGCGGTTAGGGTGAGCGGGGTGAGCGGGGTGAGCGGGGTGAGCGGGGTGAGCGGGGTGAGCGGGGTGAGCGGGGTCAGTCGCGGCCGGTGAAGACGGGCTTGCGCTTCTGCTGGAAGGCGGCAAAGCCCTCGCGATAGTCCGCGGTGTCGCAGAGCGCCGCCTGGGCCCGGTTCTCCGCCGCGACACTCTGCCAGAGACCGAGGCGATCGTCCCGGAGGGCGCGCACCAGTTCCTTGCTGGCGAGGAACGCCTGCGTCGCACCATGCGCGGCCCGCTCGGCGGCCCGCTCCGTGGCATCCGTGACCTGGTCGGCCGGGAAGACCTGGCTGAACAGGCCGGAGGCCACGGCCTCCGCTCCCGACATGAGGCGGCCTGAGTAGATCAGGTCGAGCGTGCGATGCGCGCCGAGCCGCTCCACGAACAGGGCGTGCCCGCCCGAGTCGAGGGTGGCGCCGAGGTTCGCGAACGGGGACCCGATCTTCGCGGTGTCGGCGACGTAGACGACATCCGTGGCGATCAGCAGCCCGAGGCCCACGCCGAGGCACGCCCCGTGCGCGGCGGCGAAGGTGGGGGCCGGGAACGCGCTCATCCGCTGCAACAGCGGGGTGACGAGTCCCCCCAGGAAACCCATCACGTCGTCGTCGCGCGGGTCGACGCCCGAGATGTCGCGGCCGGCGCAGAACGCCCGCCCCTCGCCGCGCAGCACGAGGGCGCGCACACCCGCCGCCTCCGCGGTCTCGTAGGCGGCCTCGAGGTCGGCCAGGGCCGCCTGGTCGAGGGCGTTCAACTTGTCCGGGGCGTTCAGGACGACGTAGGCAACGTCGTCCGTGATGGTCAGATCGATCACGGGAACCGCTTTCTGCGCTTGCGCGCCGTACCTATTTATTAGCGCTTCAACGCGCGCTTTTGCTGGCGCTCCAACGGGCGCTATACGTCGTAGTCGACGACGACCTTGTCGGTCGTGGGGTGCGACTGGCAGGTGAGCACGTAGCCGCGGGCGATCTCGTCGGGCTCCAGGGCGTAGTTCTCGGTCATCGTGACGTCACCGCTGACGAGCTTGGCGCGGCAGGTGCCGCACACTCCCCCGGCACAGGCGAACGGGACGTCGGGGCGCACGCGCAGGGCGGCGTTCAGGATGCTCTCGTGCGCGTTGACCGGCGTGGTCACCGTGGCGCTCTCGCCGTCGAGGGTGAACTCGATCTCGAAGGTCTTGTCGCCGATCCCGACGATGACCGGCCGCCCGGTGTCGCCGGCGGCGTGCGTCGGCTCCCCGGTCGTGAACAACTCGAACCGGATGTGGCTCGGCTCGACGTCCACGCTCTCCAGGGTGTCCCGGCACAGCTGCACCAGCTCGAACGGGCCGCAGAGGAACCACTCGTCGACCGCGGCGGGACGGATGATGTTGGCCAGCATCAGGCGCAGCTTCTCCTCGTCGATCCGGCCGGAAAGCAGCGACGAGGACCGGGTCTGGCGGGAGAGCACGTGGTGCAGTGCCAGCCGGGCCGGGTACTTGTCCTTGAGGTCGGCGAGTTCGTCGAGGAACATCACGTCGAGTGCGGTGCGGTTCGTGTAGACGAGGGTGAAGCGCGAGCTGTCGGAGCGTTCGAGCACCGTGTGCGCGAGCGACATCAGCGGCGTGATGCCGCTGCCGGCGGCGATGCCGACGATGTGCTTGTCGTCGAGGGAGTCCAGGGCGGTGGTGAAGGTGCCCTGCGGACTCATCACGTCGATCTGGTCCCCGGCGCGCAGTTCGGTGTTCGCCCAGCTGGAGAAGACGCCGCCGAGGTCGCGCTTGATGGCGACGCTGACCGATCCCACCGCGCGGGGGCGGCAGATCGAGTAGCTGCGGCGCAGCTCGCGGCCGTCGATGGTGGCGCGGAGGGCCAGGTGCTGCCCGGGGTCGTAGTCGAACTCCCCCTGCAGCTCCTCGGGGACCGCGAAGGTCACCTCGACGCTGTCCTGGGTGAGCTGGCGCACGTCGGCCACGGTCAGGGTATGGAACCGGGCGCGGCGTTTCGTGCCCGCGGCGGGGGCGCCCTCGTCGGAGCCCTCGTCGAGGACGGTGACGGTCGTTCGGGAATCGGTACTGCCCAGATTGAGTGCGGCCATGGTTACAACACCTTGAAGTAGTCGAACGGTTCGAGGCAGTCGCGGCACTCGTAGAGTGCCTTGCACGACGTCGAACCGAAGCGGGCGAGTTCCCGCGTATTCAGTGAGGAGCAGCGCGGGCACTTGACCGCGAGCTGGAGCCGGACGGTGCCGGTCGGGCGCACGCCGGAGTGACCGGTCGGAGCGGCGATGCCGTAGCTGACCAGCTTCGCCTTGCCCTCTTCGCTCATCCAGTCGGTGGTCCAGGCCGGGGAGAGCACGAGCTCCACGGTGACGTTGTCATAGCCGGCGCCGGTGAGCGCCGTGGTGACGTCGTCGCGCATGGCTTCCATCGCCGGGCATCCGCTGTAGGTCGGCGTCAGGATGACGTGGGTGCCGTCCGCGGTCACGGCGACCGACCGCAGCACGCCGAGGTCCTCGATCGTGAGCACGGGCACCTCGGGGTCGCAGACCTCGGCGGCGATGTCCCAGGCCCGTTGCGAGGCCGCGTCGCTCGGGCGCGGACGGGCGATCGATGCCACGTCTACCATTTCGCGTCGGGGTGCGCCCGGGCCAGCACCTGCATCTCGGCGAGCAGCGGCCCGAGGTTCTCGGAGTGGTCGCCGCGGCGGCCGCCCCCGGAGGAGATGAAGCCGCGGGGAACCTCGAGCTCGGCTTCGGCGAGGACGGGGAGCATGGCGGCCAGAACCGTGGCCTCCAGGGTGGACGGTCGAACGGCGACGCCCTCGAGCCGGTCGATCAGCGGCTCGTCGATGAAGAGCTCTTCGACGAACGGCCACAGGTCGGAGAGGCCCGTGATCATGCGCCGGCGGGATTCCTCGGTGCCCTGCGCGAGGCGCAGCACCCATTGGATGGAGTGGTCGCGGTGGTAGTCGACCTCCTTGACCGCCTTCGCGGCGATCGCGGCGAGCGTCGCATCCGTCGACTCCATCAGAGCGCTGTACAGCTCGAACAGGTAGTGCGCGGCGATGAACTGTCGGGCGATCGTGTGGGCGAAGTCGCCGTTGGGCTGTTCGAACAGGTGCGCGGAGCGCCACTGGGGTTCGTCGCGCCAGTAGGCCAGGTCGTCCTCGGTGCGGTCCGATTCGGCGCCGGCGTAGTGCAGCAGCGAACGGGCGTGCCCGATCAGGTCCAGGGCGATGTTGCCGAGGGCGATGTCCTCTTCCAGTTCAGGGGCGCGGGAGATCCACCAGCCCAGGTTCTGGGCCAGAACCAGGGAGTCGTCGCCCAGCCAGAGCGCGTATTCGGCGACGTCGTGCGAGGCGACGGATGCCGCTTCGACCAGTTCGGCGGAGAGCTCGACCTGATCGACGTCGACGTGGCCGTATGCGTCCTGCTCGATGGTGTCGCTCACAGGTGCTTCACCCCTTCACTCTTCGTGTAGTAGCTGGCGTGGCGGTAGTTCTTGCCGGCGGGCGATTCGAAGAACGCACCCTTGGCATCCGGGTCGCTCGTGGTGATCGCGTCGGCGGGCACGACCCAGATCGAGACACCCTCGTTGCGGCGGGTGTAGAGGTCACGGGCGTTGCGCACCGCGAGGGTGGCGTCGGGGGCGTGCAGGGAGCCCACGTGGGTGTGGCTGATTCCGCGGCTGGAGCGCACGAAAACCTCCCAGAGGGGCCAGATCTCCTTCTCGGATGCACCGGGAGCGCTCATTATGCGACCGCCTTCACGGCCTGCTTCGCGGCGTACGCGGCAGCAGCCTCACGCACCCACTGGCCCTCGTTGTGTGCGTCGCGGCGGCGCTGGAGGCGCCGCGCATTCGCCGGCCCGCGGCCCGCGAGGACCTCGTGGAATTCGGTCCAGTCGATTTCACCCATGTCGTACACACCTTTTTCTTCGTTCCAGCGCAGGTCCGGGTCCGGCAGCGTGACGCCGAGCACCTCGGCCTGCGGCACGAGCATTCCGACGAAGCGCTGGCGCAGTTCGTCGTTGGAGAACCGCTTGATGTTCCAGGCCATCGACTGCGCCGAGTTGGGCGAGTCGTCGTCGGGCGGTCCGAACATCTGCAGGGCCGGCCAGTACCAGCGGTTGACCGATTCCTGGGCCATCTCGCGCTGGGCGGGCGTTCCGTTCATCAGCTCGAGCAGGATCTCGAAGCCCTGGCGCTGGTGGAAGGACTCTTCCTTGCAGATGCGCACCATGGCGCGGCCGTACGGGCCGTAGGACGCCCGGCACAGCGGCACCTGGTTGCAGATCGCGGCGCCGTCGACGAGCCAGCCGATCGAGCCCATGTCGGCCCAGGTGGGGCTCGGGTAGTTGAAGATCGACGAGTAGCGGGCCTTGCCGGCAATCAGCTGCTCGGTCATCAGGTCGCGGCTGATGCCGAGGGTCTGCGCGGCGGAGTAGAGGTAGAGACCGTGACCGGCCTCATCCTGCACCTTGGCCAGCAGGATCGCCTTGCGCTTCAGGCTGGGCGCCCGGGTGATCCAGTTGCCTTCCGGCTGCATCCCGATGATCTCGGAGTGCGCGTGCTGGGAAATCTGCCGGATGAGGGTCTTGCGATAGCCCTCCGGCATCCAATCGCGCGGCTCGATTCGTGAATCGGCGGCAATCAGGTCGTTGAACTGCTGTTCCTCGGCGGAGACCGTGTCGGTACTCTCCGGGGCGATAGCGTAGGGAACTGGCGGGATTGTCATCTTTGACTCCTGGGCTTGGCGAAGTTTTACCAACCGATCGTTCAGTTAGTATATGGTTTCCCTACTAGCCCCACAACCACGTGTTGCGGTTGCGGCACACGGAACTCAATTCACACGGAACTCAATGAGGAGAACCACATGACGGATGCTCCACCTCCCTCCAACGGGGCAATGATGATGAACGACCGGGCGTCCGCCGCTCTCGGGATGGTCGTGCACGCATCCGAGCCGGGCCGGGCCGTCGTGTCCATGCTCCTGCGGGACGACATGATGAACGGATTCGATGTCACCCACGGCGGGATCGTCTTCGCCTTGGCCGACACCGCGTTCGCGATCGCCTGCAACGACGACCACCACGTGACGCTCGCGTCGGGCGCCGACATCACCTTCCTGAAGCCGACCACCGTCGGGCAGACCCTGACCGCGACCGCCGTGCTGCGCACCAAGAGCGGCCGCTCCGGCCTCTACGACGTGCGGGTCGCCACCGAGCACAACGTGCCGATCGCGGAATTCCGCGGCCGCAGCCGCACCACCAATTTTCCTCTCCCCGGCACCGCCGCTCACTAATTCACTTCCACCAGGAGGCCTCATGTCAACGATGACCAAGACCCGCTTGCACGCTCCGGCCCAGGATGAACTCGACCTGGAAGAGCGCATGTCCCGGGACGAGCTGCAGGCGCTGCAGCTGACCCGGCTGCAGAAGACCGTGCGCCTCGCGTACCAGAACGTGCCGCTCTACACCCGCAAGTTCGACGAGGTCGGCGTGCACCCCGATGACATCCGCACCCTGGATGACGTGTCGCTGCTGCCGTTCACCACGAAGGACGACCTGCGCGTCTCCTACCCGTTCGGCATGTTCGCGGTGCCGATGGACCAGGTCGCCCGCATCCACACCTCCTCCGGCACCACCGGGCTGCCGACCGTCGTCGGCTACACCAAGAACGACCTCAAGATGTGGGCCGGCCTGGTGGCGCGGAGCCTCCGCGCCTCGGGCGTGCGCCCCGGCATGCGCGTGCACAACGCCTACGGCTACGGCCTGTTCACCGGCGGGCTCGGCGCGCACGCGGGCATCGAGGCGCTCGGCGCCACCACGATCCCGATGTCCGGCGGGCAGACCAACAAGCAGGTCAAGATGATCCAGGACTTCCAGCCCGACGTGATCATGTCCACCCCCAGCTACCTCCTCACCATCACGGATGCCATGGTCGCGGCCGGCATGGACCCGCGCTCGTCCAGCCTCAAGGCCGGCGTGCTCGGCGCCGAGCCGTGGACCAACCAGATGCGCCTCGAGCTCGAAGACCGCCTCGACTTCGACGCCCTCGACATCTACGGCCTCAGCGAGGTCATGGGCCCGGGCGTCGGCAACGAGTGCATCGAGACCAAGGACGGCCCCCACCTGTGGGAGGACAACTTCCTGCCCGAGATCATCGACGGCGACTCCGGCCTGGTGCTCCCGGACGGGACCCAGGGCGAGCTCGTGTTCACGTCGCTGACCAAGGAGGCCTTCCCGGTCATCCGTTACCGCACCCGCGACCTGACCCGCCTGCTGCCCGGCTCCGCCCGCCCCGGCATGCGCCGGATGGAGAAGATCACCGGCCGCAACGACGACATGATCATCCTTCGCGGCGTCAACCTGTTCCCGACCCAGATCGAGGAGATCGTGCTCGGCATCGAGCACCTCTCCCCGCACTTCGTGATCGAACTGACCCGGCCGAACCGAATGGACGAGCTGACCGTGCGGATCGAACGGCACGAGCACGCGACCAACGCATCCTCCGACATCGCCGCCGCGCTGCTGATCCACCGGATCAAGGACCTGATCGGGTCCAGCGTGAGCGTTCTGATCGTCGAACCCGGAACCCTCGAGCGCAGCACCGGCAAGCACAAGCGTGTCTACGACCTGCGCTGAGCGGGCCGTACTGCGCTTTTCCCGGGAAGGGCGTTTCGACGCCGGTTCGCCCGCGCCTCGACGCGGGCGGGCCGGGTCGTGAGAGACTTCTCGGTAATGTCTGAGCGACCTGTCACCAAACGCGGCCGTCCCGGCTATGACCAACGCGCCATTCTCGAGGTCGCGGTCGCCGCGTTCAACGAGTTCGGCTACGACGCGACGTCGATGGGCGTGCTCGCGACGCGGCTGTTCCTGTCGAAATCGGCGATCTACCACCACTTCTCCTCGAAGGAGGAGGTGCTGGAGCTGGCCCTCGACGAGGCCCTCGACGGGCTCGAAGGGGTGCTGCGGGACGAGAACGCCCGGGTCGGCCCGGCGATCGACCGGCTGGCCTGGGTGCTGCGCGGGGCCGTCGAGGTTCTGACCTCCCGCCTGCCCTACGTGACCCTGCTGCTTCGGGTGCGCGGAAACACGGTCGTCGAACGCACCGCGCTGGCCCGACGACGCGCCTTCGACCGGGCCGTGTCGGCGCTCGTGACGGAAGCTCGCGACGAAGGCTCCCTGCGCAGCGACATCGACCCTCGAATCGTGACCCGCCTGTTGTTCGGCATGGTCAACTCGATCGTGGAGTGGTACCGGCCGGAAGGCCCGGAGGATGCCGAGACGCTCGCCGACGACGTGCTCGCGGTGGCCCTCGACGGGCTGCGCGTGCCGGCCGGGAACTGAACGGAAGTGGGAAAAGTGAACGAGAACTGGAAGATCACGCTCGGCGAACTGGACGAGAAGATGGGGGTGACCATCGTCGAACAGTCCGCGGAACGGGTGGTCGCGACGATGCCGGTGGAGGGCAACCGGCAGTCGTTCGGGCTGCTGCACGGCGGGGCATCCGTCGCCTTCGCCGAGGCCCTCGGCTCGTGGGCGGCCGTGATCCACGCCGGCCCCGGCCGCAGCGCCGTGGGACTCGACATCAACGCGACGCACCACCTCGCGGCCCGGTCGGGCATCGTCACCGGCGTGGCCACGGCCATCCGGCTCGGCCGCACCATCGCCTCGCACGAGATCGTGATCAGCGACGACCAGGGCCGCCGCCTCTGCACGGCCCGCATCACCAACCTGATCATCGAGGCGCCGGAGCGGCCGTAGTCCGTCCACGGGCTCGAGACCGCCGACACCTGCGCGACGCCGGTGGACTACTCTCGCTTAGATGAACGCATCGGACCCTGACCAGGAACCCCGACTTGCCCCCGGGAGCGACGCCCGCTGGACGTTTCTGACCAACCACGCGCACGTTCTCGTCACGATCGCGCGCGATCCGCAGTGCCGGATGCGCGAGGTGGCCTCCCGGGTGGGCGTCACCGAGCGCGGCGCCCAGAAGATCATCGCCGACCTCGTGGCAGACGGTTACATCACCAGAACCAGGATCGGGCGGCGCAACAACTACCAGATCGCCACCGGGCGACCGTTCCGGCATCCGGTGTCCGACGGCCACGAACTCGACGAGCTGCTCGCCGTGCTGGTGCCGACCCCGCCCCCCACACTGGACACCTGAACCGCAGTTCACTAATCTGGGAGTGTTCTGATCGTTCTGCCTTACTCGTCACCTTAGTCCGGAGAGTCCGCCGTGAGCACCGAAGGCACCACCCCAGCAGCCAGATCGGAAACCGCCGCGGCCACCAGGCAACCGCCGGCACCGCCCGACAGCATCGTCGTCGGCCACGACGGCTCGACCTTCGCGGACCACGCGCTCAGCACGGCCTTCGGGCTCGCCGACCAGCTGCACGCCCCGATCGTGATCGTGCGCGCCTGGTCAATCGACACCGCCCCCAGGCCCGCGAGCTGGGAGTTCGGCTACGTATCGTCCTTCGCCGAATACTCCGACGCGGTTCGGGCAGCACTGATCGAAGACACCGCAGCGATGGTGCACGCCTTCCCGCACGTGAGCGTCGACTACCGGGCCGTGCATGCGGGGCCGGCCCGAAGCCTGATCGAGGTGTCGCGGGACGCGCGCATGCTCGTGGTCGGTTCCCGCGGCCGCGGCAACCTGGCCGGCCTTCTGTTGGGCTCGGTCAGCGACCAGTGCACCCGACTCTCGGTCTGCCCGGTGCTGGTGACGCGCAAGCCGGCGACGGGCTGACCCAAACGGATGCCTGCCACCTCGTCCCCAGCGGAGGCAACCGAGCACGCCGCCTGGCACACTCTCTCGGCCGCTGAAACCACCACGGCCCAGGACGTCGACGCCCGCACCGGGCTTGCCGCCTCCGCCGTCGATGACCGCCGGCGGCGTTACGGACCGAACCTGCTTCGTAAGCCGAAGCGCGTGCCGACCTGGCGCAAGATCGTGCGCCTTCTGGCCGAGAAGATGACCATCGTGCTCTTGGTAGCCGCGGTCGTCAGCGCCGTCGTCTCGCGGGAGCTGGAAACGCCAATCGTGATCCTGGCCGTGATCATCCTGAACACCGTCCTCAATTATGTGCAGGAGCGACGGGCTGAGAGCAGCCTCCAGGCGCTGCAAAAGCTATCGGAAGGCAGGGCCGTCGTTCGCCGGGGCGGTACCGAACTCGAGGTGCAGTTCTCCGAGCTGGTGCCGGGCGACATTGTGCTCCTCGACGCCGGCGACTCCGTTCCGGCGGACGGCCGGGTCATCGACGTTGCCGGCCTCCAGGTGGCGGAGGCTGCCCTGACCGGGGAATCCGAACCGGTCGGCAAAACCATACCCGCGCTGGACAATGCCGGACTGCCGCTCGCCGACCGCACCAACATGCTCTTCATGAACACCTTGGTCACCCGCGGCCGGGCCACCATGGTGGTCACCGACACCGGCATGGGCACGGCCGTCGGCGGCATAGCGGTGCTGCTGAACGAGGTGAAGAACGACAAAACGCCTTTGCAGCGGAGGATCGACCAGCTGGCCCAGCTGCTCACAATCGCGGCGCTGGTCGTGGTGGCGATCGTCTTCGTGCTGGGCCTGCTGCGCGGGGAGTCCTGGACCGAACTCCTGATCACCGCCGTCTCGCTGGCCGTTGCGACCATTCCCGAGGGTCTCACCGCGGTCGTCGCGTTCACCCTGGCGATGGGTGCCTCGCGACTGGCCGCCCAGGGCGCGATCATCAAGCAGCTCTCGGCGGTGGAAACGCTCGGCAGCGTCAGCCACATCGCCACCGACAAGACCGGCACGCTGACCATGAACGAGATGACGGCCCGCCGGCTGCACACCCATGGCCGCGATTTCCGCATCACCGGCGAGGGCTACTCCACCGATGGCAGGATCCTCACCGCCGACGACGCCCCAATGCCTGACCTCACGGAGGCGTTCCTGACCATGGCCCTGTGCAACGACGCCGTGCTGCACGACGGCGTGCTGGTCGGCGACCCCACCGAGGGGGCCCTGGCCGTGCTGGCCGAGAAGGGCGGCATCGACGTCGCGGGTGCGAGGCGGACCCACCCCCGGGTGGCCGAAGTGCCCTTCGACTCCGACTACAAATTCATGGCCACGTTCCACCGACCGGCCGAGCCGACGAGCGGACTCCCGCAACCCGGACACCGCTGCTTCGCCAAGGGCGCGCCGGGCGCCCTGCTGCCCCTGACCGACTCCGTGCTCACCGACGACGGCCTCCGCCCTCTGGACGACACTCTGCGGCAACGGATCCACGACACCATCCAGGAGCTGGCCGGGGACGGCCTTCGCACCATCATGATCGCCGGACGCACCCTCGACGCCGGCACCGTTCCGGGCGAGGACTCCGGTCGCTCGTTGGTCACCGGGCTGACCCTCTACGCCATCGTCGGAATCGTCGACCCACCCCGGGTTGAGGCGGCCGAGGCTATTTCGGTGGCGCTCGGCGCCGGCATCCGCGTGCACATGATCACGGGCGACCACCTGGTGACGGCCTCGGCCATCGCCCGCAACCTGGGCCTGCCGGGCGAGGCTGCTGCCGGTGCCACGCTGGACGACCTCGACGACCACGAGCTCGCCGTCTACGCCGCCGATTATGGGGTTCTCGCGCGGGTCACCCCGGCCCACAAGATCCGGGTGGTCAGGGCGTTGCAGGCCGGCGGCGATGTCGTGGCCATGACCGGGGACGGCGTCAACGACGCGCCGGCACTGAAGCAGGCCGATATCGGCATCGCCATGGGTATCACCGGCACGGATGTCTCCAAAGGCGCCGCAAACATGATCCTCACCGACGACAACTTCTCCACGATCGTCTCCGCGGTGCGGGAGGGACGCGGAATCTACGCCAACATCCTGAAGTTCGTCCGGTTCCAGCTGACCACCGCGTGGGGATTCGTGCTCATCTTCCTGATCGCGGGCGTCACCGGCTGGGCCGCTGGTGCGCCGTTCACTGCGCTGCAGATCCTCTGGGTCAACATCATCATGGACGGCCCACCCGCACTGGCGCTCGGCCTGGATCCGGCCGAACCCGGCACGATGAGCCGGCCTCCGCGCCCGTCGGACGAACCCCTGATCACTCGGGACCGGATGCTGCGCATTCTCGGGCTCGGCCTCGTCATGGCCGCGGGCACCCTGACCGTGTTGACTCAGGCGTCCCCGCTGTTCCCGGAAAGTGCTGGGAACCCAGCCTTCGCCACAACCCTTGCGTTCACCACCTTCGTCTTCTACCAGGTCTTCAACCTGCTCAACGTGCGCTCGGACACCCACTCCGTCTTCTCACTTCAGACGTTCACCAACCGCAGCATCTGGCTGGCACTCACCGCGGTGATAGTCCTGCAGATCCTCGTGGTGCAGATCGACGTGCTCCAGGCGCTCTTCGACACCACCGCCCTCACGCCGACCCAGTGGGGCCTCTGCGTACTGGTCGGGTCGTCGGTGCTATGGATCGAGGAGATCCGGAAGGCCATCGTGCGGGCAACCGGTCGTCGGGCGGCTCGCCGCTGAGGCTTTCCTGCCCCGGAACGCGCGGAGGGGCACCCACCGTGACGGCGGGTGCCCCTTCTTCAGGTGCTGCTGTGCGGTACTGCCGGGTGCTGCTCGGGTTAGATGCCCGCGAGGTCGCGAACCGCGGAGTCGCCCGGGGTCGCGCTGGTGAAGCTGGCCTCGATCTCGGCCCGGTCGAGCAGGTCGTCCATGCGGCGGCGACGCTGCTTCGGGATCAGCGTCACGACGGTGCCGGACTTGCCGGCGCGGCCGGTACGGCCCGCGCGGTGCAGGTACGTCTTGTACTCGTCGGGAGCGTCGGCCTGGATGACCAGATCGATGTCGTCGACGTGGATGCCGCGGGCCGCGACATCCGTTGCCACCAGCACGTTCACGCGTCCGCTGGTCAGCATCTGCAGGTTACGAGTGCGGCGGGCCTGGTTCAGGTCGCCGTGCAGGCTGGTCGCCTTCACGCCGGCGTCTTCGAGCTGCTCGGCGAGCTGCTCGGCGTAGGCGCGGGTGCGCGAGAAGATCAGCGTCTTGCCCTGACGGTCGACGAGCTGGCCGATGATGGCGCTCTTGTCACGGTGCTCGATCATGAGCACGCGGTGGTCGATCGTGGAGGAGGCCTGGTCTTCACCGGCGACCTCGTGCACGGCCGGGTTGGTCAGGAATTCCTTGACCAGCTGGGCGACGCCCTTGTCGAGGGTGGCGGAGAAGAGCAGCTTCTGGCCGCCCTTCTTGGTCAGGCGCAGGATGCGCTGAACCGGCTCGAGGAAGCCCAGGTCGCACATGTAGTCGGCCTCGTCGAGGACGGTGACGACAACCTCGGACAGGTCGAGACGACCCTGCTCGATCAGGTCTTCGATGCGGCCGGCGGTGCCGATGATGATGTCCACGCCGCGCTGGAGGGCGCTGACCTGACGGTACTGCGGGACCCCGCCGTAGATCTGGGTGGTGAAGAGGCCGACGCTGCGGGCGATGGGCTGGATGGTGCGGTCGATCTGCAGGGCCAGCTCACGGGTCGGGGCCAGGATGAGCGCGCGGGGCTTGCGGGCCATCTTGCGGTCCTTGGCGCCGTTGTTCTCCAGCAGCTTCTCCACGAGGGGAGCGCCGAAGGCGATGGTCTTGCCGGAGCCGGTCTTGCCGCGGCCGAGCACGTCGCGGCCGGCGAGCACATCCGGGATGGTCGCGGCCTGGATCGGGAACGGGGCCGAGGCGCCGAGGGTGGCGAGCTCGCGAACGATGTTCTCGCCGAGCCCCAGGTCGCCGAAGGTCACACCGACGACTTCGGCAGCCGTCGTCGCGATGGCTTCCAGACGCTCGAGCACCACGTCGTCGCCGGCGGCGAAGTGCGGCTTGGAGTCGCGGTCCGGGTAGAAGTTGCTGGAGTGGCCGCCCTCGGAGTGTGAACGCTCGTTGCGTGCCGGGCGGTCGTTGTTGTACGCCGGACGATCCATGCGGGCGGGACGGTCGCCGTAGGACGGACGCTCGGTGCGAGCCGGGCGGTCGTTGTTGTACGCGGGACGGTCCGTGCGGGCGGGACGGTCACCGTAGGACGGACGATCAGAGCGAGCAGGGCGGTCGTTGTTGTACGCCGGACGATCCGTGCGCGGACGGTCGTTGTTGTAGGCCGGACGATCCGTGCGGGGACGGTCGTTGTTGTACGCCGGACGATCCGTGCGCGGGGCGCGGTCACCGTAGGCCGGACGATCGGAGCGGGCCGGACGGTCGCCGTACGACGGGCGGTCGTTGTTGTACGCCGGACGATCCGTGCGCGGGCGGTCGTTGTTGTACGCCGGACGATCCGTGCGCGGGCGGTCGTTGTTGTACGCCGGACGATCCGTACGGGGACGGTCGTTGTTGTAGGCCGGACGATCCGTACGGGGACGGTCGTTGTTGTAGGCCGGACGATCCGTGCGCGGAGCGCGGTCCCCGTAGGCCGGACGATCGCTGTTGTAGGAGGGACGGTCGTTACGGGGACGGTCGCTGTTGTACGAGGGGCGGTCGCCGCGCGGGGCGCCACCGGTGGAGGGGCGATCGCTGCGGTTCGGGCGGTCGCCGTAGGCGGGACGATCGGGACGCTGGCCGTAGGCAGGGCGGTCGTTGCCGGCAGGGCGGCCGGCGGCACGGTCGGCGCGTTCGCCGGCGTTCCAGCGGGCCTTCTTGGGCGCACCATCGTCGGCGTGGTGGCCGCGGTGTCCGGGGCTCTTGCTGCCGCCCTTGGACGGTCCGCCCTTGGCGGCGTACTTCGGATCAAAATTTTTAGGCATGGAGACATTCCTGGGTTGTGTTGAGTACATGGCAGAACAACGACGCACACGCGACGCAACCTGAGAACCCGGGCAGTCTATGGCCGGGGCCGTTCACATACAGTGATTTTTCACCAGCGGATTACTGGGAAACCGGCCCATCCTGACTTACAAACCCATCCGCGCACACAAAAACAAACACGGTGTCAAGAGCCGACCTGCCTACGTTACCTGATTGACGCCGAAATGTCACGGCCGGTCTGCAGCGTCTACGCTTATTTGATGCTGATGACCATCGCCATCGAGTCTCCGCGTCCGGCCGAGATCGCCGCCCTGCTGCGGCTGAGCGCCGACTTCGCCCAGTCCCTCTACCCGCCCGAAAGCAACTTTCTGCTGAGCGCCGACGAACTCGAGCAGCCCGGCGTGCGTTTCTACACGGCCAGGGATGACGACGGCCGCGCCCTCGGCATTGCCGCCCTGGTGGCCGCAGATGACGCTGCGACGGCGGAGCTCAAGCGCATGTTCGTGCACCCGGAGGCCCGCGGCCAGGGCATCGCCGGCCGCCTGCTCGACCGGATCGAAACGGATGCGCTGGCCGGCGGCATCCGTGAAATCGTTCTGGAGACGGGGCCGGACAGTGCCGCGGCGCTCGCGTTCTACCGCACGGCCGGTTACCGTGAGATTCCCCGGTTCGGCCAGTACATCGGCGAGGAGTTCAGCGTCTGCTTCGCCAAGGCCCTGGCGGAGGGGTCGCTGTGAAGCGGGCAAGGGGCACCCTGACCCGGGCGGCAACGGGCAGCGCCCCGATGGCACGGAAGTCGTTCTTCTGGATGGGGACGACGGCCACCAGCCCGCGGATCGTGCAGGCCCTCAAGGCCGCCGTCGCCGTCGCGATCGCCTGGTCGATCGCGCCGCTCCTGCCCGGCGTGGCCGACGACTACCCCTACTACGCGCCTCTGGGTGCGCTCGTGAGCATGTACCCGACGCTGATGAGCTCCGTGCGGAACGCCCTGCAGACCCTGGGCGGCCTGGCCGTCGGAATCCTGCTCGCCGGGGCCGTCATCGTTCTCAGCGAACCCAACGTGTTCACCATCTCCCTCGCGGTCGGCGTGGGCGCCGTCATCGCGGCCTCCGGCTGGTTCGGCGCCAACCGCGAGTACATCCCGGTCACCGCCCTGTTCGTGCTGATCGTCGGCGGGCCGAATGCCGACGGCTACTCCATCGGCTACCTCGAGCAGATGACGCTGGGAATCCTGGTCGGCCTCGCCGTGAACCTGCTCTTCTTCCCGCCGCTCGCCTTCGAAGCCGTCGGTCACCAGCTGGCCCTCTTCCGTCGAACCCTCGCCGAGCACCTGTCGGAGGTCGCCGACGCGCTCGCCGACAGCTGGCCACCCGAAAAGGACGGTTGGGCCTCCCGCAGCCAGGAGCTCGTGGCGGTCGGCCGCGCCGTGCGGGCGGCGGTGAGCCACGCCGACGACAGCCGCAAGGGCAACCCCCGCGCCCGCCTCCACCGGCGGGATCTCCGCACGGACTACGACGACCTGGCCGCGCTCGAGACCGTCACGTTCCATGTGCGCGACCTGACCGAGGTGCTCACCGGGGCGGTCTGGGGCACACCGGTGCAGCTCGAGCTGCGGCCCGAACTGCGGCCGGCGCTGAGCCGCGCGCTGCACGCCGTGGCCGCGGTGCTGCGGGACTGGGACCCGGACGAGGGCGCGACGGCCGCATTCACAGAAGCAGAGGCCGCCCTCCAGAATTTGATGACGGAACTGGACGAACGGAAGGCCTCGGCTCCGGCGACGTCCATGGCCGTCGCGTCGACCATCTCGATCAGCATCACCCGGATCCTCGCGGCCCTCCGGCCGGAGGAGGCGGAGGAGACCGCGCCTACCCCGGATGCCGCGCCGCCACGCTGAGCGTTCGCGGGAGCCGACCCGGGAACGGGATTCGGTGCGAGGCCGGGCACGATCTATCCTCGAGACACCTACCCGCAGCTCGGAGCATCCGTGATCATCGGCCCCCGCCTCACCCGATTCGGTTCACGCCGCGTCCGCATCACGGCGATCCTCGGCGCAGCGGCCGTCGCACTCACCGCGACGACCCTGCTGGCCGGGCTCCGCCCCGCACCGCACGACGTGACGCCGGACGAGCCGGGCGCCGCCGACAGTGAACTCGTGACGACGGAGATCATCGGCATCCGGACCATCGCCCCACCCGAAGGCGTGACGGTCGACACGGATGTCCTGTACGGCACCCGGGCGGACGGCGCCCAGCTCACCCTCGACGTCTGTTCCCCCGCCGAGGCCGCACCGGAGGCAACGGCGTCCCCGGCGCCGACGGCCACGGATGCGGCGGCGACCGAGGCGGCGGCCGGCCCCGCGTCTGCGCGGCGCCCCGCCGTTCTCTCGGTCCATGCCGGCAGCTGGAACCACGGGGACAAGGGCAACAGCGACTGGCGGGCGGTTTGCACCTGGCTCGCGAGCGAGGGATTCGTGGCCTACTCGGTGAATTACCGCCTGGTTCCGGATGCCCTGTTCCCCGCCGCGATCGATGACCTGGGCCTGGCCGTGGAGTGGATGCGCCAGCCCGACCACGCCCTGCGCTACGGCATCGACCCGGATCGGATCGGCGCCTTCGGCGGTTCCGCGGGCGGCAACCTTGCCGCCCTCCTCGGTGCCCGGGGCTCCGGGCCGCTGACCGAGGGGTCGCGGGTGGCCGCGGTCGCCGAACTGACCGCACCGGTCGATCTCAGCTATCAGGGGCTCGTGACCGGCGGCGCCCCGTTCGGGCTGCAGCGGCTCGTGCAGCGTTACCTGGGCTGTGCGGCGCCGACCGACTGCTCCGCCGCCGAGGCCGCGTCCGTAGCCAACAAGCTCGACCCGAGCGACCCGCCCGTCTTCATCGGGGCGTCAATGGACGAGTTCATCCCGCTGAGCCAGTCCACCGGGTACGCGGACGCGCTCGAGAGCCAGGGAATCCCGCACGAACTGGTGACCGTGCCGGGAAGCTACCACTCGATCGGCATCCTCGACGAGGCCATGCGCGCGAAGGTCTCGGCGTTCCTGCACGCGGCCCTGGACGATTAGTTCCAGGGCGACCGGCCCCGCGCGACTAGCTCCAGCCGAGGAGGCGCAGGCCGGCTGCCGCGGCCGCGCCCACGACCACCACCACCAGGAACGGCGCCCGCAGCCAGAGGGCGACGGCCGCGGCCGCGAGGGCCCCGATCCGGGCGTCGAGCACGAGTTCCTGGCCGGTCGCGACCGTGTTCGCGACCGTCAGGGACGCCAGCAGGCCGATCGTCAGGGTGCCGGCCACGCGGGCGACCCGGGGATTCGTGAGCCACCGGCGCGGCACGAGATAACCGAGCAGTTTCGTGAGGAAACCCACCGCGCAGGCGACCAGGATCCAGAGCCACAGGGTCACGAAACGGCTCCCGTCCCGGGCTCGCCCGGCCGGTCAGTCTGGGGGCGGGGAGCGGGATACGGGTCGATGTCGGGCTCCAGCCCCTCACCCTCCGGACCGCGCCGGAAGCCGAACCAGCCGATGGCGCCGGCGACGACGGCCGCCACGAGGATGGGCACGCCCGGCGGCACGACCGGCACGGCGAGCACGGTCGCCAGCGCGCAGACCACCGCGATCGCGCCGGCCTCCCGCGACCGGAGCCGGGGCCAGAGCAACCCGAGGAACGCGGCCACCGCGGCGCCGTCGAGTCCCCACTGCTTCGGGTCTCCGAGCGCGTCGCCGGCGAGCGCCCCGACCAGTGTGAACGCGTTCCACAACACGAAGATGCCGACTCCGGCCACCCAGAATCCGCGCTTCTGCTCGACCGGGTCGGACTGCCCGGTGCTCGTGGCGAGCGATTCGTCGATGGTGACGTGGGCGGCGGCCAGGCGGCGCCAGCCGCGGGGGTGCAGCAGCGCGTTCAGCTGCATGCCGTAGACCGCGTTCCGGATGCCAAGCAGGGCGGCCGCTCCGGCGGCGGCCACGGGGGTGCCGGCGCCCGCGATCACACCGATGAACGCGAACTGGGAACCCCCGGAGAAGAGCAACAGGCTCAGCGCCGACGTCTGCCAGAGCGTGAGTCCGGACGCCACGGACAGGGCACCGAACGAGATGCCGTAGAGTCCGGTCGCCACCGCGATCGACAAACCGACCCTGGCCCCGGGGGACTGGCGGAGAGTGGTCGGCACCGCTCAATGCTATTGGTGCGCGGGCGGCTATTGGTCCGCAGGGCTATTGGTCCGCAGGGCTATTGGTCCGCAGGGCTATTGGTCCGCAGGGCTATTGGTCCGCAGGGCTATTGGTCCGCAGGGCTATTGGTCCGCAGGGCTATTGGTCCGCAGGGCTATTGGTCCGCAGGGCTATTGGTCCGCAGGGCTATTGGTCCGCAGGGCTATTGGTCCGCAGGGCTATTGGTCCGCAGGGCTATTGGTCCGCAGGGCTATTGGTCCGCAGGGCTATTGGTCCGCAGGGCTATTGGTCCGCAGGGCTATTGGTCCGCAGGGCTATTGGTCCGCAGGGCTATTGGTCCGCAGGGCTATTGGTCCGCAGGGCTATTGGTCCGCAGGGCTATTGGTCCGCAGGGCTATTGGTCCGCAGGGCTATTGGTCCGCAGGGCTATTGGTCCGCAGGGCTATTGGTCCGCAGGGCTATTGGTCCGCAGGGCTATTGGTCCGCAGGGCTATTGGTCCGCAGGGCTATTGGTCCGCAGGGCTATTGGTCCGCAGGGCTATTGGTCCGCAGGGCTATTGGTCCGCAGGGCTATTGGTCCGCAGGGCTATTGGTCCGCAGGGCTATTGGTCCGCAGGGCTATTGGTCCGCAGGGCTATTGGTCCGCAGGGCTATTGGTCCGCAGGGCTATTGGTCCGCAGGGCTATTGGTCCGCAGGGCTATTGGTGCGCAGGCCGCTGTCGGTACGCAGGCCGATCAGGCGCCGGGGTGCCGGCCGCGGATGCGCCGGGAGAGTTCCGCCGCCGTGCCCGCCAGCTCGGCGGCGAGCCCCGGCCACTCGGACGGCGCGATGCGCTCCCGCGGGAACGTGAGCGCGATGCCCGCGGCCGGCCAGCCCGCGTGGTCCCGCACGGCCACGGCGACGGATGCCATCCCCGCCGTGATCTCGCCGTCCTCCTGCGCGAACCCGTCGGCCCGCACCCGCTCGAGCAGCCGCCGCAGCTCACCGGAGGTGCGCGGGCCCTGCCCGTCGCGGGACGCGAACGCCGCCGCATTGGGGTACAGCGCCCGCAACTGGGCGGCCGGCAGCGCCGCGAGGAGGGCGCGCCCGCTCGCGGTGAGGTGGCTCGGCAGGCGCACGCCGACATCCGTCACCAGCGACGGCCGGCGCGGCGCGCGCTCCTCGATCAGGTAGATCACGTCGCGGCCATGCAGCACCACGAGGTGGGCGCTCTCGCCGAGCCGGTCGACGAGCTGCGCGATCAGCGGGCGACCGAGGTGCGACAGCGGCTGCTGGCGCGCGAAGCCGGAGCTCAGCTCGAACGCCGCCACCCCGAGCCCGTAGCGCCGTTCCTCGGGCAGGTGCACGACGAAACCCTGGTCGGCGAGCGCCGCCAGCAGGTCGTAGACGCTCGACCGCGGCAGGCCCAGGGCCGTGGCGATGGCGGAGGCCGGCACCGGCCCGCGCTGCATCGCCAGATGCGAGAGGATGCGCAGCGCGCCATCCGCCGCCGGAACCTTCGCCCTGTTCATGAGTCACATCCGCCCTCGTCAACTGTCCGGGATACCGGACACATCCGAGTGTAAACCCGTGGTGCCGGCGGCCGGGCTGGTGTCGAATCGGAGTATGAACCTCGCCACCGCATCCGTCACCGTGGGCACCGGCCCGATCGACTTCACCGACGTCATCGCCGTGGCACGCCAGGACGCCCGCGTCGTGCTGGCGCCGGCAGCACTCGACGGCGTCGCCGCGACCCGCCGCATCATCGAGGGCCTGGCCAGCGACACGAGCCCGCACTACGGGATCTCGACCGGCTTCGGCGCGCTCGCGACGACCTACATCGAGAGCGACCGCCGCGCCCAGCTGCAGGCCAGCCTGGTGCGCTCGCACGCGGCCGGCAGCGGCCCCGAGGTCGAGCGGGAGGTGGTGCGCGCGCTGATGCTACTGCGGCTCTCGACCCTGATGACCGGACGCACCGGCGTGCGACCGGTCGTCGCCGAGACCTACGCGGCGCTGCTCAACGCGGGCATCACCCCGGTCGTGCACGAATACGGTTCGCTCGGCTGCTCCGGTGACCTCGCCCCGCTCGCACACTGCGCGCTCACCCTGATGGGCGAAGGCCGGGTGCGCGATGCGAGCGGCACCCTGCGGGGCGGCGCCGAGGCCCTGGCCGCCGCCGGGATCAGCCCGGTCGTGCTGGCCGAAAAGGAGGGCCTCGCCCTGATCAACGGCACCGACGGCATGCTCGGGATGCTGGTGCTCGCCCTCGCCGACCTCTCCCGCCTGCTCACGACCGCCGACATCGCCGCGGCGATGAGCGTCGAGGCCCTCCTCGGCACGGATGCCACCTTCGCCGCCGATCTGCAGGCCCTGCGGCCCCAGCTCGGCCAGGCGGTCAGCGCGGCCAACCTGCGGGTCCTGCTGGCCGGTTCCCCGCTGCTGCAGAGCCACGCCGGCCCGGACGATCCCACGGTGCAGGACGCGTACTCGCTGCGCTGCGCCCCGCAGGTGCACGGCGCCGCCCGGGACACCCTGGACCACGCCGCCCTGATCGCCGGCCGCGAACTGGCCAGCGCCGTGGACAACCCCGTCGTCACGCTGGACGGCCGGGTGCAGTCCAACGGCAACTTCCACGGCGCCCCCGTCGGCTACGTGCTCGACTTCCTCGCCATCGCTGCGGCGGATGTCGCGAGCATGAGCGAGCGGCGCACCGACCGGCACCTCGATGCCTCCCGCAACAAGGGACTGCCTCCGTTCCTGGCGCACGAGGTCGGCGTCGACTCGGGCCTGATGATCGCGCAGTACACGGCCGCCGGGATCGTGTCGGAGCTCAAGCGGCTGGCGGCGCCGGCATCCGTCGACTCGATCCCCTCGTCGGCGATGCAGGAGGACCACGTGTCGATGGGCTGGGCGGCGGCCCGCAAGCTGCGGCATTCGATCGACGGCCTCGGCCGGGTGCTGGCGATCGAGATCATGACCGCCGCGCGCTCGCTCGACCTGCGTTCGCCGCTCGTTCCCGGGCCCGCCACCGGTGCGGTGCGGGGCCTGGTGCGCACCGTGGCCGACGGCCCGGGTCACGACCGGTTCCTCTCCCCCGAGATCGAGGCCGTCGTCGCCCTGGTCGCGACGGGCGCGGTGCGGGATGCCGCTGCCTCCGTGACGGGCCCCCTCGCCTAGATCCCCCCCGAGGGCGCTGAACCAATTCGACGGAGATTTTTCCGCGAAGGGGTGTTTTCGTGCCCTTTGGGCCCGATTTCGTGGTCATTCGGGCAAAATCTCCGTCGAATTCGTTAGGGCGCGGGCCGCAACGCGCGGGTGATCCCGGCCCGGACATCCGCTGAACTCGGACCGGTCCGTGCGCTGTGCCTGTCCTCTCGTTCGCCGGTCGGGTCTGCTTGTGAGCGCCGATGGCCCATGCCATGATGTCTCCGCCGCGACCCTTCGAACGGCAGGTCTACCACCCGAAATGAATTGCGCAGGCTCATGAACTCCAGGCCGAGTGCTCGCCGGACCAGCCGTGCACCGGGGCAACCCCCGGAACGACGTCTGGCCGCTTCCGGCGCGTGCCTGGCGATCACTCTGCTCCTGGCCGCCGGGGGCCCGGCCCCCGCCCGGGCAGACGCGGGGCCGACGCTGCCGGGTCCGGGCAGCACCCCGTTTTCGGGGAGCACCCCGTTTCCAGGGCCGGCGGAACAGCCGGCACAAACACCGGCACCGACACCGGGGCCCCCTGCCGTGCCAACGCCAACGCCGACAACGGTTCCCCCGCCCGGCCCAGCGGTGCCCCCCGCACCGGCCCCCGGGCCGACACCCACCCCGGCTCCCCCGACCGTCGCCACGCCGACACCAACACCGAGTCCGACACCGACGCCGGCAACGGTCCCGACACCGGCACCGGTCCCGACGCCGGTTCCTTCGCCCCACCCGGCGCCCACTCCCATACCGACCCCAGCCCCCACTGCCATTCCAGCTCCTACCCCGACGCCGACGACAGCGCCCCCGCCGACCCCCGACCCGCCGACCCCACCCGCGACGAACCCGACGGACGAGCCGCCGCCGGTATCCGTGCCAGTTCAGCCCGTGCCAGTTCAGCCCGCACCCGCCCAGCCCCTGCCCGCCCCGCCGGCGGCCGCCGCGCCGCTCCCGTCCGCACAGCCCTCCGGCTCGGCCTCAAGCGCCCGCGCCCTTGCCGAAGCCAGGGCGATCGCCGCGCAGCGCGCCGCCGAGTCGAGAACGGCTGCCGCCGTGCACGCCGCGGCCTACGCATCCGCTCTGGCACGCCAGCAAACGGCTCAGGCGGCCTACGACACGAACCGGCTCGCCTACGCGTCCGCCAAGGCCGACTTCGACGCCGTCACCGGCCGGGCGACCCTCGCGCACGACCTCAGCGTCGGGGCCGATGCCAGGGCCGAAGCGTCCAAGCGGGCGCTGGCCACGCTGGTGCGGGCACGGCTGCAGCAGCCCGGCACCGCCTCCCTCGACCTGCTGCTCTCCGAAGCCCACGGGGACAACCTGCTGCAGCAGCTCGGGACCCTGGACACCCTCTCCCGGCTGACGTCGAATCTGGGCAAGGTGCAGGAGCGGGTTCAAGCGGATGCCCAACTCGCGCAGTCACTGCGGGACCAGGACGCCGGACTGCAGGCGTTGATCGGCACCATTCCGCTGGACGCCACCCGCTCCGCGATGGAGGCCTCCGAGGCGGACCTCAACGCGGCGACGAGCGAGCTGTCCGCCCTCGCGGCGAGCGCCCCGGCCACGTTCGAGACGACGCCGCTACCCGAGCAGTCTGCCCCGCCCGAGCAGACCACCCTGCCCGACTTACTCTCCCGCGCTGACGTCGGCCAACTCAGCAGTCAGGGCTGGGCCTTCCCTGCCATCGGCCACGTCACCGACGGCTTCGGCCCCCGGCCCGACCGCCCGATGCCCGGGGTGAGCGCGTTCCACCGTGGCACCGACATCAGCGCGGCCTGCGGCGCCGCCGTCTACGCGGCCACCTCGGGCGTCGTCACCGCCGCCGGCCCCCAGGGCACCTACGGCAACTGGATCCAGATCGACCACGGCGACGGCGTCGAAACCGGCTACGCGCACATCGCTGACGGGCAGACGTTCGTCAGCGTCGGGGAGAGCGTGATCGCCGGCCAGGTGATCGCGGGGGTGGGGAGCACGGGCGCCTCCACGGGCTGCCACCTGCATTTCGAGGTCAGGCTCGACGGCACGGCCATCGACGCCCGGCCGTTCCTCGCTCAACGCGGCGTGCTGCTCGGCGACTGACCGGCTGCGGCTCAGCGACTGCTCAGCCGTCTAGTCTGTCTGCCCGGCTGTGATCACGAGGGCGACGGACTCCGTGGTCGATCCCCGGAGCCGCTGGGCGGCGCGGATGGCGCGGTACTTCAGGCCGTACTTCCCGAGCAGCGCCGAGTCGAGCACGGCGAGGGTCTCCGCGTCGGTGTGCACGAGGGCCCGGGCGGTGACCGTCGCCGCCCCCGGCGTCACGACTCCGCGGGCGGTACAGGGGGTGAGCTCGATCCGCTCGGTGTGCCGCAGGCGCTTGACCTTGCCGCTGGTGCCGCCCGTCGTGACGAGCAGCCGGTCGGCATCCGCCGCGATCCAGACGGGGGTGCCCACCGCATCCCCCGTCTTGCGAAAGGTCGTCAGGAGCACGTATTGCTCGGCCCCGAGGGCCAGCAGCGCGGTTGTCGTCATAGTCGATTATGTCGCGCGGGTGGCCGAAACACCGTCTGGCTATTGCCATTGCACGACATCTGTATTTTACTGGATGACACAGAACGCATCGAAGGAGCATTATGGCCGAGTCATCCACCCGCACCGTGGAGCGCGCCCTCGATCTGCTCGCGGTGATCTGCGACGGCGACGGGCTCACCCTCTCCGAGAGCTCCCGGGCGGTCGACCTTTCCCCGAGCACCGCCCTCCGCCTGCTGCGCACCCTGGAGACCCGCGGCTTCGTGCGCAAGACCGACGATGGGGCCTACCTGCCCGGCAGCCGCATCATCCAGCTCGGCGCGCAGTCGCTCAGCAGCGAATCGCTGGTCACGCTGTGCCGCCCGGCCATGGAACGACTCGTCGCCGACACCGGCGAATCCGTCTACCTGAGCGTGGCGGGCCACGACCGATCCGCCCTCTACATCGCCATCGCCCCGGGCACCCATTCCGTGCGCCACGCGAACTGGGTCGGCCGCACCGTGCCACTCGACGGGTCCGCTGCCGGGCAGGTCCTCGCCAGGCAGACCCCGACGGCCGGTTACGTCGTCGTCGAACGTGGCGTCGAAACGGATGTCACGGCCCTCGCCGCGCCCATTCGTTCCGAAGCGAACGTCGTCGCAGCCCTCAGCCTGGTCATCCCCAGCTACCGGGTGACGCCGGGCGATATCGGTCGCTACGGCCCCCTGCTCGCGCGCGCCGCCGGGCAGGTGTCGGCGGGCCTAGGCCGCGACGAGCGCCTCCCCGCTCCGTCCTGACCTCACCGACGAGCCCACGAAAACCGACGCCCCACGAACCCGAACATTCCGCGAACACTGAAGGAGACACCGATGTCCGAATCCCGCCCCGTGCGCGCCGCCCGCGGAACCGAGCTGACCGCGAAGAGCTGGCAGACCGAGGGGCCGCTGCGGATGCTGATGAACAACCTCGACCCGGAGGTCGCCGAGCACCCGGAGAACCTGGTCGTCTACGGCGGGACCGGCAAGGCCGCGCGCAGCTGGGAGGCCTACGACGCGATCGTGCGCACCCTCACCACGCTGGAGAAGGACGAGACCCTGCTCGTGCAGTCCGGCAAGCCGGTGGGCGTGTTCCGCACCCACGAGTGGGCGCCGCGGGTGTTGATCGCCAACTCCAACCTGGTCGGCGACTGGGCCACCTGGCCGGAATTCCGCCGCCTCGAGGCGCTCGGGCTGACCATGTACGGCCAGATGACGGCCGGTTCCTGGATCTACATCGGCACCCAGGGCATCCTGCAGGGCACCTATGAAACCTTCGCCGCCGTGGCCGCCAAGAGGTTCGGTGGAACCCTGGCCGGCACCCTCACCCTCACCGGGGGCGCCGGCGGCATGGGCGGCGCCCAGCCGCTCGCCGTCACGATGAACGAGGGGGCCGTGCTGATCGTCGACGTCGACGAGAGCCGGCTGAGGCGCCGGGTCGAGCACGGCTACCTCAACGAGCTGGCGACCGACCTCGACGACGCCGTCGCCCGTGTGCTCGCGGCGAAGGCCGAGAAGCGCGCCCTGTCGGTGGGCGTGGTCGGCAACGCGGCCACCGTGTTCGCCGAACTGCTCGAACGCCGGGTTCCGATCGACATCGTCACCGACCAGACCAGCTCGCACGACCCGCTCGCCTACCTGCCTGAGGGCGTCACCGTGGCGGAGTGGCACGCCTACGCGGCCGCGAAGCCGGAGGAGTTCACGGAGCGGGCCCGGGCATCCATGGCGAAGCAGGTCACCGCAATGGTGGGCTTCCAGGATGCCGGCGCCGAGGTCTTCGACTACGGCAACTCGATCCGGGCCGAGGCGCAATTGGGCGGCTGCGCGCGCGCGTTCGACTTCCCGGGGTTCGTGCCCGCGTATATCCGCCCCCTGTTCGCGGAGGGCAAGGGGCCGTTCCGCTGGGTGGCGCTCTCGGGCGACCCGGCCGACATCGCGGCCACCGACAGGGCGATCGTCGAGCTGTTCCCCGAGGACGAGCCCCTGCGCCGGTGGATCACGAAAGCGCAGGGGAAGGTTCACTTCGAGGGCCTGCCAGCCCGGATCTGCTGGCTCGGCTACAAGGAACGCCACCTCGCCGGGATCAAGTTCAACGAGATGGTCGCGTCGGGCGAGCTCAGTGCCCCGATCGTGATCGGCCGCGACCACCTCGACTCCGGCTCGGTCGCGTCGCCGTACCGGGAGACCGAAGGCATGAAAGACGGCTCCGACGCGATCGCCGACTGGCCGCTGCTGAACGCCCTGCTGAACACGGCGTCCGGCGCCACCTGGGTGTCGATCCACCACGGCGGCGGCGTCGGGATCGGCCGCAGCATCCACGCCGGCCAGGTCATCGTGGCCGACGGCACCCCCCTGGCGGCCGAGAAGATCGAGCGCGTGCTCACCAACGACCCCGGCACCGGGGTGATGCGGCACGTCGACGCCGGCTACGAGCGGGCCGAAGAAGTCGCCCGCGAACGCGGCCTGCGCGTGCCGATGTGGGAGTCGGAGTGAGCCCGGCAGTCGGGGCTGCGGGGTTGTTCGCTCATTTCTTCCGTGAGGGGTCCCACATCGACCTTCGCGAGCCCTTTGAGGGTCGATGTGGGACCCCTCACGGGCTCGGAGCCGGCGGCGCGCGAGCGGTTACGTGCGCAATGTGGGAGTGGGAGTCAGAGTGAGCGAACTGGCCCACGGGACCCTCGCCGGTCTCGCCGAGATCGCCGACATCGGCCGGGATGCCCGCCGCGGCGGGTATTCGCGCCAACTCTGGCAGGGGCCCGACCTCGAGTTGCGGGCCTGGTTCGCCCTGCGCGCCGAGCGTCTCGGGCTCGCGGTCGAGACGGACCGCAACGGCAACCTCTGGGCCTGGTGGGGAACCCCGGGGCCGGATGCCGTCGTCACCGGCAGCCACCTGGATTCCGTGCCGGGCGGCGGCGCCTACGACGGCCCGCTCGGCGTCGTCAGCGCGCTGGAGGCGATCGGCCGGCTGCAGGCATCCGGCTTCACGCCCTCCCGTCCCTGCGCGGTGCTGGTCTTCGCCGAGGAGGAGGGATCCCGGTTCGGGATCGCCTGCCTGGGCTCGAGGCTCCTGACCGGCGGCATCGACGCCGACCGGGCGCGCGCCCTGACGGATGCCGACGGCATCACCCTGGCCGAGGCCGCCGCCACGGCCGGGCTCGACCCGCGGCGGCTCGGAGCCGACCCGGAGGCCCTGGCCCGGATCGGCCTCTTCCTCGAACTGCACGTGGAGCAGGGCCGCGGCCTGATCGACCTGGGCCGGCCGGTGGCCGTGGCCTCGTCGATCCTGGCGCACGGGCGCTGGCGGCTGACCGTGTCCGGCCAGGGCAACCACGCCGGCACCACCCTGATGACCGGGCGCCGCGACCCGATGGTAGCCGCCGCCCGCGCAATCGTCGCCGTGCAGGAGACCGCGGCGGCGATCCCGGGCGCCCGCGCGACCGTCGGCCGCCTCGAGGTCGTGCCCGGCGGCACCAACGTGATCGCGTCGAGCGTGCACGCCTGGCTCGATGCCCGGTGCGACACCGAGGCCGGCACGCGCGCGCTCGTCGCCGCGATCACGGCCCAGGTCGAGCGGGCGGTGAGCCTGAACGGATGCTCCGTCGCCGTCACCGAGGAATCCTGGACCGGCACCGTGGCCTTCGACGCAGCGCTCGCGGGGCGGTTCGCCGCTGCGCTCGGCGGGGTGCCGGCGCTGCCCACCGGCGCGGGGCACGACGCCGGCGTGCTGTCCGCGAGCGTGCCCAGCGCCATGCTCTTCGTACGCAACCCCACCGGCATCTCGCACTCGCCGGAGGAATTCGCCGAGGTCGAGGACTGCGTGGCCGGGATCGACGCGCTCGAGGCGCTGCTGCGGAGCCTGCTGTGAGCGCGGCGACGGGCGAGCCCGCCGGCGCTTCGGCGGTCGCCTACTGGTGCGAGACCCTGCTGATCGACGGAGTGCCGACTCCCGGCGTGCGGCTCGAGGCCGCCGCGGACGGCCGCATCACCCGGGTCACGCCCGGAACCCTGCCGCGATCGACGGACGTGCGGCTCGGCACCGTGCTGCCCGGGCTGGCCAACGCCCACTCGCACGCGTTCCACCGGGCGCTGCGCGGCCGCACCCACGCCGGCGGCGGCGACTTCTGGCAGTGGCGCGAGGAGATGTACCGGGTGGCCGGCCGCCTCGACCCCGACCGCTACTTCGCGCTGGCCCGCGCGGTTTTCGCCGAGATGCTGGTCAGCGGGTTCACCGCGGTCGGCGAGTTCCACTACCTGCACCACCGGCAAGACGGCAGCCGGTACCCCCGGGAACACGCCATGGAGCTCGCGCTGGCGGAGGCGGCGCGGTCGGTCGGCATCCGTCTGGTGCTGCTCGACACGCTCTACCTGGCCGGCGGCATCGGGTCACCGCTCGAGCCGGGCCAGCGCGCGTTCGGCGACGGCTCGGCGGCCGGCTGGCTGGCGCGGTGGCACTCGCTGCGCGCAGCGCTCGCGAGCGACGCAGCCGCCGAGACCGGGATGGGAGCGCACAGCGAGACGGATGCCGACCCCCGGATCAGCCTGGGCGCCGCGATCCACTCCGTGCGCGCCGTGACGCCCGACGCGATGCGCGAGGTGCTGCGAGGGCTGCCCGCTGGCGTTCCCCTGCACATTCACGTGTCCGAGCAGCCGCAGGAGAACGCGGACTGCCTGGCCGCCTACGGCGGCACCCCGACCGGCGTCCTCGCCGGGATCGGCGCGCTCGAGCCGCGGCTGAGCCTCGTGCACGCCACGCACCTCACCGACGACGATGTGGCGCTGATCGGGGCATCCGGGGCAACGGTCGTGATCTGCCCGACCACGGAGGCCGACCTGGGCGACGGGATCGGCCCCGCCCTCCGACTGCAGCAGGCCGGCGCCCGGATCGCTATCGGCTCCGACCAGAACGCCGTCGTCGACCCCCTGCTCGAACTGCGCGGCCTGGAGGCGGGCGAGCGGCTCGCGTCGGGCCGGCGCGGCCGTTTCGCCCCGGCCGAACTCCTGTCCGCCGGGAGCCGGAACGGCTATGTGTGCCTCGGCCTCGGCGACAACCGGTCGCGTCCGGGAGACCTCTGCGACCTGGTGGAGGTGGCCGCCGACAGCATCCGCACCGCCGGGTCGCTGCCGGGCCAGCTGCCGCTGACGGCCACGGCGGCCGACGTGCGCCGGGTGATCGTGGGCGGCCGGGTCGTCGCCGACGCGGGCATTCTCGTTCCCGGCGGGACCGCGGCCGGCCCCGGGGGCTCGCTGCGTCCCGAGGTCCTGCTGCGGGACGCCCTCGCCGAACTTGACGCGGCCGACGCGCTTGAAGCGGTCGACGACTCCGCCACCGCATCCCTTTCTACTGCCGCTGCCGCCGTCGATCCGGCCTCTTCAGACACTGCCAGTCGCGCACCAGGAGACCGACCATGACCACCGAACTGATCACCGGCATCCGCGAACTGACCACCCAGGCCGATGACCGCGCCCGCCTCAACGACGCCGCGCTCGTGATCGAGGCGGGCCGGATCCTGTGGATCGGCCCGGCCTCCGCGGCCCCCGCGGCCGACACCCGCACGGATGTCGGCGGTCGCGCCGTGCTGCCCGGCTGGGTCGACACGCACACCCACCTGGTCTTCGCGGGCGACCGGGCCGCGGAATTCGAGGCCCGGATGGCGGGGCAGCGCTATGCCGCGGGCGGCATCAACACCACCGTGGCCGCGACCCGGGCGGCGAGCGAGGAACAGCTCGCCCGGGGAGCCGCCCGGCTGCGGCGGGAGGCCGAGGCCCAGGGCACCACGTTCCTGGAGACGAAGACCGGCTACGGCCTCGACCTGGCGAGCGAGACCCGGTCGGCGCGCGCCGCGACATCCGTGGCCGACGTGGTCACGTTCCTCGGCGCCCACCTCGTGCCGGACGGAATCGACCGGCGCGACTACCTCGATCTGGTCACCGGGCCGATGCTCGCCGCGGTGGCCCCTTATGCCGACTACATCGACGCGTTCTGCGAGGTCGGCGCGTTCGACGTGGAGGAGAGCCGGGAGGTGCTGCTCGCCGGCCGCGCGGCCGGCCTCGGCGTGCGCGTGCACGGCAACCAGCTCGGCTTCAGCGGCGGGGTGCGGCTCGCGGTCGAGCTCGGCGCCGCGAGCGTCGACCACTGCAATCACCTGAAGGAGCGCGACATCGAGGCGCTCGCGGGCGGGGCGACCGTGGCGACGCTGCTGCCGGCCTGCGACCTGTCCACCCGGCAGCCGTTCCCGCCGGCCCGGAGGCTGCTCGGCGCAGGGGCGAGGATCGCCCTGGCCACCAACTGCAACCCGGGCACCTCGTACACGACGTCGATGCCGTTCTGTGTTTCGACGGCGGTGCTGCAGATGGGGCTGACCATCGACGAGGCCGTCTGGGCGGCGACCCGCGGTGCCGCCGCGGCAGTCGGCCGCGAGAACGGGGCGGATGCGGCCGGGTCGCTGCGGGTGGGCGGGTGGGCAGACCTGCAGGTGCTCGACGCGCCATCCGTCGCCCATCTGGCCTACCGGCCGGGGGTGCCGCTCACCTTGGCCGTCTGGCGGCGGGGCGTGCGGAGCCGGCTCTGTGGGCTGGAGGGCTCGGATGGGCTGGACGGCTCTGGTGGCTCTGATGCCTCTGGTCGCACGGATGCCTGACGCCGGCCTGGCCTGGCTGCCGGCCACCGAGCGCGTGCCGGTCCCGTGGCGGAACGGCGGCGGCACCACTACCGAGGTGATCGTTCGCGGTGCCGGTCCGGCAGTACGAGGTGCGAGCTTTCCCCGGCGAGCGAGTCGTGGAGCCGGACGGATCCCGAGGCAATGCGGTGCTCTCCCGCCCCACTGAGAGCGGTTGCGGATGAGCATGGTCGACGAGTTCGATCACCCGCTGGTCGCACTGGGTTCCCCCGTGCGTGCTCACGTCCGGTACCGGATCCGGCGCGGGTGAGAGCCTGCTCTCGTCCTCCACAAAAGCAGCTTGATCAAGTTATCCACCGGCTTTTCCTGTTCTCAGGGGATGTCGGAGGGTGCGCCTAGAGTCGAGGCATGTCCACCACCGTGAGCACCACCCAGGAGCAGCTCGGGCTGCTCTTCGACGCCGTTGCGGCCGCCGATCGGGTGATCGCGCAAGGCTTCGCCCTGCGGGCCGATGCCGTGGAGGCTGCGCGCCGCTTCAGTGAGGCGCACGCGGCGGAGATCCCGCGGGGAGCGCAGTCCCTCTGGGACCAGACGGAGATCGCGAGACGGGAGCTCTCCAGCGAACTGGCCGTGACGCTGCGGATCCCGGAGCGCACCGCGGAGACCCTGCTCGCGGAGAGCCGGGCCCTGGCCGAGGACCTCCCCGCGACGCGGGCCGCACTGAGAGACGGTCTGTTCAGTTACCGGCACGCGCAAACGATTCTTGGGCAGGCCTGGTCGATCCCCACCGAGGGGCTCGCCGCCTTCGAACAGGCCCTGCTGCCCGCTGCGCAGATCCTGACCGTTTCGAAGCTCAAGCACAAGGCCAGGCTGCTCCGGGAACGGCTACACCCGGAGACGATCACGGCGAGGCACGCGCGGTCGATCGCGGAGCGGTCCTCGTGCGTGCAGGCGGAGGCCGACGGGATGGCGACCCTCTACCTGACGACGGGCGCGGAGCTGGTGCAGGCGATCTTCGCCCGCGCCAACGACCTCGCCGTGAGCCTGCAGGGCCTCGGCGAGAAGCGCACGCTCACGCAGGTGCGCACAGACGTGATCAGCGACCTGCTGATCAACGGAGTCACCCCGACCGGCGTCGGCACCGGCGTCAAAGCCACCGTGCACGTGACCGTCCCGGTGATGACGCTCCTCGGGCACAGCGAGGAACCCGGCTACCTGGAAGGGTACGGACCGATCGACCCCGCGACGGCGCGGGATCTGGCATCGCGGGCGCCGAGTTTCACCCGGCTGCTCACCCACCCGGAGACGGGCGTAGTGCTCTCGGTGGGCCGGGACCGGTACAAGACGCCCAAGGCCATGCGCCGATTCCTCCGCCTCCGTGACGAGACCTGCCGTTTTCCGGGTTGCCATCGGGCGGCGAGGGGTGCGGAAGTCGACCACAGCCACGACTGGGCCCTGCTCGGCGAGACCGCGCACGACAACCTCGCACACCTGTGCAAACCCAACCACGCTCTGAAAACCCAGACCCGGTGGACCGTCACCCAGCAACCGGGCGGCATCCTGACCTGGACGTCCCCAACGGGTCGGGACTTCGTCACCGAGCCCGCCACCGTGCTCCCGACCGGGCCGCCGACCGCAGATCCCCCGGACGACGCGCCGTTTTGAGGGCACCGCCGTTTTGAGGACTCTAGAGCGAAACGTCTGCCGCGTCGGGCAGCACACCGACCCGGGCCCCCGCCGCCTGGTCACGCAGATAGCCGGCGAATCCCGCCGGGGCGCGCCCGGCGAGCCGACCGGAGGTGAGCACGGGGATCAGTTCGGTACGAATCTCGCTCACCCCGAGGCGGCGCAGCGCCGAAACCAGCCGCACATCCTCGTTCCCGTCGACGAGGGCGAATTCGCCGGCCTGCAGGTACCGGTCGGCACGCACCCCGAGGTTCGCGCCGTGCACATGGGGGTGCCCTTCTACCAGCCGGTGCGCGGCGTCCCACAGTTCCCTGCCTCCGTCGGACAGCCGGTCGTCAGGCACCACGGTTCCCAGCACGAGATCGACGGAGTTGCGGGCGAAGGCGAGCTGCGCGGTCAGCCAGTTCGGCGGCACGGCGGAGTCGGCATCCGTCGTCGCGATCCACGTCGCGGTGGAGAAGTGGGTCAACGTCGGGAGCAGGTGCCGCGCCCCCGCCCGGCGGGCAAGGCCGACGCCGCCACCGTCCGTGCTGATGCTCGCGAACGCAGGCCAGTCAGCAGCGACCTCGGCCGTGCCGTCGCTGCACCGGTCGAGCACGACCACGACCTCGATCACGGGCGGCGCCTCGCCTGCCACGCGGGCGACCTCCCCGACCGCCACGGTCAACGCGGCCAGGCACCGTGGCAGGAGCTCCTCCTCATCACGGGCCGGGACCACGACGATGACCCTGTCGATCGCCTCGCCGACCGCCCCGCCGACCGTCACGGTGTCAGGCCTTCGCGTTGCGCGACCGAGCGCGTCGGCGCGGCTTCGAACACCTCGAGCAGGAAGTCGCGTTCCCGATGCTCCACCGTGCGCTCGAACCCGGCCAGCCTGCCGAGTTCTGCGTGCACCTGGTCGCCGTTCAACGGATACTCGGGCACCGGATGCCTCCAGTGGCAGGCCACGATCACGCCACCGGGTGCCATGCTGCCGCGGCATCGCCGGAGCACCTCGCGCAGCTCCACCGCCGAGAAGTAGTAGCCGACCTCGGAGAACACGATCAGGTCGAAGCTGCCCTCCGGCCACTCGGCGGGCAGGGTGCGCCGGGCGAAGGTGACGCCGGGGTGTGCGGCCAGCCGGGCTCGGGCCTCCCGCAGCGGCTGCTCCGCGACGTCGACCGCGGCGACGGTGTCGCACCGGTCGGCCAGGCCGGCCGTGAGGACGCCGATCGAGCAGCCCAGTTCCAGCGCCGCCCGGAATTGTTTGCGAGGCAAGGCCGCCAGGGTCAGGGATCGCTTGCGCTCCTCGTACCACCGGGTCTCGAACCCCCAGGGGTCACGCTTCCCGGCGTAGAACTCCTCGAAGAAGGCACCGGACAGGCTCGGTTCGACCTCGACCTCGACCTCGACCTCCATCTCCATCTCGATCTCCATCTCGATCTCCATCTCGATCTCGATCTCGATGAAGGTCTCATACCCGCGTTCGAAGTGCGCGGCAAAAGCCGCCTGGATGATCGGTTCGTCTCCGGTCAGCCCGGAGAGCGGCTGCACCTGGCTGACATGCAGGGCCATCGCCCGGGTCTTACGCCGACGGTCTTCGGGTGCCAGCTCCAGGGTGCGAATCACGCCGTCCGACCAGACCGGGTCCCCGGGCGTGGACCAGTGCCAGGCCCAGATCGGGTATGCGAAGAGACTGACGCCCCGGCCGCGAGCGGCGTGGCAGGCGGCCTCTGCCGCCGCAGCGTGGTCCGGATGTCCGTCCAGCGTCCAGGGGGCGACCAGCCAGGTTCCCGGTCCGTCCGAGCCGATCTCGGCGGAAATCGCTCGGGACGCCTCGTCACGATGCCCGGCCAGGGTTCCGTCGGGGAGGTCGAGCAGGCGCACCAACGCCGAGGGTGCCAGCGCTGCGATGGCCGCCGTCACCTCGACCCGGCGCAATGCCGCGAGCCGCGCGGGGTCGTGCGTGCCGGACCCGGGATGGGAGGCCTCACCGTTGGTGAGCACCACGACCGTCACCGGGACTCCGGCCCGCCCGGCCCACGCGATCAGCCCGCCGGCGCCGAGGGTCTCGTCGTCGGGGTGCGCAGCGATCACGACGAGCCGGAGCAAGTCGTCGACGCACAGTGCCTGCACCGGCGGTGCCGGCGACAGTGGTCCGGATCCGGGGGCCACCGAGCCGACGGATGCCGCTTCACCCGCTGCGACGGCCTCCCGATGCGCCGCCGCCCACAGGTTCTCGGGCGTGCCGGCATCCGTGTGGCTGAAGCTCACCACGGGGATACGCCGGCATCCCGCAGCCGGCGGCCGAGCGCCGCGTCGTCCCGTTCGGCGTGGTGCTGGCGCACGTACAGCTGCAGATCGGAGACGCGAGCGGAGTGCCGGGCCTCGAGGGCGAGCGGTGCGGGGCCGAGCGCGTGGCCGGTTCGAGTGATCACCTCGTCGACCGTGCGCGCGACCTGGCCGCGCACCCGCGCCGCGAGGAGGGCGCCCTGCTCCCCGGCGGCATCCCCGGCGTCGATCGCGGCAGCCGCGTCAGTCAGGGAGACCCCGGCTGTCGTCAGCGCGAGGTCGAGGGCGCCCAGGTGCGCGAGCGCGATCTGATCGGGTTCCCGCTCGAGCACGGACTCCCAGACCCGCCTGGCCACGCCGACGGCGCCGCCCCACCAGCAGGCCGCGACGCCGATCCCACCCCAGGCGAAGCCCGGTCGGCGGAGGTACCAGCCGTCGTCCCCGACCGGCCGGGCCCGGACGCCCCGGAACTCGACGGGTCCGCTGGGTACGGCCGGGAGCCCTCGACCCACCCACGCCTCCGTGTGGACGGTGATCCCGGGGTCGGCCAGGTCGACTTCGAACAGCCTCCGGGTGGTGGCCGAGGTGTGTGCCGTGACGAGGGCGTGGCTGAGCGAGCGGGCGAGCGAGCACCAGGGTTTCGTGCCGTCGAGCTGCCACGACCCGCCGCCGGCCGCGCCGGCCGGCCGCGCGTCGAGCCGGCTCCCCGCGCCTTCGGCGGCGAAGACGCCCCAGCTCGATTCCGTGGTGCCACCGCCGACGAGCCCGGCCGGGTCGACGCCGGCCTGGTCCAGGATGGCGAGCGCGTCCAGGTGCGCCTCGACGACCCGCCCCGCCGTGAGGTCTGCCGCGGCGAGGGAGGCCAGCGTCTCGAACAGCCGGCGCGTCTGCCCCGATCCCGGCCGGGGAACACTGCCGCCGAGCGCGCGGGCCAGGTCCAGGGCCCGCGCGGCGTCACCGTTCACGGCACAGGCCGCCGTCGCGGCATCGCGCAGACCGGCCTCCGCCGTGCGCTTCCCGATCGGGGTCAGCCAGACCGGTTTCGCGCTCTCGATCCGCGTCACACCGACCCCCTGTGTCGTGCCGACCGCGCCGAGTCCGCTCGCCGGCGCGTTGAACTGAAGCTCAGGCTTGTGCCTCAGGCCTTGCCGACCGGCTTGGTCGGCGCCTTGGCCGTGGGCTTGCGTGGGGTGCGGTTCTCGGCGCTGACCATCCAGGCGTACTGTTCCAGCTTCTCGATGAAACCGTGCAGGATGTCGGCGCTGGTCGGGTCTTCCTCGTCGACCGCGTCGTGCACGGCACGGATGTTGTCGACCGTCGCGTTCAGGCGGTCGGTGATCAGGCCGACCGTCTCGGCGGTGTCCACCTCTCCGGCCGGGAACTTGGCCAGGTGGGTGGTCGCGGTGACCGTCTCGCTGCGTCCGTCCGGCAGGGAGTCGAGTGCACGCATCCGCTCGGCGAGTTCGTCGGAGAACAGCCGGGCGTCGTCGATGATCTCATCGAGCTGCAGGTGCAGGTCGCGGAAGTTCTTGCCGACGACGCTCCAGTGCGCCTGCTTGCCCTGCACGTGCAGCTCGATCAGGTCGACGAGCACGGATTGCAGGTTGGAGCCGAGTTCTGCTGATGCCTTCACGGTGTTGCGCCCCTCTCAGATGGGGGAAACACGTCTCGGCCGCTTGCCAGCCGGTGCCCCCGTTTGGATTCAGACAGCACTGTATCAGGTGCCCATTCGAACTAGTGGTGGACTGCGCGGCGGCTTTCGAGGCGGAGTTCGAGCTCGTTCATCACGAGCGCGGCCAGGTCTTCGAGGGTGGCGATCTCCTCCGCTGTCACCGTTCGTGGCTCGTGGTCCAGCACGCACAGAGTGCCCAGGTTGTACCCGTTCTGGGTCGTCAGCGGAACGCCGGCGTAGAACTGCAGGCCGAACCCCTCGGCCACGAGCGGGTTCGCCAGCGCGCGCGGATCGCGGCGGGCATCCTCTATCAACCACGGGCCTTTGGAGAGAATGGCCGACGCACAGAGCCCGGGGTCGCGCGGGATCTCCTTGAGGTCGAGTCCGTGATGTGCCTTGAACCAGATTCGGTCGGTGTCAACGATGCTGACGATGGCGATCGGCACGGAGAACACCCGCGCGGCGAGGGCTGCGATCCGGTCGAAGGTGCCGTCCGGAGGGGTGTCGAGAATCTCGAGGCGGGCCACCTCGTCGAGCCGCTGGGGTTCATCGGCGTCCAGGTGGTGAGTCTCCATGACGCGGTGCCGGCCGGTTTCGGCGATGACAGCCTGCCGCAGGGCGAGCACGACATCCGCGGCGGGCGGGCGCTGCTCGGGGTCGCGTGCCAGCATCGACGTGAGCAGATCGCGCCACGCCGGAGCGAGGGTCTCCGGCATGGCCGGATCCCGAAGGAGCCTGGCCACGGCCGACTGGACGGGCTGTCCGGGAAACGCCGTCTCGCCGGTGAAGCATTCCAGGAGCACGAGTCCCAGGGCGTAGATGTCGCTGGGAGGGCCCACCCGGTCGCCGCGGGCCTGTTCGGGGCTGAGGTAGGCGGCCGTGCCGGTCGTCAGGCCCTGGTTGGTCATCCGCGCGGCGTCCGGGAACAGGGCGATGCCGAAATCGGTGAGCCTGGCCCGCGTTCTCGAATCGGAGCTGTATTCGGCCAGGAGAATATTGGCCGGTTTGATGTCACGGTGCACGACCCCGCGGCCGTGGATGTAGTCCAGGCCCTCGGCGAGGTCGTAACCGACCTGCGCGATGTGGCGGGTGGACAGCGGGTCCTGGTCGAGCCTGCGCCGGAGGTCCGCCCCGGCCACGAGTTCCATCACCAGGTAGATCCGCGGCCGCCCGGCGTCTGCGCGGTGCACGCCGACGTCGAACAGTGTGGTCACGCTGTGGTGGTTCAGGCTCGCCAGGACGTTGATCTCCGCTTGCTGCCGTGCGATGTCGATCTCGGTCGCGGCGGCGGCATCGAAGATCTTGATCGCGACGTCCCGGCCCAACCGCTCGTCGGTGGCGCGGTAAACCGAGGCCATGCCGCCACGGCCGATCAGGTCCTTCAACCGGTAACGGCCGTTCAGGAAACCCGGTGATCCCTCGGTCATCGGACCCCCCTTTTGAGGATTAGTCTAGGACACCCGCGAGGACGATTTCTCACATCATTCGCCACACTCATCTCCGGCGGGCGCCGCTGGCCCGATGGTGCCACACTGAGGCTATGACGGGGATGCGGAGTCTCGGGCGGGTACAGGCAACCTGGCTCGAGTGCGCTGCGGTGGTTCTGGTGCTGGCCGGATGCGCGGCGCCCGCCCGCGGCCCGGTCGGCGGTTCCCAGTCACCGCGTTCGACCACGGCGGCCACCCCGACGGCGACGACCACTCCGACCGCCTCAGCGGCGCCGACCGCGACGCCGACCACGCCACCCCGCGCCGAACCGGGCGTCTGTACCCGCGACCACCTGGCGCTGTCGCTGCAGGCCCGGCCCCATGACAGCGGCATGAGCAGCTTCTACTGGGACCTGCGGCTGACGAACACCGGCTCGGTGGAGTGTTCGGTCCAGGGCTACCCGGTGGTTACTCTGATCGACTCCAACTCCGGTGAGACGATCGGGGCGGTGTCCGGCGTCGAAGAGAGCACCGTGAGCGTTGTGCCGGTGGCGCCCGGCGCATCCGCTTACAGCCTGCTGCACCTCACGCAGGCGGGCGCGCACCCGGATTGCGCGATCGTGCCGGTCACCGCCCTCGCCGTGACCCTGCCGGAGTGGGACGCGGCCGAGCGTGTGGCCACGCCGAACCCGATCGAGGGTTGCAGCGACGACAGCACGGTGCTGGTGCGCACCCGACCGCTGGCCCCCGCCCCCGTCTCGTTCTAGCGCAGCGACTCAGCGTTCCCGGCCGCCCTCGCCCGGAAGGTTGGGCACCGCGCCCGCCCCCAGGCTCGTGCCTCTAACCAATTCGACGGAGATTTTGCTCCCCGGAGCCTGTTTTGGACCGAAACAGCCCGATTTCGGCAAAATCTCCGTCGAATTGGTGCGGGCGCGGATCGGCGGATCGGCGTACCCTCAGCGGCACGAAGCCCCATCAGCCCGAGTAATCCATGTATAGAGGAGCAACCATGTCTGTGGCACGCGTGACAACACTGAGCGTCCGGTCCGAGAAGTCATTCGAGGATGCCGTCTCGGCCGGGATCGAGCGGGCCCACAGGACCCTGCGCGGCATCTCCGGGGCCTGGGTCAAGGAGCAGAAGGTCGTCGTCGACGACGGCAAAATCACCTCGTGGGACGTCGTCATCGAAGTGACTTTCGTCCTCGAGGACTAGCCCGGCGGTGAGGACACTCCGCAGCCCACGCCCCTAACGAATTCGACGGAGATTTTGCTCCCCGGAGCCTGTTTTGGGGCATGACGGCCCCAAATCGCCAAAATCTCCGTCGAATTGGTGCGCGCGGGGCGGAGTTGACTGCGGCGCTACTGCAGGATGGCGGGCACCTCGGTCAGCCGGCGAGTGATGATCAGTTGGTCGAGAACGGGTGTGCTGACCAGGCCGGGGTCCGCATATGCCGGAAACCGCATGAACTCGCCAAAGACACGATTCGGGCCACCTAACGAATTCGACGATGTCCTCCTCGCTGATCAGCACCGTGCCCTGGCCGGCGGCGGCGAGCACCCGCTGACGCCCTCGGCCGGCATGGCATGATTTGGCCGGTCGGGTTGCGGAATTTGGCGACAGGCCAATAGTGCCATTGGATGGTGTTCCATGACCCGTCGTCTCACCCAGCTGCTCATCGGCCTCTTCCTGTACGGCATCGGGATCGCGCTGATCGTGCGCGGCGGCATCGGCGTCGCCCCCTGGGACGTGCTCACGCAGGGCATCGACAGCCGCACCCACCTCGGCTTTGGGCTCGTCACCATCCTGATCAGCGGTGTGGTGCTGCTGCTCTGGATCCCGATCCGGCAGAAGCCCGGCGTCGGCACCGTGCTGAACGCGCTCCTGGTCGGACCGGCAGCGGATGTCGGCCTGCGACTGATCCCGGCGGACCTCGACCTCTGGCTACGCGTGCTCCTGTTCGCGGCCGGCCTGCTGACTCTCGCGGTGGCAACCGGCCTCTACATCGGCGCACACTTCGGCCCCGGCCCGCGCGACGGGTTGATGACCGGCCTGCACAAACGCACCGGCTGGCGCATCTGGATCGTGCGCACCGGCATCGAGGTCATCGTGCTCGGCATCGGCTGGGCCCTCGGCGGCAACGTGGGCATCGGCACGGTTCTCTTCGCGGTGCTCGTCGGCCCGCTCTGCCACTGGACCATCCCGCTCTTCGCGATCACCCTCCCGGCCGCCGCCGCGGACCCCCGGCTCGAGGAGGCCCTCGAAGGCGACACGACCCCCACGGAACCCTCGATCGACAGCCCCGCCAACTGACGCCCCGCCCCACCGGCCGCGAGAGCCGCGAGAGGAGGAAGGGGGACGGGAAGGGGGACGGGCAGGGGGACGGGCAGGGGGACGGGCAGGGGGACGGGCAGGGGGACCGGGCGCAGCCGCTCAGCCGCAGAAGTCGGCGATCGTGCCGGCCAGCATATCGGTCAGCCGGTAGACGGATGCCTCATCCGCCCACTCCGTGTCGGCGTGCGCGCCGCCGCCGGCCACGCCCACGACCAGGCACGGGATGCCCGCCTCGTGGATCAGTCCCGCGTCGGTCCAGAAGGGCTCGCCGCGCACCGTCTGGCTGTGGCCGAGCACCCGCTCGGCCTGGGCGCTGAGCGTGCGCACGATCGCCCAGGCCGGGTCGGCCTCGAACGCGGCCCGGGCGACCAGCCGGGTGAGCCGGTAGGCGAAGTCGGGCACGCCCGCCGCGAGCCGGTCGAGGAGGCCCCGGAGTTCGGCCTCGACTGCGTCGGGGGTCTGCCCGGGCAGCGTGCGCCGCTCGATCGTGAGGGTGCAGACCGCGGCGACGGTTGCGGCATCCGTGCCCCCGGTGATGGTCGAGACCCGCACGGTGCCGTGACCGAGCAGCGGATGCGCCGGCGCCGCCTCGATCTCCGCCCGCAGCCCGTCGAGGGCGGAGAGCACCAGCCCGGCGTGCGCGATGGCGTCGACGCCCCGCTCCGGCTGGGAGCCGTGGGCGGCGAGTCCGGTGAGCTCAACCTCGAACCAGGCGAAGCCCCGGTGCGCGAGCGTGAGGCACAGTTCGCTGGGCTCGGCCACGATCGCCGCGTCGGCGCGGAACCGGGCCAGCGCCTCCTCGGTGCCGAGGCTGCCGAACTCCTCGTCGGCGACGAGGGTGACGAGCACGTCCCCGGCGAGCGCGGACACCCCGGAGGTCCCTCCGCTCGTGGCGCGCGCCGCCGCGACGAGGATGGCGGCGACCCCGCCCTTCATATCGAAGGAGCCGCGCCCGAACACGCGTCCGTCCCGCCGTTCGCCGGCGAACGGGTCGCCGAGGTAGCCGCCGACCCCGACGGTGTCGAGGTGGCCGTTGAGCATCAGGGATCGCCCGCCGCCGGTGCCGCGTCTGAGCCCGACGATCGTGGGGCGCCCGGGGTGCCGCTCGAGGCGGTGCACCTCGAACCCGTGGCCGGTGAGCCAGTCGGCGCACCAGGCCGCGATCATACGTTCGCCGGCCGCGCCCGGCACGAGGTCGGGGTTGACCGAATCGATGGCGATGAGCGCCTGCATCACGGCGACCGGGTCGGGTCCTGGCTCTGGATTCACACCCCCAACCTAGCGGCCGGGTGCGCCCCGCCCACCCGTTTGCGAGAGCGGTTCGGTACCATGTGGCATGCACGATGGCGCGGCACCCGAAACGACGACTTCGGCCCCACGGATGGCCCCGCGCGCCTCCTGGGGACTGCTGCCGGCGGCGCTGCTCTCGGCCTCGGCCGTGCTGCTGTTCGGTCTGCGCGACCCGGTCTCCGGCTACACCGTGCTCGCCGCCGCGGTCGGGCTCGCCTTCCTGATCGACCGGGCCCTGTTCCGGGACCTGCTTCTGATCGCGGTCGGGCTGCTGATCATCAGCACTATCTCGGTCGAGGCCCACATCAGCTACCCGAACATGGCCCTGATGGGCAGCGTGCTCACCCTCTCGGTGCTCGTGCCGTACCTGGCCTCGCGCTACCTCTACCGCGACCACGCCATCCGGTTCCCGATCCGCACCGGCCAGCGCTGGACCGCCCTGGAGCGCTGGTACCTGCCGCTCGTGGTGCTGCTGGGCTACCTCATCCTGCCGACCTATTTCATTCGGTCGGGGGCGTACCGCAACTGGCCGACGGTCACCGCTCCCGACGAGATCGCCCGGCTTTTCGTGGGCGTGGGCTTCGTGGGCATCTGGGACGAACTGTTCTTCATCTGCACGGCGTTCGCCCTGCTGCGCCGGCACTTCCCCGACTGGCAGGCGAACCTGCTGCAGGCCGTCATCTTCACCTCGTTCCTCTGGGAGCTGGGCTACCAGAGCTGGGGCCCGCTGATGACCTTCCCGTTCGCGCTGCTGCAGGGCTACACATTCAAGCTCACCAAGTCACTGACCTACGTCGTGTGCGTGCACCTGCTGTTCGACCTGGTGGTCTTCCTGGTGATCGTGCACGCGCACACGCGGGACTGGCTGCCGATCTTCGTCTACTGAGACTGAGACTGAGACTGAGACTGAGACTGAGACTGAGACTGAGACTGAGACTGAAGCTGAGCTACCCCGCGGCCGCCGCCGGAACCGGGCACACCGTCCCCGCCTCGAGGTCGGCCCGGGCCGCGTCCTCCGACCAGGGCAGGGTCAGCGGCTCCCGGTCCGTGCCGGCCGCCGTGGCCGGGGTGGCGATGGCGGCCAGCTGCCGGGCCAGCGCCAGGGCGAAGTTGCCTCCGGCGGTCGAGTTGTTCAGCGCGACCACCACCGTCAGACCCCCGGCGGGATCGGACAGGGTCGCCGAGATGAATCCGGGGATCGCCCCCGCCCGCCCGCGCAGCGGGCCCAGCTGCTCGGCGCCCAGGCCGTAGCGCCGCCAGGCGGGAGCGTTGGCGTCCTGCGCCACGGTGGACCACTGGACCTCCACGGATGCCGGGCCGAGCACACTGCCCACGGCGAGCACGTCCGCCCACGTGCGCATGTCCGCCAGTGTCGAGACGACGCCGCCGGCCACACCGGTCATCGAGATGGACAGCTCGGTGTCGTCGAGCATGATCTCGCAGTTCGGCTGGCCGTCCGTGCTGCGCTGCGTCGCGTAGCCCTGCGGATGCGCGCCGGGGATCTGCAGGTCGTCGGCAGCCGGGAACGAGGTGTCATCCAGGTTCAACGGGTTGAAGATGTACTGGCGGTAGAGCGCGCGCCAATCCTTGCCGGTGGCCTGCTCGAGCGCCATGCCGAGCAGAACGATCCCGGTGCTCGACTGCACCCAGGTGCCACCCGGCGCACCCGTCCGGGGCGCGGACAGTCCATTCGACACAAGCTCCAGCGCCGGCCAGGAGCGGGTCGGGTTGTTCACGAACTGAGCCGTCTGTTCCGTGTCCTGGCCGGCCAGACTGGACGTGTTCTGACACAGCTGGCCGAGGGTGATGTCCCCGACGCCGACGAGGCGGCCCAGGTAGGTGGCGACCGGGTCGTCGAGCGCGACCGTGCCCTCCTCCACGAGCCGGAGTAACACGGTGCAGGTCATCGCGGTGGTGTTCGTCCCGATCCGGAACCGCATCTCCGTGCTCATCGCCTCCGTGCCGCCGATGGTCGTCGTCCCCGGCGCGGCCTCCCATTCGCCGGTTCCGTCGGCCCAGACGCCCACCACGGCCCCGGATGCCCCGGACCGGCCGATCGCGTCGGCCACGGCCGCGTCCAGGCGCTCGGTGACATCGACCGTGAATGCCCCGCCTTTCCGGTGCCCGCCCCCGCCGGCGTCCGGTGAACATCCCGACAGGACGCCCGACACCACGACGGCTGCGACAACCAGCGCCACCGGCCTGATCGATCTGCGCCGGCGCAACCTCCCCCTGCGTGCTCCGATGCGATCCCCCATGAAAATTTCCACTGCATTCCCCCCATGCCTGCCTCCAGAATGCCTCATCCGGGCACCGCGAACCTGACCGCCACACTTGCCATTCACAGAAACGCGATATATCTTGATTCGAACACGTCGCGATATATCGCGACAAACCTGTGGGCATCCGCTTCACACGGATGCCGCGGCACGAAGGAGAATTCAATGGCCCTGGAAAAATGGCTGGTCACCCCTGGACAAACCAAGGTGATCGATATCGAGCTGGTGCGCAATCTCAAGGTGGGCATGATCGGCGGCAAGATCGACGTCATCGGCCACGACGACCCGGTGACCCGGGTTGAAGTGCACAGCGTGAGCGGCAAGGATCTCAAGATCTCGCTCGACGGCGACACCCTGGAGATCGACCACCCCCAGCTGCGCTGGGACAACTTCATCGAGGTGTTCGCCTCATTCCGCGGCACCGCGAAGGCCGACGTCAGCATCATGGTCCCCCGCGACGTCGCGCTGAAATTCGGCGTGATCACGGCCGACGCCCTGATCTCCGGGCTCCGCAACGGCGGCCGCGTCAGCACTGTGTCGGGCGACATCGTGGTCGACGGGGTGACCGGCGACCTCGAGCTCAATGGCGTGAACGGCGAGATGCAGGTGCGCAACCACGACGGCAGCATCGTCGCGCACACGGTCTCCGGCGAGATCACGGCCAGCGGCGACATCCGCAGGTTCAGCCTCGACGGCGTCACCAGCGATGTCTTCCTCGACATCGAGGGCACCCCGGATTCCATCAACACGAACACGGTCAGCGGCAACCTGACCGTGCGCCTCGGCGCGGACGTCGGGACCAAGTACCACCTCAATACCGTGTCCGGCACCCTGCAGCTCGACGACCAGACGATCCGCGGCACCTTCGGCAAGGGCTACGAATCCAGCACCGGCGTGCTCGACGGCAGCTGGCTCGACCTGTACGCCAACTCGGTCTCCGGTGACATCTCCGTGGTGCGGCGGAGCGCCGAGGCCGGCGGCCCCCAGGGCGAGTCCGCCGCCGACACGGCCGGGGAGGTGTGGGAATGACCCCCGTCTTCGCGCACGGCAGCCTGCGCCTCTACCTGCTCAGCCTGCTGGCCGAACAGCCCCGGCACGGCTATGAGCTGATCCAGGCGCTCAGCGACCGGTTCGGCGGAACCTATATTCCCAGCGCCGGAACGATCTACCCGCGCCTGGCCAAGCTGGAAGAGGAAGGCCTGGTCACCAAGTCGACGGACGGCCGTAAGACCGTCTACGAGATCACCGACGCCGGACGCGCCGAACTGCTCGCCCGCCAGGGTGAACTCGACGCGATCGAGACCGAGGTCACGGACTCCGTTCGGCGGCTGGCCGATGAGGTGCGCTCGGGAGTCACCGCGGCGATGAAGAGTCTGCGCGCCGACCTGGCCTCCGCCAAACGCCAGGCCAGGGGAGAGGGTCCCGTCCGGGGAGCCGGCGGCACAGGCACGAGCGGCTCCGGAAGCACCGGTCCGGGCGCGGACCCGCGGGCCGAGTCGAGTCGCGCCATCCACGAGGCCGACATGGTGTTGAACGAATTCCGTCAGCAGCTGCGGGCGGACCTGCGCGGGCAGGCCTCCCGCTCGCTGGTGCCCACCGACACCGTGCCGGAGCTGCGCCGCCGCCTGGCCGAGGTGCGCGAGGGCATCCTCGCCTCACTCTCCCGCTGAACCACCTCTGCCGCTGAACCCGTGCGGGCCGCCGCGCAACCCGCCGTCAGGCGGAGCGCTCGGCGACCTGCTCGGGGGTGGGGTGGTGCACCTGCGTGCGCTCCCCCGAGCGGTCGATCTCGTGCAGGGACATCAGGGCCCCGCAGATGGGGCAAACCGATCGGGCCTGCGTCGCCTGCACCTCTTCTGCACTGACCGTGTCGTACGGCCCGAGGGGCGGCGGGCCGATCCAGGGCAGGAGCCGGCCGTTGAGGCGGGCGATGACGCCGGCCAGGCCGCGCTCGGCGCGCGGCTTCTTGTTAGTACGTGTCATAATCATTAGTGTACTAACTAAAGCCGATGGAAGGTTGCCCGAGTGACGGATGCCGCCGACCTCCTCCGCCTCGAGGACCAGGTCTGCTTCGCGCTGGCGATCGCGTCGCGCAGCGTGATCTCGATCTACCGCCCGATCCTCGAGCCCTATGGGCTCACCCATCCGCAGTACCTGGTCATGCTGGCGCTCTGGGGGCGCAGCCCCCGCTCGGTGAAGGACCTCGCCGTGGAGCTCCGCCTCGAGCCGGCCACCCTGTCGCCGCTCCTGAAGCGGCTGGAGGTCGCCGGTTTGGTCACCCGGGAGCGCAACGAACACGACGAACGCGTGCTCGACGTATCCCTCACCGACGCCGGGCGCCTGCTGCGCGAGGAGGCCCGCACGATCCCCCCGCGCATCATCGACAGGCTCGGAATGAGCATGGATGAACTCGATGTTCTGCGCCGGTCGCTGTGGCGGGTTATCGAGGCGTCACACACGCACTGACCCCGCGCAGGCGACACGCCGCAGGGTCGGCACTCTGTCACTGTTTTGTCAGAAGTGTGCAAGGGAGTAGTGTCGACCCTCGTGACTCCAGAGGTAAGCCCCCCGGCACCAGAAACACGATCACCGAAACGGTGGATCATCGGCGACCCTCTCTCGACGGAGAAGCTCGAAGGCCAGTTGCTGCCCAAGCACCTCGCCCTGCCGATCTTCGCGAGCGACCCGCTGTCGAGCGTGGCCTACGCCCCGCAAGAGCTCCTGATGATCCTCACCCTCGGCGGGCTGGCCTTTCTCAGCTTCGCACCGTGGGTCGCGGCCGTCGTCGTGCTGCTGCTCGTGGTGGTCACCGCCTCCTACCGCCAGCTGATCAAGGCGTACCCGTCCGGCGGCGGCGACTACGAGGTCGCGCACAAGAACCTCGGCGAGAAGGCCGGCCTGGTCGTCGCCTCCGCCCTGCTGGTGGACTACGTCATGACCGTGGTCGTGTCGGTGGCCAGCGGCGTGGATAACATCATCTCCGCCCTCCCGGGACTCGCTCCCTTCCGGGTGGAGTTCGCCGTCTTCTTCGTGATCCTGCTGGCGGCGGTCAACCTGCGGGGTGTGCACGAATCCAGCAAGGCGTTCGCCATCCCGACCTACCTCTTCATCGCGAGCGTGCTCCTGATGGTCGTCGTCGGTCTCACCCGGGTCGCCCTGGGCGACACCCCGATGGCCGAATCCGCGGGCTACGAGGTGGAGGCCCAGAACCTCGCCCAGTCCGCGTTCATCCTGCTGCTGCTGCGATCCTTCGCCAGCGGATGCAGCGCGCTCACCGGCGTCGAGGCGATCGCCAACGGGGTGCCCGCGTTCAAGCATCCCAAGGTAAAGAACGCCCAGCGCACGCTGGTGCTCATGGGTGGCATCGCCATCACGCTCTTCGTCGGGCTGACGACCCTGGCCCTCTTCTCCAAGGTGCACTACGCGGAGAACCCCTGCGACTTGATCGGCTGGCAGGAATGCGCCACCTCCCCGCAGCGCAGCCTGATCGCGCAGATCGCGGCGGCCACCTTCGGCAACAACTCGATCATGTTCTTCGTGCTGCAGGCCGCGACCGCGGCCGTGCTCCTCCTGGCCGCCAACACGGCGTTCAACGGCTTCCCCCTGCTCGGCTCGGTGCTCGCCAAGGACTCCTACGCGCCGAAGTCGCTCAGCACCCGCGGTGACCGCCTGATCTACTCGAACGGCGTGCTGCTGCTCGCGTTCTTCGCCTGTGTGATCCTGGTCATCTACCAGGCCAACCTGACCGTGCTGATCCAGCTGTACATCATCGGCGTCTTCGTCTCCTTCACGCTCGGGCAGACCGGCATGGTGCGGCACTGGCTGTCCCTGCTCAAGACGAACCCGCCGAACCGGGCATCCATCGTCGCCAGCCTGTCCATCAACGGTTTCGGCGCCCTCCTGACCGGGGTGGTGCTGATCGTGGTGACCATCACCAAGTTCACCCACGGCGCCTGGCTCGTGTTCGTGCTGATGCCGGTGCTGTTCACCCTCATGCTCGGCGTCAACCGGTACTACCGGGACGTCGCCAAGGAAATCGAAGTCGACTCGGAGACGACGTTCGGCTCCCAGGGCGACCACGCGATCGTGCTGGTGGGCAAGATGCAGAAGCCCGTGCTCAAGGCACTCGACTACGCGATCGCCGCCCGGCACGAGAGCATCGAGGCCGTGCACATCTCGATCGACAACGAGGAGACCAAGGAGCTCAAGCGCGCCTGGGTGAAGCAGAACATCCAGGTGCCGCTGCACATCGTGCAGTCTCCCTACCGGGACATCAGCTGGCCGTTGATCAGCTACATCAAGGATCGTCGCGAGGACCACGGCTCCGAGGTCGTCACCGTGTACACGCCGATCTACATCGTGGGGCATTGGTGGGAGAGCCTGCTGCACAACCACAAGGCCCGGCGGCTGCGCCAGAAACTGATGCTCGTGCACGGCGTCACCATCGCGCTCGTGCCCTGGCTGCTCGACTCCTCCGAGCTCATCTACGGGCGGCGCTCACGCCCCGTGCCCGGGCAGGACCGGCGCGGCGAGCCCGTGCGTCCCCGCCCGATCCCACGGCGACCGCTCGCCCCGGCCACCAAGGAGATCCCGGTCAGGCAGTCGGCCGTCGTGGGCGTCACCCCGCCGAAGTCGCGGCCGTCGGCCGCCCGCCGGCGAAAGCGAAAGTAGCCATGCTGCGGCTGGGGTCGGCCGTCTTCCTGGGCGGAATGGCCGGCACCGGCCTCCGGCTCGGAATCGACCTGGCCCTCCCGCACGCTGACGCCGAATTCCCGGCCGGCACGCTCCTCGCCAATGTCGTCGGCGCGTTCCTGCTCGGCTGGCTGGTGGCCGGCCTCTGGACCCGGCCGGCCGTGCCGTCCTGGCTCAAGGCGGCCCTCGGGGGCGGCGTGCTCGGCTCGTTCACGACCTTCTCCGCCGTGATGGTCTCGCTGGTGGCGCTGGTCTCCGCGGGTTTCTCGCCGCTGGCCTGGGCCTATCTCGCGGCCACGCTCCTGCTCGGATTCGCGGCAGCGGCGCTGGGACTCCGGCTGGGCGGCCGGGCCGCGGCAGAGCGCCTTCCACTCGGCGGCACGGATGCCGGGGTCACCCCGTGAGCGTCGGCTTGGTCCTCGGCGTGCTCGTCTGCGGCGGCGCGGCAGCGGTCATCCGTTTCCTGGTGTCCCGCGCCCTGCCGGCCGGCCCCGGACGACTCCCCCTGGGCGTGCTGATCGTGAACGTTGTGGGCGCGCTGGTCGGCGGCGTCGTGCTCGGACTGGCCGAGCGCGCGGCCGTCTCTCTGGAACTGCGCCTGATCCTCCTGACCGGCGTCTGCGGCGGGCTGACCACCTTCAGCACCTGGAGCGTCGAGACGGTCGAACTCCTGCTCAGGGGGCGCTGGCGGGCCGGCGCGGTCAACCTGGTCGGCACTCTGCTGCTCGGATTCCTCGCCTGCGGCGCCGGGTATCTGCTCGCCCGCTCAGGCTGATCCCAGCGCGCGGTCGTACACTAGCGAGTGCGCGGTTTCAGAGCAGTGCACAGCGTCAAGCGCGTCAGTGGGGCCTGCGGGTCATCATGCTAAACTGACGGCTAGTTTTCACCATTCCGTTCGGCAACTCCCGGGAGATTCACTCCTCACCCGGCCTGGCATCGTTAGGGGGTCACGCATGGGGCGCGGCCGTCAAAAAGCAAAGCACACCAAGGTCGCCCGCGAGCTGAAGTATTTCAGCCCGGACACCAACTACAACGCGCTCGAACGCGAGCTCACCGGGCATCCGGTCGATGACCCGCGCCTCGACGAAGACCTGGCGAAGTGGCCGGAATACGAAGCCGGCAAGCCCGGTAAGGGCTCCGACGATGCTTCTGGCGACGACGACGACCAATACGTCGATCACTACGCGACCGAAGACGAGCAGAAGCGCGCCTAGCCCCGCGCCCCTCCCTGTCGGCCCCCTCCGTCACCGCCGGGCATCATCCGTTCGCGTGTGCGCTCAAATGGCCGCCATCGTTTCATCGATGGCGGCCATTTGAACGCACGCGGCGACCGACTAGTTCGCGTAACCGCCGACTAGGCGCACGGCCCCGCCGTTGACGCCCTTGACGCCCTGCTCGAAGCCCGCGAGGTCGTGCGGCGCGGTCGACACGCGGCCGGCGACCCAGGCCGGGATCCCGTCGGCGGCGAGACGTGCGATCACGGATGACGCGGCATCCGCCGAGACGACGGCGAACATGCCCACACCCAGGTTCCAGGTTCCCTCCGAGCTCTCCAGCGAGGCGCCCGCCATGTCGCTGAGCACCCGGAAGACGGGGGACGGGGACCAGGTGGACCGGTCGACCTCGACCCAGGCCCCGAGCGGGAGCACGCGGGCGAGGTTCGCCGCGATGCCGCCGCCGGTGACGTGGCTGAGCGAGTGCACGACGCCGGCCAGTTCGGGGTCGGCCAGCACGCTGAGCAGCGGTCCGGTGTAGAGGCGGGTCGGCTCCAGCAGCACCTCGCCGACCACGCCGCCGAGCTCGGCGGAGGTGTCGGTGTAGCCGATGCCGCGCTGTGCGAGGATGTGCCGCACGAGCGAGTAGCCGTTGGAGTGCAGCCCGGAGGAGGCCATCGCCACGACGACGTCGCCGTGGCGCACGTTCTCGGCGCCGAGCACCTGGTCGGCCTCCACCACGCCGGTGGCGGCGCCGGCGACGTCGTAGTCGTCCACGCCGAGCAGGCCGGGGTGCTCGGCGGTCTCGCCCCCGACGAGGGCGGTTCCGGTGTCGGCGCAGGCGCGGGCGATGCCGGCGACGATGTCCGCGATGCGTTCGGGGACGACCTTGCCGCAGGCGATGTAGTCGGTCATGAAGAGCGGGCGGGCCCCGACCACGACAATGTCGTCGACGACCATCCCGACCAGGTCCTGGCCGATGGTGTCGTGCTTGTCGATGGCCTGGGCGATCGCGACCTTGGTGCCGACGCCATCCGTGGACGTGGCCAGCAGCGGGCGGCGGTAGGAGGTGAGGAACGATACGTCGTAGAGGCCGGCGAAACCGCCGAAACCGCCGAGCACCTCGGGGCCGTGCGTCTTGGAGACGGCGGCCTTCATCAGGGAGACGGCCAGGTCGCCGGCCGCGGTGTCTACTCCGGCTGCCGCATATGAAGCGTTGCTCATTCTTGTCTTCCTGGATCGCCGATCGGGGACTTGCCCTGTTTGACCAGGGTTTCTTCGTGAAGAGGGTCGAGGTCGAGGCGCTCAGCGGGGTCGAGCAGAGGCTCGAATTCCGAGTCGGGGCCCGGGTCGCATCCATTCGAGGCTGCGGCGGGTCGTTCGAGCAGGTTCTTGCCCAGGTGCGCCGAGTCGGGCAGCGGGATCGGGTAGACGCCGGTGAAGCAGGCCGTGCACAGGCGTTCGGGCGGCTGCTCGGTGGCGGCGATCATGCCCTCGGGTGACAGGTAACCGAGCGAGTCGGCGCCGATGGCCTGGCGCACCTCGTCGACGCCGAGGCCGGTCGCGATGAGTTCGGCCCGGGAGGCGAAATCGATGCCGTAGAAGCATGGCCAGGTGATCGGCGGGCTCGAGATGCGCACGTGCACCTCGGCGGCGCCGGCTTCCCGCAGCATGCTGACCAGGGCGCGCTGGGTGTTGCCACGCACGATCGAGTCGTCGACGACGATCAGGCGCTTGCCCTTGATCACGGCCTTGAGCGGGTTGAGCTTGAGCTTGATGCCGCGCTGCCGGATGGTCTCGGACGGCTGGATGAAGGTGCGTCCCACGTAGGAGTTCTTCACCAGGCCCTGGCCGAACGGGATGCCGGAGGCCTGCGCATAGCCGATCGCGGCCGGCGTGCCGGATTCGGGGGTCGGGATGACCAGGTCGGCCTCGACCGGGTATTCCTGGGCCAGGCGGCGACCCATCTCGACCCGCGCCTCGTGCACCCCACGGCCGGCGATGGTCGTATCGGGGCGGGCCAGGTAGACGTATTCGAACACGCAGCCGGCGGGCTTCGCCTCGGCGAAACGCTGCGTGCGCAGGCCGTCCTCGTCGATGGTGATCAGCTCGCCCGGCTCGACCTCGCGCACGAAGCTGGCGCCGACGATGTCGAGGGCGGCGGTTTCGGAGGCGACGACCCAGCCACGCTCGAGGCGGCCCAGCACCAGCGGGCGAACGCCCTGCGGGTCGCGGGCGGCGTAGAGGGTGGTCTCGTCCATGAAGACGAGGCAGAAGGCGCCGCGGAGGCGGGGCAGCACCTCGAGCGCCGTGGCTTCCAGGGTGTGGTCGAGGTCGCCGGTGAACAGCGCGGTGATCACGGCGGTGTCGGTGGTGTTGCCGCGGGCGAGCTCGCCCTCCACCTTCGGGTAGCGCTCGTGCACGAGCTGCAGGAGTTCGGCCGTGTTGGTGAGGTTGCCGTTGTGGCCGAGGGCGACCGTGCCGCCCGAGGTGCGACCGAGGGTCGGCTGCGCGTTCTGCCAGCTCGACGAGCCGGTGGTCGAGTAGCGGGTGTGCCCGACGGCGATATGGCCGATCAGGGTGCTCAACGCGGCCTCGTTGAAGACCTGGGAGACCAGGCCCATGTCCTTGTAGATCAGGATCTTGGAGCCGTCACTGGTGGCGATGCCGGCCGATTCCTGGCCGCGGTGCTGCAGGGCGTACAGGCCGAAGTAGCTGAGCTTGGCCACCTCTTCGCCGGGCGCCCAGACACCGAAGACGCCACAGGCATCCTGCGGCCCCTTCTCACCGGGAAGAAGATCGTGACTTAATAGTCCGTCGCCACCAGCCAAAATGGATGCCTCTTTTACTGTCAGTGCTCTGAGTTCTTAGGCTCCGAGAATCGCGTGCTCTGAGTTGTGCGGGGCTCTGAGATTCGTGCGTTCTCAGTTCTGGTCGGAAAGACGGGAGCCGGATGCGGAATCCGGTGCCCCGGCGTCGCGCAAACCTTGGGCGTTCAGTCTATCGACGACGACCGTGCGGGCACGGCGGCCGATCACACGGTCGATCACGATCGCGGCGACGGCGCCGACGGTGACGCCAAGGGCGATGCCGGCGAGCAGCAGGAATCCGAAGACCTGGGCCGCGCCGAATTCGGCGTTCGCCGGGAAGGCGAGGGTGAGGATGAAGGCGGTGATCGCACCGATCACGGCCCCGAGGATCATGAAGTTGAAGTAGCGCGGCGAACGGCGCACGGTGACGCTGGCCTTGTCGACCACGGTCTCGCCGGCTCCGGACTCGCCGGCTCCGGACTCGACGGCTTCGGACTCGCCGGCTCCGGACTCGCCGGCTCCGGACTCCGCGGACAGGTGCTCGGGTTGCTGGGCTGAAGTCACCTCCCTATTCTCGCACGGGCGCGCGGGACCGAGGCTGGGCGTTCCCCGGGCGGCTGCGGCCGCCGCGTGATCCCGCGATCTATCGCGCGTGCGCCCAAGTTGTCGCCTTGCCGAGGCGGATAGCGGCAGGTGGGGCGCACGCGTGGGCACCTGCGCTCAGCCGGGCGGATGCGAGACTGGTGCGGTGAACAGGATCGCGGTACTCGGTAGCGCCAACGTGAACCTCGTCGTGCGGCAGCCGCGGTTGCCGCGGCCGGGTGAGACGCTTTTCGGAACCGGTTTCAGTTCTGAGCCCGGCGGCGCGGGACTGAACCAGGCGGTCGCCGCAGCCCGGCTCGACGCGGGGGTGGACTTCCTGGGGATGGTCGGCGAGGACGCACACGGAGAGCAGATCCGCCGGCTGCTGGCGCGCGAGGGGATCCCGGACGACGGGCTGGAATCAGCCGTCGAGCCGACCGGCACGGCGCATACTGCCGTCGTCGACTCGGGCGAGAACTCGATCGTCGTCGTTCCCGGCGCCAACGCCGCACTGACCGCGCTGAGCCGCACCCAACGCGAGGCGATCGAGCGCGCGGCGTTCCTGATGATGCAGTGCGAACTGCCCGTCTCGGCGCTGGTGGAGGGACTCGCGGCGGCGCGGGCAGCCGGAGTCTTCACGGTGCTCACCCCGGCGCCGGTGGTGACACTGCCGGACGGGTTCCTCGACCTGGTCGACCTGATCGTGCCGGGCCGGCTCGAGGCCGCCGCCCTCACCGGCCAGAGCGACCCGGTGCGGGCGGCCGAGCTGCTCAGCGCCGGCGGCACCTGGGCGATCGTCACCCTGGGCGCGGAGGGCTCCGTGGTCGCGTTCGACGGCTCCGTGCTGGGCCTGGCCCCGGCCCGTCCGGTGCGCGCCGTCGATACGACCGCGGCCGGCGACACGTTCGTGGGTGTGCTCGTCGCCCAGCTGGCCGCGGGCGCGGACCGCGGCGCGGGAGCCGGTGGCGGCGATGCGGGTCGAGGTGCTGGCGTTGGTGCGGGTGGTGCCGGTGGTGCGGCCATCGGCGGGCGGTCCATCAGCGCGACGGCCATGATCGATGCGGTGCGCTGGGCGACGGTCGCATCGTCCGTGGCGGTCACACGGCCGGGCGCGACGAGTTCGATGCCCACCCTCGCTGAGGTCACCGCGATCCTCGCCTGACAGCCTCCCGCGCACCCCGCGCTCCCCGACCCCGTCACAGTCATGGTCACGAGAGCGGGCGGGAGAGCGGGCGGGAGAGCGGCTCGAGCGGAACTCGAGCGGGTCTGCCGGCGGGACGGGGCAGCGCGGACTAGAGCAGCGGGAGGTGCGCGGCGAGGTCGGCCCGGCTCCCGGACGCGTGGATGCGCCCGGTCGCGAGCCCGTCGGGCCAGGCCAGGGTGCCGGTGACGAGGGCGAGCCAGGTGGCGGCATCCGTCTCGACGACGTTCGGCGGTGTGCCGCGGGTGTGACGCGGCCCGGCGATGCACTGCACGGCGCCGAAGGGCGGCACCCGCACCTCGAGGGTGTTGCCGGCGGCCTGCTCGGCCAGCAGCTGCAGCGTGTAGCGCACTGCGAGCGCACGGATGTCCCGGCTCGCCGCCGCCTGCTCCGCCGCGAACGCGCGCACCGCCGCGCGTCCCGCCCCGTCGTCGATCCTCGCTCGTGCCATGCCTCCAGTCTGCCGCGTGCACGAGCCGCTCAGTGCCCCCGCGCGCTGCTCGGTGCCCCCGCGTGCACGAGCCGCTCAGTGCCCCCCGCCCCCCGCGCTGCGCCGCTGCGCCGGTGGCGCGCCACGCGCGCAGCGGCGCAGCTTCCGCGCAACAGCCGCGCGCCATCCCGGGCCATCGCGCATCCCGCGCAACTCCCCCGAGACCGCACGACACTCCACGACACTCCCCCGCGACAGCACGACACTCCCCCGCGATCCCAGCTGCCCACGCCATCCGCGAGCTCGAGTGTGCCCGTTCCGGTCGAGCGCGCCCGTTCCGCCGGCCACTCTCGACCGGAACGGGCACTCTCGGGGCCACGAGTCCCGCGCCGCGGAGGCGCGCCGTGGACGTAGCGGGAGCGACGGCATCCGCTAACCTGACGGGGTGAAGATTCTGGTCCTCGGTTCCGGTGCCCGCGAGCACGCCATCATCACCGCGCTGCTCCGCGAGGAGCCCCGCCATGACATCGTGGCCGCGCCCGGCAACGCCGGGATCGCCCGGGATGTGCCGGTGGTGCCGCTCGACCCGGCCGACCCCGAGCAGGTCACCAACTACGCGAACCTGAACGGCATCGAGCTGGTCGTGGTCGGGCCGGAGGCCCCCCTGGTCGCCGGTGTCGCCGATGCGCTGCGCACCCGCGGAATCCCCGTCTTCGGGCCCGGCCAGGCCGCGGCCGCCCTCGAAGGCAGCAAGACCTTCGCCAAGCGCATCATGGACACCGCCGGCGTACCCACCGGACGCGCCGAGCGTGCCGGCTCGCTCGCCGAGGCCACCTCCGCACTGGACGAATTCGGCGCCCCCTACGTAGTCAAGGCCGACGGACTCGCCGCCGGCAAAGGCGTGCTCGTCACCTCAGACCGCGACGCCGCGCTCGCCCACGCCACCTTCTGGCTGCAGCACGGCAGCGTGCTGATCGAGGAATTCCTCGACGGGCAGGAGGTCTCCCTTTTCCTGCTCAGCGACGGCCACACTGTGCTGCCGCTATCCCCCGCCCAGGACTACAAGCGCCTCGGCGACGGCGACCTCGGCCCCAACACCGGCGGCATGGGCGCCTACTCGCCGCTGCCCTGGCTCGACGCCGAATTCGGCAGCGAACAGGCCTTCATCGACGAGGTCATCGAGACGATCGCTCTCCCCACCGTGCGCCAGCTGGCCGCCGAAGCCACCCCCTTCATCGGGCTGCTCTACTGCGGGCTCATTCTGACCGTCGACGGCATCCGGGTGATCGAATTCAACGCCCGGTTCGGCGACCCGGAAACCCAGGTCGTGCTGCCCCGCCTGGTCACGCCGCTGTCCGGCCTGCTGCTCGCTGCATCCACCGGGGGGCTCGGCGGCCTGGCCCGCCCGGTCTTCTCGGCCAACGCCTGCGTCACGGTCGTGCTCGCCAGCGAGAACTACCCGGATGCGCCCGTCACCGGGCGTCCGCTGGGCGGGCTCGGCGCGGTATCCGGCGTGTCCGGCGTCACGGTCGCGCACGCGGCGACCGCCGTGATCGACGGCGCCCTCGTCTCCACCGGCGGGCGGGTGCTCAGCGTCGTCGCGGTCGGCGACGGCTTCACGGATGCCCGCGCCCGCGCCTACGAGGCTCTCGCCCTGATCACCCTCGAGGGAGCCCAGTACCGCACCGACATCGCCGCGCGCGTCGCCGACTGAGCACTGGACCGCGCACTCGGCAGAGTCGCCCGCCTTCCCTGTCCGCGATGTGCATAACTCCGGCAATTTCGCGCTCCGTCTCGACGGATTCCCGGAATCGCGCGGCGGACCAAGCGCCGGGCAGCGAATTGCAGTAGTTATGCAGCCCCCGGCGGAGAGGCTCGCCACCCCGGGCGCCGACTCGGTTGTGGCCAACTCAGGACGCTCGGCGAGAACCGGCCCGAACCGCCCGGAAACACGCGGGCGAATGACGCCGGCAGCGCGATTCTCCTGAGTAAGCCCCCCGGGCGAGCGGCACCAGCCCGTCCGACGAGCCGATCGTTCGCGCCAACGAGCGCTGGTGCGCGAGAATGTAGCCGTGACCGCACACGACCAGCCCACCGCATCCGTCCCGCTCGACCTTCCGGGCTGGCGCCACGCCTACTCGGGCAAGGTGCGCGACCTCTACGTTCCCCAGGACCAGGACCAGGACCAGGACCAAAACACGGATGCCGCCGCCGACCTCGCCACCGCCGCGCGCGTGCTCGTGGTCGCCAGCGACCGCGTCAGCGCTTTCGACCACGTGCTGGAACCCGGCATCCCCGGCAAGGGCGAACTGCTCACCACCCTCAGCCTGTGGTGGTTCGACCAGCTCGCGGGCATCCCCAACCACCTCCTGCCGGACCACACCGTCAACGGCGCGGTCACCAGCCTGATCCCGGCGGCCGTCGCCGGGCGCGCCATGCTCTGCAAGACGCTGGACATGTTCCCGATCGAATGCGTCGTGCGCGGGTACCTGACCGGATCGGGCTGGAAGGAATACCAGACCGCCCGGACGGTGTGCGGCATCCCGCTGCCCGCCGGCCTGCAGAACGGCGACCGCCTGCCGGAGCCCATCTACACTCCCGCCTGGAAGGCCCCGATGGGCGAGCACGACGAGAACATCTCGTTCGAACGCACGGTGGAGCTGGTCGGGGCATCCGTCGCCGCCGAGCTGCGTCGCCTGTCGCTGGAGATCTTCGGCCGCGCCTCCGGCATCGCCGAGAAGGCCGGCGTGATTCTCGCCGACACCAAGTTCGAGTTCGGCGCCGACCGCGTCACCGGCGTCATCACGCTTGCCGACGAGGTGCTCACCAGCGACTCGAGCCGCTACTGGGACGCCTCCCTCTGGCAGTCGGGCACGACGCCCGAGCAACGGATGGCCAGCTTCGACAAGCAGATCGTTCGCGACTGGCTCGCCGCCCACTGGGACCAGACGGGCACTCCGCCGGAGCTCCCGGCCGAGATCATCGAGCAGACCGCGGCCCGCTACCTCGAGCTGCTCGAACGCCTGACGCACGCCGCCTCCGCGGCGTAATCCCGCGCCGGACGCAGCCCGGCGGAGGCCTCCTCGACGACGCGGCGCGTCACAGTTTCGCGGCTCCGGGCCGCAAAATGATACGCTCCGCGCATGCGTATCAAGATGTGCAGTGTCCACGTGAACGACCCCGCCGCTGCGTTCGACTTCTACACGTCCGTGCTCGGATTCCAGGAATTGCTGACGATGCCGGAGCACCAGCTCTATGTCGTGAAGTCCCCGGAAGATCCCGACGGCGTCGGCCTCCTCCTCGAGCCCAGCGACAACAGGGTGTCCCAGAAGTACGCGCAGGGCATCCGCAGCCTCGGCCTGCCGGCCATCGTGTTCGGCTCCCCCGATGTGCGCGCCGAGTACGAGCGACTCCGCGCCCTCGGCGTGCATTTCATCGGCGAACCGAGCACGGATGCCTCCGGCACCTCCGTTCTCTTCGACGACACCTGCGGCAACCTGATCCAGCTGCACGAGGACTGAGCGGGCCGCCCGTCGCCCGCCGGCGGAATACGGGGCGCGCGGCATCCGTTAACGCAGGTGTGACGAGATCTGCGAACGACCTCCTGCCCGCGTCGACCGGGATGGGCGCGGTGACCCTGCGCGTCGGAAACCTCGACGCCATGATCGCGTACTACCGGGATGCGGCGACCCTCACGCTGCTGAGCCACGACGGCCCGATCGCCGTGCTCGGCCGCGGGAGCACGCCGATCGTGATCCTGCAGCACGCCCCGGAGTTGGCCGCCGCCGAGCCGCGGTCGAGCGGACTCTTCCACACCGCGATCCTGTTCGAGACGCAGGCGCAGCTCGCCGCGGCCGTCTACTCGGTGGGCACGACGCATCCGGGATCGTTCACCGGCAGCGCCGATCACTTGGTCAGCCAGGCCTTCTACTTCAACGACCCCGAGGGCAACGGGATCGAGCTCTACTGGGACCGCGACCGCACCGAGTGGAGCTGGACCCACGGCCAGGTCGAGATGGCCACCCTCTACCTCGACCCCAACGCCTTCATCGGCGAGCACCTCACCCGGGACGGGCAGGCGCATCCGTCGACCGGCACCGCGATCGTCGGCCACGTGCACCTCTCCGTCGGCGATGTCGCCACGGCCCGCGAGTTCTACGTGGACCGGCTCGGCTTCGAGGCCACGGCCAGCCTCGGCGGCTCGGCCCTGTTCGTCTCCGCCGGCGGCTACCACCACCACATGGCCATGAACACCTGGAACAGCACGGGCTCCGGCCGGCGCCGCCTGGCCCTCGGGCTCGGCGAGGTCGACATCATCCTTCCCGGCACCGACGACATCGGCGCCCTGAACGAACGGATGTCCCACTTCGGAGTGCAGACCCGTCACGACGGGCAGACCCTCGGCTTCGACGACCCGTGGGGCAACCAGATCGTGGTGCGCACGAAGTAGCCCGCGGCGCCGCGCCCCACAGTGCCGCGCCCGCGCCGCGCCCGCGCCGCGCCCGCCGAGGTCGCCACGTCCGGTCGAGATCGACCGGCGCACCAGGCGAACTCGACCGGAACGGACGAACTCGGCGCAGAAATGCCGCCGAGACTCGCCGTTTGTGCCGACGTGACCCGCTGGGGCGGCGACATTCGGCCGAAATGACGACTCTCGGCATCCTGAGGCGGCCCGCTCGGCGGCAGCCGCTCCCGCGCCCGGGCCAGCAGCAGCGCCACCAGCAGCGCCACCAGCAGCGCCAGCAGCGCCAGCAGCGCCAGCAGCAGCGCCGGCGCCCGGGCGGCTAGACGAGCCCGTTGCGCCTGGCGACCTCGCCGAGCCAGGCCAGGCTCGGCTTGGGCGTGCGCACGAAGGTCTCGCGGTCCACCGCGATCAGCCCGAACGTGGGCCGGAACCCGCTCGCCCACTCGTAGTTGTCCAGGGCGCTCCAGTGCAGGTAGCCCAGCACCTCGATGCCGTCCTCGATCGCGGCGTGCAGGCCGCGGAGGGCGCCATCCGTGTAGTCGATCCGGCGGGTGTCGTCCGCGGTGGCGATACCGTTCTCGGTGACCATGACCGGCACGTGCCCGCTGAGCTCCCAGGCGGCGCGCACGCCGAGTTCGAGCGCCGGCGGGAAGAACTCCCAGCCGGTGAGCGTGGTCTCCACGTCGTCCCGAACCGGGAGGGGGCCGTCCGGGCCCACGAACGTGCGGGTGTACGCCTGCACGCCGATGAAGTCGTCGCCGCGCGCGTTCTCCAGGTACCAGTCGTCGCTCGGGTAGGCGTATTCGCGCAGCTTCTCGTCCGCTCCGGGCTCGCCGGTGGAGTGGAACGCCTGGGTCGCGACGGTCCAACCGGACTTCAGGCCGGGCACCGAGGCGAGCACCTCACGGGAGGCCTTGTGCGACGCGAGCAGCGCGTCGGCCACCTGCAGGTCGGGCCGCGGCAGGCCGAAGGCCACCAGGTTGGCGGCGCTCTCCCCGCCGGCGAGCATGGCCGCGATGTTGGGCTCGTTGATCGTGCAGACGTAGTCGACGCCGTCGGCCACGATCGGCAGGGTCAGTTCGGTGAACCGGGCGAACAGCTCTGGCGCGTCGGGGTTGCGCCAGAAGCCCTTCTCGAACATCCACTGCGGCACGGTGAAGTGCATCAGGGTGACGACCGGGTTGAGCCCGCACTCGAGGGCCGTGTCGACCATCCGTCGGTAGTGGTCGATCTCGGCGCGGGAGACGAAACCGGGCTCCGGCTCGATCCGGCTCCATTCGATGCTGAACCGGTAGGAGTTCAGGCCGGCGTCGGCGAGTAGCTTCATATCTTCGCCGAACCGGTGGTAGCTGTCCATGGCGTCGCCGCTGGGCTCGACGATCTGCGTGCCGACGGCGTGCTCCTTCACCCACCAGTCGTTGTTGACGTTGTTGCCCTCGATCTGGTGGGCGGCCGTGGCGGCACCCCAGAGGAAGCCGTTGGGAAAGTTCAGCACGATAACTCCTTGTTGCACTTGCGGTGAAAAACGATGAACGGATGAGCCACGCGGCCCGACGAGGATGGCCCTAGCCGACGCGGCGGGACCAGAAACGGTCGAGCACGGCCGCGGTCGCGACCGGGTTCTCCCGTTGCGGCGAGTGTGCCGCGTCCGGAATGATCTCGTAGGTGCCATCGAGCCGGGAAGCCATGGTGCGCTGCCACTCCTGCGGCCAGGCGGGGTCGTCGGCGCCGTGCGCGACCAGCACGTCGAGCCCGGTCCCGAGCAGCTCGGCCGTGGTGTCGGTCGGGTCGGAGAGGATCTCCGCCGCGCCGAGCAGGCTGTCGTCGCTGGTGCGCCCCATCCGCAACCGGCGGAAGGCCTCGTCGGCGGTGAGCTCCGCGTCGGCCCGGCCGACCGTGTGCGGATTGTCCTCGTCCCACAAGGCCGCAGAACCGCGGGAACGGATGATCGTCTCCTCCCGGTCCAGCCGGCCGGCCCAGCCGTGCGGGCCCGAGCAGAGCAGCGTGAGGTCGGAGAAGCTCCGGGGCGACCGGATGGCCGCGGCCCGGGCCACGACACCGCCGAAGCTGTGCCCGAGCAGGTGTACCGGACCGTCGCGGCCGATCAGGGCGGCCACGGCGACCGCGTCCCGGGCGAAGAGTTCGAGGGTGTAGTTCTCTTCGCCGACCGGCGCCGCGGAGTCCGCCTGGCCGCGCTGGCTGTAGCTCCAGGCGTCCCAGCCGTGGGCGGCGAGCAGGGGCAGGAAACCGCCGAAGTCCTCCTTCGAACCGGTGAAACCCGGCACGAGCAGCACCGTTCCGCGGCTGGGCCCCACCGGCCGGGAGCGCAACCCGGTCAGGCGTCCGACCGGGAGGTCCAGGCCCAGGTGCGCGACGGCATCCGTCAGCGGCACCGGGAGCGCGCCGAACGGGCCGACCCCGTCCCAGCCCACCCCGGCGAGGCCGTACTCGCCGAAGGCGTCCGAGGCGGCGGAGAAATCCGACGATTCGAGGAAGACGCTCACGACTGCACCAGCCCGCCCACGGTCGGGTGCGGGATGGCCTCGAGCAGCCGGATGGTGTACTCGTCCTGCGGGTTCTGCAGCACGTCGGCCGTGCGGCCCTCCTCGACCACCGCCCCGCTGTTGAGCACCATGATCTGGTCGGTGACCAGGCGGGCGCTGAGCAGGTCGTGAGTGATGTAGAGCATACTCACGCCCCAGGTCTCGCGCAGGCTGTCGAGCAGCGCGAGCACCCCGGCCCGCAGCGACACGTCGAGCATCGAGACCGGCTCGTCGGCGATGATCACCTGCGGGTCGCTGGCCAGCGCCCGGGCGATCACCACGCGCTGGCGCTGCCCGCCGGAGAGCTGGTGCGGCAGCCGGGCGGCGAACTGCTCGACCGGGGTCAGCCCCACGGTCTCGAGCAGTTCGAGCACGCGGGCCCGGGCGTCGCGACCGCGCAGCCTGGAGAAGTTCAGGATCGGCCGGGTCAGGATGTACTCCACCGTGTGCAGCGGGTTGAGCGCCGCGTACGGGTCCTGGAACACCATCTGCACCTCGGTGTGCAGCCGCTTGAGCTGCCGCCGCTTGATCGTGTCGATCTGCAGGTCGCCGAAGGTGATGCTGCCGCTGGTCGGACGCTCCACCCCGGTGATCAGCTTGGCGATGGTGCTCTTGCCGCTGCCGCTCGCCCCCACCAGCGCCATCGACGCCCCGGGTTCGAGGGTGAACGACACGTTGTTGACCGCGCAGACGGGCTCTTCGCCGCGGCTGGGCCGCTGGTAGATCTTCGACACATTGGTCACCACGATGGCTTCGCGGGCGGCGCGGCCTTCCCGGCGGCGCACGGTCGAAGCCGGCGGCGCAGCGGGCGCGGCGACCGGCTCGAGCGTGTCGAGCGTGTCGCCGGTCACGGTGACCGGGGCGTTCCCGGCCGCGGCGACCGCGACATCCGTTGCCCGGTCCCCGCCGCGGGCCGCCAGCCCGGGCACCTCCACGACGGCCGCACGCGGATCGCCGTAGTGGCTGAGCAGCATCCGGGTGTACGGATGCTGCGGCGCGGCCAGGATCTCGGCGGCGAGCGCGTCCTCCACGACGAGCCCGTCGTGCATGACCATCACCCGTTCGGTCACCTCGAGCACCATGCCCAGGTCGTGGCTGATCAGCACGGCCGTGAACTTCTCGGACTTCTGCAGCTCCCGGATGGTGTCCATCACGGCGTGCTGCACGAGCACGTCGAGGGCCGTCGTCGGCTCGTCGAAGACCATCAGGCGCGGTTCCAGGGAGAGGGCCAGCGCGATCGAGACGCGCTGGCGCATCCCGCCGCTCAGCTCGCCGGAGAACCGGTCGAGCACGCTCGCGGGCAGTTCGACCTTGCCGACCAGCTCGATCGCCCGAGCCTCGCGGTCACGTTTGGACACGTGGCCGTGGGCGGTGAAGATGTCGAAGAAATGGTCACGGATGCTGCGCACCGGGTTCAGCGCGTTCATCCCCGACTGCAGCACCATGGCGAAGCCGCCGTGCCGCTGCACGCGCAGCTGGGCCGGTGTCATGCCGGCGATGTCGACACCGTCGAAGAGGATGCTGCCGGCGCTGACCCGCGCCGGCGGCTTGGACAGGCCGGTCAGGGCGAAGCCCAGGGTCGATTTTCCCGACCCGGACTCGCCCACCAGGCCGACGAAGTCGCCCTGCTCGAGGTCGAAGGAGACGTTCCGCACCGCGGGAACCGGAAGGGCACCCTGCGGTTCGTAGACCACGAACAGGCCCTGCACGCTGACGAGACTCATCGTTTTGCTCCTTCTCGGAGGCGCGGATTGCTCAGCCCGTCGACGCCGAAGTTGATCAGGCTCATGGAGGTGGCCAGCAGTGAGATGCAGAGGCCGGGGGCGAAGAGCAGCACCCACTGGCCGGTCAGGAGGGCGTTGCTGTTCTGCGCCCAGAAGAGCATGGTGCCCCAGCTGACCGTGGTCGAGTCGCCCAGGCCCAGGAACTCCAGGCCCGCTTCGGCGAGGATCGCCGCGGTCGAGGCCCCGAAGAAGCTGCCGACGATGAGCGAGGTCATGTTGGGCAGGATCTCCCGGAACACGATCCGGGACGGGCTCTCGCCGCTGAAGATGGCGGCCGTGACGAAGTCGCGGGAGCGCAGGGACTGGGTCTGCGAGCGCAGCACCCGGGCGCCCCAGGCCCAGCCGGTGATCACGACGACCAGCACGATCATGCCGATGCCGCCGTTTTGCAGGTAGGCGGCGATGACGATCATCAGCGGGAGGGCCGGGATGACGAGGAAGAGGTTGACGATGAAGTTGATCACTTCACCGGCGAAGCCCCTCAGGTAGCCCCAGCTCAATCCGATCAACACCGCGATGATCGTGGACAGCAGGCCGGCGACGAAGCCGACGAACACGGAGACGCGGGCACCGTAGATGAGCTGGGACAGCACATCCTGGCCGGCTGCGGTGGTGCCGAGCCAGTGCGCGGCGCTCATGTCCTCGCTGCGGCCGAAGGAGTTGTCGGTCGCGGCGTAGGGCGCCAGCAGCGGGGCGAAGATCGCGACCAGCACGAAGACTCCGAGCATGGCCACGCCGATCCGGGCCTTGGGCACGCTCCAGATGGTGGCGAAGGCCCGCCAGAGAACGCGCAGCGGGTTGGCCGTGCCGGCGTGGTCGCCCGGCGACATCGTCTTCACGATCGACGTGGGCGGGATGATCGTTCTGGTGGGGGTCATCGTCTCGTCCTCGGGTCGAGAATGCCGTACAGGATGTCGACTATGAAGTTGGCCAGCAGCACACTGATCGTGATGATCAGGAACAGGGCCTGCATGAGGGGGAAGTCCTGGTTGACCACTGCCGTGTAGAGCAGGTAGCCGACCCCCGGATAGTTGAAGACGCGCTCCACGAGCAGGGATCCGCCGACGACGCCGCCGAGCGCGAGCCCGAACGAGGTGAGGTTGGGCAGGATGGCGTTGCGGGCGGCATAACGGATGGCGACGGTGCGCGGGTGCAGTCCGTTCGCCTCCGCGAAGGTGACGTAGTCGTCGCCGAGCGTGTTGATCATGGTGCTGCGCATGCCCAGGATCCAGCCGCCGAGAGAGGTGATCAGGATCGTGGTGGCCGGCAGGATCGAGTGGTAGAGCGCATCCAGCAGGAACGCGACCGAGAAGTCGGGCGTCGCCGAGCTGCTGTAGGCCCCGGAGGTCGGGAACCAGCCCGCCACATAGCCGAGGAAGAAGAGCAGCAGCAGGGCCGTCCAGAAGTACGGGAACGCGCTGGCGAAGGTGCCGCCGACGGTGGGCAGGGTGTCGAGCCAGCTGCCACGCTTCCAGGCGGCGAGGACGCCGAGCAGGGTGCCGAAGATGAAGGCGACGATGGTAACGAACCCGACGAGCACCAGCGTCCACGGCAAGGCGGTTGCCACGAGGCTCGCGACGCTCTGCGGGAAGAAGGTGTACGAGACGCCGAAGTCGAAGTGCACCACATTGTTCAGGTATTGCAGGTACTGGTCCCAGGCGCTGCCCGTTGGCACGCCCAGCTGGGCCTCGATGGCGGCGCGGGTCGAGGGACTGACCGGGCCGTTCTGGGCGAGTTTGGCGATGGCGGCGTCCGCCGGGGAGCCGGGCATGAGCCGCGGGAGGAGGAAGTTCAGCGTGACGGCCGCCCACAGGGTGAGCAGCAGCAGGCCGACCTTGCTCAGCGTGTAGCGCACGGGTCGTTCCTTTCGAGTCTGAGTCGGCATTTCAAACCGGGAAATGCACCAGGGAGAGGAGCGCGGGCGAGTCCCCCCAGGGGCACCCACCCGCGCTCGCGGGGCGATGGTTGGTTACTTCGCCTTCTTCAGATTCGTGAGGATGAGCAGCGGGGTCGAGTTCCACGTGTTCGGCGGAGCGTAGGCGTTCTTCTCACTGGGCCAGTTGGTGAAGTTCTTGTCGCTGGAGAGGCCCCAGAGGCCGCCGTAGAACATGCTGATCACGGGCAGCTGCTCGTAGAGCACGGTCTGCAGCTGGGCGGAGATGGCCTTCTGTTCGGTCTCGTCGGTCGAGGCCTTGAGCTGGGCCAGCAGGGCGTCCACCTTCGGGTCGCTGAAGCGACCGTAGTTGCCGGTGGTGCCGGTGCCGATCGGGGTGGCGAATTCGCTGTTCAGGAGCGTGTTCATGTCCTGGAAGACGCTGCCGGTGCCGCCGAAGCTGTTCATGGCGATATCGAAGTCACCCTTGCTGAGCGCCTCGGTGTAGGCGGCCGGCTGCGGCTGGCTGAGCTTGACGTCGATGCCGAGCGCGCCGAGCTGGGACTGCACGGTCTGCAGGCCCTGGAGCCAGTCGGTGTAGCCGTTGGCGGTGAGGATGTTGATGCTCAACTGCGTGCCGCTGGCGTCGACCATCTTGTCGCCCTGCTGGGTGTAGCCGGCCTTCGCGAAGGCAGCCAGTGCGGCCGTCTTGTCCTGCGCCACGACTCCTTCGTTGGGAAGGTCGGCGTTCAGCCACGCTTCCTGGTTCGGGAGCAGGAGTCCGGACTGGCCGGCGGCATCCACGTAACCCTGTTCGGCATCCGTGGCGATCTTCTCCCGGTCGAGCGCCAGGCTCAGGCCCTGGCGGAAGTTCACGTCGTTGTACGGCGCCCTGGTCAGGTTCGGGGACAGGGTGATCGTGCCGCCCGGGGGGAACCAGTACTTGTTGTGCTGCTTGTCGGCGTTGACCCAGGTGCCCTCGACATCCGTGATGAACGCGTAGGCCCAGTCGTAGCCGTTCTTGACGACGTCGAGCTGGCTGTTGGCGGCGGGGAGCACGAGCTTCTCCACGGCGACCTTGTCGGCCTGCCAGTAGTCCACGTTCTTCTTGAGCGTGTACTGGTTGGCGGTGAAGGTGTCCAGCACGAACGGGCCGGTGGTGACGGGCTTCTCGTTCTTCCAGGTGACCGGGTCCTTCACGTCTTTCCAGATGTGCTCGGGAACGATCAGCTGCTGGTCGATGATGGAGGCGGCGGGAACATCCTCCGTCTTGAGGTGGAAGACGACGGTGTCGCCGACGACCTCGAGGCTCTCGATGTGCTGCCAGACGCCCCAGGTGTCGAGGGCGGGAGTCGCCTTGACGAGGTTGAACGTGTAGAGCACGTCGGCCGGGGTGAAGGCCGTGCCGTCGGACCACTTCACACCGGTACGGATGTCGTAGACGACGGTCTTGGCGTCCGGCAGGGTGTTGCCGGTGGCGAGGAACGGGGTCGCGGTGCCGTCGAGCGTGTTGGTGACCCGCAGCGGTTCGTACATATAGGTGGTGGCGACGCGCTTGCTCGTGGAGAACGGGTTGAAGTTCTTCTCGAACGTGGGAGAGCCGTTGTCGGCCGCGACGAGCAGGGACCCGTCGCTGGGGCCGCTCGCTTGATTTTTGACGTTCATGCTGCACGCGCTGGTAGCCAGCAGTGCGGTCACGCCCACCACGGCGAAGGCCGTTCGTAGGATGTGCCCTCTCAATTGCTTCATTGCTCTTGAAATCCTTTGTGTCGTCGTTGACCTATACGGCAGCGAGGCCGGTATCGCTACCGAACGGGAATACCTGAGGCGATGCCTCTACTGTATGCGCTTACATTCGCTGGACGCAAGAAAAATATCCATTGTGCTGTTGAGACGCGCAAACGGATGCCCGGACGCCCGAATCCCCGCGCCCTCCGGCGGCCCCCGCCCCGCTTCCCCCGGCCCCTAACCAATTCGACGGAGATACTGCTCCAAAAACCCGGAATCGGGCTGTTTCAGCCTGATTCCGGCAAAATCTCCGTCGAATTGGTTCACGCCCGCGGCTGGGGTTCGGGCACGCGGGCGGGCGAGGTGGGCGAAGGCGCGCGGGCCAGGGCTCACCCGGGATCCCGGCTCAGGCGGACGCGCCCTCTGAACTTTCCCGCAGCAGCACCTTGACGGGGAGGCGGGAGGTGATCGGCGGCTGGTCCGGGTGCTCGAGCCGGCTGAGCATGGCCCTCACCGCGGCGCGGCCCAGGTCCCCCATCGGCTGGTGCACCGTGGTCAGGCGCGGGGTCGAGAGGCGGCCGGCGTCGATCCCGTCGAACCCGGTCACGATCACGTCCACGGGCACTCGCACGCCCGCCGGGCCGAACACGTCCAGCAGGCCCAGGGCCATCTGGTCGTTGCCGCAGACCAGGGCCCGCGGCAGCGTCCCGGCCGCGAGGAGTTCCTCGGCGACGGCTCGCGCCTGCACCCGGGAGAAGTTGCCGCGCAGCACCGGCAGCGCGGCCGGGTCGATGCCGGCCGCCTCGAGGGCCTGCCGGAAGCCCAGGTGCCGCTCGGCGTCGTCGGGCGAGTCCGCCGGACCTGCGACGTACACCGGGTCCCTCACCCCGTGCCGATCGAGCAGGTGCCCCGTCAGGGCGCGCATGCCCTCGGTGTTGCTCACGCTGACGTGGTCGTAATCGTCGCCGCGACGCGGCCCGGCGATCAGCACCACCGGGATGCGCCGGGAGACGTGGTCGAGCAGTTCGTCCGGAACGCTGCGCGCGAGCACCGCCATCCCGTCGACCCGGCCGGCGATGTCGTTGACCATTGCGGCCGGGTTCGAACCGCGGCCGACGCCGACCATCAGGGCGAAGCCGTGCCGCCAGGCCTCACGTTCGCTCCCGCGCAGCACCTCGTCGAAGTAGAGGTTCGGCGGGCGCACCTCTCCGGTGTCGGGGATGTCCACGACCAGCTGCACCTGGGTGTCCTGCTCGAAGACGGCCTCGGCCTGGTTCTCCTCGTCGTCGATGCTCGGGAAGAACAGTCCGAGCACGCCGGTGCGGCGCGCGGCCAGGCTGCGGGCGCTGGCACTCGGCACGTAGCCCAGCTCCTGCACCGATGCCAGCACGCGGGCCCTGGTGGATGCGCGTACATCACCCGGACGACGGAGCACCCGTGAGACCGTCGCGATCGACACCCCCGCATGGGCGGCGACGTCGTAGACGGTCGCGGCCTTCATCTAGGCCCCGGGCCCGGCCGGTCCGGCGGATCCAGCCGGTCCGGACGGTCCGGCCGCGTTGCCGCGCGACGCAGCGCGGGTGGCCCGCCGGGACAGGCCGTGCACGGCCGCCTGGAATTCGCGCGACCGCAGCGGACGCCCCGGCAGCCTGGGCCGGTCGCGGTCGGGCGAGCGCAGTCCGTCGAGGACGACGGACAGTTGCCGCCGCCACTGGCCGCTGTAGGCGCCGCCGAGCAGGCCCAGCGAGCCCACCATTGTGACCAGCACGGCCAGGTCGACGGCGTCTACGTCCGGCCGAAGGTCGCCGTCCTTCTTCGCCTGCGCGACCAGGGAGGTGATGACGCCCTGGAACGCGGTGCCCTTGCCGACGCTCGGGTCGATCGTCTCCATCCGCCTGAGGATGGGTGGGAGCGACGGGTCGGCGACGAGCCATTCCGCGACGCGCTCGGTGTAGACGACGATGCCGGCCCAGGCCGTGGGGGCGGCGGCGATCTCGTCACGCACGGTGGCCAGTTCGGCCAGAGCGAGATCGTGCAGGGCCCGCACCAGGTCGTCGCGGGTCGGGAAGTTGCGGTAGAGCGTGGCCACGCCCACGTCGGCGCGGCGGGCGATTTCCTCCAGGGACGCGTCGACGCCGTTCACGGCGATCAGCGCCCGAGCCTCGACGATCAGACGTTCACGGTTCTGTCGGGCATCTCGCCGTCTCGGCTGGGCCCCGTCCTGCGGGGTCGATTCGGACGAAGTCATGGAGTTGATTCTAGGACCCGAACCTTGGCGTCGCGGAGGGATTCCTCCACGACCCTCGGTCGGGTGCCGAGATGTTGCGCCTGTCCGGGCAGTCCCCCAGAATGCAGTCAGCCCACGAACGGAACGGAGCACCATGCCGGTCGAAAAGAACACCCGGGAGTTCGACCCCGAGATCGTCACCGATTTCCGGGAACGGATGAGCTACGGCTCCTATCTGGACCTGGACACCCTGCTGGGCGCCCAGAAGCCGGTCAGCACCCCCGAGCACCACGACGAGCTGCTCTTCATCATCCAGCACCAGACGACCGAGCTCTGGCTCAAGCTGGTGCTGCACGAGCTGCGCGCCGCGACCGCGTTCCTGCGCCGGGACCAGATCGCCCCGGCGCTCAAGTGCATCGCCCGGGTCAAGCACATCCAGCGCACCCTGACCGAGCAGTGGTCGGTGCTGGCCACCCTCACCCCGAGCGAGTACGCCGAGTTCCGGCACTTCCTGGGAAACTCCTCCGGCTTCCAGTCCTACCAATACCGGGCCGTCGAGTTCGCGCTCGGCAACAAGAACCGGCGCATGCTCAGCGTGTTCGAGAGCGACCCGGATGCGCACGCGCTCCTGTCCGAGATGCTCGCGGCTCCGAGCATCTACGACGAGTTCCTGCGCTACCTGCACCGCCAGGGCTTCTCCATCCCCGCCGCCGTGCTGGAGCGGGACGTCACCGAGGCCTGGGTGCTGCATCCGGAACTCGTCACGACGTTCCGCGGCATCTACGAGAACTCCACCGAGCACTGGGGCGCCTACGAGGCCTGCGAAGAACTCGTCGACCTCGAGGACAACTTCCAGCTCTGGCGCTTCCGCCACCTCAAGACCGTGCAACGCATCATCGGCATGAAAACCGGCACCGGCGGGTCGAGCGGCGCCGCCTTCCTGCAGAAGGCGCTCGAGCTGACCTTCTTCCCCGAGCTCTTCGCCGTGCGCACCGAGCTCGGAACGTGAGGCACGGATGACCCGGGCCGCGCCCCGCGGGCCGGCCGCCGCGACCGTGCTCCCCGGCTTCCTGGACGCTCACGTGCACCTGGCGCTGATCGACCCGGCCCCGCTCACCGCGGGCGGGATCGCGCGGGTGCTCGACTTGGGCGGCTGGACCCCGAGCGGGCCGGAGTCGCCGGGTTCGCGCGAGTCCGGGGAGCCGCAGGAGCCGCAGGGCTCGCCGAGTTCGCCGGTTCCGGTCGAGTTCGACCCGCGTGCCAGTCGAACTCGACCGCAAGCGGCGAACTCGGCGGAAGGGCGAGCGGGGCTGCCGGAGGCCGTGTTCGCGGGACAGTTTCTGGCCGCGCCGGGCGGCTACCCGAGCGGGCGGTCCTGGGCGCCAGCCGGCAGCATCCGTTTGGTGGCCCGGGCGACGGATGCCGCGGTCGTCGTCGACGCCCAACTCGTGCTCGGGGCATCCGTGATCAAGGTCACGCTCAACTCGGCGGCCGGGCCGGTGCTGTCCGACGGTCTGCTCTCGGCCATCGTCGCCCGCGCCCACGAGCACGAGATGCCGGTCGCGGCCCACGCCGAGGGGGCCGGGCAGGCCCTCCGGGCCTTCCGCGGCGGGGTGGACGCGCTGGCGCACACGCCGTTCACCGAGCGGTTGGACGACGCCCTGCTCGCGGCCATGGCCGGCCGGATGACGTGGATCAGCACCCTCGACATCCACGGGTACGGCGAACCCGACGACGACTTCGACCGAGCCGTCGACAATCTGCGCCGGTTCCACCGGGCGGGCGGCCAGGTGCTCTACGGCACGGACCTCGGCAACGGACCGCTGCCGGTGGGGCTCAACCGCCGGGAGATCGACGCGCTGCTGGCTGCGGGGCTGACCGGTGACGACGTGATCCGCGCGCTGACGGCCGAGCACCTCGGTCGTTTTCGGAACGTGCTGCGCGCCCCGGGACGGCCCGGTCCCGAGCGACACGGTCCGGCGCCGGCCGACCCCGGCCGCCTCGTCACCCTGCTGCGCGGCGAGCGCCCCGACGACCCGGCCGCCTTCAGCGCCTGGCTGTGCACCGCGCGGGCCGCCGATGCCGCCGAAGCCGCCGAAGCCACCGAAGCCCATCGAAGCCACCGATGTCACCGAGCCCGTTCCGGTCGAGAGTGACCGGCGGAACGGCCACTCTCGACCGGAACGGTCCGTCGGCGGGGCAGCCCACCCGGGCCTGTAGGCTCAGTGCCCACCCGGGCGGCACCCGTGGCGGGCCACCCCGCGCGGGTGGGATACTGCCAGCACGGCGCACCGATCCGCTCGAACTCGAGGAATCCAGATGACACCCAGCACCGACAGCTCGTCCCTCGGACTCGGCGGCCAGGACGCCCACCTCGCCTTCGCCCGCCGGATGGACCGCATCGACGGCCTCGGCCACTACCGGCGGCAGTTCGTCGGGATCGAGACAGGGTCCACGGCCGATGCGTCCCCGAACCCGTTCGCCTACCTCGACGGCAACTCCCTCGGCCGGCCGACCCGGGCCAGCGTGGCCCGCATCGCCGATTTCCTCACCCACGACTGGGGCACCCGACTGATCCGCGGCTGGGACGAGGAGTGGATGGACCTGCCCCTGAAGATCGGCGACGACCTCGGCCGCGCCGCGCTCGGCGCGGGCCCCGGCCAGGTCTTCGTGGGCGATTCCACCACCGTGCTGCTCTACAAGCTGGCTCGCGCCGCGGTGGACTACCGCCGCATCGACGTCGACCCGGTGCGCACCGAGATCGTGCTCGACACCGACAACTTCCCGACCGACCGCTACCTGCTCGAGGGCATCGCCGCCGAACGCGGCCTCACCCTGCACTGGATCCACTCCGATCCCGCCAGCGGTGTCACGGTCGAGCAGGTGCGGCAGGCGGTGGGCCCGCAGACCGCCCTCGTGCTGCTGAGCCATGTCGCCTACCGCTCGGGTTTCCTCGCCGACATGCGCCAGATCACCGAGGTGGTGCACGCCGTGGGCGGGCTCGTGCTCTGGGATCTCAGCCACTCGGTCGGCTCCGTGGCGGTCGAACTCGACCTCTGCGACGTCGACCTGGCCGTCGGCTGCTCCTACAAGTACCTCAACGGAGGCCCGGGCGCCCCGGCGTTCGGCTATGTTCGCCGAGACCTGCAGGACGTGCTCACGCAGCCGATCCAGGGCTGGATGGGAACGAAGGATGTCTTCACGATGGGCCCCGGGTATGTGCCGGCCGCCGGCATCCGTCGTTTCATGAGCGGAACCCCGCCCATCGTCGGGATGCTGGCCATGCAGGACACGATCGCGATGATCGAGGAGGCCGGCATCGAGCAGGTGCGGGCGAAGTCAGTGGCGCTGACCGAGTTCGCGGTCACCCTCGTCGACGCCTGGCTGGCCCCGCTGGGCGTCACCCTCGCCTCGCCCCGCGAGCACACCCACCGCGGCGGCCACGTCACGGTGACCCACCCGGCCATGGGCCAGGTCACCCGCATCTTGTGGGAGCACGACGTGATCCCCGATTTCCGCTCCCCCGACGGCCTCCGGATCGGGCTGTCCCCCCTCAGCACCAGCTTCGTCGAGACGTTCGAGGGCATCGCGGCGATCCGCGACGTGCTGCGGGGCGTGCTGCTGGGGCAGAGCGGGCTCGGCGCGACACCCGCGAACGGGTTCGGCGGCAGCGTCGCCGGCGGTCTCGGCGGCTCGCGCGGCGGCGCGGGGGTCGGCCTGTAGAATCGTGGAATCCACCCCCCCGACGTCTCCGGAGTGAGCCATGCCAACAATCGTCGTAGAAGTCATGCCCAAGGCCGAGCTGCTCGACCCGCAGGGGAAGGCCGTCGCCGGCGCCCTCGGTCGCCTCGGCAAGACCCGCTTCACCAGTGTCCGCCTGGGCAAGCGGTTCGAGATCACCGTCGAGGGTCACGTCGATGACGCCGTTCTCGCCGAGGTGCGGGAACTGGCCGACACAGTGCTCTCCAACTCCGTGATCGAGGATGTCGTTGGCATCCACGTGCTGGAGGCGCCCGCCGGAGAGACGCACTGATGCGCATCGGCGTCGTCACCTTCCCCGGCTCGCTCGACGACCGCGACGCGCAGCGCGCGATCCGCCTCGCCGGCGCCGAGGCCGTCGCCCTCTGGCACGGCGAGCACGACCTGCACGGCGTCGACGCGCTGGTGCTGCCCGGCGGCTTCAGCTACGGCGACTACCTGCGCTGTGGCGCCATCGCCAGCCTCTCGCCGATCATGGCCGAGGTCATCGACGCCGCCAACAAGGGGATGCCCGTACTCGGCATCTGCAACGGCTTCCAGATGCTCGCCGAGGCGCACCTGCTCGAGGGCGGGCTGATCCGCAACGACCACGGCCTGTTCATCTGCCGCGACCAGCAGCTGCGGGTCGAGAACACCTTCACCGACTGGACCGGCGGCTTCGCGGCCGGCCAGGAGATCACCATCCCGCTCAAGAACGGCGAGGGCGGATTCACCGCCTCAGCCGACACGCTGGAGCGCCTCGAGGGCGAAGAGCGCGTCGTCGTGCGCTACGTCGGCATGAACCCGAACGGGTCCCTCAACGACATCGCCGGCATCAGCAACAAGCGCGGCAACGTCGTCGGCCTGATGCCGCACCCCGAGCACGCCGTCGAGCCCGGCTTCGGCCCCGACACCGATGACGCCATGCGCAGCGGCACGGACGGGCTCACCTTCTTCAGCTCCGTGATCAAACGGATGCTCGTCACCGCCTAGCAGCATCCGCTCGGCGCCGTTACTCGACGCCGGCTCTCGCGTCGTGCGGCCGCTGCATCCGTCAACCCGAGAGTTCCCGTTCCGGTCGAGAGTGCCCGTTCCGAGGGTCACTCTCGACCGGAACGGGAACTCTCGCAAGTCGTCCGGGGCTCCCGGCGGCTTACCCGGCTGCCCGCTGCTGCGCCGCGGGGTTGCCGCCCCCGCGAGCCCGTCGCGTCCTGCGCGTCCGCACGCCTGTGCGTCCGCGCGGGCGCCTCTACACCCGCGGCATCCGTCGAGTTCGACACTTCCGGTCGAGTTCGTCCGGCAGACCCGGCTAACTCGACCGGAACCGTCGAACTCGGCGCGAGATCAGACGGCGCGCGCCGGGATCAGACGGCGCTGGACGGCTCCCACAGGTTGATGCCCATGTCGACGGCGTGTTCGTCGATCGCGGTGACCTCTCCCGCGGTGAACGCGAGGTTGTCGATGGCGGCGATGTTGGTCTCCAGCTGCGCAACCGAGGAGGCGCCGACGAGCGCCGAGGTGACGGTTTCGCGCCGCAGCACCCAGGACAGGGCGAGCTGGGCGAGCGACTGGCCGCGGGCATCCGCGATCTCGGTCAGGGCACGGATGCGCCCCACCGTCGCATCGTTCACCATGTCGCGGCTCGTCGAACCGGCCTGCGAGGCGCGGGAGCCCTCCGGCACCCCGTTCAGGTACCGGTCGGTGAGCAGCCCCTGCGCCAGCGGGGAGAAAGCGATGCAGCCGACGCCGAGGTCGTCGAGGGTATCGAGCAGTCCGTCTTCGACCCAGCGGTTGAACATCGAGTAGGAGGGCTGGTGGATCAGCAGCGGTGTGCCCATCTCGGCGAGGATCGCGGCCGCCTGGCGGGTGCGCTCGGGCGAGTACGACGAGATGCCGGCTTACAGGGCCCGGCCACTCGTGACAGCCGTGTGCAAGGCGCCCATGGTCTCCTCGAGCGGGGTGTCGGGGTCGGCCCGGTGGGAGTAGAAGATGTCGACGTGGTCCAGGCCCATCCGGCCGAGGGACTGGTCGAGGCTTGAGAGCAGGTACTTGCGGGAGCCGAAGTTGCCGTACGGCCCCGGCCACATGTCGTAGCCGGCCTTGGTGGAGATGACGAGTTCGTCGCGGTGCGGGGCGAAGTCCCGCGCGAGGTGCACGCCGAAGTTGCTCTCCGCGCTGCCGTAGGGCGGGCCGTAGTTGTTGGCCAGGTCGAAGTGGGTGACGCCCAGATCGAAGGCGCGGCGCAGGATGGCGCGCTGCGTTTCCAGCGGCGCGGTGCCGCCGAAGTTCTGCCAGAGGCCGAGCGAGATCGCGGGCAGTTTGAGGCCGCTCTGCCCCGTGCGGCGGTAGGGCATGGAGTCGTAACGGGTGTCTGCGGGAAGGTACGTCATTCCTCCAGACTGGCACAGCCGGCTGGGCGGCCGGCCCGTGCGCCCCGCGTGGTCACGGTCCGCTTGTCGTGCCGTCGGGCCGCACGAAGGTGAACGCATACGGCTGCGGTCCGCGGCCGGTCTCGACCCAGCCATCCGCTTCGATCTCACGCCGCAGTTTCGTCAGGCTTTTGGTCGTCCCGGGTGCGAAGGCCTCTTCCGGCGGCGTCGGCACGACCGTGCGGGTCGACGAGAACATGTCGCTCTTGTACCGGCGTTCGCCGTCGACCCGGCCGACGGAGCGGAGGGTCATGCTGCCCGTCTGTGAGGCCAGGATGGTGAGCACGCCTGCCCACCACGACGTCCCCCGACGTCTTCGAGCTCGATCTGCAGTGTCTTCCCCGATGTGCTCATGAAGGTGCAGTGTGCACCGGGTTCGTTCGCCTGCATAGGGCCGGACCACGCCGACACGACCTGGCTTGCCGATCTGCGGAGTCATCCTTTCGGCGGATGCGCCGGGCCCCGCGATCCTGCGAAGATCGAGGCGACCCCGTTCCCCACCCCCCAGGAGTGTTCCCCGTGTCTCCCCGCCTGTTCTACCGCACCGTCGCCATCGCCGAGGCCGTGACCTGGACCCTCCTGATCACCGGCATGGTGCTCAAATACCTGACGGATGCCGGCGGCACCCCGCTCCTGATCTTCGGCTCCCTGCACGGTTTCGTCTTCATCACCTACGCCCTGACCGCCGTCCTGGTGGGCCTGAACCAGCGCTGGCCGATCCGGCTGATGGTGCTCGCCGTGATCACGGCGATCGTTCCCTACGCGACGGTGCCGTTCGACATCCGTCTGGACCGCACCGGCCGGCTCGACGGCGACTGGCGCCGCGTCGCCACGGACGATCCGCGCGATCACACCTGGGTGGGTGCCCTGCTGCGCTGGCTGCTGAACCGTCCGGCCGTGCTGATCAGCAGTTTCGTCGTGGCTGTTGCCGCGATCATGGCCGTGCTGCTGACGCTGGGCCCTCCCGGCGGCCGCAGCTAGGGCACACCCCGGGCGCAGCTAGGGCACACCCCGGGCGCAGCTAGGGCACACCCCGGGCGCAGCCGGCGCGCAGCCCGACCGCAGCTAGGGCGCAGCCCGGGCGCAGCCGGCGCCCGGCGGACACCGCAGCCACGGCGCCGCGGAGCGCGGGTAGACTCGACGGGTCAAGCATCCGCTATCCCTGGGAGAACGCCTCGTGACCGCTGTTACCACCACACCCTCCCGCGGCATTGCCGACACCGTTGCGAACGCGATTGCGACGCCCGAGAAAGAGCAGCCGTTCGACGCGCTGGGGCTGACCCCGGGCGAGTACGCGGAGATCCGCCAGATCCTCGGCCGCCGCCCCACGAGCGGCGAGCTCGCCATGTATTCGGTGATGTGGAGCGAGCACTGCTCCTACAAGAGCTCGAAGAAGTACCTGCGCTCGTTCGGCGAGAAGGTCTCCCCCGCCATGAAGAAGAACCTCATGGTCGGCATGGGCGAGAACGCCGGTGTGCTGGATGTCGGCGAGGGCTGGGCGGTCACGTTCAAGATCGAATCGCACAACCACCCCTCCTACATCGAGCCGTTCCAGGGTGCCGCGACCGGCGTCGGCGGCATCGTGCGCGACATCATCTCGATGGGCGCGCGCCCGGTCGCCGTGATGGACGCGCTCCGCTTCGGCGACATCGACGACCCCGACACCGCCCGCGTCGTGCACGGCGTCGTGTCCGGCATCTCCTTCTACGGCAACTGCCTCGGCCTGCCCAACATCGGCGGCGAGACCTGGTTCGACAAGGTCTACCAGGGCAACCCGCTCGTCAACGCGCTCTCCGTGGGCGTGCTGCGCCACGAGGACCTGCACCTCGCCAACGCCACCGGCGCGGGCAACCAGGTGGTGCTCTTCGGAGCCCGCACCGGCGGCGACGGCATCGGCGGGGCATCCATTCTCGCCTCGGACACCTTCTCCGAAGGCGGCCCCACCAAGCGGCCCGCCGTGCAGGTCGGCGACCCGTTCGCGGAGAAGGTGCTGATCGAGTGCTGCCTCGAGCTCTACCGCGACAAGCTCGTCGAGGGCATCCAGGACCTGGGCGCCGCGGGCATCTCCTGCGCCACCAGCGAGCTCGCCTCCAACGGCGACGGCGGCATGTTCATCGAGCTCGACAAGGTGCTGCTGCGCGACCCGACCCTGACGGCCGAAGAGATCCTGATGAGCGAGAGCCAGGAACGGATGATGGCCGTCGTCACCCCGGAGAAGCTCGCCGGCTTCCTCGCGGTGACCGCCAAATGGGACGTCGAGACCAGCGTGCTGGGCGAGGTCACCGACTCCGGCCGCCTCATCATCGACTGGCACGGCGAAGAGATCGTCAACGTCGATCCGCGCACCGTCGCCGTCGACGGCCCGGTCTACGACCGTCCGGTCGCCTACCCGACCTGGCTCGACGCGCTGCAGGCCGACACCGCCTGCGCGCTGCCCCGTTCGACGGATGCCGCGGTGCTGCGCGAGCAGTTCCTGGCCCTGCTCGGCTCGCCGAACCTGGCCGACCCGAGCTGGATCACCGACCAGTACGACCGCTACGTGATGGGCAACACGGCCCTCTCGTTCCCCGACGACGCGGGAATGATCCGCATCGACGAGGAGTCGGGCCTCGGCTTCGTCATCGCCACGGACGCGAACGGCCGCTACTGCCAGCTCGACCCGTACCGCGGCGCGCAGCTCGCCCTCGCCGAGGCCTACCGCAACGTGGCCGTCACCGGCGCGGTGCCGGTCGGCATCAGCGACTGCCTCAACTTCGGTTCGCCGGAGAACCCCGAGGTCATGTGGCAGTTCTCGAAGACGGTCGACGGCCTGGCCGACGGATGCCTGGCGCTCGAGATCCCGGTCACCGGCGGCAACGTCTCCTTCTACAATCAGACCGGCGACCAGCCGATCTTCCCGACCCCCGTCGTCGCCGTGCTCGGCGTGATCGACGACGTCGCCCGCCGCGTGCCCAGCGGCTGGCAGGACGACGGCCACAACATCTACCTGCTCGGCGTCACCCGCGAGGAGCTCGACGGCTCGGCCTGGGCCGGCGTCATCCACGACCACCTCGGCGGCCTCCCGCCCGTGGTCGACCTGGCCGGCGAAGCCGCCCTCGCCGGGCTGCTGCACGCGGCCTCGATCGAGGCCCTGATCGACAGCGCGCACGACCTCAGCTCGGGCGGGCTCGCGCAGACCCTGGCCGAAGCCGTGCTCCGGTTCGGGGTCGGAGCCCGCGTGTGGCTCGGCGACATCTGCGAGCGCGACGGGATCGACGCATCCGTCGCCCTGTTCTCGGAGTCGGCCGGCCGCGTGATCGTGTCGGTTCCGCGCGAGGACGACGTGAAGTTCCTCGGCCTGTGCGAGGGCCGTAACTACCCCGTGCTGCGCATCGGCGTGACCGACTCGACCTCGTCGACTCTGGAGATCCAGGGCCAGTTCACGGTGTCGCTGGCCGATCTGCAGTCTCGTCACCGCAGCACCCTCCCCTCCCGCTTCGCGCAGTAAGGGTTCCGCTCCTCCGCTCCTCCGCTCCTCCGCTCCTCCGCTTCTCCTCCGTCCCCCGCGTGCGGCCAACTGACCGCCATCGCCGGGGCGGAAGCGGCGCTTTGCGCGCACGCAAGCGCTGCCGGTCAGCGCACCCACGGATGCCTGTGGAGAGAGTGCAGGACGGGCGACGGCGGGGTGGCATCATCGTGCGATGAGACCGCCTTCGGAGTTGCCGTCCGAGCTTGGTGACGGGCCTTTTTCCGTAGCCGACGCTCGTCGGCTGGGGGTCAATTCCGGGCGGCTGCGGCGCAGCGACCTCGCGCGGCCCTTCCACGGCGTGCGCGCGCCCGCGGGCCCCAGCCAGGCTCCGGCTCCTACCAGCGACGCGGACCGGTGGGCCCGGATCCGTGCCGCAGTGTGCACCCAGGCCGTCAACTACGCGGTACGGATGCCCGCAGATCAGTTCTTCAGCCACGCGACGGCCGCGCTTCTCCACGGGCTGCCGCTCCCCGCACGGCTGCTCGAAAGGTCACTCGTGGACGTCGGCACGAGCGTACGGACCAGTCGCCGCACCGGCAAGGGTGTGCGCGGGCATTTGATTCCCCTGGACCGGGTGCGCATCGTCTCGGTGGGACATGTCTCCGTCGCGTCAGAGGTCGACGCGTGGGTCCAACTGTCGACCGTTCTCACCCTCGATGAACTGATCATCCTGGGCGACTCCCTCGTGCGCCGCCAGCGGCCTCCGGCGACGATGGCAGAGCTGCAGTCGGCTGTGGCACGGCAGGCCGGCTTGCCCGGTGCACGTCGCCTGCGTGAGGCTCTGGCTCAGGTGCGTGCGCGCACAGATTCTCCCAAGGAAACAGTGCTCCGTCTCCTCATCGTCCGGGCCGGCCTGCCGGAGCCGGAAGTGAATCTGACACTCCTCAATCGCTACGGCGCCTTCATGGCCCTGGGCGATCTTGCGTACGTTCGCTACAAGATCCTGATCGAGTACGACGGAGGGCAGCACCGCGAAGACGAAAAACAGTTTCACCGCGACATCGACCGCCTGGACGAGCCCATGGAAGAAGGATGGCGGGTCATCCGTGTCAACAAATCCCACCGCCCGCAAGCGATCCTCGCCCGGATCCGAACCGCACTTCTCGATCGCGGTTGGCGCCCCTGACGCCCCCTATGGCGGTGCGTGCGCTCAAAACGCCGCTATCCCACCTGGCTTGGCGGCGTTTTGAGCGCACGCGGGGCCGGAGGCGGGGCCGCTAGAGAGCGAAGGGGGCGCCGAGGATCGCCTCGGTTCGCGACCAGAGCCGCTCGGCGACCGCGAGATTGACCGAGGTGCGCGTCGGCGACTGCAGGCTCGGGACGCCCCGGGTGAGATAGCGCGGGCCGTAGTAGTCGCCGCCGCGGGCGGCCGGGTCGACGGCGGCACGCACGATCGGCCACGCGCCGACGTCCTTGCCCTGTGCGGCGACGCCCTGCAGGATGTCGGCGAAACGGCTGACCCGCGAGGGTTCGTTCACCCCACGGATGCCCGGCGTCAGCCCCGAGATCGAGTAACCGGGGTGCGCGACGAGGCTCTGCACCCCGTCAGCGCCGCCCGCCCCGGCCGCGCGCAGCCGCCGGTCCAGCTCGAACCCGAACACCTGCATCGCGATCTTCGACTGGGCGTAGGCACGCCACCGGTTATAGCCGTGCTCCAGTTCCAGGTCGTCGAGCGAGGAGTCCAGCAGACGTGAGATCATCGATCCCAGCGCCACGACCCGGCTGCCCGGGGTGCGCCGCAGCACGGGCGTCACCTGCATCGTGAGCGCGACATGGCCCAGGTAGTTGGTTGCGAACACGAGTTCGTGGCCGTCGGGGCTCACCTCGCGGGTGCGCGGCGGGTGCACGATCCCGGCGTTGAGGATGAGACCGTCGATGCGGGGCAACTCGAGCAGCGCGGCCGACGCGATGCGCACCGAGGCGAGATCGGCGGTATCGAGCGGCACGGCCGACACGGATGCGCCCGGCACCCGGCCGCGGATGGCCGCGAGGGCGGCATCCGTTTTGGCCGGATTGCGGCAGGCGAGCACGACGTGGGCGCCCGCCGCGGCGAGCTGCTCGCTGGCGAAGTATCCCAAGCCCGCGTTGGCGCCGGTGATGACGAAGGTCTTGCCGGACTGGCCGGGGAGTCGTTCCGTCCGCGCGCTCATGCGGAGGCGGACGGGGTCGCGGGGGTGCCCGCCTGCGCCGGGGACCCGGCCGCGCGCGGCGCACCGGTGCTCGCCGACTCGGTGCCGGCGATCTTCTCGTGGTGGTGGATGACCTCGGCGATGATGAAGTTCAGGAACTTCTCGGCGAACCCCGGGTCGAGGCGGGCCTCCTCGGCCAGGCCTCGCAGCCGTTGGATCTGCAACAGCTCCCGCTCCGGGTCGGCGGGCGGCAGGCCGTGCGTGGCCTTGAGCCGGCCCACCTGCTGGGTGAACTTGAAGCGCTCCGCGAGCAGGTGAATCAGCGCGGCGTCAATGTTGTCGATGCTCTGACGGATGCTGCCGAGCTCGTCGATCGCTTCCTGACCCGCGCCGGCGGGCAATTCCTCGTGTGCAGCCATGGTTCGACGATACCGTTTCGTGCGCTGCTCGCCTCCCCCGCCGAGGTCGCCCGTTCCGGTCGTCCGGTACACCGGACGATCTCGACCGGAAGTGTCGAGTTCGGCGCCGTCTCGCGCCCCCGCAGTCCGCGCCGAGTTCGACAGTTCAGGTCGAATTAGCCTCGCGCGCCAGTCGATCTGGACCGGAAGTGTCGACCTCGGCGCGCATCCGCCGCCCCCGCAGCGCCAGGGGCAGCGCCCGGGGCAGGCGCAGCCGCCGCTGTGTCAGCAGGATCCCGAGCAGCACCAGCCCCGCGCCGACCGGTTCATGCCAGGAGAACGTCTCGCGGAGTACCAGCACTCCGAGCACCACGCCGACCACCGGGGTGACGTAGGTCACGGTGGACGCGTTCGTGGGTCCCCAGGCGCGCAGCACGTTGATGTTCCAGATGTAGGCGACTCCGGTCCCGAGCGCCCCGAGGGCGACCAGGCCGGCGACGATCGGCAGGGTCAGCGCCACCGGATGCCACGCCACCAGCGGCGTGGCCACGAGCATGATCGCCCCGGCGAGCCCGATGTTGAGGAACGCGAAGGTCGCGCCCGCGATCGGCCGCCCGCTGAGGAACCGGCGGGTGTACCCGAAGGTGAAGCCGTAGCAGACCGCTGCGCCCAGGCAGGCCAGCTGGCCCCAGAGGTCGCCGGTCAGGGCCGCGTAGCGCCAAGGCCCGATGATCACGACCACCCCCGCGATCCCCACGAGGATGCCCGCCACCTGGGCTCGCGCGAGCCGCTCCACCCGGAACGCGAGCGTCGCCATCACCGCGGTCATGATCGGGGTGACGGCGTTGTAGATGCTGGCCAGGCTCGAGGACACGTACTGCTCGGCCCACGCGAACAGAAGGTGCGGCACGACGCATCCGGTGATCGCGATCACCAAAAAATGCAGCCAGACGATCTTCTCGCGCGGCAGCACCGGCCCGGTGGCCACCCGCGGCCGGCTGATCAGCACGATCAGGCCGAGGGTGAGCCCGCCCAGCACCAGCCGGGACCAGGCGACCTGGCCGAACGTGACGCCGTCCAGGGCGATCTTCATGAACAGGAAGCTGGATCCCCAGACCACACCCATGCCCAGGAACTGGAGGGTGACTAGGGTCTTCGCGGCGGCGGGGGCGTCTCTCACCAGCCGACTGTATCGCGCCCGGCCGGCGCGGGGTGCCGGTGCGGAACGCGTCGTCCGAAACCCGCCGGGGAATGGCAGGAGCGACCCGATCGCGCCCGCCATCCCTCTGCCGCACCGAACGAATTCGACGGAGATTTTCACGAAAACGGATGCTGCCGGCCGGTTTCCGGCTCCGGGCAGCACAATCTCCGTCGAATTCGTCAGGGCACGCAGCCCGGAGCCCGGAGCCCGCCCCCACGCAGGCGCGGGGCTCGCGGCCCGCACCGGCACCGCGCCGTCAGGCCGCGTCGCTCGTTTCGAATGGCCGCTGCCGATACTCGACCGGCTGTGCACCGTACCCGTCGAGCCTCGCCCGCAGCCCGGCTCGCACCCGGGGCCACTCGCTGTCGAGGATCGAGAACACCACGGTGTCCCGCCAGCTGCCGTCCGCCCGGCGCCGCTCACGGCGAACGATCCCCTCATACGTGGCGCCGACGCCCGCGACGGCCGCGCAGGACCGCACGTTCATCACATCAGCCTGGATCTTCACCCGCCCGAAACCGTGGTCGAAGGCCAGCCCGAGCAGCAGCAGCTTCGTTTCCGCGTTGACGGCGGTGCCCCAGACCCGGGGATTATAGGCGGTCCATCCCAGGTGGGCCGACTCGTTCGCCAGGTGCAGGTCGCCGAGCGTGGACATGCCCACGAGGTCACCGTCGTGCGCACCACCCAGCAGGCGCACCGCGTAGGGCAGCCCTGCCCACTGCACGTAGGCATCCGCCCAGCCGGCGAACTCGCCGAGGCCGGCCCGCAATCCACCCGGTCCGCCGCCGAATCCGCCCTCAAAGACGAGCGGATGCGCGATCGCGTCACGCAGCTCCGGCAGCAGCGCTCGGGTGAGGGGTTCGAGCCGCACGAAGTGGCCCACGATGGCGATGCTCTGAGGTCGTTCGGCAGTCATTCCGACACTGTGGCAGCGCCAGGTTGCCGCCGAATGAACGGCAGCAGTCAGATCGTCGCGAACGAATTCGACGGAGATTTTCACGAAAACGGATGCCTCGGGCCGTTTCCCGGCTCCGGGCAGCAAAATCTCCGTCGAATTCGTCAGGGGCCGGGCTGCGGTCGGTGCGGCTTTCCCGGGCACTCGACCCGCCCGCCGCGCGCCCGAAACCGCAGGCCCGCCGCGCGGCCGAAACCGCACTGGCCGCACCGGCCGCGGAGAGCACCCCTGGCAACGACAGTGGCCGTTCCGGTCGAGAGTGACCGCCGGAGCGGGCACTCTCGACCGGAACGGCCACAGAAGCGAACGGAAAAGCACAGAAGGGAACGGGAAGCGCTCGGGACAAGTACGAACTACATCAGTCGACGAGATCGTGCCGCGAGATGATCGCGTCTCGACCCGGTCCGACGCCGATCGCCGAGATGCGCGCGCCGCTCATCCCTTCGAGGGCGAGCACGTAGGCCTGCGCGTTCCGCGGCAGGTCTTCGAAGGTGCGCGCGCCGGTGATGTCCTCGGTCCAGCCGGGGAAGTTCTCGAAGATGGGCTTCGCGTGGTGGAAGTCCGACTGCGACACGGGCACCTCGTCGAAACGCACGCCGTCGACGCTGTAGGCGACGCAGACCGGGATGACGTCGAGACCGGTGAGCACGTCCAGCTTGGTCAGGACGAAGTCGGTCACCCCGTTGATGCGGGCGGTGTAGCGGGCGACGGGGGCGTCGTACCAGCCGCAGCGGCGCGGGCGACCGGTGGTGGTGCCGAACTCGAAGCCGTTGGCGCGCAGGAACTCGCCGGACTCGTCGAACAGCTCGGTCGGGAACGGGCCGGCGCCGACGCGGGTCGTGTAGGCCTTGACGACGGCGATGATCCGGTCGATCCGGTTCGGGCCGATGCCCGATCCGGTGACCGCGCCGCCGGAGGTCGCGTTCGAGGAGGTGACGAACGGGTAGGTGCCGTGGTCGACATCCAGCATCGTGGCCTGGCCGCCCTCGAACAGCACGGTCTTGCCCTCGGTGAGGGCCTCGTGCAGCAGCAGCGCTGTGTCGGCGACCATCGGGCGCAGCCGCTCGGCGTAGCTGAGCAGGTCTTCCACGATCTCGTCGACCGAGATCGCGCGGCGGTTGTAGACCTTGACCAGCAGGTGGTTCTTCTGGGCGAGGGCGCCCTCGACCTTCTGGCGCAGGATGTTCTCGTCGAACAGGTCCTGCACGCGGATGCCGACGCGGTTGATCTTGTCGGCATAGGTGGGACCGATTCCGCGGCCGGTGGTGCCGATCTGGCGCTTGCCGAGGAAACGTTCGGTGACCTTGTCGACCGTGCGGTGGTACTGGGTGATAATGTGCGCGTTGGCGCTCACCTTGAGCCGGGACACGTCGACGCCGCGGGAGATCAGCGCGTCGAGCTCCTCGAAGAGCACCTCGATGTCGACGACCACGCCGTTGGCGATGATCGGGGTGACACCGGCGGTCAGGATGCCGGAGGGCAGCAGGTGCAGCGCGTACTTCTCGGTGCCGATGACGACGGTGTGGCCGGCATTGTTACCGCCGTTGAACTTCACCACGTAGTCGACGCGGCTGCCGAGGAGGTCGGTTGCCTTGCCCTTGCCCTCGTCGCCCCACTGGGCGCCGATCAGAACGATCGCTGGCATTTAGTTTTCTCCTCGGATAAAGAACGCCTCGGTGGGCGGGGCCGGGTCGGTGGCTCGGTAGCCGTCCGGCGTGATGGTCTGCTGGTCGATGCGGCTGATCGCGGTCGGATCGGAGTCGTTCAGGAAAATAGTCAGGCGGTCGAACTCGTCCTGCTCACCGATTTCGCCGGCGGCGCGGCGCAGCGCGTAGAGCGCGCGCAGCACACCGCGGTTGGGTTCGTGCGTCCAGCGCACCGGGCCGTGCCCGTGCCAGCCGGCCTTGCGCAGCGCGTCGAGGCCGCGGTGGTAGCCGACGCGGGCGTAGGCGTACGCCTCCAGCGTGCGACCTTCCAGGTGGGTGGCGTCCGCGAGCACGGCCCAGGCCAGGGAGGACTTCGGATGCTGCGCCACGACGCTTGCCAGCTCCTCGCCGGTGGTTCGCCGCAGAGCCTCGATCACCTCCGGTTCCGCGGGAAGAAGGGTCTCGGGCTGCTCAATCAAGTTGTCGCCGGTCACACTCGATCCTAACGCGGTGCGGGCCGATCCCCGCCGAGGAGCCCACCGGAGAGGGAGTCGAGGATCGCGGCGGCCACCTCGTCGCGGGGGCGTTCGGGCTCGAAGACCAGCCACTCGAGGCCGGCCATCAGCACCGCGCCGAACACACTCGACGCCATCAGGCCGCACGTGCCGTGGTCTCTCGACTCCGGTTTCGCCTCGGCGATCGCCTCGGCGAAGACCGTGAGGGCCTCGTGCCGCAGCGCGAACAGCGACTTCTGCCAGGTGCGGTCGGTGCGGAAGATCTCCGAGGCCATCAGCTTCGCCAGCGCAGGGTTGGATGCGATCCGGTCGAGCAGGGCCCCGACGAGCGCCTCGATGGCCGCCCGCCCCCGCAGGTCACCGCGGGCCGCCCGGAGGATCTCGGCGAGCGCACCGACCCCCTCCAGCAGCAGTTCCTCGAACAGTCGGTCCTTCGAGCTGAAGTTGTAGTACAGGCTGCCCTTGGCCACCCCCGCCCGCTCGGCGACCTCGTCCATCGTGGTGCCGCTGATGCCCTTGGTCGCGGCCAGTTCCAGCGTGGCGTCCAGGATGGCGCGCTTCGTTCCGGTGGCACGTGCCATGGGAGTTCCTTTCGCGATCGAGCCGACCAGCAGGAGCGCGAGAACGGCACCCGAGACCCACAGTCTAGAGTCGATGGCTCCGGTGCTCGGCTCGCGCAGACCGGTCACAGCCTGTGACGACGGGGTGATCCTCTCCCCCCGGGTTGCTTTTGTACTGACTAGTCAGTTAGCCTGAGGAACCTGCCCCCGAACACGAAGGCTCCAGCATGCGCGTCACCCTCAGCGAGGTCTCGAAGGGTCCGAACCGGGCCGCCCTCCCCCTCACCTCCCTCGAGTTCCACACCGGAACGGTCACACTGGCCCGGGCCGAGACGGAACGCCGCCCGACCGTGCTGGGCCTGATCGCCTCCGGCCGGATGCGCCCGGACTCCGGCACGGTCACCGTCGACGACCGCACCGATTACGGCGCGATCCGCAGCCTGGTCGCCCTCGTCGACGCCCCCGGCGTCTGCGAGCCGGCCGCGGACATCACGGTGGCCGAGGTCGTGGCCGAGGAGCTCATGTTCGCCGGGCGGATCGGCCACCGCCGTGCCGTGGCCCGGATGCTGGCCGCGTTCGGTCTGGCCGACGAGGCCCGCTCGAGCATGGCCGATCTGGAACCGGATGCGCGCATCCGTCTGCTGACCGAACTCGCCGTGCTGCGCGACGGGGTCGAGGGCCTCGTGATCTGCTCTCCCGACCGGCACGGCGGCGACCCGCTGGGCTGGTGGACGGTCACGAACGGGCTCAGCGCCCGCGGGTATGCCGTTCTCGTCATCGCCGGGGACGCGTCCGCGCACGCGATCGCGGCCCTCGACCCCGACCTGGTCGTGACGACCTCCGGCGAGGCCGTCTCCATCGTTCCGAGCGGGCCCGGCACTCCCGCCGCGAACCCCGCACTCACCCACGCCCACGCCGGAGCCGACGCCCGATGAAGATCCTCGCCATGGTCAGGGCCGAACTCGCCCGGCTGACCGCCACCGTGATGTCGCGCATCGCCCTGCTCGCCCTCCTGCTCGTGCCCGTGCTCTACGGCGGCCTCTACCTGTGGGCCAACCAGGACCCGTACGCCGGCCTCGACCGCGTGCCGGTCGCCCTGATCGTCTCCGACACGGGCGCCCAGGTCGACGGCGCGGAGCACAATTACGGCCACGAGGTGGCCACCCAGCTGATCGACGACGGCACCTTCGGGTGGCACCAGGTCTCCGCCGCCGCCGGCAAAGCGGGCGTCGCCGACGCGACCTACGACTTCAGCGTCACCATCCCCCGGAACTTTTCCGAGTCGATCGCCTCGTCGGCCGGCGAGACCCCCACCCGGGCCACCATCAGGCTGACCACGAACGACACCAACAGTTACCTCGCCTCCACCATCGGCAGCCAGGCGGCGCAGACCATCCGCGAGGCCATCGTCGCCAAGGTCAACAAGGAGGCCGCCGACCGGCTCCTGATCGGCCTCTCCGACGTGCGCTCGAGCCTGGGCACGGCCGCTGACGGGGCCGGCAGGGTGACGGATGGCATCGCCTCCGCCGGCACCGGGAGCACCAGCCTCGCCGATGGCGCCGCGCAGCTCGCCACCGGAACCGGCACGCTCGCCACGGGCACGGGCCGGCTCGCCACCGCCACCGGCCAGGTCTTCGACGGGGCGAGCGCACTCGCGACCGGGATCGGCAGCCTCGCGACCGGCACGGGTCAGGTGGCCGCCGGCGCCGGCCAGGTCTCCGACGGAGCCGCCGGGCTCGCCAGCGGGCTCGACTCGCTGGCCACCGGAACCGGCCAGGTCGCCGACGGCAGCACCGCGGTCGCCGCGGGCACGGAGAAACTGGCGGACGGCTCCCCCGCGCTGGCCGCGGCCGCCGACCAGGCGGACTCGGTGCTCGCCGGCGCGGCCGGCTCCCTGGTCGACGCCCGCGACGCCATCCGAGCGCGACTCACGGATGACGGCCTCAGCGCCGCGCAGATCGATGCCGTGCTCGCCCAGCTCGACCCGGTCGACGGCGGACTCGCCACCGGCCGCGCCCTCACCACCGGCCTGAAAACCCAGCTCGACCCGCTCCCGGCCTCGAGCCGGACGCTCGCCGCCGGGGCGGCACAGACCGCCGCCGGGGCGACCGGCGCGGCCGCCGGGGCGGCCACCGCCCGCGAC
>NZ_SOFY01000022.1 GCF_004402595.1 Cryobacterium shii | reverse complement strand
GGTCAATAAAATGGGGTGCGGTCATCGCGTGTACTCCTTCGGAAAAGACTTGATCGGTCTTTCCAAGAATCACGCGGTGGCCGCCTCACATCGGTGCAATACGCCCATCAGGGCCGGGTTACACCACGCTATTGGACGCAACCGCCCCGGCAGTTTTCTCGGCCGGGCCTCGACCTGATTCAATAGCTCAGTGACTGAAACAAGAACCCGCTCGGGCGATCGGAGACGAGTTATTCGCAGCAAGCCCCAGTTCTATCGTCGGTGGTGGTTCTGGACGGCCATTGTCGTCGGTGTTGTCATGGTTGCCGGAGTCTGGGTGGGGAGTCGGGGGCTACAGGCGAAGGCCGAACTGGAAGACGCACTGCCACTGGCCTCAATGATCAAGACTCAGCTGCTTGCGGGAGACTCAGCGGCGGTGTCCGCATCGGTGAAGACCATGGCAGGGCACACCGCCCGCGCCCGCGAGCTGACCGGCGATCCTGTGTGGCGTGCCGCGGAGTTCGTTCCCTTTGCTGGGGCCAATCTCGCAGCCGTGCGAAACCTAGCCGATATCGCCGATGACGTGGTCAGCGGCGCGGCCGTCCCGTTGGCTGCGACCGCAGCGACGCTGAACCCTGCAGCGTTGAAGCCCACCGACGGCGCCATCGATCTTGGGCCGATCGTTGCGGCGGGAGAGACTCTCAACCAGGCAAGCAGAGTGTTCTCGGTAGCGGAGAAACGGGTCAGTGGCGTCGACACCGGTGCGACCATCGGGCAGGTCACGGCAGCCGTAGACGAATTCCACGGCTTCTTGACCAGCATCACGCCGACGTTGGCGTCGGCAAGTCAGATAGTTAACGCGCTTCCAGACGCCCTTGGTGGGCACTCCCCGCGCAACTACGTAATCGTGTTTCAAAACAATGCGGAAGCACGGGCGCTCGGGGGCACATCGCTCTCGTTCGCCCTTCTGACGATTGACCAGGGTCGCGTCACCCTGGGCGACGCCGTGCCGGCGGGATTCGGGAACTTCGCGTATTTCCAGGAATCTGTGATCCCGCTGCCTGAGGGGGTTGATGCGCTCTACGGTTCGGAGTTCGGCCGGGCCATGTCGAACGTCACCGTTCGCCCCAGCTTCGAGAGCGCAGCTTCGGTGACCGAGGAGATGTGGAAGCGCCAGTTCGGCACCGAGATCAATGGCGTCATTTCGGTCGATCCAGTTGCGCTGGGATATCTACTGCGGGGAACCCCCCCGATCCCGTTGTCGACCGGGGACGTTCTCACGAGCGAGACACTCGTGCCTCTCCTGCTCAATGGGGTCTACATGCGCTTCTGGTCCGGGGACACGTATGTCGATGCTGACGCAGACAACGCTGCGCAAGATGTCATCTACGCAGAAATCGTCGCGAAGACGTTTGACCAGCTTCTAGGTGGTGGCGTCGATCCAAACCAGCTGATGTCGGCACTTACCCAGGCCGCGACCGAGCACCGGGTGTTGATGTGGAGTCCCAAGGAAGAAGAACAAGCGATCTTCGAGTTTCTCGGGGTGGATGGAGCCTTGCCGAAGAGCGACGAAAAGACAGATCGGGTCGGGGTCTATTTTCAGGAAAACGTTGGCTCGAAGATGAACTACTACCTGAAGCAATCCGTCAGCCTCGGCCAGGCTGCGTGCCGGGCTGATGGGAAGGCATCGTACCGCGTCGGGGTTGACCTCACCAATGAGATCCCGGCCGATGCGGCGACATCGGTTACCCCGTCCATTCTTGGTGAGTTCGCCCGGGAGAAACTCAAACGCGGTGTGCAGCGCATGATCGTCATGGTCTACGCCCCGCCCGGTTCGCAGATCGTGGGAGCGACGGTTGACGGTGCTCCCGTGCAGCTCGAATCGTTCCACGACACCGACTACCCGGTGGCGAAGCTGATCGTGAGCATGGAGCCCGGCGCCACGTCGAAGATCACACTCGACGTGGTGGCGGCCGCAACCGGCACGAAGGCGCTTGAGGCCGAGGTCACCCCGATGGTGAACCCCACGACGATCTCGGATCTGCCTCTCGACTGCGCCACTGTCGCGGCGGGGTAGTCGGGGCGGAGGGGCTACAGGCCGATGGCGAAGGCCGCGTAGCCGATGACGCCGGCGGAGACCGCAGCGACGGCCAGAAAGGCGTACTGCAGTCCCTTAGTGCTGCGACCTCGTCGCAATAATGCCTTGTGGCCCATCTGCTCGGGCCTGATTTTAGTCACAATTTTCACTGTAGTGCTGCGGTGACACCAGACTCGCGGTTTTCCGCCCCCAAAGGAGGGGGTTGGGCCGCCTCGCCGGATGCCCGAGGTTAGGCTTCAGGGGTGGAGAAGACGATATGAAACTGTCCGTGATCGGCTGTGGCTACCTCGGGGCCGTGCACGCGTCGGCGATGGCCGAGTTGGGCCACGACGTGGTGGGCATCGATATCGATGCCCGAAAGATCGACCAGCTGGCCGCGGGCACACCGCCGTTCTACGAGCCGGGCCTGCCCGAGATTCTCACCTCGGCCATGGCGTCGGGTCGGCTGCGCTTCAGCACCGACATTGCGGATGCCGCCGGCGCGCAGGTGCATTTCGTCGGGGTCGGCACCCCGCAGAAGGCAGGCAGCCACGCCGCCGATCTCAGCTACGTCGACGCGGCCGTGCAGTCGCTGCTGCCCCACCTTGCGGCCGGTGACCTGGTTGTGGGCAAGAGCACGGTGCCGGTCGGCACCGCCGCCCGCCTGGCCGGCGTGATCGAGGCATCCGGCAGCGGGGCCACCCTGGCCTGGAACCCCGAGTTTCTGCGCGAGGGGTTCGCCGTGACAGACACCATCAGCCCGGACCGCCTGGTCTACGGGGTGCCCGCCGGCGCGGCCGGCGAGCACGCCACCGCGCTGCTGAACGAGGTCTACGCGTCGGCGATGGCCGCTGAGACGCCGCTGATCGTGACCGACTACGCGACAGCGGAGCTCGTCAAGGTCGCCGCGAACGCGTTCCTGGCCACCAAGATCAGCTTCATCAACGCCATGAGCGAGATCGCCGACGTTTCCGGGGCGAACATCACCGAGCTGGCCGACGCCATCGGCTTCGACAACCGCATCGGCCGCCGCTTTCTGAACGCGGGCGTCGGGTTCGGCGGCGGCTGCCTGCCCAAGGACATCCGTGCGTTCACCGCCCGCGCCGAGGAACTGGGCCGGGGCGAGTCGGTCTCCTTTCTGAAGGAGGTCGACGCGATCAACATGCGCCAGCGGCAACGGGTGGTCGCGATGACCCTGCAGGCCCTGGACAAGCCCGTCTACACGGCCAAGGTGGCCGTGCTCGGCCTCAGCTTCAAGCCGCACTCCGACGACGTGCGGGACTCGCCGGCCCTCGACGTGGCCGTGCAACTGCGGGGCCTCGGCGCCGACGTGGTGGCCACCGACCCGCAGGGGATTGAGAATTCGCGGTTGCGGCATCCGCAGCTCACCTATTCGGCCAGCATCGAGGAGACCCTGCGGGCCGCCGACGCGGTGGTGCTGGTCACCGAATGGGCCGAGTTCAAGCAGATCGACCCGGTCTGGGCGGCCGCGCTCGTGCGCGTGCCAATCATCATCGACGGCCGCAACACCCTCGATGCCGCAGCCTGGCGCGCCGCCGGCTGGACCTACCTGGGGCTGGGGCGACCGTGACCGCCGAGTCGTCTGGCGCACCGGCGCCCCGGCGGAAACGCCGCGGGTGGCGGATCGCGCTGATCGCCATCGCCGCCGTCGTGCTGCTCGTAGGCGGGGCCGCGGGCGTCTACGCCTGGACGCTCAGCAATACCTTCGACAGTCAGACCGTGAAGATCCCCGACGTGTTCCCCGACGAGGCGTCACGGCCGCCGGCGGCGACCGGTGATGCGGCGACCGGCGATGCGGCGACCGGGCAGAACATCCTTCTGCTCGGTTCGGACACCCGCGGGGCGAACGACGGATCGATCGCCGACCTCACCGGCCAGCGCTCGGACACCATCATGGTGGTGCACGTGCCGGAGAACCGCGAGAACATCTATGTCATGTCGATCATGCGTGACAGCTGGATCGACATCCCGGGTGAGGGCGAGGCCAAGATCAACGCCGCCATGAGCTACGGCGGGGTTCCCCTCGCCGTGCAGACCATAGAGGGTCTGCTGGGTGCGCGCATCGACCATGTGGCCATCGTCGATTTCACCGGGTTCAAGGGCATCACGGATGCCCTGGGCGGCGTCGACATCGACAACCCGGTCGGCTTCGACTCGTCTGCGCTGCCGGGGCGCTACTTCGCCGAAGGACCCCAGCGCCTGAATGGTACGGACGCGCTGGCGTTCGTGCGGGAACGGTACGCCTTCGCGGACGGCGACTTTCAGCGGGCCCGCAACCAGCAGGCCTTCATCAAGGCCGTGCTGGGCAAGTCGCTGACGGCGGAAACCCTCACCAACCCTGCCCGGATCAGCGATCTGGTCGGGGCGATTGCCCCCTACCTCGCCGTTGACGACGGGCTGAACTCCGCCTACGTGGCCGGGCTGGCCGTGCAACTGCGCGACGTGCGCCTGGGCGACGTCACGTTCTTCACCCTGCCGACGACGGGCACCGGCACCTCGCCCGACGGCCAGTCGATCGTCGTGATCGACCAGGACAAGCTCAAGGCCGTGCAGCAGGGGTTCCAGACGGACACCCTCGACGCCTACCAGCCCGAGGAGCAGACGATCGAGTGATGGGCGAGCCACGTCGCCGGATGAGAGCCCCGACATCCCGAGGACCCCAGGCTCTGTGCGCGCGAAGAACCCGCCCGTCAGCGGCGGGGGAAGGACCGCGGAACGCTTGCAATATCAGTGTGTGGCACGTGGTTTTGCTTTTCTTAGTAATTGGTGGGATTCCCAAGCGGACCTGACGATGTCCGAAAGATCGAGTTGGGACACCCAGCCGACTGTGTTGGCAATTAACTGAGCATCGGCTACCACAATTGCCGGGTCTCCAAGACGGCGTTCCCGTCCATGGGGGGTAAGAGCAACCCCTGTCTCGCCCAGGATAGCGTCGACCATCTCTCGAACGGAGAAACCCTTGCCCGATCCGACGTTGAAGATATCGTGGCGGGGGTCCCCTACAGAGAGACTGTCCAGCGTTGCGAGATGGGCCTTGGCCAAATCGAGCACGTGTATGAAGTCCCGTATACATGTGCCGTCCGGTGTGGCGTAGTCCTCACCGAATATGAGGGGAGAGAGGCCTTGATCAATACGTTCAAACACCATCGGGACGAGGTTGAGCACGGCTGTGTCACCGAGTTCGGGCCAACCAGCTCCAGCTACGTTAAAATATCGCAGGCTGCAGGCACGAAGTCCAAGAGATTTCACGGCAGCGGCCACGAGCCATTCGCCGACGAGCTTCGTCTCCCCGTACGGGTTGATCGGTTTGGTTAGGGTGTCCTCGCGGACGCTGGCGCCTTCGGGTGCACCGTACACGGCAGCCGAAGATGAAAAGACCAACTCCGAAACGTGGGTGTTTTCCATGGCGATCAGAAGATGAGCGAGAGACCCTACATTCTGCTGGTAGTACCAGGCTGGTCGATCTACGGACTCGCCTACTTGTTTGCGCCCCGCAAAGTGGATAACTGCTCGTACGCTGTGGTCGCGCATGATTTTCTCAAGCGCTTCGGTGGAATCTGACCGAGATAGATCCATCTGAAACAGAGGAACCCCCGGCACCCGGCTTCGGTCGCCTGTGACGAGGTCATCTACAATTACCACTTCGTCACCTCGTTCGCGGAGGAGCCGGACGACATGGGAACCAATGTATCCGGCACCGCCGGTGATTAAAACTGTCACCAGCACATTCTAGAGGCGGCTGGTGAGGACATCTCTTCGGGTGGGCCTTGCCTCGGGAGTTCGTGAATCAGCGAATGCAAAATTCAGACCAAATCGTCGCCACTCTCCGGAGTAGATTCAGGCCTTTCTACGCGGGTTTTCTGCATACCGGTGACTGGGCGACCGACGGGTCCATCGCCGACCTCACCGGCCAGCGCTCGGACACCATCATGGTGGTGCACGTGCCAGAGAACCGCGAAAACATCTACGTCAATGTCGATCATGCGTGACAGCGGCGTTGACATCGACAATCCGGTCGGTTTCGACTCGTCTGCGCTGCCGGAGCGCTACTTCGCCGAGGGACCCCAACGCTTGAACGGCACGGAGGCGCTGGCGTTCGTGCGGGAACGGTATGCCTTCGCGGATGGCGACTTTCAGCGGGCCCGCAACCAGCAGGCCTTCATCAAGGCCGTTTTGGGCAAGTCGTTGACGGCGGAAACCCTCACCAACCCTGCCCGGATCAGCGATTTGGTCGGGGCGATTGCTCCTTACCTCGCCGTTGACGACGGGCTGAACTCGGCCTACGTGGCCGGGCTGGCCGTGCAGCTGCGCGACGTGCGCCTGGGCGACGTCACGTTCTTCACCCTGCCGACGACGGGCACCGGCACCTCGCCCGACGGCCAGTCGATCGTCGTGATCGACCAGGAGAAGCTCAAGGCCGTGCAGCAGGGGTTCCAGACGGACACCCTCGACGCCTACCAGCCCGAGGTGCAGACGATCGAATAGCGGCCCGTTGCCCGCGCAGGTCGCTCCGGCCGCGTCGGAGCGAAGCATCCGCCCATGAGCTGGGAAAGATCGCGAGGTGCCGTGCTGCGGATCACGCCGTGGCACCCGTCTTAGTGAGTTGCAATCCTGGCTGTCTCACGCGATGCTTGGCGAGTGCATCGTGAGGAATGGCAAGAGTTGGCCGTGACGAGACTGGCGGAAGCAGAGTCGTTGCTGCTGGCTGGCCATTGGTCTGGTGCCTACTACTTGTGCGGCTATGCCGTCGAGTGTGGCATCAAGAGCCGGTTGGCCACTCAATTCAAGGCTGAGACGACCCCAAACAGGGCGTTCGTGAACGACATCCACGTTCATGATCTGGCGAAGCTTGTGCGGCTCGCCGATCTGCATAGTTCTCTCCTCGCTGAAAGCGCTACTCATCCAGGCTTTGAAGTGGCTTGGTCAGTTGCGAAAGACTGGAACGAATCGAGTCGCTATCGAGTCTGGGAAGAGAGCGAAGCACGGGACATGGTGCGATCAATTGCTGATGAGCACGGAGTGTTTGAATGGGTGAAAAAGCAATGGTAGACATCGACCTTGAGCTCGCGCACCGAACTCTGGACCTATTGGCCAAACGCAAATTCTCTGTCGGCGCTGCACTGTTGGTGAGAGACGATAGCGGAGACCAATTCCTGCATGTCTACTCCGGAATAGTTGACATGCAGGGCCCTGCGGACTCTTATAGGGCGCTTCAGGCCGCACTTGCGGGCGTCGGCGGCCTGGTTCCACTCCGTTCCATTCGCCTTCTTCCATTCAAGCGCCCCGAGGCTCAAGCTCTGCGCGGAGCTATCGCTGTTGAGGGCGGGTCCAGTGTTCAGTTGCGGGATTCCCTCATAAATGGGTACTTCTTCGACGACGTTACTCTGCTGAAGACGCCACCTTCGTGAGTTGAGGGCTCGCACGGGAGCACGTGTCAGCCTGGATCTTGCCTGCACCCGGCACTTCGCCGGGTCGGTCTCTTTGACAACTTTTCTGGCTGGAACACGTTTCACGCGCGAGTAAACTTGAGGCTCGGATTTCAAGGGGTGTGCGAGTGGTCGACCAGGAGCTTCAGCGGGAACAGCAGTATGTGGCGAACCTGTATGCGCGTCTCGACGCGTTGCAGCGGGAGGCCGAGCAGCAGCTCGTAGCCGTGCGGCGGCTCGACGTGGGCGGCAACCACCAATCGCGGTCCGAACGCGACACGTTCGCGCGGCTCTACGAAGACCGCATCGTGCAGCTGCGCGAGGTGGACGACCGGCTGGCGTTCGGCCGGCTCGAAGTGGCCGCCGACCCTTCTTCTTCTGACTCTTCTTCCGGTGAGGACGAGACGGATGCCTCCGTCTACCGCTACATCGGCCGACTGGGTCTGCGCGACGAAGACCTGCAGCCTCTGCTGCTGGACTGGCGGGTGCCGCAGGCCAGCGCGTTCTACCAGGCCACCGCGGCCACGCCGCTCGGTGCCCGCGCCCGCCGGCACCTGCTGTCGAAGGGCCGCGATATCGTGCGCATCGAGGACGAGATCCTCGACGCCGCGCTGCTCGAGGGCGATTCGGCAACCGTGCACCAGGGCGAGGGCGCACTGCTGGCCGCGCTCACCGCCCAGCGCACCGGGCACATGAGCGATATCGTCTCGACGATCCAGGCGGAGCAGGACCGCATCATCCGTTCAGACCTGAAGGGCGTGCTTGTTGTGCAGGGCGGGCCGGGCACCGGCAAGACGGCCGTGGCCCTGCACCGTGCGGCGTACCTCTTATATACGCATCGGGATCGGTTGAAGAACTCGGGTGTGCTCATCGTGGGGCCGTCGGAGTCCTTCCTCAACTACATCGAGGCGGTGCTGCCGTCGCTGGGGGAGACCGGGGTGGTGCTCGCATCTGTCGGCCAGCTTTACCCGGGCGTCGAGGCGACCCGAGAGGATGCCCCGGCCGTCGCCGCCCTCAAGGGCCAGACCTCTATGGCGCGGCTGATCGAACGCGCCGTGCGCTCGCGGCAGTGGGTGCCGGCCCAGCCGCAGGTGCTCGTGGTCAATGGTGACCGGCTGACACTGCACCCACACCTGATCGAGACGGCCATTCACCGGGCGCGGGCCACCGGCAAGTCGCACAACGAGGCCCGGGTCACGTTCGTCAAGAACGCGCTCGGCGCCCTGGCCAAGGAGTGGCTGGCCCAGCTGAAGAAAGACGGCCGGTCGATGGACGACACCGACCTGCCCATGCTGCGCGAAGACCTGCGCCTCGCCGACGACGTGCGGGTGGCGCTGAACACCGCGTGGCTGCCGCTCACCCCCGAGAAGCTGCTGCAGGATCTCTATGCGCGCCCGCAGTGGCTGGCGCAGCTCACCCCCACCTGGACGCCCGCCCAGCGTGCGCTGCTGCAGCGCCCGCGCGGCGCCGAGTTCACCATCTCCGACATTCCACTGCTCGACGAGGCGGCCGAGCACCTCGGCGAGTACAACGTCGTCGACGCGGCCCTGAAGCGCGAGCAGAAGGAGCAGCGCAAGCGCGACGTGGAGAACGCCGAACTGGCGATCTCGAACATGGAGGTGAAGGGGCTCGTCAACGCGAAGGCCCTCGCCGACAACTTCGCCGAGCTGGGCGACCGGGCCACCACGGCCGAGCGCGCGGCCCTCGACCGCTCCTGGACCTACGGCCACGTGGTCGTCGACGAGGCGCAGGAACTCTCGCCCATGCAGTGGCGCCTGGTGTTGCGGCGCGGCCCGCTGCGCTCGTTCACGATCGTGGGTGACATCGCGCAGGCGGCGTCAGCGGCCGCCGCCTCGAACTGGCGTGAGGCCCTCGCGCCCCTGCTCTCCGGGTCGCTCGAGGCCGACCGTTGGCGGCTCGAGGAGCTCACCGTGAACTACCGCACGCCCAGCCAGATCGCATCGGCCGCGGAATCCATGGCCCTCGCCCACGACCTGCCGATCACGCCGGCCCGGTCGGTGCGGGCCAGCGAGTGGCCGATCGAAACGGTGACGGATGTCGCCGACGCCGTGCGCCGCGAACGCGCCCTGGGCCTCGGTGGCACCGTCGCAGTGATCGTGCTCGAGCCTGCGCTCGCCGGGGTCCACGCTTCCTTGGTCTCCTCGTTCGGGCCCTCCGTTGTGGGCCTCGGGGCGGAGGGCCTGCTCAAGGAGATCGCGCTGCTCACCCCGCACGACTCCAAGGGACTTGAATTCGATGCCGTGGTGGTGGTGGACCCGGCGGGGATCGTCGCGGCGTCCGAGCGCGGCGCCGGCGCGCTGTATGTGGCCATGACCCGGCCCACCCAGCGCCTGTATCTCGTGGCGACGGGGCCGCTGCCCGCCGGGCTTTAGTGCTGGGGCCACTTCTCGCGCCGGCCGATACTGAGCTCACAGCCGGCATGGGTTAGCGTTCGTAGGTGACTGAATCAAGCGACGACCGCGCTGCCACCGCCCCCCACTTGACTGCAGAGGATCACACGCCGGCGCCGCTGGCCGTGGATCGTAGTCGCCGTGCTGGTCGGGCTCGTCATACTTCTCGCCATCGCCGGGGGCTGGGTGGGTTCCCGGGCACTGGCGGCCAAGGCCGAGCTCGAGAAGGCGCAGACTCTCGTCGGCACCCTCAAGAGCCAGGCCACGGCGATGGATTTCACCGGCCTCGGTACCACCTCCACGAAGCTCTCCGCGGCTACGGGCAAGGCCGTCGACCAGGCCCATGACCCACTCTGGCGGGCGGCGGAAGTCGTTCCGTTCGCCGGCGCCAACCTCACCGCCGTGCGCCAGATGGCAGAAGCCATCGATGTGGTCGCGCAGGACGCGGTCGCGCCGGTCGCGACGGTGGCGTCGGGCCTCAGCGCGGCGTCGCTGAAACCCGTTGACGGCAAGATCAACCTGGCGCCGATCGTGGACCTGAACGCGGCCCTGACAACGGCGAGCACGGCGCTCGACTCGGCGGCGGCATCCGTGGGCGCGATCAAGCTCGACGGAACTATCGACGAGGTCAGCGCAGCCGGCACCAAACTCTCCACCATGCTCGACGGCGCTGCGGCCACGATCGGAGAGGTGAGCTCGTTCACCTCGGTCGCGCCCGCCATGATGGGCGCCTCGGGGCCACGAAACTACATCTTGATTTTCCAGAACCTTGCCGAGACCACGGCGCTCGGAGGCACCGCAGCGGCCTTGACCGAGGTCACGGTCGACGACGGTTCGATCAGCATCGGCCGGCAAGCGTCGAGCCAGAGCTTCGTACGAGACGACGCGCAGTCGGCTGTCGCCGAAGACCCAAAGCTTTCTTCACTTTTCACCCCGTTGATGTTCACCAGGCTGAACCTCGCAACCAGCCGGCCTGATTTCCCGACTGCTGCGCAGATCACTCAGGCGTTCTGGCAGCGTGACCTCGGCGGCACCGTCGACGGCGTCATCTCCATCGACCCGGCGGCACTCGCGCACATGCTCGGCGCCACCGGACCGGTCACGATGAGCACGGGTGACGTGCTGTCGAAAGACAACGCCGTGTCCCTGCTGCTCAACGAGATCTACTTCCGCTACCAGGGCAAGGACGGCCCCGATCAGACGGACGCGTTCTTCGCCGAGGCCGCCAAGACCATGTTTGACGCCGTGACGAACTCTCAGGGCGACCCGCAGGACATGCTGAAGGCCGTGACCCAGGGGGTCACCGAGCACCGCATCATGGCGTGGAGCGCGCACCCCGACGAGCAGAAGATTCTCGAGCGCACCCCGATCGCCGGCATTCTGCCCACGACCAACAGTGACTCGACTACCACGGGCGTGTTCTTCCGTGACATGTCTGCATCCAAGCTGGACTTCTACCTCGAGACTGCCGCGACCCTCAGTACGAACGTCTGCACCGCCGAGACCCCCACATTCACTACGAAGGCCAACCTCCGCTCCACCCTCACGCCCGAGCTGGCCGCCAAACTTCCGGGCTACGTGGCCAGCGCGCCGTGGGGCGCCAAACAGTTCCGCACGGAGGTCTTCGTTTACGGCCATCCCGGCACGACCTTCGTGTCGTCGTCGATCGATTCCGCGAAAGGCGCCGACCTCGAGCTCACGACCGACGACCTGGGCAGGCCGGTGGCCCGGTTCTCGGTCATGCTGAAGCCCGGCCAGTCGAGCGCGGTAACGGCCGTCTTCGCCGGCCCGAAGGGCACCTACGCGGCTCCCGCCCTGCAGACCACCCCGATGCTGCACCCGACGACGGTCACCCTCGACGCCCCCGGCTGCCAGTAGCCGCCGCGGCTCGCCCCTCGACGCCCCTGTCAGTAGCCGCCCCTGCCAGTAGCCGCCCCTGCTCGCGCTGCCCCTCCCTGGCCCACTCCCCACTCACGCCTGCCTGCGGTTTGCGCCGGTCATCCTACGAGCCCCGCTTCCTTCGCCGAGCCGTGAGTTTCGACCCTGTTTCTTGCTTGAAGAGGGTCGCAACTCACGGTTCGGCGCCGTCTCGGGCCCGGTTCTGCGGCGCCTCGCCGGCCATCGAGTCCCACGAGTAATACCAGCCTCATTAGTAACTAACTGCGAAACATTTTGATAAATAGTTGAGACAGTCTCGACAACACGTACGCTTTTTGCTAAAATCGGGGCATGGCAGGAGCATCCGCACCGCAGTCACCAGCCGCCCCGGCAGAGGCGGCAGATTCACCTGCGCAGCGAATCGAGCAGGCCGCTCGGGCAATAGCCAAAGCCCTCGCTGACATAACGTTATCGCTACTGTCCGACACCGATGCCCTGGCCGTGCTCGGCGCGGTCGAGCACCTCGGCCGCAGCGTGGATGCGGCACGAGTCTCCACTGCAACGGATGTCGCGGACCGCTCCCGTAGCATCCTCGGCCACGATTCCCTGGCCTGGAAGCAAGGGGCGAGCAACGGCATCGACCTCATCACGCGCCTCACCCGGGTCTCCGCGCGAGAGGCCAACCGTCGCGTGCGGCTCGGCGGGAACGTCGGCCAGCGCCGGGCCGGCACCAGCATGCTGCCCCCGTACTATTCGACTGTCGCCGCGGGCCTGAGTGCAGGCGATCTGGGCGTGGACGCTGCCGAAGCCATCGTCACCACCCTCGACAAGGTCAGTCCGAGCGTCGCTCCAGACGACCTCCTCACCGCTGAGCGGGCCCTGGTTGCCGCCGCGACCGGCGCTGTGACCGAGGAGACCCAGGGGCTGCCGGGGGAAGGGTTCGCGTTCCCGGCGGACTTGATCCGGGGTATGGCCGTGCAGTGGCAGGCGCGGCTCGACCCGGACGGCACTGCGCCGAACGAAGACGTCGCCGAGCCGCGCAGCACGGTCGGGTTCGGCCTGCTTCGCGACGGCCTCTACCCCCTGCGGGGAGCGGTCACCGCGGAGCTCCGCGGCATCATGAACGGCATCTTCGACACCTATCTCTCCGCCCACGCGGCACCCGCATTCCCCAGTGCGGAGGAGCAGGCGCTGATGGATTCCGGGGAGCTCATCCCCGGCGCCGAGGCCGCCGCCCTGAGCGACGACCGGAACGGCGGCGAGAAACGCGCGGACATCCTCCGCGGGGTGTTCGAGGCCGCGTCGCGCGCACCGGGAACCCCGAAGATGGGTGGGGCCGCCCCGACCGTGATGGTGCACGTGAACGCGGTCGACCTCGCCGATGAGCACGGGGTGGGGTGGATCGACGGGGTCGAAGCCCCGGTGTCGATGCGCACCGTGAATCAGCTGATCTGCGCCGGCGGGTACCGCAAGATCCTCTTCGGCGTGGACGGGGAGGTCCTCTACCTCGGCGGGAAGGAAAGATTCTTCACCCAGGCCCAACGCCGCGCCATCGCCGCCCGCGACGGCGGGTGCATCATCCCGGGTTGCCAGGTGAACGCGGCCTGGGCGGAGGTGCACCACATCATCCCGTGGGTGAACCACGGCCCCACCGACATCGACAACGGGGTGCTGCTCTGCTGGTTCCATCACCACAGCATCGAGACATCGGGGTGGTTGATCCGCATGGTCCGGGGCAAACCCGAGGTCATGGCACCGGTCTGCTTCGATCCCACCCGCACCTGGGTTCCCGGCCAGGACCACCGCGCCCACCGGGCCAGCGGTGCCGGCCGCGATCGCAGCGCCCGCGCCCCGGCTCGCGCCCACCCCAGCGCCACAGATTCGACCCACTAACCGTCACCAGTCCAGCTGCTCGAGCCCCGCCCCTGCGCCGTGCCCGCCCGGTTCGTCCTCTGAAACCCGCGCACGGGCATCCGTCAGCCCCCGGCTGTACACTTTTTGCGGGCGTCGCGCATAGGTGACGTCAAGCTCCGAGCCGCAATGCCGGCTTTGCGCCAATTAAAGGAACCGCACACATGACGACCCTTCCCCGCCTGGTGGCCTTCGATCTCGATGACACCCTCGCCGCTTCCAAGTCCCCACTCGACCCGCGGATGGCCGCCCTTATGGTTCGCCTGCTCGGCGCCGTCGAGGTCTGCGTCATCTCCGGGGGGCAGATCGCGCAGTTCCACATGCAGCTGATCGACAACCTCGAGGGCGTCAGCGATGAGGCCCTCGAGCGGCTGCACCTGATGCCCACCTGCGGCACCCAGTACTTCCGCCACGTCGACGGATCCTGGACCCAGATCTACGCCGAATACCTGACCGAGGCCGAGAAGACGGATGCCCTCAACGCCGTCGAGATATCCGCGCGTTCGCTCGGCTACTGGGAGAGCAAGACCTGGGGCCCGATTCTCGAGGACCGCGGCTCGCAGATCACCTTCTCCGCTCTCGGCCAGGCGGCCCCGGTCGCCGCGAAAACCGCGTGGGACCCCACCGGCGAGAAGAAGAACGCCCTGCGCGAAGCGGTGCAGGCGCTGCTGCCCGACCTCGAGGTGCGCTCCGGCGGGTCCACGTCCGTGGACATCACCCGGCGCGGCATCGACAAGGCCTACGGCATGAACAAGCTCGCCGTGCTCACCGGGGTGCCCCTCGACGAGATGCTCTTCGTCGGCGACCGCCTCGACGAGAACGGCAACGACTACCCGGTGAAGGTGCTCGGGGTCGAGTGCGTCGCCGTGGAGGGCTGGGAAGACACCGCCGCGTTCCTCGAGACGCTGATCCCGCAGCTCGAGGCCGTCTCCGCCTGACGGATGGCGCTCAGCCGAGCCCCGCGACAAATTCGTGCAGCCACGGTCGCAGGCCCGGGCCGAGGTCCTCGCGGTCCACGGCGAGTTGCACAACGGCCTTGATGCAGTCCAGTCGGTCGCCGGTGTCATACCGGCGACCGCGGAAGTGGCCATCAGCGCAGGTTTGGGGCGCCGTTCTCTCCTGGGCGTGACGTGTTTCGGGAATGGCCCGTATCCGGGGGGAAAAGGCCGGGCTATGGTGTCGTCACCGTTCGCTCGAGCGGCCACAGGAGGTAACCCGAATGCCGAACGGAAAGAACGCACAGCGCCCTGAAACGACCGGCCCGTTCCACCGGGCTCCGCGCAAACGTTACCCCTGGCGCATCGCCCTGGCCGTGCTCGGCACGGTGCTGGTGGTCGCAGTCGCCGCCGTCGGAATCTTCGCGTTCAGCCTGACCCGCGCCTTCGACGGCGGCACCGAGAAGATCTCCAACGCCTACCCGAAGGAGGCGTCCCGCCCCAAAGCCATCACAGCGCCGCAGGGCGCTGCCACACCGTCCTCGGCGCAGGGCGCAGTGCCCGCGGGGCAGGCGCAGAACATCCTGCTGCTCGGATCGGACACCAAAGGAGCCACGGGGACACAACTTGCCAACGTCAGTGATGAGCACTCGGACACCCTGATGGTGGTGCACGTGCCGGCCGATCACAAGAACCTCTACGTCATGGCGATCCTGCGCGACAGCCTGGTCGAAGTGCCCGGGCACGGGCAAGCGAAGATCAGAACGGCTATCTCCCTGGGTGGGGTGCCGCTGGCTGTTCAGACCGTGGAAACCCTGCTCGGCGCCCGCATCGATCACGTGGCCGTGGTCAATTTTTCCGGGTTCGAACAGGTGACGGATGCCCTGGGCGGAGTCGACATCAACAATCCGATCAGCTTCGATTCAGACCACCTCAAGGGGCACCACTTCGATAAAGGCTCCCAGCACCTGACCGGCGCGGAGGCCGTCGCGTTCGCGCGCGAGCGGGCAGCGTTCCAGGATGGCGACGTTCAGAGGGTGCGCAACCAGCAGCTCCTTATCAGCGGCCTGCTGATGGGGGCGATGCGCAATTCCATGCTGTCCGATCCGGTGAAGACGTCGGGTCTGCTGGGCACGGTCACGCCCTTCCTGGCCGTTGACGATGGCCTCAACTCCGCCTACCTGGCCTCCCTGGCCTGGGCGCTGCGGGACGTGCCGGAAAAACAGGTCACCTTCTTCATGATGCCGATCGCCGGATCGGAAGCCTCCTCAGACGGTCAGGCGATCGTGCACGTGGACTGGGCCCGGCTCGCGGTCGTGCAGCAGGGTTTCCAGACCGATACCTTGGCCGCCTACGACCGCGAGTTGAAGACGATGCGGTAGCAGCCCTCGATCTTTGCCCCCATGGATCGGCGGATGCCGTGGCGTGCGCAGTGCGGGCCCCGGGCGTCGGGAACGGCCCATATCCGCCGGGAAAAGGTCGGGCTATGGTGTCGTCACCGTTCGCTCGAGCGGCCACAGGAGGCAACCCGAATGCCGAACGGAATCAACGATTTTCTGCGCCACAAACACCCCGGCCCGGCGCACGCAGCGCCGCGCAAACGTCATCCCTGGCGCATCGCCCTGGGTGCGCTCGGCACGGTTCTGCTGGTCACCGTCGCCGCAGGCGGCGTCTATGCGTTCAGCTTGACCCGCGCCTTCGACAGCGGCACCGAGAATATCTCGAACGCCTTCCCGGAGGAGGCCTCCCGCCCGCAGGCTGGGCAAGCGGCGCCGGGCACGGCGGGCGTCGCCGCAGCGAATGCCCCCGCCGCCGCCCTCGACCCTTCCGCGGTCCTGGGCGGGGTGCCCGCTGGGCAGGCGCAGACCATCCTCCTGCTCGGATCGGACACCCGCGGCGCCACGGGGAAGGACCTCGCCGGCATCCGTGGTGAGCGATCGGACACCATGATGGTCGTGCACGTGCCGGCCGATCGCAAGAGCCTCTCCGTCATGTCGATCATGCGCGACAGCTGGGTTGAGGTGCCAGGGCACGGGCAGGCCAAGATCAATGCCGCGCTCTCCTGGGGCGGGGTGCCGCTTGCCGTGCAGACCGTGGAAAACCTGCTCGGCATCCGCATCGATCACGTGGCCGTGGTCGATTTTTCCGGGTTCGAACAGGCGACGGATACTCTCGGCGGCGTCGACATCGACAACCCGATCGCCTTCGACTCCTACCATCTCAAGGGGCACCACTTCGAAGCGGGCTCGCAGCACCTGAATGGTGAGGAAGCCATCGCGTTCGCGCGGGAGCGCTACGCGTTCCAGGACGGCGACTTCCAGCGGGTGCGCAACCAGCAGCTCATCATCAGCGGGCTTCTGACCGCGGCCATGCACAGGTCCGTGTTCGCCGATCCGGTTAAGCTGTCCGGTCTGCTGAAGACGCTCACCCCCTTCCTGGCCGTGGATGACGGCCTGGACTCCGCGTACCTGACCTCGCTGGGCTGGGAGCTGCGGGATGTGCGGGAGCCGCAGGTCACCTTCTTCACGATGCCGACCGATGGAACGGGAACCTCCTCCGACGGCCAGTCGATCGTGCACGTGGACTGGGTCGGCCTCGCCGCCGTGCAGAAGGGCCTCCAGACCGACACCATGCGCGACTACCAGCCCGAGCTGCAGGCGAGGGGCTAGCCGGGGGCCGGGCTGTCGCGCATAACTCCTGCAATTTGTGGCAGAAAGGCCGTTTTGGGGTCGAACCCGGCCTGTTCCGAACGATCTGCAGGAGTTATGCACGACGGATCCGCGCTGCCCCCAACTACCCATTGTTCTGCGGCCCCCTGTGGCGAATTCAGGAGAAACCCGGCCCCGGCCATCCGCCGCCCCATGTTTTCGGCGCTGAGGCCGGCGTCCACCCCGGCTCTCCTGAATTAGCCACCCGTTGGGCAGCTAAACGCCCGTCGCCCCGCGAGTCGACCTGCGAGCCGATCCCGCCAGCGCCAGCGCCTGCAGCAGCGGCAGCAGCATCAGGGCGAGCACGGCGCCCACGGCCGCACCCGCCGTGTTCGCGACCACATCGGATAGGGTGGCGAACCGGGCCGGCAGGAAGATCAGCTGGCCCAGCTCGATCGTGCAGCTCGCCGCGAAACCCGCCAGCACGGCCAGCCACCAGCGGCGCGAGCCGGCCAGGATCACCACGATCATCCCCACCGGGACGAACAGAACGACATTCGCCATGAACTCCACCAGGTCGTAGCGCACCCAGCCCGGAGCGCCATGCCCCTGCAGCCAGCCGAGGGCGGCCAGCAGAAAATCGTGCGCGTCCCGGTCCACCGGTGTCGGCCAGAATGCGATCAGGAGTAGTGCGACCAGATAGGCCAGCCCGAGTCGCAGCGCCCACCGGCGCAGCTGGGCCCGCCCCTGCGAGTCCGCGGCGGGCGTGCCCGAAGTGGGGGAGCCGGGGAGTGGTGCGGCGGGAGAGTCGGGGTTCAGGCCGGCCACGTCATCACCTCTCGGGGTCTGAGCGGTCGGCCCCCGACGACCGTGCCGGGTGGAGGACCGCAACACTGTCGGATTCACCACCCTAGACGGGTCGGTCCGCGCATGCCAGTCGGCCCGGCCCCGCTCCCAGTCTGGCCCCGCGCAACCTCCGACCGCACCGCACCCAACCTCCGACCGCACCGCACCCAACCTCCGCCGGCCCCGCGCCCGACCGTCGCCGACCGCCGGCCCCGCGCCCGACCGTCGCCGACCGCCGGCCCCGCGCCCGACCG
>NZ_SOFY01000064.1 GCF_004402595.1 Cryobacterium shii | reverse complement strand
TCGCCATGCTCAGCCTCGGCGGCCACAAACCAGTGCTCCCCGGCCGGGTTTAACCCACGGTTACGACAGGAGAGCCAAAATCTCCGTCGAATTGGTTCGCGAGGGGGGTGGGAGCGGGGTGGTCAGGTCGGCGGGCGCAGCCAGCGGAGGTTCTCGGCGTCGCCGAGCAGTTCCAGCCGGCGCCACAACACGCTTCCGGGCACGGCCTGGCTGGCGTGAGCCTGGATCGCGGCGTGCTGCCTCTCCCGGTCGACGCTGATCCGCAGATCGATCTCGGCGTCGGGGTGCCCCGTGAAGGCGGCTCCGTATTCCCGGTTCAGGTCCAGCGCCACGCTGCCCGGAAGGGTCCAGCCCAGGACCGGGAGGTTCAGGGTCTCTGCCGCGGCCAGGGCGACCGCCGTGGCCGCAACGTGGTCGGGGTGACCGGTCACGCCGGAGTCGTCGAAGACCAGAAGCCCGTCGGGACGCGCGGATTCGGCCGCGGCGACCACCTCCGCCGCCAGAGTGTCCAGATTCACGGCGTCGAGCGCACCGTCCGCGTAGTCGCGGAGCGTGGTCCGCTGCACGCCCAGGGCCGACGCCGCGGCATCCAGCTCGGCCTTGCGCACCTGGGCGAGGTCCCCGGGGACTCCGTGCAGCGTGGACGCCTCCCCCTGGGTGAAGCAGAGCAGGTCGACTCCGGCTCCGGCACCGGAGAAGGCGTTGAGGATCGCGCCCAGCCCGAATGACTCGTCATCGGGGTGCGCGACGACCACGAGCACGGAGGACCAGGTGGGGAGAGAGCTGGCAGTGGGATGCGGCATGGTCTCGACAGTACCGCCCACCCTGGCCCAGTGCGTGAGCCAGTGCGTGAGCCAGTGCGTGAGCCAGTGCGTGAGTCAGTGCGTGAGGGGCACGACCGTCGGGAAGCCCAGGGCCGCCCACTCGAGCATGCCGCCGGCCATCGTATACGCGTCGAACCCCACCTGGGACAGCTGATCGGCCGCGCTGGCACTCCGGCGGCCGCTGCGGCAGACCACGATGACCGGCCGGGCCCTGTCCAACTCGCCGTGGCGTTCGGGAACGGTACTGAGCGGGATGTGGATGGCGCCGTCGATCATGCCGTCGGCGAGCTCCGCCGTTTCCCGAACGTCGACGATCTGGGCGTCGGCGAGTGGGGTGTCGGCCAGCCGGGCGAAGACCTGCTGCGGGGTGATTTCCATCATGGGTGCCTTTCGGGTGAAGGGGCGGAGCGGAATCTCCACCACAGGGTCGCGGAGAGCCAGGCCAGCGCGAAGGCGCCGATCAGGATCACGCCGAAGAATTCAAGGTCGACCGCCGCGAACAGGTCCGCGGTTCCGCCGCCGATTCCGAGGTCCGCGAGCATGGACATCAGGCCCATCCCGCCGACGAAAAAGGCGACGAACACGGACACGCCGGTCACGATCAGGTTGTAGTACACCTTCCGCAGCGGGTCGACGGATGCCCACTGGTAGACGTGGTTCATCAGGATTCCGTCCGCGCTGTCGAACAGGGTCATCCCGGCCATGAACACGACCGGGAGGACCACGGCCGCATACCAGGGCAGCTCCGGCGTGAGGGCGCCGGCGAAGACGAACAGGCTGACGGATGCCGCCGTGTCCAGGCCGAGGCCGAAAAGCACCCCGATCGGGAACATCTTCCAGGGGGCATCCACGAGCCGTGACATCGGTCGGAGCAGCCGGTTGACCAGGCCGCGGTTGTCCAGGTGCCTGTCGAGTTCGCTCGGCACGAACCGCCCGGCGCGGATGTCCCGCAGCACCTGTCGCAGACCTTTCAGGGAAGACAGGTTGAGGGCCCCCATCAGGATGAGGAACCCGCCGGAGACGGCGGCGCCCCACACGCCGGTGACCTGGCGGAGCGCGGAACCCTCGTCCGCGAGGCTGCCGGCGAAGGCGTTGATGCCGACGACCAGCAGCACCACGGAGACCAGGACGACGGTGGAGTGCCCCAGCGCGAACCAGAACCCCACCGAGACGGGACGGCGCCCGGCGGCGACCAGCCGGCGGGTGGTGTTGTCGATCGCGACGATGTGGTCGGCGTCGAAGGCGTGCCGAACCCCCAGCAGGTAGGCGCTGACCGCCAGCCCGAGCAGGACGGCGGTGTTGCCGCCGGACCGCGCCAGGTGCGGCAGCACCAACAGGAACAGGGTGCCCCAGCCGATGACGTGGAGGGCCAGAACGGCCGCCCCCATGCCGAGGAGGCTTCGCTTCTCGGCCGGGAGGGCGGCCGTTCGGAGCACCGTCACGGGATCAGGCGGCCTGCGCGGCCATCGTGACTCCGGCAGCCTCGGCGTCGCCGAAGTTCGCGTCGACGTGGACGACGTCCCGTCCGGCGCGCTGCAACAGGCTGGCAGCGACGCCAGCCCGGTAGCCGGAACCGCAGTGCACCCAGACCTTGCCCGCGGGGATCTCGTCCATCCGGGACAGGATCTCGTGCAGGGGAACATTAACGGCGCCGAGCAGGTGGGACGCGGCGAACTCGTCGATTCGACGCGTGTCCAGGAGCACGTCTTCGGCCGCACGGCCCTGCAGCATCCCGTCCCAGCCCACGCGGTCGTAGGAGGCGAGCGGGGCGTCCGGGGCCAGGGCGTGCGGGTCGGTGCCGATGGCGGCATCCGGGGAATCGATGCCGATCCTGGACAGGTCACGGATCGCGTCTTCGACGTCGGCGTGGGCGCCGACGAGGGTGAGCTGCTCGTTCCAGGGCAGAACCCAGCCGAGATAGGTGGTGAAGTTGGATCCGTTGCCGTATTCGAAGCTCACGGCGCCCTGCAGGTGGTTGCTGGAGAACGCGACCCGGTTGCGCAGGTCGATCACCCATTCCCCGTCGGCGAGCCGGCGGGTGAGTTCGGCGGCGTCCAGGGACTCGGGCACCTGCAGGTTCGCCGGGCCCGGACCCTGGGTGTTGGCGGGCGCCATGTGCGCGTAGTACGACGGGTAGGCGGTGAGGTTGGCGATGAGGTCGCGCACGAAGTGCTCCTCATCGGCATCGGTCAGGGCGTGGTTGGCCGTGAGCTGTTCTCCGATGGTGGAGGAGCCTGCGCCGGTCGCCGGGCCGCTGGAGCAGAACGAGCCGAACCCGTGGGTCGGGAAGAGGGCGGCGTCATGCTCGGCCTCGTGCACGAGCTTGCGCACCGAGGCGTACTGGTCGTGGGTGAGTCCGACCGTGTCGGTGGCCGCGACCAGGTCGGTGCGCCCGACGGATCCGAACAGCAGGCTGCCGCCGGAGAACACGGCCTCGGTGGTGCCGTCGCTGACGATGTAGGAGACGTGCGTGTGGGTGTGACCCGGGGTGGCGACAACGGTGACCGTCAGGTTTCCGACCGCGATGACCTGGCCGTCCGTCACGGGCTCCCGCTCGAACTTCACCGGGTCGGCGGCGTTGACCAGGTACTTCGCATCGTGCGAGCGAGCCAGCTCGAAACCCCCGGTCACGTAGTCGTTGTGCAAGTGAGTCTCGGCGACGTGGGTGATGCTGACTCCGGCTTCACGGGCCGCGTTCTCCACGCGGTCGGTGTCCCGCTGGGGGTCGATGACCAGCGCGACAGCGCCGTCATGGACCAGATAGCTGCGGTCCCCCAACTGCGGGGTTTCGATAACGATGACGTCCATGGTTCGAAGTCCTCCAGGTCTGAATGCGGATCGGGTTTCAGGCCAACATACCCCCCGGGGTATCTGGAAGCAAGTCCTTGCACAAAATACCCCAGGGGGTATATTCTGGATGCATGGCAACCATTGACATCACCGAGAAGACGTTCGACGAGACCATCACGACCAACAGCATTGTGCTGGTGGATTTCTGGGCCGGCTGGTGCGGCCCGTGCCGCATGTTCGCGCCCACCTTCACCGCGGCATCCGAGAAGCACCCGGACATCGCCTTCGCCAAGGTCGACACCGAGGCAGAGCAGAGCCTGGCCGCCGCCGCCGGCATCCGCTCGATTCCAACCCTGATGGCCTTCCGTGACAAGGTGCTCGTGTTCTCCCAGCCCGGCGCGCTGAATGCGTCTTCCCTGGACGAGCTCATCGCGGGTGTGCGGAACCTGGACATGGACGAGGTGCGCACCACCATCGCCGCCCAGCAGGCCGCCGCCCAGGCCCAACCGGCCTCCGCCTAACCGGCAGTCTCGGCAGCCGACCGCCGTGAGCGCCCGCAATACCCCCGCGACGGAACGAGTACCGATGCTGGGAACAGTCGCGCTCGGCCTGCGGCAGAACCTGCCCCAATTCATGCTGCTGGTGGCCGTCAACGCCCTCGTCGGCGGCACCCTCGGCCAGGAACGCACGGTCCTGCCGCTCCTGGCGGACCAGGTCTTCCACCTCGACCGCTACACGAGCGCGCTGACCTACATCGTCGCGTTCGGCCTGGCCAAGGCCGGCACCAACTACTTCGCCGGCACCCTCTCCGACCGGTTCGGGCGCAAGCCCGTGCTCGTCGCCGGCTGGTTGATTGCGCTGCCCGTGCCGTTGCTGCTGATCTTCGGCCCGACCTGGGGCTGGATCGTGGCCGCCAACGTCATCCTCGGCATCAGCCAGGGACTGACCTGGTCCACCACGGTGATGATGAAGATGGACCTCGTCGGCCCGAACCGGCGAGGCCTGGCCATGGGGTTCAACGAGGCGGCCGGCTACCTGGGCCTGGCCAGCACGGCCCTGGCCACCGGGTACATCGCCGCCGAGTACGGGCTGCGTCCCGGCCCCTTCCTGCTCGGCGCCGTCTACATCGCCCTGGGCACCGGGCTCTCGGTGGTCTTCGTGCGCGAAACACACCAGCACGCGAAAGCGGAGGCGGCCGGCCATGTGTCCGTGCACGCCCATGCCGGCGGCGACCTGAGCAACCGGCAGGTGTTCACCCTCACCAGTTTCCGGGACCGGTCGCTGTCCTCGGTCAGCCAGGCCGGCCTGGTCAACAATCTCAACGACGGCCTGGCCTGGGGGTTGTTCCCGATCCTGTTCGCCGCAGGCGGCCTGAGCATCGCGCGCATCGGCATCCTGGCGGCCGTCTACCCGGCCGTCTGGGGAGCCGGCCAGCTCATCACCGGCGGCCTGTCCGACCGGATCGGCCGCAAGTGGTTGATCGTCGGCGGGATGATCGTGCAGGCACTCGCCCTCGGCCTGGTCGCCGGCGGCCACAGCTTCGACATCTGGCTGGTCGCCGCCGTGCTGCTCGGCGCCGGAACGGCCATGGTCTACCCGACCCTGCTGGCCGCGATCGGGGACGTCGCCCACCCGGAGTGGCGAGCCCGATCCGTGGGCATCTACCGCCTGTGGCGTGACGGCGGATTCGCCGTGGGCGCGCTGCTCTCCGGCCTGCTGGCCGACGCCTTCGGAATCCCCGCCGCGGTCGCCGTCGTCGCGGTCCTCACCGCCGCCTCTGGGCTGATCGTCGCCGTCCGAATGCGCGGCAGCGACCACGTCCCACGGACCGCCTGAATAGGTGACCGTATACCCCATGGGGTATCTTGGTTTTAACGAGTTCAACGAACAGGAGAAACATATGTGCCGAGCGGTTACGTGCAAGAAGTGCGGGAAAACGACATGGGCGGGGTGCGGTCAGCACGTCGACCAGGTGATGCGCGGCGTCCCCGGCGCCGAGCGGTGCCGCGGACACGAGAATGACGCCCCGACCAAGGGCTTCTTCGCCCGGCTGTTCTCCGGCAGCTGATCAGTTCAAAGAAAGACAGAAGTCGCCCCTGAGTATCTTCAGGGGCGATTTTTTTGATTGCCCTGTCGCCGACCCCGGGCAACACTGGGGAACGCGGTCTGTTGCTCTTCACTTCCGACAAGGAGGCCGGTTATGGGCAAGAAGAAGAAGAAAAATTCCGACCGCAGGACGGGGCGAAGCTCCGCCGCAAGCAGTACGAGGCAGAACTGGCCCCGCTGCAGGGCGAGTTGGTCGCCATGCAGGAGTGGGTGAAATCCACCGGGGCCAAGATCTGCATCGTCTTCGAGGGACGCGACACGGCCGGCAAGGGCGGCACGATCAAGCGCATCGTCGAGCGGGTCAGCCCCCGGGTGTTCCGGGTGGTGGCGCTCCCCACCCCGACCGAGCGGGAAAAGTCCCAGATGCACATCCAGCGCTACATGGAGCACTTCCCGGCCGCGGGCGAGGTGGTCATCTTCGACCGCAGCTGGTACAACCGCGCGGGCGTCGAGCCCGTGATGGGCTTCTGCACGCCGGAACAGACCGAGCATTTCCTGAGCATGACGCCGCTGGTCGAGAAGGCGATGGAAGACTCCGGGATCATCCTGCTCACGTACTGGCTGGAGGTCAGCGCGGACGAGCAGACCCGGCGACTCGAGAGCCGCATCAACGATCCCCGCAAGACCTGGAAACTCTCGCCGATGGACCTCAAGTCCTACGGCCGCTGGTACGACTACTCGCGCGCCAGGGACGCCATGTTCGAGGCGACCGACACCGCCTGGGCGCCCTGGTACGTCGCACACACCGACGACAAGAAGCGCGGCCGGCCCAATATTATCAGCCACCTGCTCAGCCAGGTGCCGTACGAACCGTTCCCCGGGCTCGACGTCGAGCTGCCGAAACGGCAGAAGGCCGGCCACTACCGCGAACCGACACTGATGATGCGGCAGATCCCAACCCCGTACTGAGCGATGCCCCGCGTTGGACAGCGGTGCCCGAAGAAGTCACTGCTGGGAGAAAACACGGGGGAACAGGTGATCAGGAGAAGCTCATGAAGCACAGTTACGAAGTCCCCGCAGGGCCCGCGGCTGCCGCCTCGGCGGCGAGCTGGTACGCACTCACACCCGAGGAGGTGGCGAGCCGGCTGGGGGTGGACCCGGCCACGGGGCTGAGCGCCGACACGGCCCGGCAGCGGATGCAGGAGAAGGGCCCGAACGCGCTGGTCGCCGCCAAGCCGGAGCCGGTCTGGAAGCGGTTCTTCAAGCACTATCGCGACTACATGCAGATCGTGCTCGTCGCCGCCGTGCTGGTCAGCCTGCTGATCAATGAGTACGGGACCGCTGTGGGGCTGGCCGTGCTGACGCTGTTCAACGCCTGGCTGGGATACCACCAGGAGGGCAAGGCTGAAGCGGCCGCGGCCTCCCTGGGGAAGATGATGAAGTCGGTGGCCAAGGTGCGCCGCGACGGCGACATCGCCGAGATCCCCGCCGACCAGATCGTGCCGGGCGACATCGTGGTCGTCGATGCGGGCGACCGCGTGCCCGCCGACGGCCGCGTGATCCTGGCGGCGACCCTGCAGGTGGAGGAAGGCGCCCTGACCGGCGAGAGCGTGGCGGTCGAGAAGAACACCGAGGCCATCGGGCGTTCCGACGTGCCGCTCGGCGACCGCCTCAACATGGCGTTCATGAACACCAACGTGACCCGCGGCCACGGTGAAATCCTCGTCACCACGACGGGCATGGGCTCAGAGGTCGGCCACATCGCCAACATGCTGGCCAGCCAGAAGGTGGAGAAGAGCCCGCTCACCAGGCAGGTGGACCGGCTCACCATCTTCATCATCATCGCGGCACTCTTCGCCTTCGTGGCGATCGTGGTGATGGGCCTGATCCAGGGCGAATCCTTCACGGTGCTCTTCGGCATCGGCGTGGCCCTGGCCGTCGGCTCCATCCCCGACGCGCTGCCTGCCGTCGTGACGACGATCCTGTCCGTGGGCTCGGTCAACATGGCCCGGAAGAACGCCATCATGAAGGTCCTGCCCGCGGCCCCGACGCTGGGCTCCACGTCGGCCATCAACTCCGACAAGGCCGGAACCCTGACCCTGAACCAGATGACGGCGCGAGAGATCACAACCGTGCAGCACCACTACACCGTGAGTGGGGAGGGCTACAGCTTCGACGGTCAGGTGCAGCGCACGACCGGCGACGCCGAGCGCAACCTGGACTACGTGATGTTCTCGTGCGCACTGTGCAACGACTCCGACATCTAGGACGGCCAGGTGGTCGGTGACCCCACCGAGGGTGCCCTGTACGTGCTCGCCCAGAAGGGCGGCATGGACGTGCGGGAGTTCCGCCGGAGTCATCCGCGCGTGGCGTCGGTGCCGTTCGACTCCGACTACAAGTTCATGGCCACCTTCCACCTGATGACCGGGGCCGACGGCCGGCCGGTGATCCGGGCCTATGTAAAGGGCGCCCCCGACGTGCTCCTCTCCCGGTCTTCGTCGGGACGGATGCCGGGCGGCCGAGCGGAACCCCTCAGCGCGGAGACGCGCAAGAAGGTGCTGGCCGAGAACGACCGGATCGCGGCCAGGGCCGACGGGTGCTCGCCCTGGTCCAGCGCGAGTTCGACCCGTCGACGTTCGACCCGGCCGGCGGCCTGATGGCGTTGATGCAGGATCTGGAACTGTCGGCGCTGATCGGCGAGGTCGACCCGCCGCGCGCCGAGGCGGTGGCCGCGATCGCCACGGCGAAGCGGGCCGGCATCCGGGTGCGGATGATCACCGGCGACCAAGCCGTCACCGCGGCCGCGATTGCGGCGGAGCTGGGCATCGAGGGCCGCGCGGTGACCGGTGCGGAGTTCGCAGCCATGAGCGACGCGGAGGCCGACAGCCAGGTGGACGAGATCGGCGTGATCGCCCGGGTAGCCCCGGAGCACAAGGTCAGGCTCGTGCAGGTGCTCAAACGCAAGGGCCACATCGTCGCGATGACCGGCGACGGCGTGAACGACGCGCCGGCCATCGCTGCGGCCGACATCGGGATCGCGATGGGCATCACGGGCACCGACGTCGCCAAGCAAGCGGCCAAGATGATCCTGGCCGACGACAACTTCGCCACCATCGTGGCCGCGGTCGAGCAGGGCCGGCTGGTCTATGACAACCTGCAGAAGTTCATTCGCGTCCAGGTTGCCAACCTGTTCATGTTCATCCTGGCGTTCCTCGGCTCGTCGGCCTTCGCCATCGCGGGGACGGCGCTGCTCGACCCGGCCCAGGTGCTCTGGATCCACATGGCGATCGTCGCACCCATCGGCGCCGTGATGGGCCTGGACCTGTCGACGCCGGGCATCATGGACCGAAGGCCCCGGCCGTTCAACGAACCGATCATCGTGCGCGCGATGATGATCCGGCTGCTCCTGGTGGGGCTGTTCATGGCCGCCGCGACGCTGGTCCTCGTGCAGATCGGCAAGACCAGCTATGACTCGCTCGAGGTCGAACAGACCATGGCCATCGTCGGCCTCGGGTTGATGAACATCAGCGTCGCGCTCAACCTGCGCTACCCCACCGAGAGCGCCTTCGGGCCGTCCACGTTGTCCAACTCGAGACTGCTCTGGGCCTTCGCCCGGGCCGTCATCGGCTCGATGCTGATCACGCAGATCCGGCTGCTGCAGGACGTGTTCGGCACCGTTCCCCTCACCGGCGCCCAGTGGGCGATCTGCCTGGTGCCGGCCGTGGCACTGCTGCTGCTCGGCGAACTGGGCAAGTTCTTCATCCGGGCCCGGACCCGGACCCGATACGCCGAGCCGGCCACGGCCCAGGTGGCTCTGCCCGTGGCCGCCGACCGGGTGGACTTGTAGTCAGAACAGACCGCGGCGTTCAGGGGCGCGGAGGCCGCGCCCCGGTCGTGTCGGCGGGATCGCGCTGTCGTCGGCTGGCGAACAGAATCGGGATCCCGATGAGTTCCACGAGGCCGCCGATCACCAGCGAGGTCCCGTATCCCCAGAGGTCGGCGGAGCGACCGAGGCCCGGCTGGATGAATACCCCACCGAAGCTTCCGAACAGCGAGTCAAAGGACAGCACGGTCGCGCGCTGCTTCGACGGGATCATGTCGTTGAGGTAACCCTGCCGCACCGGTGCGGCGACGGCGACCACGAACCCCCAGACCGCCAGGAATACGACCGCGAGGGAGAACAGACTGTTCAGGCCGAGCACGACGAGCGCGGCGACGCTGGTGAGGGAAGCCCCGATCACCATGGTGGTGCGCCGGGCGAACAGGCCGCGGATCCGGGGCGCAAGAATGCCGCCGGCCACCTGCGCCACGGAGAGGATCGCAGCGGCCAGCCCGGCGATGGAATACGCCGACGGGTCGCCGTAGAGGTCGAGCAGGTAGGGCTGCAGCGCATAGAAGGCATAGATCCCGACTCCGGAGGCGAACGGCGCGGACAGAATCACGTAGCGCACGGAGCGCTTCCCGAGCCCGTGCTCGATCGACTGGGTCAGCACGTTCCGGGTCGCCTTGAGCGGACCCGTCCCGCGATCAGGGGTGAAACCGAGGTCCTTCATCACGACGGACGCGAACAGGAACATCAGGATCAGCACCCCGGCGCGCAGCAGGAACGGAACCCCGAGATCGGTCGCCTGCGCGATCACGCCGCCGAGCACCGAGCCGGCGAACATCGCGATGCCCGTCACTGCGAGCCCGCGGCCGAACACGGCCTCCCAGCTGCCGGTGTACCCGGTCCACGTCAGCGCGTCGAACAGCCAGGCGTCCACCGCGCCGGAAAAGAAGGTGAAGCCGAGCCCCAGCAACACGGACACGACCGCCCACCAGACGAACGAAGCATGCCAGAGCCACAGCATCCAGTACAGCCCGGTGGTGACGGACAGGGTGACCGTCCCGAGCAGATAGGAGACCTTCCTCCCCGCCGTATCGGCGACCACCCCGGTCGGGATCTCGAAAATCACCATGCCCACGGTGAAGAACGCGTTCGCGGCGAAGGCTTCGAAGTTCGACAGCCCCGCGTCGAGCAGGAACAGGGTGTTGATGCCCCAGATGAACGACGCCGCCAGCGTGTTGCCGAGCAGCAGGACCAGGTAGATTCGCTGCACCCGCAGCGCCGCGGGGTTCACACCCCACGACCCATCGGCACGCTCCAGCCCGTCACACCTGCAATCATCGACCCGGTCGGCGTGGATGGCTACGCCTCGGAAGCCACGAAGAGCGGATGATCGCGGCCGGACGGCGACGATGACCGGCGGTCACGTCGCCGCCCGAGCGGCGCCCCGGGTAACCCCCGGCGTTACTTCAGGATGCGGATGAGCTTCTTGTTGGCGAACTCCGCGATGCCGAAGCGGCCCAGTTCCCGTCCGAAGCCGGACCGCTTCACTCCGCCGAAGGGAAGTTCCGGACCGTCGAGGAGCGAGCCGTTGATGAAGACCATCCCGGCGTCGATCTGATCGGCGATGCGCAGGGCCTGCTCCGGATCCGTCGTGAAGAGGTAGGACCCCAGGCCGTAGGGGATGTCGTTGGCCACCTGCACGGCCTCGGCCTCGTCCTGCACGCGGTAGACGGCCGCGACCGGGCCGAAGAACTCTTCCCGGTAGGCGTCGCTCTGCGGGGAGACTCCGGTGAGTACCGTGGGCGAGAAGAAGGCGCCGTCGCGGCGCCCGCGGGCGTGAACGGTGGCGCCCTGGGTCTCGGCGCGCTGGAGCTGCTCCTCGAGGCCCTCGGCGGCACCGAGGGACGAGAGCGGGCCCAGCGTCGTGTCCGGAGACAGGGGGTCTGCAGGGATCTTGCCGGTCATCTTCGCCGTGAAGCTCTCCACGAAGGCGTCGTACAGGCCGTCGATCACGATGAACCGCTTGGCCGCGTTGCAGGACTGGCCGGAGTTGTCCATGCGAGCCTCGACGGCGGCGTCGACGGCTTCCTCGAGGTCGTCCGTGCTGAGCAGAATGAACGGGTCGGATCCGCCGAGTTCGAGCACGACCTTCTTGAGGTTGCGGCCTGCGACCTCGGCGACGGCGGCTCCCGCCCCCTCAGAACCGGTCAGGGACACGCCGCAGACGCGGGGATCCGGGATGATGATGTCGGCGATCTGGGCGCTGGACGCGTAGAGGTTGCGGTACGCGCCCTCCGGGAAGCCGGCATCCGTGAATATCTGCTCGATGGCGGCGGCCGATTCGGGGCACTGCGAGGCGTGCTTGAGCAGGATCGTGTTGCCGAGCACCAGGTTCGGGCCGGCGAAGCGGGCGACCTGGTAGTAGGGGAAGTTCCACGGCATGATCCCGAGGAGCACGCCGAGGGAGGCGTTGCGGATGAAGGCGGAGCCTTCCCCGCCGAGGAGCTCGATCGGTTCGTCGGCGAGGAACGCCTCGCCGTGGGTCGCGTAGTAGGAGTAGATGTCGGCGGAGAAGTCGACCTCGCCGAGCGCCTGCTCGACGGGCTTGCCCATCTCGCGCACGATGAGTTCGGCGAGGTGCTCGCGGCGCTCGGTGTGCAAGTCGGCGACGCGCTGCATCAGGGCGGCACGCTCGGCCACCGACGTGCGGCGGGAGAAGTCGCTGTGGGCACGGTCCGCGGTGCCGACGGCGTCGGTCACCTCCGTGTCCGTTGCCAGGGCAAAGCTGGTTCCGCTGGCCCCGGTGGCGGGGTTCGTGACTACGTATTTGTTCATGTTTTCTCCACAGGTTTCTTCGCTGACGCCGATTGAGAATGGGCCCGTTGCTGCCGGAGCAGGCCGGGTTCGTGTCGTTACAGTCTGCCGCAATCAGAGCTTTTAGGGAGCATTTGCGCCGACCGATCTCGGGCCCGCCGGCTCTCACACCCGGCCCCGGCGCTCAACGGAGGTTGTAGTACTCCCGGTGCACGTTCGCCGCCCTGACGCCTGACCGCTGCAGGCCCTTCTGGAAGGCGTTCACCATCACCTCGGGCCCGCAGATGAACGCTGACAGTTCCCGGGGCGGGCACTCGGCCGCCCCGAGGACGCCCGCCAGGCTCAGCCGCGGCTCGGTTGAGGTGTCGATCAGGTGCAGGTGGATGGAATCGTGGCGGGCCGCCAGCTCGCGGATCTCCGCGCCGTACGGTGCGGGCCCTCGGGAACTGAAGTAGAGGTCGACGCGGGTGGGCAGAGTGCCGGGTGTGGCGTCCCGGAGCCAGCTGAGGATCGGCGCGACGCCGATGCCGCCGGCGATCCACACCTGCCGCTCGGTGCCCCGACGGTAGTCGAAGTGACCGTGCGGGCTGTTGATCACCGCCGGCATGCCCGGGGCGACCAGGTTCGCGATGTCGGAGGTGAAGTCCCCGAGCGCCCCGACCGCGACCCGCACGTTGGCGTCCGCGGGTGCGCTGGCGATGCTGAACGGATGCCGGTGCCAGCCGTCCCTGGCCTCGAGGTGCAGGATGGCGAACTGGCCGGCCCGGTACTCGAAGCGTCGGCCCAGCGGCTTCAGCGCAATCTCGACCAGCTTGTCGGAGATCGGCTGCACGGACTCCACCTGGTAGTCGTAGGTGCGGGCGAAGCGACGGGCGAGCAGTTCCCGGTAGAGGTAGAAGGCCAGCCCCGTGCCGCCGATGACGAGGTAGGTCCACCGGAGCACGGCCGAGCCGAACATGCTTCCGTCGAGCAGGCCGTGCACGAAGCCGAAGGCGACGAACACCCCGGTGAAGCGGTGGACGAAGCGCCAGAGGGCGTAACTGCGGAACGGGATGCCGGCCAGGCGCACCACTCTCGAGCCCGTCACTCTGGGGAGACTCCCCAGCACCTGCAGCCGCAGCCGTTTCGGCACGAACGAGAGCCAGCGCGGCGCGATCGCCCAGACGGTGAGCAGGGCGAGGCCGATGAGCCCGATCTGGCCGAGCTTCGGGCCGATGTCCGTTGCCTGCACGTCCGCGGTCACCAGGGCGTGCAGGGAGATCGCGACCATCCCGGCGATGTTGACCCTGCGGTGCCACAGCGCGGCGTGGTCGATCCCGTTGAACCATTGCTCGACCGAGCGGAGGGTGCTGATCAGAACCAGGCCGATGGAGAGCAGGAGCACGCCCTCGGCGCCGAGGAATTCCCCGAGAAGCTGGGGAAGACCTTCGCCGGCCGGCCGGAACACGACCCACAGCACGGCGAGGGCGCCCACGAGCGCGGCGATGCTGAGCGGCCCGATCAGCTTGGCGTCGAGCCAGGCCCTGCGATAGTGCGGTCTCTGCGGGGCAAGCTCGGTATCCGGGGTCATCGGCATACGTTACCCCGGAGCAGAGCACTTCTCCCCCGATTTCCGTTCAGCTGTCGGGTTCGACGACCCGGTCGCGGTCCCACGGCGTCGCCCAGCGGAGCTCTTCGAACATGCGCGAGAGGACGATGGCGGTGAACCCCCAAACCAGTTTGCCGTCGACGGTGAACGCCGGGGCGCGGTAGCTGCGGTTGCCGTAGGTGTGCGTCGTGCTCACCCGGTTGGCCGGGTCGAGCAGGTCCGCCACGGGCATCCGGAACACGTCGACGGTTTCGTCGTGGTCGATCGCGGCCACCTGGGACGGGCGCGTCCACCACGCCGGCACGGGCGTGACGAGATGGTTGCTCACGGGCACCGCCAGCGCCGGAAGGGTGCCGAGCGGTTCGAGCCCGTGCGGGTCGAGTCCCGTCTCCTCGACGGCCTCCCGCAGCGCCGCCGCGATCGGGCCGGCGTCGGCGGCCTCGAGTCGGCCGCCCGGGAAGGCGATCTGCCCCGGGTGACTCCCGAGGGTGGCCGCCCGCCGCAGCAGGAGCACATCCAGATCTCGTCCGACGTGCCCGTTCCCCTGCCCCGGCGTCCGCGCCGGCCCACTGGCGGGCGCACTCGCGGGCGCGGAGTCGAGAACACCGAACAGCACGAGCACGGCGGCGTGGCGGGCGCGGGACGAGTCCGGCAGCACCCGCGACAGGTCGGTGCGCCAGTCGAGACCGCGCTCGCAGAGCGCCGCCAGCTCGGCACTGGGGTGGTCGGCACTGGGGTGGTCGGCACTGGGGTGGTCGGCGCGCGGGTGGTCAGGCACGTCGGGTGGTCAGGCACGTCGGGTGGTCAGGCACGACGGGCATGCTACCAGCCATCCTGCAGCACCTCGTCGAGCCGGTCCACGAAGAAGTCGGCGCTCTCCCGGCTCAGGCACAGGGGCGGTTTGATCTTGAGCACGTTCTGCCGCTCCGAGGTGGGCTGCACGATCACGCCGAGCTCCAGCATCCGTTCGCAGATCGCTGTCGTCTCACTGGTCGCCGGTTCCAGGGAGTCCCGATCGCGCACGAGCTCCACTCCCAGATACAGGCCCATGCCGTGCACCATCCCGATCAGAGGATGCCGCTCCGCGAGGAGCGCGAGCCGGCCCGCCAGGTGCCGGCCGACGGCATCCGCATTCTCCTGCAGGGATTCGTCCCGGATGACGTCGAGCACGGCCAGGCCCGCGACGCAGCTGACCGGGCTGCCGCCGGCCGAGGAAAAGAAGTTGCCCTCGCGGGCCAGGGATTCGGCGATGTCGCGGCGGGTGAGCACCGCGCCGAGCGGATAGCCGTTGCCCATGGCCTTGGCCACGGTGATGATGTCCGGGACGACGCCCTGCTGCGCCGAGCCCCAGAAGTGGCTGCCGAGGCGGCCGTAGCCGACCTGCACCTCGTCGGCGATGCACAGCCCGCCGTGGGCACGGATCTGTTCGTAGACGAGGCCGAGGTAGCCCTCCGGGGGCACGACGCCGCCGGCGTTGCCCAGCACGGGCTCGGAGATGAAGGCGGCCAGGTCGCCTCCGGGGCCGTCCGGGTCGGCCAGGAGGTGCGCCAGATCGGCCGCGTAGTCCGCCGCCGCCGCGGCGCCTCGGTGCCGACCCCGATAGGAGTTCGGTGCATCGATGATGTGCACCCAGTCGGGCCGCGAGGCCACGGCGTGCGGGTTGTCGAAGGCGGAGGTCGACACGGCGTCGGACGCCATCGTCCAGCCGTGGTAGCCCTCCCGGAGGGCGACGACGCCGCCCCGGCCGGTGTGGATCCGGGCCAGGCGCAGGGCCAGGTCTACGGCCTCGCTCCCGCTGTTGACCAGCAGCACGGTGTCGAGGCCGGGGTCGGGCGATTTGGCCACGATCCGCTCGCAGAGGTCGGCCAGCGCCGAGTAGAGGAACCGGGAATTCGTGTTCAGCAGCCGCAGCTGGTCGCCCACGGCCCGGCTGAACCGGGGGTGGCTGTGTCCGATCACGGCGACGTTGTTGACCATGTCGACGTAGGAGCGGCCCCGGGTGTCGATGAGCAGTTCGCGCCACCCCCGTTCGATCTGCGGCGGCTGCTCGTAGTACTTCTCCTGCGCGGCGGCCATGACGGCGGCGCGCCGGGCCAGCTCCCCCGCGGGGTCGACGACGGATGCCTGCGGCGCCATCCCGAGCCACCGCGCCGGGTCCGGGGCGAGTCGGGCCCAGGCGGCGGCGCGGGAGGGCTGCGCGAAGTGCGGGGCCGGCAGGCCCGGGCGGGTGAGCTCCTGCACGGTCACCCGGCCGGCCGGGCTCGAAACGCCCAGGGTCTCCCCCGCGGCGACCGCTGCCCCGGGTGTGAGACCCGACGTGACGCCGCCGATGCGCAGCTCGATCCCGGCCAGGGCCAGGACCAGGCTGTCCCCGTCACCCTCCTCTGTGACCTCGACGGCGGTGACCACGGCGTCCGCGGGCGCGATGAGCTCCGATCCGGCGGGCAGGAAGACCTCGGTGAACAGGGCGAACGTGTGCGGTTCCCGCCGCGACAGCGACTGGGTCCGGGTGAGCCGGAACTGGCCGTAGGGGGCGACGGCGACGCGGCGACGGGTGAGGGCTGCGCGCGCGAGCTGCCCCTCGGCATCCGTTTGCTGCCAGAGGCCGTCGGCCAGGGCCGGGCTGGTCACCGTGAAGTCGAGCAGTTCGCAGTCGCCACCGGCGAGCGCGGGGATCAGCGGCACGATCCTGTCGGGGGCGATCGTTTCGGGCTCGGCACCGGCCCGGGACGGCCGGCCCAGCGCCTGCCGGATGGCCGCCTCCGCCTCCTCCCAGCCGATCGCGCTGGCCGCGGCGAACACGTGCCATTCCGCGTCCATCCGGTGGCGGGCGTAGTCGTTGTCCTCGTCGATGCGCACCTGCTGCTCGCCGCTGGCCACCAGCACCGCCCCGCGGAGCACGATCAGCGGCCAGAGCGCTACGATCTCGTCGTCGGTCAGGGGAACCACCTCGTCGAAGGCGACGATCGCCTCGAGGGCCGCGAACGGATTGTCCGGAACGTGGTGCAGCACGGATGCGGTGGTGACCGCGAGCTCCGCGACCAGCCACCCGGTTCCGAGGTCGCCGAAGTCGATGACCCCCTCGGGCAGGTGGTGGCCGTTCGGCAGCACCCGGCAGATCACGTTGTCATCGGTGATGTCCCCGTGGATGGTCTGCAGCCGGAGGCCGGACACCACCCCCGCGAGGCGCGCGGCGGCGCTGTCGGCGATGGCGCTCAGCCGCGCCCGGGTCTCCTCCTCGGGCACCCAGTGCACCAGCAGGTCGATCACGGCTTTCGCGTTGCGCAGGTCCCACTGCAACGTGCGGTCGAGCCCGTCCGCCGCGAAGTCCCGCAGGTGCATTGCCGTCGTGCCCGAGAGCCGGCCCAGCGCCCTGACCACCGGCGGGGCCAGATAGCCCTGCGCCTCGAGCGAGGGCCCTTCGATGAACGTCAGCAGCCGCACGGGGAGGGTGGCCTCCGCGGCCGGCCAGTGCTGACGGATGCTGCCGTTCAGTCCGTGCACCGGCCGCGGCACCCGCATCCCGCGTGCGGACAGGTACTCCATCACCGCGTCCTGCGCGGCCAGCTCCGTGGCGGAGAAGGCGGGGTTGTCGACCTTGAGCACGTACCGCTGGGCGCCTGGAGCCGCGTCATGGCGCGTGATCAGGAAGTTGCGGTCCTGCTGGCTGCCGAGTTCGCGGGCCGTGCCCAGGACCCCGAAAAGCGACGCCGCCATGGACTCGGCGTCCGTCGTGGTGATGTCCGGGCGGACGAGTCCCTCGCCACTGAAGAAATCAAAATCGGACACGTCGACGCTCCTCGCAGTTCGCGCACTGAATCCCGGCCGCCTGCCTGCGCGACCACGGAATGCGGATTCCGTACTTTTTGGACTTGTTTTGGTTGTTTACGTCCGTTATTTTGGGTGACAATGACGGATAGCCTAATATAGCTTCAGAGAATGAAAATTCTTCTAGTTGGAGCCGGCGGCGTCGGCGACGCTTTCGCCAAGATCATCGTTCGCCGTTCCTTCTATGAACTGATCGTGGTCAGCGACTACGACCTCCGCCGCGCGGAGCGCACCGTCGCTTCGATCTCAGCCAAGCACGGAGAAGACGTCTCCGCCCGGTTCAAGGCCGTGCAGATCGACGCATCAGACCCCGAGCGGGTGGCAGCAGTTGCCCTCGAGCACGGGGCCACCCACGTGATGAATGCCGTCGAACCGAAGTTCGTTTCCAGCATATTCGCGGGATCCCTCGCTGCCGGTGCCGACTACGTCGACATGGCGATGAGCATGTCAAAGCCGCATCCCACCGACCCGCTCGCCCAGACCGGGGTCAAACTCGGCGACGAGCAGTTCGCGCAGGCCGCCGATTGGGAGAACACCGGACGCCTGGCCCTGGTCGGGATGGGCGTGGAGCCGGGGCTCTCTGACGTGTTCGCGCGGTACGCTTCCGACCACCTGTTCAGCGAGATCGACGAACTCGGCACCCGTGATGGCGCGAACCTGATCGTCCGGGACGAGAACGGCAATGAGATCTTCGCACCGTCGTTCAGCATCTGGACCACAATCGAAGAGTGCCTCAACCCTCCGGTGATCTTCGAAAGGGACCGCGGCTGGTTCACGACGGCCCCGTTCAGCGAGCCCGAGATGTTCGACTTCCCCGAGGGGATCGGCCCGGTCGAGTGCGTGAACGTTGAGCACGAAGAGGTGCTCCTAATGCCGCGCTGGCTAGAAGCGAAGCGGGTCACCTTCAAATACGGGCTCGGTGAGGAATTCATCGGCGTTCTGAAGACCCTGCACCTGCTCGGCCTCGACAGCGTCGAACCGGTGCGAGTGCGAGCCGCGGCCGGTTCCGCGATGGTCGCTCCCCGCGACGTCGTCGCGGCCTGCCTGCCTGACCCGGCGTCAATCGGACCCCGAATGACGGGAAAGACCTGCGCCGGCGTATGGGTCACCGGCTTGGGGCTGGACGGTGCCCCCCGAGAGGTCTACCTGTACCACGTCAGCGACAACGAGTGGACGATGAAGGAATACGACGCCCAGTGCGTGGTGTGGCAGACCGCACTCAATCCGGTGATTGCGTTGGAATTGCTCGCCGGAGGCGAGTGGGGCGGCGTCGGAGTACTGGGCCCGGAAGCCTTTGATGCAAAGCCTTTCCTCGAGTTGATGCAGGCACCCGAGCCCGCCGGCTACGGCCAGTCGTGGGGTTTCCAGGACCGCTTGCGCGGCTGAATGCGAGGAATCAGACCACAGGACGGTCGGTCGACTCGCGGGCACGCAGCACGTTCTTGACGGACGGCGGGCCGCTCCGCGAGTCACCATCGAGCCGGCTGAGCAGGAAATTGACCGCCGCTGTGGCCGTTTCCTCCGGGCTCAGGTCTACGGAGGTGATCGCCGGAGTGCTACTGCGGGTCTGCTCGGAATCAGACCCGGCAACGATCATCACGTCTCCGGGGATGGTGATGCCCGATTCCCAGAGACGCGCCTGCAGTCCGGAGGCATGCCGCCCCGTCAAACAGTAGATTCCGTCGGGTACCGGCTCCCCCGACTGCAGCATCGCCTCGGCGACGATTCGACCACCGCTCTCCCCGGAACGCTCGTCCTCCCGGTAGACGATCGCCTTCTGGCCCCGTCCGGCGCACCAGGAGCGATAGGCAATCTCGCTGTCCGCATTCCAGGCATTGGCATCCGTACCGGCGACGAGTGCGACACGCCGCGCGCCGCGGTCGAGCAGGTGGGCGAAGACCTCCGCCGCATCGGCCACGGTGCCCGTTCCGATCCAGTCAGTAAAGTCAGGCCGTTCCACGTCTCGGCCCACCGACACCAGAGGGATGCCGTTGCGCTTCAGCAATCCGATCACGGGATCGTTGCCGACCGGATCGGAAATGATGAAGCCGTCCACGGCGAGCGCGATCCCCGGCACGCTTCCGGTTGTCGGGTCACGCACCAGCATCAACCCGAACCCGCGGTCAAGCGCGGCCACGGCGGCGGCCCCGGCGAACCGCACGAAGTAGTCCACACCGACCGGCAGGTAGGAATCCAGGGTGTCGAGAGGGCGGATCACCAGCCCGAGAATGCCGAGACGATTGCTGCGGAGCCCCCGCGCGATCGCATCCGCGCTGTAGCCGAGGCTCGAGGCGGCATCGAGGACTCTCTGCCGCGTGGCCTCCGCCACCACACCCTTGCCGTTCAGGGCATGAGAAACAGTTGTGATCGAAACCCCGGCATTGCGCGCGACATCGTGAATGGTGACTCGCCGACCTGAAGTGCTCACGAGGAGCACTCTACTCCGTCAAATCAATTCACAAATCGTTTTGCATATTTCTCGACCAAAACGTTTTGTTCCGCTAGGTTCCTAAACACTGCACGGTCCGCCATCTCCCTCTCCAAGAAAATTAGGGGCTCCATATGAAGAAGAAAGCAGTCACCGCTCTGGCGGTACTCACCCTGGCTCTGACCGGCTGCGCCGGTGCGCCCCAGAGTTCCGAGGGCCCGAGCCTCGCCACCGACGATCTCCTGGTCACCACGCCAGAGGCCGCTGGCGAGCTCGACCTCGCCACCTGGAACCTACCCTTCGGCGAGCCTGCATCGCTCGACCCGATCAAGGCCTTCAACTACCCCGAGAACACTGTCGTCGCAAACCTCTGCGAAGGTCTGATGCAGCTGCAGCCCGACTACAGCATCACACCCAACCTGGCCGAGAAGGTGGAAAGCCCCGACGCGTCGACGTACATCTACACCGTGCGTCAGGGTGTCACCTTCTGGGACGGCCAGCCGATGACCACCGAGGACGTTCTCTTCAGCCTGGGTCGTCAGCTCGACCCGAACGAGGGCAGCTACTGGGCCGGGGGCATTGTCGACAACATCGCTTCCATCAACCAGACCGGTGATTGGGAGGTCACCGTCAAGCTCAAGGCACCGGATGCGACCTTCAACTCCTACATGGTCACCCCCGTGGGCACTGTGGTGGAAAAGGCACACCGCGAAGCCGCCGGCGAAGGCTACGGAACCCCCGCCGGCCTGGTCATGTGCACGGGCCCCTTCTCCGTCGGCGCTTGGAACGAGGGCCAGTCCATCTCCCTCCAGCGCAATGACAGCTATTGGAACGAGGACAGGGCAGCCAAGACCGCGCAGGTCGACATCAATTTCATCGTCGACTCCGCAGCCATCGCCAGCGCCCTGTCCACCGGTGCCATCGACGGCTCCTACGACGTGCCGTTGGGTGCGCTGAGCACCCTTCAGGACTCCACCGAGGGCACTCTCAACCTCGGACGTTCGCTGCAGCTGGTCGCCATCATCGGCACCGGCAAGGGCGCGTTCGCTGACCCTGCCGTGCGCAAGGCCCTCATGATGGCCACCGATCGGGAAGCCATCGCATCTACGGTGTTTGAAGGAACGGCCCAGGCCTCCCGATCGCTGATCCCCGACAACGGCTGGGCTTACGGCACGACAAAGTTCGAATCCGGCCGGGCCAAGCTCGCGCCGACCGGCGTCGACATCGACGGAGCTAAGGAAGCGCTCAAGGCTGCCACGGTCGACCTGACTCAGCCGATCAAGATCGTTTACCCCTCCGAGCGCACGTACTACGCCGACATCATCTCGGAGATCGCCAACGGCGCTGCTGCCATCGGGCTGACGGTGGAGCCGGAAGGAATCCCGAGCGCCCAGTTCGGTGCGTTCTTCTCAGACCCGAAGGCACGCGAGGGCCACGACGCGTTTGTGACCAACAACTACATGGACGTGCCGGACCCGCTCGCCTTCCTCCGGACCATTATGGGCACCGGCGGATCTCAGAACTACAACGAGTACAGCAACCCGGAGGTCGACGACCTGCTCGCCGAGGCCGCCGCCACGACCGACGAAGACAAGCGCGCTGCGCTCGTGAATCAGATCCAGGACATCGCCATGACAGACCTGCCCTGGATCCCGATCGCCGACCCCTCGGTGCGACTGTTCCTCAACAAGCGGGTTACGGGCGTCCCGGCATCCTTCGTCTACCTCTACTACCCCTGGGCCGCTGACCTCGGGGCCGCGGCCAAGTAGTTGATCGGGATCGAGAAGGGGTTATCTCAGTGATGTTCATGACGCGAAGGCTGCTCGCTCTGGCCGGGGTGCTCGTTGTGTCGAGCTTCCTGGTGTTCGCCGCCATGTACGCGGCACCCGGCAGCCCGGAGAACTTCCTGGTTCAGGGGCGCACCGTTTCGCCGGACGTGTTGGCCGCGATCCGCGAACAGTACTCACTGGATGACCCCTTCTTCGTCCGCTTCTGGAACTGGCTCACCAACGTTCTACAGGGCGACTTCGGGCAGTCCCTTGCCAACCGTCAAGAAGTGGGCGATCTGCTCGCCAACCGCCTGCCCACCACGCTGATGCTCGTGCTGCTCGCAGCCATCGTGATCGTGGTGCTAGGTGTCGGACTCGGCATCGGGGCCGGCGTCCGCGATGGAATCGTCGACAAGGTCGTGCTCCTGGGTTCCAACCTGGGATTCGCTGTTCCGACCTTCTTCGCGGCTCTGCTCCTGATGAGCATCTTCAGCGTCGGCCTGGGCTGGTTCCCCGTCTTCGGTTCCGGGACGGGCCTTCTCGATCGCATCTGGCACCTCACGCTCCCGGCGCTCGCCCTTGCCCTGCCGTCCGCTGCCGTGGTCGCCCGCATCACCCGCACCGCCATTCGGGAGGAGCGAGACTCCGAGCACTCCGTCATGGCGAGTGCCCGCGGAGTTCCTGCCATGCTCGTCCTGCGCCGCCACGTCATACGCAATTCCATGCTCCCGGTGAGCACCATTGTCGGCGTTCACATCGCAGGGCTGATCGCCGGATCCTTCGTCGTGGAATACGCCTTCACCCTCGACGGGCTCGGCACTCTGCTGGTGGGAGCGGTTCAGCGAAAAGACTTCGCAGTCGTGCAGGCAATCGCGATCATCCTGGTCGCGGCATTCGGCATCATCAACCTGCTCGTCGACGTGCTGTACGCAGCCATCGACCCGCGGGTAGGAACGAGGCGCAGCAAGTGAGCAGGTTCTTTCAACGAATGGGCCCCCTCGGCTCCATCGCCGTCGGCTTCGTCGCCCTGGTTGTGCTCGGCGCCCTGCTGGCACCGATCATCGCCCCTTACGACCCGACCATCGGCTCCGTCACCCAGCGCTACCAAGGCCCCAGCATGGCCCACCTGCTCGGCACGGACCAGGCAGGTAGAGACATCTTCTCCCGGCTGCTCTGGGGAGCGCGCTCCAGCCTGACCGGCCCATTGATCGTGGTCGTCATCACGGCGGTCTTCGGCACGACGCTGGCACTGACCAGCGTCTGGTGGGGTGGAATCGTGGACTCGTTCATGAGTCGGGTGCTCGACCTTCTGTTCGCATTCCCCAACCTCCTGCTCGCGATGCTCGCCATCGCCGTCTTCGGACCCAGCCTCACCACAGCCGCGCTCGCTCTGTCGATCGCGTACATCCCGTACACGGCCCGAGTCATCCGCAGCACGGCCATGCGCGAACGTAACCTGCCCTACACACGATCGCCACAGCTGCAGGGTATCTCCGGTGTCACCATCACGACCCGGCACCTGCTGCCCAACGTGGCTCCACTCATCGTGACCGGGGCGACGATCAACTTTGGCTTCGCGATGATCGAACTCGCCGCCCTGTCCTTCCTGGGTCTTGGTGTGCAGCCACCCCAGGCCGACTGGGGCCTCATGGTCTCCAACGGGCAGCAATCCCTGCTCAAGGGATACCCGGCCGAGAGTGTCCTTGCCGGGTTGTGCATCGTGCTGACCGTGGCCGCCCTCGGCTACATCGGCGAACGACTGGGCGGCCGCGCGGCCGCCGGAAGGAAGGCCTGATGCTGGACATTCGTGGTCTCAACCTAGCCATCGCCGGTGAGCACTCGTCGCGCCAGATCCTCAATAACGTGTCGATCACCGTCGATTCCGGCGAGGCCGTCGGGTTGGTCGGCGAATCGGGCAGTGGAAAGTCGATGACCCTGCGGTCGATTCTCCGCACTGAACCAAGAAATGCTAGGGTCACCGGCAGCATCACCCTCGACGGGATCGACGTGCTCGCGCTGCGGGGTGAGCCGCTACGCCTGATGCGCGCAAGGGACGTCTCGATGATCGCCCAAAACCCGCACGCGGTGCTCAACCCAGTGCTTCCCATCCGGCAGTACCTCGTCGAGGGCATGCACGATGCCCAGGGGCTCTCCGTTCGATCAGCCCGGCTCCGCGCCGGCGAGCTCCTCGAGCAGGTCGGCATCGACCACGTGGACCGCGTCCTCGGTTCGTACCCACACCAGCTCTCAGGGGGAATGCTCCAGCGGGTCGTGATCGCGGGGGCGATCGCCGGGAGACCGCGACTCATGCTCGCGGACGAGCCGACGACTGCCCTTGACGTCACCACCCAGGCGGAGGTAATGGCGATCCTTGACGATTGCAGGCGTGAACTCGGCATGGCCATGCTGTTCGTCACCCATGATCTCGACCTTGCCGCCGCGATCTGCGACCGGATCAACGTCATGAAGGACGGCGTCGTAGTGGAGACCGGCGCGCCGGAACAGCTCCGCGACGATCCGCAGCATCACTACACACGGGAGTTGATGGACTCCCGCCCGGCCGGCGTGATCTGGACCCGCACAGCAGGAGGCGCCGAATGACCACGCCCGCGATTACCGTCGAGTCGCTCACCAAGACGTTTCACACCGGTCACTCCAGCGGGGCAGTGACGGCGCTCGATGCGGTCACGCTGACGGTCGAGTCCGGGTCTTGTCTGGCCGTGGTCGGCGAGTCAGGGTCAGGCAAGACCACGCTGGCACGCATCATCGTCGGGCTGGAGACCTCAGACTCGGGCACCGTCAGGGTTGCGGGCCACCCGGTCGCAGCCAAGGCGAACCGGCGCGAATTGCGCCGCCGGGCGCGTCAGATCCAGATGGTTTTCCAGGACCCGCAGAGTTCACTCAACCGCCGCCTGCCGGTGCAGACCGCCGTAGACGAGGTCCTGCGCGCCCACACCTCCCTCGATCGTGCGGCCAGACGGGCGCGCTGCATCGAGTTGTTCGCACAGGTGGGCTTGGAACCGCACCAGCTGGGAGCGCTTCCGGGCGAGCTCTCCGGCGGCCAAAGGCAGCGCGTGGCCATTGCCCGCGCCCTCGCCGCTGATCCTGCCGTCATCGTGTTGGACGAGTCTGTGGCGGCGCTCGATGTCACCGTCCAGGCACAAATCCTTGCCCTCCTGACCGAGCTGCGCCAGTCCAGGGGGCTGACCTATCTCTTCATCACACACGATTTGTCGGTCGTACAGATGATCGCCGATCAGGTCGTCGTGATGCGCCGCGGAAGCATTGTGGAGCGCGGCTCCACCGCCGAAGTATTGACCAACCCGCAGCATCCGTACACTCAACTGCTTCTCGAGTGTGCACCTCGCCCCGGCTGGAAACCCCAGCGCGGCGTTATCCGTGCCCTTCGGGAGGAAATCACCTCATGATCACTGACCCTCCGATCACAATCCAAGTCGACTCAACGGATCCCTTCGGGCGCGGTCTGCAACGCGGCCGCGCGATCCGCGATGTGCTGGCCGAGAGCCTCTCCATCTACCTCGCTCTCTTCGCCACTGCCGGCATCAGCCCGGAGACGGTGCAGTTGAACGCGGAACTCGCGCTGCGGGCCACCAGGGAATGGTGCATGGACCTGGCCTCGGAGATGGAGGGAACCGCCGAGGGTTCCGGACTCGCCGTCTGGCAGGTGGCTGCCCTAAACGCACGCACCGAAATCCTCTCTGGAGGCCTCGGTGCGAAGCCGGGTGAATGCTCGACAATCGTGAACGCGCGGAACAATCCCATCGGCGCCCAAACGTGGGACTGGCATGACGAGTTGTCGGACCACTGGCACCTGCAGGAGGTACGCGGGAACGCCCGCGACTTCGTCGGCCTGACCGAGTACGGCATCATCAGCAAAATCGGCATCAACGATGCCGGCGTCGGCATTCTGCTCAATATCCTGGGCCACCGGGCCGACCGGGCCGACGGGGTTCCCGTGCACCTGGTCGGAGCCCGGGTGCTGGCTCAGGCGTCAACCCTTGCAGAGGCGGTCGACATTCTGCTCAGCGCACCCGTCAGCACATCCAGCGCCATTACCGTCGTGAGTCCGGAAGGCGCCGTGATCGTTGAGTTGAGCCCGGTGGGTGCAGCGGTTGTCCAGCCGCAGAACGACGTGCTGCTCCACACGAACCATTTCCTCGATGACCGGCTGGCCCAGGGCGAAAAGCCGGGCCTGTACGACCCGGACTCTCAGTTGCGCCTCGCAACGCTGACAGACCGGGTACGTCTTTCGCCGCTTCCGCCTGATGCGTCAGGCCTCTTGCCGTTCCTCGTATCCCAACCCGGTGACCCGGCCCAGCTCTGCTGCGTTCCCGCGGATGGTGCCGTTCTAGGCGACCGCTGGGCAACCTTGGCAACGATAACCCTGGACTCCGCCGCGCGAGGGATGACGGTGTCGGCGGGCTCTCCTGCGGACACAATCGACACCGAGACGGTGCGATTGGTAGCTGAACACCGAACCGGCGGTGTGGGGCGCTGATCCTGGAGGTGACATCATCAGGAGAGACAGCGTCGTCGCCACCTTCCGAGGAACGCGAGCAAACACTCGGGGATTCCCAGGGAATCAACAACGACCGAAAGCCGCCGCAGTGTCCTACCCCGCAGAGCTTGCCGACATCCGTCTCATCGTCTCGGACATGGACGGCACCCTGCTCGACGACGACGGCCACGTGCCGGACGCGTTCTGGCCTCTCCTCGATGACCTCCTGCGGGCCGGAATCGTCTTCGTTCCCGCCAGCGGCCGGCAGTACCAGACCCTCCACGGCATGTTCGGCGAGCGCGACGGACTGATCTACATCGCGGAAAACGGCACCAGCGTGATGCAGGGCGGCTCCAGCCTGCACCGCGAACCCGTCGAGGACGCGGCCATCGCCCCGCTCGTGGAGTGGGTGCGCACCACCGTGGCCGACGGAGCCGACCTGGGCATCGTCGTCTGCGGCGCCCGGACCGCCTACATCGAGCGCACCGATGCGGCCTTCGTCGACCACGTCCGCCGCTATTACGCCGCCGTCGAGATCGTTGCGGACGTGCACGCCGCCTGCCTCGATGACGATGTGCTGAAGCTGGCAATCTACGACGCAGGCCGGGCCGAGACGCGCAGCGGCCCGGCCATCCGGGGCCTGGGGCTGCCGGCCGATGTCGTGGTCTCGGGCCCGAACTGGGTCGATGTGATGCACCGGGGCGCGAACAAGGGCCGGGCGCTGGTGCGGCTGCAGCGACATCTGGGGGTCAGCCGGGAGCAGACGATGGCATTCGGCGACTACCTCAACGACGCCGAGATGCTCGACGCCGCCGGGCACTCCTACGCGATGGCCAACGCGCACGCAAGCATCCGTGCGCGTGCCCGCCACACCGCGGCGTCGAACGCGGAGGCGGGCGTGGTCAGCAGCATCCGTGAGGCCCTGCCGAACCTGAAGCCGGTGCTTGTCCCCTAGCGCTTGTCTCCTGGCGCGGGCAGCCATATGATATATCATTAGTGAAGCGATAATCGAACTCTGCGTTCTATTATCGAACGCGCGCTTTACCCGCAACAGCCAGCACGCAACGACAGTGACGTCCGTTTCGCCCGCAGATCCGCCCACAAAGAAGTGAGGAAGCCGTGCAGTTCCACCACCACGGATACGTGTCCACAGACCCGCGCATTCAGGACGCCGCGGGGGTCGGCATCGATCGCCCCGACGAGCTCCCCGAGAACGTCGACGTTCTCATCGTCGGAACGGGTCCCGCCGGCATGATCACCGCCGCCCAGCTCTCCCACTTCCCCGGCATCACGACTCGCATCGTGGAGCGTCGCGGCGAGCGCCTGGCGATCGGCCAGGCCGACGGCATCCAGGCCCGCAGCGTCGAGACCTTCCAGGCGTTCGGTTTCGCGGAGCGCATCATCGCGGAGGCGTACCGCATCACCGAGATGGCCTTCTGGACGCCGGACCCCACGGATGCGTCCCGCATCGTCCGCTCCGCCCGCGCGGTCGACGACCCGGCCGGCATCAGCGAGTTTCCGCACCTCATCGTCAACCAGGCCCGCGTGCTGGACTACTTCGCAGAGGTGATGGCCAATTCGCCGACGCGGATGGAGCCGGATTACGGCTTCGACTTCCGCAGCCTGGTGAACACCGACGAGGGCGACTACCCCGTGACGGTGACGCTGGTGCACACCGACGGTGAACGGGCGGGCCAGGAGCGTATCGTCCATGCCAGGTACGTTGTCGGCGCGGACGGCGCCCGCAGCGCCGTGCGCGATTCCATCGGCTGCACGCTCGCCGGCGACCAGGCGTTCCACGCCTGGGGAGTGATGGACGTTCTCGCGGTCACCGACTTCCCGGACATCCGGATGAAGTGCGCGATCCAGTCCGGGACCGGCGGCAACATCCTGCTCATCCCTCGTGAGGGCGGCTATCTGTTCCGCATGTACGTCGACCTGGGCGAGGTGTCCGCCGACGACAACGGAGCGGTGCGCAAGACGACGATCGACGAGATCATCGCGAAGGCCAACGCCATCATCCACCCCTACACGCTGGACGTGAAGAACGTCTCCTGGCACAGCGTCTACGAGGTCGCCCACCGTCTCACCGACCGATTCGACGACGTGCTGCCGGCCGAGGTCGGCACCCGCACACCGCGGGTCTTCATCACCGGCGACGCCTGCCACACGCACAGTGCGAAGGCCGGTCAGGGCATGAACGTGTCGATGCAGGACGGCTTCAACCTGGCCTGGAAGCTCGCCTATGTACTCGAAGGCCGCAGCCCAGAATCCCTGCTCGGCACGTACTCGGCCGAGCGTCAGGTCATCGCCAGGAACCTGATCGACTTCGACAAGCAGTGGTCGACCCTGATGGCGACCAGGCCGGAGGACCTCGAGGTGCCGCTGGAGGACTTCTACACTCGGACGGCGGAGTTCCCGTCCGGGTTCATGACGGAATACCCGCCGTCGATGCTGATCGGTGCGGCGGCCGACCAGCCGCTGGCCGCAGGGTTCCCGCTCGGCAAGCGCTTCAAGTCCGCCTCGGTGGTGCGCGTCGGAGACGCCAACCCCGTGCAGCTCGGACACCACCACCGAGCGGATGGCCGCTGGCGTCTGTACGCGTTCGCGGATGCCGCGGCATCCGGTGAGGCCTCGGCGCTCTCGGACTGGGCCGAATGGTTGCAGACGTCGCCGGAGTCCCCGCTGATCCTGCACACTCCCGGCGGGACCGACATCGACAGTGTCTTCGACGTCAAAGTGATCTACCAGCAGGACCACACCGGCGTGGACATCGGCAGCGTTCCGGCCGCGTTCCTGCCGAAGATCGGCCCGTTCGAGCTGATCGACTACGAGAAGGTGTACTCCACCGACCCGGAGCACGACATCTTCGAACTTCGCGGGATCGACCGCGGCGGCGCCGTCGTGGTGGTTCGACCGGACCAGTACGTGGCGAACGTGCTGCCCCTGGCCGAGACCGAGGAACTGGCGGCGTTCTTCCGGCAGGTGCTGCTCGTTCGGTAGACGCCCCCGCGGGGCGCCCCCTTTGGGGCGCCCCCGCGGCTACTCGGCGGTCGGCCGCTGGCGTTGACGTTTGGTTGCCGACCGCTGCTGCTTCGCGGCGAGGTGCCGACGGCCCGAACCCCGGGTGGGTTTCGTCGGCCGGCGGGGCGCCGCGGCGGGAGCCAGGCATCCGGCCACGAGGTCGGCGAGCTTGGCCCGGGCGATTTCTCGATTGCGCAACTGGGAGCGCCGCTCCGACGCTGTCACGGTGATCACCCCGTCGACGAGACGTTTGGCGAGGCGGGAGAGCAGCAGCATCCGCTGTTCATCGGAGAGCGCCGCCGACTCGGCGACGTTCCAGAAAAGCTCGACCCGGCTGTCGGACGTGTTGACGTGCTGACCGCCCGGACCGGAGGACCGCGAGAACCGCCAGCCGAGTTCGCGCTCGGGAACGGTCAACGCGGGCGTTACCTCCAGGTCCATGCACCCAGCGTCGCACGATCTGCGGCATTCGGCCTGAGGGGAGGCCGCATGGTAGCCTTTCCCCCTATTTGAGGAGTGCTGTGAACACGGCTTTGACTAACCCCGCGCCCATCGGCGCTTCTCGTTTCAGCACGCCGATGATGAGAGTTTCCGTCCTCGCCGCGGCGCTCCTCCTCTCGGTTCTGGGCCTGACGTTCGCCCCCTCCGGCGGACCCGCGTCGGCTGCGGAGACGATCGCCCAGTGCAACAATGTGGACAACACCCCCGGTCTGGGCCTGAACTGCGACGTGACCGTGGTCAACAACCTCAACGTCGCCACCGGAGTGGCCAATTCCACCGTCACCGTCAAGGAATGCCACGGCCCCGCGAACACGGAGCCGACCTGCACGACCTCGACGAAGAGCTATGACGCGCTCACCACATCGGTCAGCCAGTGCAACTATGCCGCGAACGGCGGCGGCGCCAGCGTCATCTGCAACGTAGACGTCACCAACAACATCACCGGGGCGGCGTCCACGGGCGTCACCGGCGCAACCGTCAACCAGTGCAACGGATCCGGGGCGGAAGGCACCGCGCCGACCCTGAACTGCGATCCGTTCCCCGCCAACGTATCCGGCGCGACGATCACTCAGTGCAACGGATCAGTGAACGGCGGCGGCGCTTCCGATCGCGTCACCTGCACGGTGACCCCCTCGACCATGAGCGCGCAGCTGCCGGTCTCGATCAACCAGTGCAACAACACGGCCAACGGCGGCGGATCCGTCGTCACCTGCGCCGCCTCGCTGAAGAACATCAGCCTTGCCTCCTCGACGACGCCCACACCGAAGGCGTCGCCGGTCGCCAAGAACAAACTGCACGACTCCAAGACCGACGGCTTCACGCACGTCTCAGCCGGCGGTAACGACTCCCCCGTCTTCCTCGGGGCCGGAGCGCTGCTGCTGGCCGGGCTGCTGACCGCAGCCTTCGCCGCACGCCGGATTGGTGCCCGTCGCTAAACCGGCGCTGCTCGGCGGAGTAGCGGCGCTTCTCTTAGTGATGTCGGTCGGGTGGATCCTTCTCCACCCGACCGGCCCGGAGACAGCCCCGACGGCCCTGCCGACACCCTCGATTCACCGCGTCACACCGGCGACACCGGCCGCGCCCCTGCCCGTTGCCCCGGACGTTCCCTCGGCTACACCTGCGCCTGATGTCGTGATCAACGCATCCGTGCCGCTGCGTCTCACGGTCCCCTCGATCGGGATCGACGGAGCCGTCTCCAAATACACGCAGTCGATGATCGACAGCCGTGGCGGCTTCGATCCGACCGAACTCACCACCATCGCCTGGGACACGACCATTGCCGGCGGTCTGGCCGGCACGGACTCGACCAATACGGTCTACCTGTACGGACACTCCTGGGTTGACACCGCGGTCTTCAACGACCTGAAGGATCTGCGTCCCGGAGCCGTCGCGAGCATCGACACGGCAAACGGGAGGCTATGCTACGTCGAGCAGAAGTCCCTCAAGCTGGACAAAGCGCAGTACAAGAACAACGACGAACTCACCGACGCCATCCCCAACCGTCTGGTTCTCGTCAGCTGCTACCGCCCCGTGGGCTACGACCCGAACTCCGCCACCGTGCAGAACATCGTCGCGGTGCTGCAACTGGACCAGGACAAGACAAACGTCGGTTGCTGATCACTCGGCCCGCGCGGCCTCGGCAGGCAACGGAAGTGTTCGCACGCTCTCGAACCGGCGCAGCTCCCCGTCGATGGGATCGGTGAACGTCACCTCACTCGCCAGGAGCTGCAGCGGCCGGGTGAAATCGTCGATCGCGACATCCTGAACGACGGGGTACACCGGGTCATCGATGATCGGGATCCCCAGGCCCAGCATGTGCATCCGCAGCTGATGGGTGCGGCCGGTGCGCGGCGTCAGCCGATAGACGCCGATGTCCTGCACGCCGTCCTGCAGGACGGTCTCCAGCTCGATCAGCGACTCGGCGTTGGCCGGATCGTCGGTCACCTCGGCCTGCCAGTGGCCTCGCCTGGTGGCGAGGTGGTTGCGGACGGTGACGGGGAGATCAAGTTCCGGCCGCAGGGGGGCCAGCGCACGATACGTCTTGCCGACCTCGCCGCGTTGGAACATCGTTTGATACGCCCCGCGCCACCGTCGCTCGGTCGCGAGGACCAGAAGGCCCGACGTCACCCGGTCCAGGCGATGCAACGGCGAGAGCTCGGGCAGCCCCAACTCGGCGCGCAGGCGCACCACCACACTCTGCAGGACGTGCCGACCACGCGGAATCGTCGACAGAAAGGCCGGCTTGTCGATCACGACGAGTCGGGCGTCCCGATGGACTACGTGGATGATACCGGGCACGAAGGCCTCATCGGCGAGGTCGCGATGAAACCAGACGAAGGTATGGGGCTGGTAGGGGTCGCTGCCGACGACCGGCTCGCCCGACTGATAGGCGAAGCGCTCCCCGGCCAGAAAAGCGGCGACATCGACGAACTCGGCGAGACGCTCGAGCAACCAGGCGCCCATGGTCGGCCACGGATGCGGCCGGGCGCGGTCCCGATCGGGCGTGCTCACCCAGGCGGCATCGAGCCCGTGGCGTTGCGGCAACGGTGAGGGCGGGGGCATTCACTGATCGTACGTCGCCCGGTATCCGTCTCACCAACTCGGTGGCGGCCGCGGCGAGCCGAAGCGAATCGCCGCCAACCCCTACAGGTAGTATGGAGATCACACCCCAACCACTACATATGGTTCCTTCGCCCGGCTCAACCCCCCGCCCGATTGTCGTGGGTGCTGACCCCAAGGAGATGGCACAGAGTGTTGAAAATGGAAAACCCCGGCGCAGGAACCGTCCCGACGGGGAACACTCCGAGCACGCTCATGGTGGCCAAACGGGATGGACGCCGGCTCGCCTTCGATGACGCCCGCATCTACGCGGCACTCGCCAAGAGCTTCACGGAGGTCAACGGTGAGCTGACCCCGCTCACGCACCGCACCATCCGTGATCTGGTCGCTCGCGTCAATCGCGAGATAGCCTCCCGCTTCGCGGTGGACATAAAAATCTACGAGGTGCAGAACATCGTGGAACATGCCCTGCTGGACAGCAAGGAATACGACGCAGCCGAGGCATACATTAATTACCGCATCCAGCGGGACTTCGCACGCAGCAAAGCCACCGACATCAACCACTCGATCGTCAAACTGATCAGCAAAGACCAATCGGTCGTCAACGAGAACGCCAACAAGGACAGCGACGTCTTCAACACCCAGCGCGACCTGACCGCCGGAGCCGTGGGCAAGGCCATCGGCCTGAAAATGCTGCCCCCGCACGTCGCGAACGCCCACCAGAAGGGCGACCTGCACTACCACGACCTCGACTACCACCCCTATGCGCCGATGACGAACTGCTGCCTCATCGACTTCAAGACCATGCTGAGTCAGGGCTTCCGGATCGGCAACGCCGACGTCGATCCGCCCCGGTCGGTTCAGACGGCCACGGCCCAAATCTCCCAGATCATCGCTAACGTCTCATCGACCCAGTACGGCGGATGCTCCGGCAACCGCATCGACGAGGTGCTCGCCCCCTACGCCGAGAAGAACCTCGAGAAGCACCTGGCCGACGCCCGGAAGTGGATAACGGACGAGTCGCAGCACCAGCCGTACGCCGAGGAGAAAACCCTCAAGGACATCTACGACGCGATGCAGAGCCTCGAGTACGAGATCAACACCCTGTTCACCTCGAACGGGCAGACACCGTTCACTTCCCTCGGCTTCGGCCTCGGCACCAGCTGGTTCGAGCGCGAGATCCAGAAGGCGATCCTGCAGATCCGGATCGAGGGGCTGGGCAGCGAAAAGCGCACGGCGATCTTCCCGAAGCTGATCTTCACCGTCAAGCGGGGCCTCAACCTCGAACCGGCCGACCCGAACTACGACATCAAGCAGCTGGCGCTGGAGTGTTCCACCAAGCGCATGTACCCGGACATCCTCAACTACGACAAGATCGTCGAACTCACCGGCAGCTTCAAGGTGCCGATGGGCTGCCGCTCGTTCCTGCAGGGCTGGACCGACGAGGACGGCAACGACGTCTCCGAAGGCCGGATGAACCTCGGAGTCGTGACGCTCAATCTGCCCCGGATCGCCCTTGAGGCCGCCGGCAACAAGGGAAAGTTCTGGAGCATTCTCGCCGAGCGGGTGAGCACGGCGCGCGACGCTCTGCTCTTTCGAATCGAGCGGTGCAAGGAAGCGACCCCGCAGAACGCCCCGATTCTTTACGTCTACGGCGCCTTCGGCCAGCACCTGTCGGCCGGCCAGCCGGTCGACACCCTCTTCAAGAACAAGCGGGCCACGGTGTCCCTCGGCTACATCGGCCTCTACGAGGTGGCCGCGTCCTTCTACGGCGGCGACTGGGAAACCAACACCGAAGCCCGTGACTTCACCATCGACATCCTGCGCACGCTGCACGAGCGCACCACTGCGTGGAGCAACGAGTACGGCTACCAGTTCAGTGTGTACTCGACGCCGAGCGAGAGTCTGACCGACCGGTTCTGCCGACTCGACACCGAGAAATTCGGCTCCGTGCCGAACATCACCGACAAGGACTACTACACCAACAGCTTCCACTACGACGTGCGCAAGAACCCGACGCCGTTCGAGAAGCTGGACTTCGAGAAGATCTACCCGACGTATTCCTCCGGCGGGTTCATCCACTACTGCGAGTACCCGATCCTGCAGCAGAACCCCAAGGCACTCGAGGCCGTGTGGGACTACTCCTACGATCGGGTCGGCTACCTGGGCACCAACACCCCGATCGACCACTGTTACGCCTGTGGTTTCTCGGGCGACTTCGACGCCACCGAGCGCGGATTCGAATGCCCCGAGTGCGGAAACGCCGACCCGATGACCTGCGACGTCGTCAAGCGCACCTGCGGCTACCTCGGCAACCCGCAGGCCCGCCCGATGGTGCACGGCCGGCACACGGAGATCACCTCCCGGGTCAAGCACATGGCCGGCGCCACCGGCATCCGTGGGGCGGATGCCGCCGCATCCGTGGCCGCGGATGCGTAACCCCCAGCCCGGCGAGTGGCTGTCGGAGAAGCTGAGCCAGCAGCACGTCGGCGACTACAAACCCTTCGTCTTCGTCGACGGCGAGGGGGTGCGGTGCAGCCTGTACCTGTCCGGGTGCCTGTTCGCCTGTGAGGGCTGCTTCAACGAGGCCACCTGGAGTTTTCGCTACGGACAGCCGTACACCGGTGAACTCGAGGACCAGATCCTGGCAGACCTCGGCCAGGAGTATGTGCAGGGCCTCACCCTGCTCGGCGGCGAGCCGTTCCTCAACACCGGGGTGTGCCTGTCGCTCCTCGACCGGGTTCGCCGGGAACTCGGCTCGTCGAAGGACGTGTGGTGCTGGACCGGCTACACGTTCGAAGAGCTGCTGCTGGAAAGTGCGGACAAGCTCGCCCTGCTCGGCGCGATCGACGTTCTGGTCGACGGCCGGTTCGAACTGGGCAAGCGCGACCCGGGCCTGCAGTTCCGGGGCAGCAGCAACCAGCGGATCATCGACGTCAAGGCTTCCCTCGCCAGTGGCCAGGTGACGCTGTGGGGCGAACTAAAGGATGCGACCAGCAGCTATGAACAGATCGAGAAACGCAACCTGATCTAGAAGTTCTGGAAGTCAGAACAGTGGCCAGGGCACCGCGGGCATGTCGCCCCGCGGTGCCGGGAACCGGCCCTCAGTGCGGAGCCGATCGCAGCGCGCGGCCAGGGCGGCGATCTCGACGTCGCTGAGCAGCTCGGCGAGGGTGTCGCCGAGCTCGCCGGTCAGCCGGGACGTGACCCGGTCGATGCCGGCGAGTTCGTCGGCGCTGAGCTCTTCGCCCAGCCAGCCCCAGAGCACGGTGCGCAGCTTGTGGTCGGCGTGGAACGTGAGTCCGTGGTCGACGCCGTGCCGGTGCCCGCCCGGCATGGCGAGGATGTGGTCTCCCTTGCGATCGGCGTTGTTCACGACGATGTCGAACACGGCCATCCGTCGCAGCGCGGCCGAGTCTTCATGGATCAGCGTCACCGCCCGATTGTGCTCGTCCCGGCCGTCGAAGACCCGGCGCCAGCCCGGGGCCGGGGCGGCTTCCCACGGGACCAGATCGACGGCATCCTGTTCGGGATCCGGCTCCTGCCACAGCTGCACCATCCCGGGGCCCATCGGGCCGCCCCGCAGCCAGGTGCGGGGCACGACGTTCCAGTCGAAGGCCTGCGAGACCCGGTAGGCCGCGACCTCCCGGCCGGCCAGGTTGCCGTCCGGGAAATCCCACAGGGGATGCTCTCCGGCGATCGGCTTGTAGACCACTACCACGCCGCCGATGCTGCCGAGAAAGGTCGCGTTCGAGGCCGTCGTGATGCGGCCGGTGAGTTCGAGCTCGCCGTCGGCGAAGTCGGCGGCCATCGTCAGGGGCCGTCGGGGAAGCTGCAGACGTGCCCGTCCGGGTCGATGGGGCTGCCGCAGAGCGGGCAGAGGGGTCGACCGGCCCCGACCACCTCGTGCGTGCGCTTCGCGAATGCCCGGGCGGTGCCGACAGGCATCCGTACCAACAGCAATCCCTGCGGCTCCTTGGGGCCGGTCAGGATTTCGGCGAAGCTCTCGATCTCACCCGGGGCCTGGTGCGCCTCGATCACGATCTGCACGGTGGAGGGGTCCCAGACCAGGCTCATCGCGCCGGTTGTGAATTCTTCCGTGAGGGGCTGCTCCAGCGGCTCGTTGTCGACGAGCTCGATCGGAGTGTCGGTCGGGATGCCGAACGGATTGCCCTCGCGGGCCCGCAACTCGTCGAGCATCTCATCGACGGCATCCGCGAGCACAGCCGCGTGTTGCTTGTCCAGGCCGATGCTGATCAGGTGAGCCCCGGTGCGCGCCTGCAGGTAGAACCTGCGTGACCCGGGGAGGCCGACGGTGCCGACGACGACCCGATCCGGCCAGGCGAACTCATGGACGATAGTTGGCATGTGGGTATTTTAGGGGCCGGATGTGTGCGGCGCCTGACCGGCTCCGCCACCGACCTGCGCGTCGGCCGAGGGGGTGGCTGCGCCGAGCCAGGAGAGGTCGCCGGCGTCGGTGTTGATGGCGTGCACACTCGGGCGATTGACGCCGTATCGAAGGATCGACACGGATGCCGGACCGACGTTGATGCGCTGGAACAGGTCAAGATGCATGCCGAGGGCGTCGGCCAGAACGGACTTGATGATGTCGCCGTGGCTCACCGCCACCCACACCGCACCCGGGCCGTGCTGAGCCTCGAACGCCGCGTCGTGACGGCGGATCGTGGCGACCGACCTGGCCTGCATGGCGGCCAGCGACTCGCCGCCGGGGAACACGGCGGCGGACGGCTGGGTCTGCACCACCGACCACAGCGCCTCCTTGGCGAGATCGCCGAGGGCCCGGCCCTGCCATTCTCCGTAGTCGCACTCGGTGATGCCCTCCTCCTCCACCAGGGTGCCCGGCGAGCGAGGCGAGCCCTCCGAGCCCGGCGTTGCCGACGTGATGGGCCCCACCAGCGAGCCGGCCTGGTGGTCGAGGATCAGTTGCGAGGTCTGCCGGCAGCGCTCGAGGGGGCTGGAGACCACGCCGACCAGGTTCACCGCCGCCAGGCGCTGGCCCGTGAGGGCTGCCTGTTCCTGCCCGATCTGGTCGAGCCTGACGCCGGGGGCGCGTCCGGCTAACATTCCGTCGGCATTCGCGGTGGTGCGTCCGTGCCGCACGAGGATGACTGTGGCCATGGGTACAGCCTAGGCATTGGTTCAGGGCAGACTCCCTCTCAGCCACTGGGCCAGTCCGACGCCCGGGGCCCGGCCTCCACCCGTCTGCGACAGTTCCTGTCCCAAGCGCGTCGAACCAATTCGACGGAACCAATTCGACGGAGATTTTGCGGAAAAACGCCCGTTCAGGCCTGTTGCAGCCCGTTTTGGGCAAAATCTCCGTCGAATTGGTTAGGGCACGGATCGCCCTGCACCGCTCGTCTTTCGATCGCGCCGGACCCTCTAGCATTGCCTGATGGACGCGCAGATGAACCCAGAAGTTGCAGCGAAGCCGCGCGCCAAGCGCGTCACGCACTGGTGGCCGCTGGTGAGCGGGCTGATGGCCCTCGGACTGGCCTTCATCCTCGGCGCTCTCATCGTGGTGCGCGACCAGGGCCTGCCCCTCTCCATCGACACCGAGTGGATGAAAGAGCTGATCGAGAATCGGGCGCCCATCTGGCAAACCCTCGCCCTGGCGATGGACACCCTGGGCGGCGGACTGGTCGCGATCATCATCCTGCCCGTTGTGATCGCCGTCGCCCTGCTGCTGGCGAAACGCCCCTGGGCCGCCGGTTACTTTCTCGCCGCAACGGTGGTGACCGGTGGAGTCGTGCAGCTGCTCAAGAATCTCTTCGGTCGGGCCCGCCCGGAGAACCTGATGACGAACCTCGATTTCGGATCGTTCCCCTCCGGGCACGTCGCCAACGCCGCGACCATGGCCGTGGTTCTGGGCATCCTCTTTCCGCGGGTCTGGGTCTGGGTGGCCGGTTCGGTATACACGATCGTCATGATGATGAGCCGCACCTACCTGGGTGCGCACTGGCTCACCGACACCATCGGTGCGCTGCTGCTCGGAATCGGCGTCGCCGTCGTCATCTGGGCGCCACTGGCCGCGAAACTCGACGGTGAGCACGAGCTCGCCAGAAGCCGGCCACCCGGACGGTTCTCCTGGTCGGTCCTTCACGACAAGCTCATGGTCGAACCACGGATGCTCGAAGCCGCCTCCCGCCGCCGGCTCTACCTGACCTCGATCGTACTGGCCGGCCTCGGTGCCGTGTTCTTCACGGTCATCCTCCTGTCCGTGCTGAACAAAAACGGCTTGACCGTCATCGACGAACCAGTGCAGGCGTGGCTGGCCACGTGGCGCTCGCCCGCTCTGACGTCGGTCATGATCGGTCTGGCCATTCTCTTCGGGCCCATCGCGCTACCGATCACCCTGCTCGTCCTGACGCTCGCCTGGGGTGTCATCGGCAAGCACGCGCGGCGACCCGTGATCCTGGCTGCGGCCATGCTGGTCGGCGTCGTGCTGGGCCAGATCATCGGGCATTCGGTCAACCGCCACCGTCCGCCGACGGAACTCATGCTCTTCGGCCCCGATCCCTCGTTCTCCTTCCCGTCCGGGCACGTCCTCGGCGCGACAGACTTCGTGCTGCTCACGGCCTACCTCGTCTTCTCACGTCGCGCGAGCATCCGTGGAACGGTCGCCGGGTTCGGCTTCGCCGTGGTCTGCATCGTTGCCGCGGCCGTCAGCCGCGTCTATCTGGGTTACCACTGGGCCACGGATGCGCTGGCATCCGTTTCGCTGTCCCTGATCATTGTCGGCGGCGTGATCGCCTTCGACACCTGGCGCACCGCGCGCGTTCCCGAGGAGACGCGAGGTCTCGAGGGCACGAAAGAGGAGACGAAAGAGGAGACGAAAGAGGAGACGAAAGAGGAGACGAAAGAGGAGACGAGGGGCGTCTAGTAGAGCCGGGCGCGCCACGCCCGACCGAAACAGTACGCCCCGTAGGCGATGAGCCCGATGGCGATCGCCGTCAGGATGATCTCGCCGGACGGCAGCGCGGCCAGGCTTTTCAGCGCCCCGTCGAGGCCGGTCGACTTGCTCGGGTCCAGCGTGAGCGCGGCGACACCGATCAGAACCGCCATCACACCCAGCGCGATGCCCTTGGCGATGTAGCCCACCATCCCCAGAGCGATGATGGCCGATCCGGCGGGGCCGCTCGGCACCGAGATGTCCGCGGTGAATTTCTTGAGCGCACCCTTGCGCACGAAGTAGCCGCCGATGGCGAGCACGACCAGAGCCACAGCCAGCAGCACGAACACACCGCCCGGGGCCGACATGAGACGGGCACTGGTGTCACGGGTGCTGCCGGCCGAATTCGTCGTTCCTCCGAGCGCGAACGTGGCAGCCGTCCCCGCGAGAACGAGGTAAACCGTCGCCTTACTCGTTTCGACCACTCGGTGCGACCATTTGCGCTTGGGATCGGCTCCCTGAATCAGGAACGCGCCCAGGAGCAGCCACAACCCGAGGGCGAACAGGCCGACCACGACGGCCCACAGCACAAAGACCCCGCCCGGGCTCGCCGCCAGCTGCCCGAACGCACCGGACTGATCGGCGGTGCCACCTCCGCCGACCGCAATGGCGATGGCGAGCCCGGCGATGAGAAGGTGCAACAAACCGTTCACGGCGAAGCCCAGCCGGGCCAGGATCTGCAGACTGTCGCTGCGCTTGGCCGTACGGGCGACTTTGGCCGCTAAATCACTGATCATGGGCTCAGCTTAGGACAGACCTCCGTCACTCCCCCGGAGCAGGTCGTGGGCGCTTGATTCTATGACGTCGTTGCCGCGCCGTGACCACGCAGGCGCCCCTTGGCACCACGTTCAACCAGCACAGGAACATACTCTCTGACCGGCCGCCCATCCAGGGCTTTGTGCTCTTCGAGGACCGCTCGCTCGATGCTCGACCGTGGAATGTGAGGGAATCTCTCGGCGAGTCGATCGACCACCTTCGCGATGGCCCTCAGTTCCTCATCAGTGCTCACGAGGCCATAGTCCTGCCGAACGGCTCGATCGTCAATCCGCTGCGCCGCGGGTGGCCGGCCCGATTGTTCCAGCCGCGGTTACGAAAGATCCTTCGGGGCGACAGGCCGGGAAATGAGGTAGCCCTGCACCGTGTCACAACCCAGATCCCGCAGGAGCCGGCGTTGGCTTTCCCGTTCGACACCTTCCGCAGTGACCTTGAGGCCGAGGGCGTGGGCGGTGTCGATGATCCCGCCCACGAGCAGGGCGTCGGAGGGCGCCGAATCGATGTTGTCGATAAAGGTCTTGTCGATCTTGACCGTGGTCAGGGGCAGGCTGCGCAGCAGGGACAGGGAGGAGAAGCCGGTGCCATAGTCGTCCAGGGCAATGCTGATCCCCGCATCCCGGAGCTGTTGGAGTTGACCGACCGCCCGCGGCAGGTCGGTGATCGCCGCGCCCTCTGTGATTTCGACCTGGATGAGGTACGCGGGAACGCCGTGCCTGTGGAGTGCCTCGACCAGTTCAGGGACGATGGTTCGGGCCGCGAGTTGGAGCGGAGACACGTTGACGGCGATACGGCGCGGGGTTCCCGAATCCAGCCAGCGCCTGGCCTGGGCGCACACCTCGTTGATGACCCTTTCTCCGATCCGGTGGATGTCGCCGGACAGTTCCATGATCGGAATGAATTCCGCGGGCGACACCGCGCCCAGAACCGGGTCGGTCCAGCGCAGCAGCGCCTCCACCGCCGAGCAGTCGCCACTGGCCAGATCCATCTGCGGCTGGTAGCGCAAACTGAACGCGCGGGTCTCGAACGCCTCCGGCAGTCGCCTTCGGATGAGGGCATTCCGCACGATCGGCGCGGCCTCACCGTGCCCGTCAAGACGGGCAACCTGGCGTTTGCCGGACTGCTTGGCCTTGAGCATGGCCCCGTCCGCGTGGCGGAGCAGCGCGTCAAGCTGGGTCAGCTCTCGTTCCGCTGCGACATCGCCGGCCATCGCGACGCCGACGGACGCGGTCACGTGCAGAAGATGGCCGTCGCAGACGAACGGGACCGACGCGCCGAGCACGACCAGATCCGCGATGGCGAGGAGCTCTCCTTCATCCACGTCGATCAACAACACCGCGAATTCGTCGCCGCCCTGGCGGGCCAGGACATCGGTGGGGCGGACAATGTGGCGCAGCCGTTCAGCGAAACCGATCAGGATCTCATCCCCGGCCTGGTGACCGAATGTGTCGTTGATGGCCTTGAAACCGTCGAGGTCGATATAGAGAACCGCAACGCGGGCCATATCCCCGGTACCCCCGATCGCCGCGGCACCACTCTCTTCCAAGTGCCGACGGTTGGGCAGACCGGTCAGGGAATCGTGCAGCGACGCGTAGCGAAAATCCGCGGATAGCCGTTCGAAAATCTGTGACACCGACACGACTCGTGGACCGTCGTCGGTCAGGACGAGCACGTCCCGGTACCGGTTGCCCTCGGGCAGCTCCAGGATGCGCTGGGCCGCGTTCGCCAGGATCATCCGACCGGGAAGCGCGAAGGAATTCTCAGACACCATCTGGATGGCCGTCGAGCGGGCATGCAGGCCGCGACCGTACCCCAGCCGTCCGGTCAGGGTGAACTCCACCTGTTCACGTGTCAACAGGAAGTATGCTCCGCCTTCCTGCACAACGAGCGAACGAAGCTGCTGGTCCGCTCGAAATACCCGGTCGATCTCCGTCATCGGCGTTGTGGCGGACACCTGTTCGACGCTGGTGGCCAGGTCCGCCAAACACACGACCCGGTCGACCCGGCCCGCAGGGTCGAGAACGGCGTCAAGAATGGTGCTCATCCTTCATCAGTATCCGATCGCGACCTCCGGCCCAACTCAACCCGCCGAAGTTTGCCGGCTGTTCAGCCGCCTGTCATCTCTCGTCACAGCCGACAGCAGAACCGGAAGTCTGAACGTCTCCGGGACCCCAGGCCGCGCCGCCACAAGGAGTTCGGCAAACCGTCTGTGCAATAATCTGCGTATGGATGCAGATTCTCACGTGTGTGGCCGCACACCCGACAGCCAGTTCGTCGAGCTGGCCGTTGAAGTGTTCGGCATGCTGGCCGATGCGAGCAGGGTGCGGATCATTCTTGCCCTGCGAGACGGGGAGCTATCCGTGAATCAGCTGGCGGAGGCAGTCGACAAGTCACCGGCGGCCGTCTCCCAACACCTGGCCAAGCTGCGTCTGGCTCGCATGGTGACCACGCGCCATGAAGGGACCCGGGTGTTCTACCGCCTGGAAAACGAGCATGCGAGTCAACTCGTGTCGGATGCGATCTTTCAGGCGGAGCACTCCCTCGGCGGCACTCCGCGCCATCACCACACCCGGAATGAGGCCAGCGCATGAGCGCCCCACACGTGCACTCCCCCGCAGACGGTCTTCCCGGCCACGCCCACACGCACGATCACGAGCACGAGCACGATCATGGACGCGATCACGATCACGATCATGGCGACGGCCATTCCCACGCGCACCCGACCGGGGTCAAGGGGTTCTTCTATGGCCTGTTCGTGCCGCACAGCCACGATGCCGCCGACTCGATCGATGACGCGTTGGAGGCCAGCACCCAGGGCATCCGTGCGGTCAAAATCAGCCTGCTGATCCTCCTCGCAACCACCATCCTGCAGTTCGCGGTCGTACTCGTCAGCGGCTCGGTGGCCCTGCTCGCCGATACCATCCACAATTTCTCCGACGCCCTGACCGCGATTCCCCTGTGGATCGCGTTCATCCTCGGCCGGCGCATCGCGACCCGCCGGTACACCTACGGTTATGGGCGGGCCGAGGACCTCGCCGGGCTCTTCATCGTCGGTGTCGTCGCCCTGTCTGCCGTCGTGGCGGCCTGGCAGTCGATTGACCGGTTCTTCAACCCTCAGCCGCTGCACAACCTGGGCTGGGTGATCGCCGCCGGCCTGATCGGTTTCGCCGGCAACGAGCTGGTGGCTATCTATCGAATCCGGGTCGGCCAGAAAATCGGATCGGCGGCCCTCGTCGCTGACGGCGTTCACGCACGGATGGACGGCTTCACTTCGCTTGCAGTGGTCGCCGGCGCGGTCGGCGTCATGCTGGGATTCCCGTTGGCCGACCCGCTCGTCGGTCTCCTGATCTCCGCGGCGATCATCGTTTTGCTGTGGGGAACGGTGCGGAGCATCGGTCGGCGCCTCATGGACGGGATCGAACCGGAGCTCGTGGACCGGGCGCGGTCGGCGCTGGCCCACAGCCCGGGGGTCCTGGACGTTTCCACCGTCCGGTTGAGATGGGTCGGGCACCGACTTCGCGGTGAGGCACGAATCGTCGTCGCCGACACTTCACTGTCCGTGGCAGAACTGGTGGCCGCCGACGCCGAGCGTCAGGTTCAGCGGGCATTGCCGAATCTCGATCACTTTACGATCCAAACCGTCGCCCCGGAGCCGCCGACGTTGGGACGGTAGGCCATCCGGTCGATTTCCGCTCACTGACGTCCTCGGGAGCGCCTGGCAGCACCCGTGGGCTACGGGATCTTCGCGAGGACCGCGTTGACGACCGCAGCGCCCTCGGCGGCGGCGGCCGCGGCGTCCAGGGTCGGGGCGCTGTCGCCGGACACGTCCTGCGTGTAGATCACGTCGATGCCACCCTTGCTGCCCCCGACCCAAACCTTGTCGGCCCGAGGCTCGGTGTCGCTCAGTTGCGAGACGGAGAAGGACTGCGGGGAATCGACGACGTTGGGCAATTGGGCGACCACTGTGCCTGAGCCCGCCCTCCTGCCGGCATACACGCGGATTTCCTGGACCGAGTCGCAGGATGCGTAGGCCGCGAGCCTCTGCTGGAACTCCGTCTTCGCGGTCGCTCCCTGCGACGCCTGAACAACGCTGATATTCCGATAGTGACGAGACATCGCGTGCTCCATGCCCGCGCGGCCCGGGCGGGACCCGGCCACTGTGCCTGGATCGTAGCGCAGCGTGGCATCCGTGGCGGGCGAAGATTCCTAGGGCAGAGGGCCGCGCCGCGCCAGCATCCCTGCGAAGAGGGCGTGCAGCAGCGGGAGCAAGGAAACGGCCATCAGCACCGTTCCGAACACGACATCGTCGGCACGGAGCAGGACGCCGCCGATCAGCAGGGCGGCGAAGAGGACAGCCGAGATGATCTGCCGTCCGGTTCGCTCGAGACTGCCCAGGCGACGCTCGATCCGAGGGGTCTGCACCGAGACGGTGCCCTCCTCGAACCGCGTCGCGAGGGTGTCGAGCCGCTGGGGCAACCGAGCAATGGTGCCCGCAACCGACATCGCCTGCTTCGCGACCCCCTGCACCAGGTTTCCGCCCTCGGCCCGGATCAGCTGGGCTGAATACGGCTCGACCGAGTTCCAGATATTGAAGGCGGGGTCGAGCGAACTGCACATTCCCGAGGTCAGCGACATCGCCCGCACGATGAGGAGAAAGTTCTCCGGAAGCTGAAACGGCAGCGAGCGCACCACATCACCGAACTCGAGGGCGAAGGCGCGAAACTCGCGCGGGTCGACGTCCTGCAGCTCGGCGAAACCCATCCCGCCGAACCGGGCGAACAGCTTCGTCATCGCCCGTTCGAGTTCGGCGGTGTCGGCGGAGGGCAGGAGTACACCCACCCCACGGATGCCGTCCACCATCCCCTTGCCGTCGCGTGACGCGGCGGCGATCAGCAGCTTGCGCAGACCCTGACGCAGGGCATCGGGCACATCCCCCATCATCCCGAAGTCGATGAAGGTGAACTTCCACGCCCGGCGGCCGTCCGCTGCCCCCGCTCCCCCGACACCTGCGCCGACCAGCGGCGTGACGAAGATGTTGCCGGGGTGCGGGTCGGCGTGGAAGTAGCCGTGCACGAAGAGCTGGTCAAACATGACGGCCGCGAAGTCGGTGGCGACTTCGGACGGGTCGATGCCGGCCGCCCTCAACCCGTCGACATCGTTGATTTTGATGGCGGTCACATCCTGCAGGGTCAGCACGCGCCGGGTGGTGCGCTCCCACACCAGGTCGGGAACGCTGACCCGGGCATCCTCCGCGAAGTCCTGAGCAAACCGCTCGGCGCTCGCGGCCTCGTGCAGATAGTCGATCTCCTCGAGGCTCGTGAACGCGAACTCCTCGACCAGGGCCGGCATGTCGACGCGGTCGGAGACGAGACGGATGTGGCTGAGCCAGCGGGCGACCCGGCGGAGAGCACTGAGGTCGACATCGACGATCGTGCCGATGCCGGGCCGCTGAATCTTGACGACGACGTCGAGCAGGCCTGTGTCGGCCGCATCCAATTGCGACAGCCGGGCGCGGTGCACCTGGCCGAGAGATGCCGCGGCCAGCGGGGTCGGATCGATGAAGGAGAACGCCCGCTCGAGCGTCACACCCAGCTCGGCTTCGGCGAGGGCCCGGATCGCCGGGAACGGCACCGGCGGAACCTCGTCCTGCAGGCCCTCCAGCTCTTTGGTGATCTCCGGCGGGAGCACGTCGAGGCGGGACGACATGAACTGGCCGACCTTGATCATGAGGCCGCCCAGGTCGACGGCGAGCACGTGGAAGCGCTGCGCAATGCGCTGAAGGCGGGCCGACCTGTTGCGGGCGGCTACCCGCGCGAGTCCGACCCGTGGGAGGAACAATTCGTACCACCAGGTCTGCACCAGATAGCGGGCGGCGAAAATCAGGATCCGGCGGGTGCGGGCGCGCATGTTCCCGACGTCGGTCATCTAATCTCCTTGATGCCGACGTGCTGTGGGCACTCGGTCAGTCCTGGGCGAGGATCAGGTAGAGCTTACGACGCGCTTCTTCCAGAACGGCGACGGCCTGCTTCACGTGCTCCGGGTTGCCGGAGCGCCCGACCTGGGCGGCGGCCTGAGCGAGGTCGATGCCGGCCTTGGGCAGTGCGCCCGCCCGACCGCTATCCCGAGCACCCTGGGTTTCCCAGGGCGCCGGCTGATCGGCCGCGGCATCCGCTACCCCTCGCCCCTCGTCCGTGAGCGAGTACGTCTTGCGACCGTTGGACTCCTCCGCGCCGATGAGCCCCTCGTCGGCCAGCAGCTGAAGCGTGGGATACACCGAGCCGGGGCTCGGCTTCCAGGCCCCGTTGCTGCGTTCATCGATCTCGTGGATGATCTGGTAGCCGTGCATCGGCTGCTCGGCGAGCAGCGCCAGCACCGCCGCACGCACGTCGCCGCGCCCCATCCTGGGCCCGACCTTGCGGTCGAACTGTCCGCGAAGTTGCTCCATCGCTTCCCACACGCCGGTCGGCCAGCCCTCGCCGCTGCCGCCGCGGCGCCCCTTGAACCCGTCGCCCATAAATGAACCGCTCATGATGTCCTCCTCAGCGCCGACGCCATCCGGCTCGACGATACCTAACGATATATCGCCCAGACAGATGACGAAACAATGTTCCCATATTCATTCGATCGTCTGGGAAGCTCCTGTGCCCTCATTCACCCGACACACTGGGGGGGGTCATTTTTTGACCAGCCTGCCGCAGGCCGCATCCGCGTCATAGGCTGAATCACACATGCGATGGACGGGAGACTGAGTTGGCCCAGACGACGACAGCCGGGACGACGGTGGCCGAGGTACTGGCCGAGCTGGCAGCGTTGGAGGACCCGCGGTCTCGCGAGGTGAGCGCCAGGCACGGCGACGACCACGGGGTGAACCGCAGCAAGCTGCGCGCGCTAGCCAAACGACTGAGGACCCAACAGGAGCTTGCCTGCCAACTGTGGGAGACCTCGGACACGGCAGCCCGACTGTTGGCGATCCTGATTTGCCGTCCGGCGGCGTTCGGGCGGGATGAGTTGACCGTAATGTCGCGGCAGTCGAGCACTCCCAAGGTGCAGGACTGGCTCGTGAACTATGTGGTGAAGAAGAACCCGCACGCCGAGGAACTGCGCGTGACCTGATTCGCCGATCCGGACCCGACGGTCGCGAGTGCCGGCTGGGCCCTGACCACCGATCGGGTGGCGAAGAAGCCCGAGGGCCTCGACCTTGCGGGGCTGCTCGACCACATCGAGACGGAGATGAAGGATGCCCCGGGTCGCCTGCAGTGGGCGATGAACCATTGCCTGGCCCAGATAGGAATCGAGCATGCCGGGTATCGAGCTCGTGCCATCGATATCGGCCAGCGCCTGGAGGTGCTGAAGGACTACCCGACTCCCCCGAACTGCACTTCTCCGTTCGCACCCATCTGGATCACCGAGATGGTGAGCCGACAGCGCGATCAACGGCAGGGCTGAGGAGCAAACGGAACGAAACTAGGATGGTCCGATGCAGTTCTCTCTGTGGTTGGCCCTTGTCGGCGCGGGCACCCTGATCAGTTTCACGCCGGGCGCGGGGGCGATAAACACCATGAGCAACGCCCTGAACGCCGGCTTCCGCCGCTCGATCTGGGGAATCCTCGGCCAGCAGGCCGCGCTGCTCATCCACATCGTGATCGTGGCACTCGGTGTCGGCCTGCTCGTGGCCAGTTCCCCGGTCGCCTTCAACGTCATTCGCTACGCCGGGGCCGCCTACCTCGTCTACCTCGGCATCCGTCAGTTCCTGGCCAAACCGGAACTCGATGCCGGGCGTGCCAGTGCCCTCCGCGACGAGCCCCGCTGGTCGATGTTCCAGCGCGGACTGTGGGTGAACATTCTGAACCCCAAGGCGATTGTGTTCTTCCTGGCGTTCCTGCCCCAGTTCATCCGGGTCGACCGGCCGATGCCGACCCAGTATCTGATCGTCGCCGCCACCGTCGTCGCGATCGACGTTCTGGTGATGTGGTTCTTCTTCGCCGGCACAGCGCGTTCGTTCCAGCGATTCACCCGCGACGCTCACGGTCAGCGCGTGCTGAACCGCACCTTCGGCGTGCTCTTCGTGGGCGTCGGAGTGCTGCTCGCGGTCATCCGCTGAGGGCCTGGGACTCATCACCGACCGAAGGAACGAGGTCGGTGATGACGCCCGGCGAGTAGGTTTAGGAGCATGGAAAGCGGATTCGTCACGTTGTCGCCGCTTCAGGCGCTTGGCATCCCCGTTGCGCTCGTCGGCTCCGTGTTCCTGGCGTTCGGTGCAGAGTTCCAGCACCGCGGCGTGAACAAAGTCGACGCTGCCAGCCACTACAGTGCGAAGACCGGCCTCGGCATCGGGCAGCTGCTGGCCCTGGCCCGCCGCCCCTCCTGGTTGCTCGGAACCCTGATGCTGGGCATCGCGATTGTCCTGCAGCTCATCAGTCTGTTTCTTGCCCCGCTGACTGTCGTGCAGCCGCTGGGCGCCCTGGCACTCGTCATCACCGCCGTCCTCAACGCCCGGTTGACCCGGACCCGACTCACCCGGAGGGCGATCCGAGCGATCTTGTTGTGCGTCGGCGGGATCGCGGTGTTCGTCGGGGTGGCCGCCGTGACGACAACATCCGTGCCCATCCAGACAGAGCAGCTGGTCATCGTGCTGATCATCCTGGCCTTCGTGCTCGCGATCCTTGCCGTTGGCTTCGTCTTCCTCCGGAAGCGGTCGCCGACGGTGTTCTACATCCTCGCCGGCGGCGTTCTCTTCGGTTTCGTCGCGACCCTGGCCAAGGTCGTCATCGCCCGCGTCCAAACCATCGTCTTGCACGGGTTCCAACTCGAGCCGGGAGACGGACTCACGATCGTCGCCCTCGTCGGGATCATTGTCACGGCGTTGGCCGGCACGTACCTCGTGCAGACCGCCTACTCGAGCGGACCGCCGGAGCTGGTCGTCGCCGGCCTGACCGTGATCGACCCGATGGTCGGAGTCACCATCGGCATCGTCGTTCTCGGTGAAGCCACCGCCGCCCCCTGGTGGGCCGGCGTCGTCTTCGTTCTCGCGGGAGCGGTTGCTGTCTTCGGGGTGTTCCAGCTGTCCCGCCGGAGCTCAGCTCCCGGAGGGGCCGTCTGAGGGTGCTTCTGCCGCGACCCGGGCTGCGAACTCCTCCATGCCCGTGGCGATGCTTTCCTGCCGCAGGTCGTCATCTTCGGGGTCCTCGGGTGCTTCGTACGACCAGGACATGTACACGTTGGGGTCGATCATGAGGAACGCGGACAGCGAGCTGCGCGGGATCGCTTCATAGTCGCGCACCTGATCGTCCGAGTCGTCCATGCCCATCCACGCGATGCCCGTGTTCTCTGGCAGGACAACCCAGCCTTGACCTCGGAACACGTCGGCGAGGTCCGGCGGGACGCTGGCATGCACCTGAGCGAAACCACGGGTGGTGAGGGCCGGCGCGAGAGTGTTGAGAAGCTCCCGGCACACCTCCGCGGATCCACCGGTGATCAGCAGCTCGACGACGGCGGTGCCGTGGTCGAGCACTATCGCATCGTCAATGTCCTCGTCGGTGGAGTCTTCGTCGAGCTGGTCTTCGTCAACATAGCTGTCGGGTTCGGTGACGATGGCGCCGAGAAGCCGGCCGTCATCGGTTTCGGCGACCAGGGCGAATGCCTCGGACACACCCTGAAGCTCGACAGTGTCGTCGAAGTAGATCTCGGGTGCGTCATCGATGTCGGCCTGCGGGTGCTCAACGAGCAACGCGACAAACGCTGCCCGATGCTGCTTCCCCAGACGTCGGACTCGGAAGCTCGGTTGCTCGCTCATGCTTGAGCCTTTCGACGATGTTCTGCGTGCTGTCACGCTCCGGTTCCGGAACACTCGAGCCTACTCGGTCGGGTCGGTGAAGAAACCCTCCTCGACCATCCAGGCGTAGGCCACATCGGCGGGTTCCGCGCCGTCGACGTCGATCTGTCGGTTCAGGCCGCGCAGCACCTCGTCGGTGAGCCGGGGTGAAATCTCGGCGAAGATCTCCTCCAGGCCGGGGTTGGCCTCGATCGTCTCAGTGAAGAAGACCGGCGCCACGTTGTATGCAGGGAAAAACGCGAGGTCGTCGGTCAGAACGACGAGGTCGAGTGCGTCGAGGCGGCCGTCCGTCGTGAAGACCTCGCCGAAGTTGCAGGCTCCGTCGTCGTCGTCGGTCGCGCTGTAGATCGCACCGGTGTCTTAGATGCCGATGTTGCCGTCGGGCACGCCGTCGGCGGCCCCGCGTTCCAGTCCGTAGCGCTTGAGAATGGGATTCATGCCGTCCGGCCGGGAGTTGAATTCGGACTCGACGCAGAACGTGCGGTCTTCGACCGGCAACGCCGCCAGTTGGGACATGGTCGTGATACCGCCCAGCTCGGCGACCGCCTCACTGCGCACAGCCAGGGCGAAAGTGTTGTTCATGGGTGCCGGCGTGCCCCAGGTGAGGCCGTTCTCGATGTCCCGGTCGTGCACGGCCTGCCACATTTCGCCCTGATCGGCGATCGCCTCGGCCTGACCGAGGTAGGTCAGCCACGCGGTCCCGGTGTATTCCCAGAGCACGTCGGCCTGACCGGAGAGGATTAGTTCGCGGGTCGGCTGGCTGCCGGGCAGATTGCTCAGGTCGGTGACGTCGAATCCCGCCGCGGTCCCGGCGAGCACCGCAATCTTGCCGAGCAGCAGCTGCTCCGTGAAGCTCTTGGACGTGACCGTGAGTTCGACGCCCTCGGCACCGTCGAGCGGGGTGATCGATCCGGGACCAACCGCGGGCACGTACGAGGTCGACGGTTTCAGGCCGCAGCCGGTCAGGGCGACGGCGGACAGGGCGAGCACACCGGCTGCCAGACCCCAGCGGCCGAGGGGCATGCGGCGGGCGCGAGGAGAGGAACGGTACATCTAGAGTCCCCTTCGGGCGGGCAACGTGTTCGACAACGCGGCCGACCCAGTCGATGAGCAGGGCGAGGAGAGCCACGAGCAGGGCTCCGGTGACGAGCACGGGGGTGAGGCTGAGATTGACGCCCGTGATGATGAGGATGCCGAGCCCACCGCCGTTGACGAACGTGGCCGGGGCTGCGGTGCCCACCAACAGAACGAGGGCGGTGCGCACTCCCGACAGCATGACCGGAACGGCGAGCGGGAGTTCCACGCGAAACAGCACGGCTGCGGAGCTCATGCCCATGCCACGTCCGGCCTCGACCAGGCGGGCATCGACCTGCTGCAGCCCGACCATGGTGTTGCGCAGCACGGGGAGCACCGCGTAGAGCACGAGGCTCAACGTCGCGGCCCAGAAGCCGAAACCGACCCAGAACGCGAGCAGCACGACGACTCCGATCGCGGGGGCGGCCTGCCCGACGTTGGCGATCGCGAGCACCGGAGCGGTCAGAAACCGCAGGGGCCTGCGGGTCAGGGCGATCCCCAGAGGAATCGCGATGACCAACACGATCACCGCGGCGAGCAGGGTGAGCTGGATGTGCCCCACGGTGTAGACCCAGAGCGCGGCCGGGGCGAGGGTGGTGAGCTCGATCGGCGAGAGGTTGGCCGTCAGCAGCCAGATCAGGAGCGTGAGGAACGCGAGCAGGATGCCGGCCAGCTGGTAGACCAGTCCCCGCCAGGAATGCCACACGGCGCGGGCACGGCTGACCGGTGCAGCCTGCGCGGACGCGTCGTCGGGCGTGACGGCGAAGTCGTCGCCGACACTGTCGGCATCCGTCTTCAGGGTTGTGGTACTCACTGAGCGGCCCGCGCGTCAGCGCCGCTGCTTTCGGAATCGCTGCTGTCGGTCTCGCTCAGGTCGGCCTCCGCGGCAGCCGCCTGCGCCTGGAACAGTCCCGTGTTCAGGCCGATGGGCGCCTGATCTGACTCGAGCACCGCAGCGGTCTGTGACCGGGTGATGGCGTCCATCACGGTCTGCACGTCGATAACGCCCTTGAACATCTCGCGGCGGCCGGTGACGAGCGCGGCCCCGGCGCTGGAGACGAGCATCGTGTCGAGCGCGTCATTGAGCGTGGCACGGTAGCCGACGACCGGGAGTTTCGGGTCGGGAACGTTGCCGATGACCTCGAGGCGGCCGAGCTTGCGCCGGGAGAGCCTTTGGACGGGACGGCGACGCTCATCGACGATGACCGCGTGCCCCTGGCCGGCCTCGACGACGCGGGTCAGGACATCCGCTGCCCGTTCGCCGGGAGTTCCCACGACGGCGTCGCTGAGGCCGACCTCCGCCACCCGGGTCAGGGTGAGCTGTTTGAGGCCGGCGCCAGACCCGATGAAGTTTTCGACGAACTCGCTGGCCGGGTCACCGAGGATGCGTTCCGGGGTGTCGTACTGCTCCAGCTGGGCGCCCTCGTTGAAGGTGGCGATCCAGTCGCCGAGCTTGACGGCCTCGTCAAAGTCGTGGGTGACGCAGACGATGGTCTTCTGCAGTTCTTCCTGGATGTTGATCAGCTCGTCCTGCAGGCGAAGGCGGGTGATCGGGTCGACGGCGCCGAAGGGCTCGTCCATGAGGAGCACGGGCGGGTCTGCCGCGAGGGCGCGCGCCACGCCGACGCGTTGCTGCTGGCCACCGGAGAGCTCCTTGGGGTACCGGTCGCGGTAGAGCGCGGGGTCGAGGGAGACGAGCTCGAGGAGTTCGTCGACGCGGGCCGTCATCGGCGCCTTCATCCCCTTCATCAACTACGGCTCGGGCCTCCTCGCGCTCGTCGGCGCTGTCCTCGGCCTCGTCGCTGTGCTTCAGAAGCGCGCGCGGACCACCGCGATCGCCGGGCTCGTCATTTCCGTCGTCGCCATCATCCTTTCTGTCATCATGGCCGTCGTGTACATCGCCGGGTTCGCGGCCGCGGTCGCGGACTCCGTCAGCACCAAACCGGTCGCCGAGGCGCCCGCCGCGGACGCGCCCGCTGCGGACGCGCCCGCTGCCGACAGCGCGGCGGTCGGCACCCGGGAGAACCCGGCACCCCTTGGCACAACGGTTGTCGTCAAGAACGCGGGCGTCCCCGCATGGGAGGTGACGTTGAACGCGTCGACCCTCGACGCGAACGCGGCGATGGCAGCGGAGAACCAGTTTAACGACGCGCCTGCCGCCGGTAGCCAGTGGGCGATGGTCCCGGTCACCGTCAAATACGTCGGCACGGAGACCGGCAACCCGGCCTTCGACCTCACATTCAGCTTCGTCAGCGCCGCGGGCACGACCCACCAGGTGTTCGACCACATTGCTATGGGCCCGAACGAGCTGAGCGCGACCAACGACCTGTACCCGGGAGCCACGGCCACCGGCAACGTCGTCATCGAGGTCCCGTCCGCCGATGTGGCGATAGGCACATGGACGGTGAAGCCGATCTTCGGCGAGGACTTCTTCTACGCCGCCCAGTAAGAACCGAGCACGATTGAACGCCGTTCACACCGTCGTGTGGGCGGCGTTCCTCATTTCTGCTTGCGCTCCCCGCCGAGCGCGGCTCGTGCAGCTCGTCCGTGGCACAGCCCGAATTATTTGCGTTCGAGTGTGACTGTCTTGGTTACGCCCATCGCTGAGACGTCGTAGCTGATGACCTTGTCGTTATACGAGAACGTTTTGATCGGGTCGCTTGAGGCGAGCATCGCGCCCGAAGTCTTCTCTGTGTCATTCTGCGAGTCCCAGGAGTAAACACCTGACTCGGTCGGAGCCTCGTAACTGCCAGCCCAATAGAGGGCCTTTGTATTGCCACCGTCGCTGACCCAGTTGATTTTGATCGAGCCCGAATCAATCGTGGCGGACTGATAGCTGTCCTCGGACCCTGAATTGGTCGACATCCACTCGCCGGTGAGGTCGGCAGGCATCTCCGGAGCAGGAGCTTCCGAGACCTTTGGCGACTGTGAAGAGCTGGCGGCCTCTGAGTCAGGAACTGCAGCGCACCCGGCAAGGCTGCCTCCGAGGAGCGCAAGAGCTGCTGCAGCTGTGAACAGGACTTTTGCCTGGGTTCGGTTCAATGCGATCTCCTTCGTTGCTGAGCGACCCAACCATATCAGCGCGACTCCGACACGATCGCGGCAGCTCTCCGCTGCCGATCTAGCGCCACCGAAGGGAAGCCCACAACTCTGCGGGCGGCCCAGTCCACACGCCCAATCCCGGGGAGGTGCTCGAAACCAGTCAACGTGGCTAATGTGAAAACGAGTTCGGCAGGTCAGAGCAGCGCATCGGAGTTTTGAAACGAGAGGAAGGCGATGACCCGACCAGTGCGAACCTGGAGGAGGGCGTCGATCCCGGCGGTCGCTGGAGGCCTGGCATTCTGGGCCGCCAACTTCGCGATCTCGCTGACCCCCATCGCCGCGGAGTACAGGGCCGCGCTTTCGATTGCCTACGTGCCGATGCTGCTGGAAGCCATGTTCGGTGGCATGGTTCTGGGATTCGGTGTCAGCTATTCCCTGGTTCGCTTCTACGACCGGCTGCCCACGCAGAGTCCTGTTCTCAAGTCATTGCTGCTGAGCCTCACCGCCCTGGTCGCCGTCACCGCACTCGTCGAAGTCCCCGCCAAGCTACTCACCCCGACGCCTGACGCCTGGCGGTACTTCCTGATCGCGGCGCTGTTCAACGTGATCAGGATCGCGGCTCTCGGAGTTGTCATCGGCCTTCTCTACGGCAGGCTCTACGGGCCCGCGAGGGAGTGACCTCGAGTTCTTCCGGTTCCCCAGCAGAGGGACGGCTGCTACCCTGCCGATCAGCAACGCGACTCGGTCGAAACAGGAGATGAGTGGGATGCCAGCGGGAAAAGTCAATGACATGGCGCCGCGCACCGTAGCCCGCCTCACGGGTGCCTTCTACCTGGCGTTCGTGCTGGCCTCGCTGCTTGCCGGGTTGGTCGGCCACATCGGCATGGGCGGGGCCGAGCAGGTCAACGAGTCGATCGCCACGAACCCCTTGTCCTTTCGGCTCGCCCTTGTCATCGCGTATTTGTCGGCCGTCTTCTTCCTCGCGGCCGCCTGGGGCTTGTACGTTCTGCTCCGACCTGTCAACGGGCATCTGGCGCTGCTCTTCCTCCTGCTCAACGCGGTGGGCGTCGGCATCCAATGCGCCAGCATGATTCCACTCATTTCCGCTCTCCTGCAGCAGGATGGGGCCGGTCACCTTCAGGCCTACTCAGCTGCGCAACTGGAGGCGTCGGCGTATTTGTCGATCGACGTCTACAAGACGGCCTTCGCTACGGCCCAGCTGTTCTTCGGCACATGGCTGTTCCCGCTTGGCTATCTCGTGTTCAAGTCGGGGTTCCTTCCGAAATTCCTCGGGGTCATTCTGATCGTCGATGGGGTCGGTGTCATCATCTGGTTCCTTCAGGCACTGCTGCTGCCGGACTACCCCGCGATCAGCTACCCGTCGTTCGCCGTGGGGTTCATCGCCGAGGTCGGACTGGCGCTGTGGCTGCTCATCATGGCCGTGAAGGTCGTCGACGCCGAGGAGGATCTGCCCGACTGACGATGCAGGACGACGACGACGGATGGCCTGCGGCTCACACCGTCGTTCCTTGGTCGCATTCCTTGTCGCTGCGTTGCTGCGCGATATCGTCAGCCTCGTCGACAGTGACCGCGCCTCAGCGCAGGATGATCGGTATCAGCATGTCGATCTGCGTGAACGGTGATAGCCGTGACCCAGCCGCTGAGAAGTTCCGCCCAGAAGCGCAAATCTCTACTCACCGGCACGAGGACAACATGGAAGAGGGAATTGGGTTGTCGCCCGGCTCGTGTCACCGCCGGCTGAAGTGGTGATTGATTCCCAAGAGCTTCAAACGCTGGCGGGGCGTTCGTTGCTTATATGAGCTACTAACGCGAATCCCGCGGTGAGGAATGCAAACCAAATGAATGGGTTCCGCGGACCGCGGCTAAGCAGGTACAGCTGGTATGGGTCTCCGAGGGTGTACGTCTCCGGGTTGCCGAAAAGAAGCCCGAGCCCCACGAGAAAACATGCCATCATTCCGATCGTCACTCCAACGGCGAAGGCACGCGGAAGCATCAGACCGCCCAGAAGTAGGACACCAAATACGAGGATCGTAAGGGCCATTCGCGGCAGCACACTGAGCAGCGCGGCTCCGGAGAACAGTCCCGCCCACCCTCCTTCCGAGAAACCAAGTAGCGCGTAGAAGAGAGCACCCGAGAGGATGCCGGCGACAGACAACACAACGGTTTTCATCGCACGCCGTGGGACGCGTGCGAGAGTCGTTCCGTACGTTCGGACACCATCGTCCTCCTTACGCGCAAGTCACCGCCTGGTCGCTCAACGGCGTGAACGGACACTACCGACTTCGGTTCACCTCCACAAGGGTTGAAGGGTGACCCAGTACCCCTGACGGCGGTAGCGTGTGAGGCACGGACGCACCGGCGCGCAGGCCCGGCAGGGTGCTCGCTCACATCACCTGGACCCGGCAGAATTGAACCATGACCCCGCTCCCCCGCAGCACCCCTGAAGCCGAGGGAATGTCTTCCCAGGCCATTCTCGATTTCGTCGCCGCGGCGGAGCAGCTCGAGAGCCTGCACAGCCTCATGGTCGTTCGACACGGCCGCGTCGTGGCCGAGGGCTGGTGGCATCCCTACGCGGCGCAGCATCCGCACCTTATGTTCTCGGTGAGCAAGAGCTTCACCTCGACCGCCATCGGGCTCGCCATCGGCGAGGGCCGGCTGACGCTCGACGACCTCGTCGTCGACCTGCTCCCCGATGACCTGCCCGCGCAGATCGACCCGCACCTGGCCGCGCTGAGCGTGCGCCACCTGCTCACCATGACCACGGGGCATCCGACCGACACTGTGTCGCTCGCCGACGACTCTCACGGCGACAACTGGGCCCGCACCATCCTCACCCAGCCCCTCGAGTTCGCGCCGGGCAGCCACTACGTCTACAACAGCGGGGCGAGCTACCTGCTCTCGGCGATCCTCCAGCGACTCACCGGTGAGCGCCTGTTCGACTACCTCACCCCTCGGTTGTTCGACCCGCTCGGCATCGTCAGCGCCACCTGGCAGACCTGCCCGCGCGGAATCGACGCCGGCGGTTGGGGGCTCTCCATCACGACCGAGCAGCTCGCGACCTTCGGCCAGCTGCTTCTGCAGCGAGGCGAGTGGAACGGCACGCGACTCGTCGCGGCGGAGTGGATCGACGAGGCCACCTCCACGCAGGTGGACACGTCGGGCACCGAGCACGATGTCGACGGACGGGAGGGCTACGGCTACCAGTTCTGGCGGAACCGGCCGACGGGCTACCGCGCCGACGGGGCCTTCGGCCAGTTCTGCCTCGTGCTTCCAGAAACGGATGCCGTGATCACGCTGACCTCGGCGCTCCCGACCGCGCAACGCGCCCTCGATCTCGTCTGGGAACACCTGCTGCCCGCCTTCACCGACCACCCGATCCCCGAACTGAAGACCGGTCTCGCCGGAACGCTGGCGTCCCTCACCCTGCCGACCGTCATCGGGGAGCGCACGTCACCGACGGCTGCCCGGGTGGCGGGCATCCGCTTCAACTTCGATGATGCGGAAGTGACCGCGGCCACTCTCGAGCCGGGTCTGCTCACGATCATCCGTGGCGGCACGGCGCGACCGATAGCATTCGGTCACGGCGAGTGGGTGGCATCCGGTGATGCCCGGGTGCTGGCCAGCGGCGCGTGGGTCTCCCCCAAAACCCTGGTCGTGCGGGCGCACAACGTGGGCACACCGTTCTCGCGCACGTACACACTCGACTTCGGGACTGACGCGTTAACCCTCGACATCGAACAGAACGTTGCGTTCGGGGACCTGCCCCACACTCGCCTGGTCAGCCGCTAGCCGATTGCTGGGCCGCAGCCTCCCGACGCGGAGCTAGCGCTGGGCCTCTTGCGGGCGCTTTCCGACGGCGCTGGAAGACAATCTTTAATGACGGGATTTCTCCCATTTCGTCACGCATTCTGGCAAGATTCGCGAGTTTTCTCAGCTTGCTTGCGCTGCCTCCCGGCGCCGAATCATGATGAATGCCACCCGGGAATGCCGTCGGTCATCGTCGACGGGCCCGTCCACATTTCGAAGGAGAGCCATGTCCAACGCCGATCCAACATTTGCCCCCGGTGCCGCCGGATTTGACTTCAACACGGCCAGAGAGAGCACCTTCAACACGGACACCGTAGAGTCCAGCCGCCTCGACAGCAACGTCGCCCCCGTCACAGCGGACCAGAGCCCCACCGTCGGAGACCGGGCCGCCGATGTCAAGGACACATCGGTCGCCGCCGGTCAGCACGTCGCCGGCGTCACCAAGGAAGAGATTCATAAGGTCGGCTCTGAGACCAAGAAGCAGGCCAAGGACCTCTACCGCGAAACCCAGTCGGAACTCGCCGACCAGGCCGCAGCCCAGCAGAAGCGGGTAGCCTCAGGCATCCGTTCACTCGGCGACGAGTTCGGCGCGATGGCCGGGAAATCCGAAACCCAGGGAGTGGCCAGCGACCTCGCCCAGCAGGCCGCCACGCGAGCCGCCGGGATCGCAGACTGGCTGGACCAGCGCGACCCGGGCTCCCTCCTCGGCGAGGTGAAGAACTACGCCCGGCGCAAGCCCGGAACCTTTATTGCCATCGCCGCCGTAGCGGGTGTCCTCGCCGGACGGCTGACGCGCGGGGTGATCGAGGAGTCCAAGGACTCTGCCGAGGAGCCCACCCGCGAGTCCAAGGTCACGCCCGGTTACGCCGCCGCGACCCCCGGATACGCCGTCACCAACCCCGACTACACCGCCACTCCCGCGTACGGATCCAACTCCGAGTACTCCACCAACCCCGACCTCGGTGGGATGCCGCGATGACCGACCTGCACACCCCGTCCGAGGTCAAGGCCGCCGAAACCTCCCTGGGTGACCTGCTCACCGAGGTCACCCGTGACGTGTCCACACTCATGCGCCAGGAGGTCGCGCTCGCGAAGGCGGAAGTGCGCCAGTCCGCCACCCGCGCGGGCAAGGGAGCCGGCCTGCTCGGGGGCGCGGGCTATGCCGGCCATCTCACCGTTCTCTTCCTCTCGCTCGCGGCCTGGTGGGGACTCGGCCAGGTCATGGACATCGCCTGGGCGGCGTTCATCGTCGCCCTGGTCTGGGGAATCGTGGCCGCCGTGCTATATGTCCTGGGCCGCAAAGAACTCAATACCGTTCAGGGCGCGCCACGCACCGTCGATTCTTTGAAGCACATTCCAGACGCACTCAAACGAAATGAGGAAAACCGATGAGCACCGACATTTCTCCCAGCACCAGCACCAGCACCGACCCGGACGTCCTCCGCGCCGAGATCGAAATCACGCGCCGCGAACTCGGCAGCGACGTCGACGCCCTGGCCGACAAGGTCACGCCGGGCAAAATCATGCAACGCCAGACCGACAAAGTGAAAGGAGCCGTGGGCTCTGTGAAAGACAAGTTGATGGGTTCCGCCTCCGACGCGGGCGATTCGCTGAGCGGCCTCGCCGACGACGCCTCCGACGCAGCACACCACGCCGCACAGAAAGCGAAGGGCAACCCCCTGGCCATCGGCCTGATCGCCTTCGGGGTCGGCTGGCTGGCGTCGTCGATGGTCCCCGCGAGCACCACGGAGAAGCGAATCGCCGGCAAGGTCACCGAAGCCGCTGAGCCGCTGGTGCAGGAAGTGACCGACGCCGCAAAGCAGGTCGGCGAGCACCTCAAGCAGCCGCTCACCGATGCCGCGGATGCCGTGAAGGACACGGCCACGGATGCGGCAGCCACCGTCAAATCCGAGACCACCGACGCCGTCAGCGAGGTGCGCGACGAAGCAAAGCACGCGGGGCAGACCCCGGGCCATTAGCGCCGGCTCCCGGCGGCACGGTCGACCCGCTCACGCAGTTGGGTCTGACCGGCCGCCGGGTTTCACCTCGTTTGCACCTCGTGCTGTCCCTGGAAAGGAACCGATGACCCCCTCTCTCCTGGCCACGACGCTCACTCGGCAGGACGGCGACGCCGACGTCAACGACCGCCACGACCTGATGCACCGTAACCTGATGGCCACAATGCTGTTCTCGGCGGGCCTGCCCATGATCCTCGGCGGCGACGAACCAGGCCGCAGCCAGGGCGACGACAACAACGACTGCTGCCAGGACAACGAAATCTCCTGGTTCGACTGGGATGCGGTCGACCACGAGATGCTTGCCTTCACGCGTGACCTCCTCACGCTGCGCCAAGAAAATCCGGCCCTGCGCCCCAACTGGTTCCGGCAGTCCCCCGATGCCGGCACGGGCGACACAGTGCGGGTCTTGCAAGCGGATGCCGAAAAGTTCAGTGACGCGGACTGGGATGACGTGGACGCCCAGGCGATGGCCTTCATTCTGGAGCACGTCGGCGCGGACGCGTTTGCGTCCCTGCTTAACGCCGGCCCGAAGGAGGTGGAGTTCACCATTCCCTCCTCTCCCAACCAGGAATGGGAACTCGCCACCTCCAGCGATCCAGGTCAGAGGGTGTCATCCTCCGGGAGCACGCTCCCCGTGAGAGATGGGTCCTTCACCCTGCTTCGTTCCCGGGCCTGGAGATCGGGCCTTACGGGAGGGCGTGTCCCGCGGCCGTGAAGAGGCGGTACCACTCCTCACGGCTGAGCGGGATATCGGACCCGGCGGCGGACTCCACCACTCGCGCGGGCTTGGTCGTGCCCAGGACCACCTGAATGTTGGCCGGGTGCCTGGTGATCCAGGCGACAGCGATCCCCGTGGGCGTGACGCCGTGGGCGGCGGCGATTTCCTCGAGCGCGTCATTGAGCGGGCCGTAATGCTCCCGGTCGCCCACGAACACACCGTCGAAGCTGCCGCTCTGGAACGGCGACCAGGCCTGCAGGGTGATGTCGTTCAGTCTGCTGTACTCGAGGAGCCCGTTGTCCCGAACAACGGACTGTTCCAGCCCTGCCATGTTGGCGGCGACTCCCTGGGAGATCAACGGCGCGTGGGTGATGCTCAGCTGCACCTGGTTGAAGGCGAGCGGCTGGTTGACTGATCGCTTCAGAAGTTCGATCACCCCAGGCGTCTGGTTGGAGACGCCGAAGTTGCGCACCTTCCCCGCGGCGTGCAGGGCGTCGAACGCCGAAGCGACCTCCTCGGGCTCGACCAGGGTGTCCGGACGGTGCAGCAGCAGGATGTCCAGGTAGTCGAGGTTCAGCGCCGCGAGGGACTCGTCGACCGAGCGGAGGATGTGTTCCCTGGAGAAATCGAAGAAGCCCTGCCGGATGCCGACCTTGGACTGGATGATGACCGACTCACGCTCTGCGTCCGTGAACGTGACCGCGTCACCGAACCGCTTTTCACACCCGTGGGCCCCACCGTAAATATCGGCGTGGTCGAAGAAGTTGATGCCGGCATCCCGAGCGGTGCCGACGAGAGTGCGGATCTCCTCATCCCCCAGTTCCGAGATCCTCATCAAGCCGAGAATGACATTGGATGCTTGCAGGTTCGTGCGTGGAGGGTTGTAGATCTTCATCAATCCATCCTGCCTTACTTCGAATTCCCGCGGCGCGGACGCTTTGAGGGTCCCCAAGCCCAGCGTCGCTTAGACCGGTTCCGGAGGCGCGCGGCCCCTCCACAAATAGCGTTTGATCAGGTTCTCCACAGGGCACTGGTGGGTGCCCGTTTGGGCCGTTGAATGTCGGTGGGTGCCCGTATCGTGTGTCTCATGAAGCCCTCAGTTGTGGAGCAGATGGAGACCCTGGGTCGTCATTTCGACGCGATCCGGGAGACGCAGGCGGAGGCCGCCCGGGTGGACGCTCGCCTCGCCGAGCAGGTCGATCAGGCACGGCGGTTCGCCGAGGCGGTGGTGCGGGACGCCGCCCGGGACCCGGCGGCACTCTCGCTGGCCGCGCGGGTGCCCCGCGCCGGGTGGGACGCCGCGATGATCGCCGAGCGGGAGTTCGTGACCGAGCTGGCCTGCACGCTGCGGTTGCCGGTGCGGTCGGCGGAGACCCTGATCGCCGAGAGCCACACCCTCATGAACGAACTGCCGGGCACCCGGGCAGCCCTGCAGAACGGGGCGATCACCTACCGGCACGCGCAGGCGCTGATCAATCAGGCCTGGTCCCTCCCAGCCGAGGCGCTGGCCGGGTTCGAGCAGGCCCTGCTGAAGTCGGCACCCCACCTGACCGTCTCGAACCTCAAACACCGGGCCCGGGTGCTGCGGGAACGGCTGCACCCGGAATCGATCAGGGCCCGGCATCAGAAGTCCGTGGCCGACCGCAGAGTCTTCTTCGAGCCGGAGCCCGATGGGATGGCCTCGCTGCACTGGTACGACTCCGCGGAGAAGGTGAAGGCCGGGTACGACCGGCTCACGGTGACTGCGTTGAGTTCGCAGGGCCCGGGCGAGAAACGCACGTTGACTCAGCTGCGCGCGGACACGTTCGCGGACCTCATCCTCGACGGGGTCACCGCGTCGGGCGTCGGCAGGGGAATCCGCGGCACCGTGCATGTCACCGTCCCGGTGATGACGCTCCTCGGCCACTCCGAGGAGCCCGGCGAGCTCGAGGGGTACGGGCCGATCGACCCGGATACGGCCAGGGAGATCGCGGCGCGGGCCCCGAGTTTCATCCGCATCCTGACCCATCCCGAGACCGGGGCGGTGCTGTCGGTGGGCCGCACCCGGTACAAGGTGCCGAAAGACCTGAAACGGTATTTGAGGGTGCGAGATGCGACCTGCCGGTGGCCGGGTTGCCGGCGGGCGGCAGCGCACTGCGACCTCGACCATACCCTGGACTGGCAGTTCGAGGGGCTGACCGCGCACGACAATCTCGCGCACCTGTGTCCGGCCGACCACGCGCTGAAGTCGGAGACGCGATGGAGCTACGTGCACCTACCGGACGGCACACTCGAGTGGACATCCCCGACCGGGCGCAGGTTCATCAGCGAACCGGTCACGATCATCCGCCCGCCGGAAAGGTGGCGAAGATCGAAGGCTGGGCCACCACCGGAGCAGGTGCGGCCGGCCGACGCGAAGACGCGGCCGCCGGAGTCGGACGAACCCCCACCGTTCTGAGGGGCACGCCGAGCTCTATTGGGCACACCGAGATGGACACCGAGACAGTGAAGCGACAGCACATCAGTAGCGCTGTCGCGCTGATTCACTCTCGGGCCCAGCACCGGAGTAGCGCTGTCGCGCTGATTCACTCTCGGGCCCAGCACCGGGCCCGACGGATGTCCCATCGGGCCCGGTGCTCACTGGCGATCAGTGATCGGCGGCCAGCCGATCGAGCATTATCAGTGGTCGTCGTTCTCGTTGGTCGAGCCCGCCGGGATACCGGGGACATCGTCAGGCCCGTAGATCTTCGCGTCCCCAGGGTACGGAGACGTCCAGTGGTGGGTCTGGTACCAGGTCCAGCGGTTCATCAGGTCCGGGTTGTTGAAGTCCGCCACCGCGTCGTGGTGAGCGGTTCCGGTGAAGTGCTGCTTCTCGGCCCACCTCTGCCACTTGGCAGCGACGGTTTTCTCAGCCGCAGGGATCTCAGCGGCCTTGGCGGCGGCGGCGTTCACCGCGTCCGCCTCTGCGCCGGTCGTGCCGAGCGTGTCGTAGCCGCAGGCGGGCGCGGTCACCACGCCCTCGGTCAGCGGCACCTGGTTGAGCACCGCGTCATACGGAGTCAGGTCGGCTTTGTTGGTGAACGCATCCGTCATCGGCGTCGCCGCGGCGAGCTTCTGGTTCAGCGGTTGGGCGCCGAGGATCTGCTCGATGGTGCGGACCATGCTGATCTGCGAGTAATACGTGCTGACGGTCTTGCCGTGCACCGCATACGGGCTGATCACCTGAACGGGAGCGCGGTGGCCGTCGACGTGGTCGGCGCCGTCCTGGGTGTCGTCCTCGGCAATGAAGATCGCCGAGTCTTTCCAGTAGGGAGAGTGGGAGATCTCTTCGACGATCTTGCCGACCGCGAGGTCGTTGTCAGCGACCTGGGCCTCCGGGTCTGCGGTGCCGCCGGTGTGGTCGCTCGACAGCCACATCATGTTGAGGTTGGCCGGACCGTTCTTCTCGAAGTTCTGCTTCCAGGTCTGGTAGCGGTAGATGTCGGGTATCGCGAGGTCGAACGGCGCGGCGTTCGGGTCCGTGATCGCGTTGAGAGACGGAATGACGGAGCTGGCGTGAAGCTGAAGCGACGGGGTGAACAGCTGGGCGGGGTCACCGCCGGCCGTGACATCCTTCGCCGCGCAGTAGTACTGCTGCCAGGTCGCACCGGCCGGCTTGCCCTCGCCGTATTCGAACTCACCGAAGTTCCTGGCGGTCTTGCCGGCGGCCTGGATCGAGTTCCAGAGGAAGCCGGAGCGCTGGTGGCCCAGCACGTCCTCCTCCGTGTCGTACGAGCGGGCGTACTCGCCCGCGCTGGTCTCGCTGTATGCCGGGTTGTCGCCCTGCATGAGCCAGTTGTGGCCCTCAGCCGAGTTCGTCCCGATGTCGTACGTGTTGTCGTACAGGCCGAACTGGGTCGCAAGCGCGTGCTGGTTCGGGGTGACTTTCTGGCCGAACTGCGTGAGCGAGGGGTCGCCGTTGCCTTGCTTCATGTCGCCGAAGAGCTGGTCGTAGCTGCGGTTCTCCTTGACGATGAGGAACACGTGCTTGATGGCCGACGGATCCCCGATGCGTTTCGGGATGGCCTGGACTGACTCGTTCTCGCCCTGGGCCTGCTTGAGCGAGGTGGCATCCCAGCCGTTCTGGGCAAATACCGTCGCGGTGTATTTCTTGATTTCCTGGTCACTCGGCAGGGTGAACCGGGTGAGCGAGGCGGTCGTCGAGTGACTGCCGTGACCGGTCGCGGGGGTGGTGCCCTGCCCCTTGTCGTAGGTCAGCGCCGGGCCGCGCGCGTCGATGCCACGCGTGTTGGTGACCACGATCTGGCCGTTGACCGAGCTGACGTTCTCCGGGAAGTAGTCCGTCGGTAGCAGGCCGATGGAACTGGCCGGGTCGCGCGGGTCCTTCCTGTTGACCGTGTACACCGCGATGGCGTTGGCGCGGCCGAGAGACACCAGCAGGTGGTTGTCCTGCATGGTGATCGCGGTCGGCTCGTAGCCGGTCGTCGAGGAGGCCCACGGCTGGGTGGCGATGGTCTGCATGACCGTGTTGGTCTTCGTATCGATGACCGAGATGGTGTCGCTGTTCGTGTTGGCCACGTACAGGGTGGTGCCGTCGAGGTACATCGCTGTCGGGTGCAGTTCAACCGGGATCGACGAGACCGGCGTCGACGGGTTCGCCGTGTCGATGACGCTGACCGTGCCCGTCGTGGAGGTGCCCAGAGTGGTGTCGGCGGGCACCTGCGTGCCGTAGGAGTCCATTGTCGTGTCACCCGCGACGGCCTGGCGACCGCCCTCGTTCGTGACGTAGAGCATGCTGTCGATGAGCTTCAGCTGGCGCGGAGCGATGCCCACGGCAAAGGTCTGCTTGATCGTGCCCGTGGCCGGGTCGATTGCGACCGCCGAGTTCTGACCGTTGACGGCAGCGTAGAGGGTCGAGCCGTCGGCAGAGAAGGCCATGCCGGCGGTCAGCGCCTTGTGGCCACCGACGGTCGGGATGCTGATCTTGGTGCCGGCCCCGAGCGAGCCGTCCGCGTTGAACGGATACCGGACGATGCCGGTGGCGACTGACACGAAGAGGAACTTCCCGTCTGGGGAGAAAATCGGTCCCTCCTGACCGACGGTGCCGTCGGAAATCTTGAGGTAGGCCATGTTCCCGAACCCGGCGTCAGTCGCCGCGGTCGCGAACTTCGCGGCAGCAAGGGTGCCCGCTGCTGCGACCGGCTTGTACGTCTTGAGGTCGAAGACCTGCAGGTCGACCGAACGGTCGGCGCTGGTTCCGGCGAGGAAGCGGCCGTCGGGGCTGACGACCGAGCCCATGAGCTTGCCGAACGGCGTCATCAGTCGGTCACCGATGGGCTGAAGCGTCTGATCTGATGAGATCTGTTCCGCGCCGCTGTACAGGCTTCCGACCTGCTGGTCGCCGAACCCGAGCGTCGACGCGGTGGCGATGCCCCCGCCGAGTAGAGCAAGGGCGCAGCCTCCGGCGGTGACAGCGAGAATTCGATGGCCAGCAGCCAGGGAACAGAGATGGCGCAGGCGGGAATGCCCGCTCCGCGGTGATTTGCTGTTCATTTACATACCCATTTTCCGGAGTCCGTTGTGCCGATGTAGCCTCGTCAGAGGCGCAAAACAGACACTTACAGAACCCCAGGGTGTGCAGCCAAACAACCGATGAATGGGCGGTTACCGCTGACCAACGGCAGGAAGCGCGATCAGCGCAGGGGCGCCCGCCGGATTGAAGCAGTGCTCTGCAGCGCTTCAACCCGGCGGACTCCAATCACTGGGACTGGAGCTTCTTCGCCCTCCGCACCTGGTGCAGGATCGGCTCGGTGTATCCGTTGGGCGAGGATGCGCCCTCAAGGATGAGCCGACGGGCAGCCATGAATGCGAGCCCGGGTCCGGTCGACCCGATCAGTGCTTCGTAGGTCGGGTCACCGGCATTCTGCGCATCGACGACCGCAGCCAGTTGCCCGAGGCTCGCGTCGACATCCGTCTTGCTGATCACGCCGTGGGTGAGCCAGTTCGCGAGGAGCTGACTGGAGATGCGCAGGGTCGCGCGGTCCTCCATGAGCCCGACGCCGTGAATGTCGGGAACCTTGGAACAGCCGACCCCCTGATCGACCCATCGAACGACATAGCCGAGGATCGACTGTACGTTGTCGTCGAGCTCGGTCTGGCGCTCTTCGTCGCTGAGCTCTCGTTCGGCGAGCGGGAGGACCAGAATCGGGTCGAGCGCCTGACGAGTGCGCCCGGCCAGTTCGCGCTGACGGACGGCCACGTCGACCTCGTGATAGTGGGTCGCGTGCAGTGTCGCCGCCGTGGGAGACGGGACCCAGGCGGTGGTGGCGCCGGACAGGGGGTGCGCGATCTTCTTCTCGAGCATGTCGTGCATGAGATCGGGCATGGCCCACATGCCCTTGCCGATCTGGGCCCGGCCGGGGAAACCCGCCGCGAGGCCGGCGTCGACGTTCGCGTTCTCGTAGGCCGCCATGAAGGGCATGGAACGGATCTCGCTCTTGGTGGCCATCGGCCCGGCGTGCATGGAGGTGTGAATCTCGTCGCCGGTACGGTCGAGGAATCCCGTGTTGATGAAGACGATGCGCTCCGCGGCGACGGCGATGCACGCCCGCAGATTCAGCGTCGTTCGCCGTTCTTCGTCCATGATCCCCACCTTCACGGTGAGCGGGGGCAGGCCCAGGAGCTTCTCCACCCGCGCGAACAGGTCGACGGTGAACGCCACCTCGTCGGGGCCGTGCATCTTCGGCTTGACGATGTACACCGAACCGGTGCGGGAGTTGCCGCCGCGGGTCTCGCCGACGAGATCGGGGAACGAACCGAGCACGGTCAGCACCGCGTCGAGAATTCCTTCGAAGACCTCGACGCCGGACGCATCCCGCACGGTTTCGGTCTGCATCAGGTGCCCGACGTTGCGCACCAGCAGCAGGCTCCGGCCGGGCAGCGTCAGCTCGCCGCCGTCGGGTGCCGTGTAAACGCGGTCGCCGTTCATGGTGCGCGTGAAGACGCCGGCACCCTTCCGGACGGTCTCGCTCAGGGTGCCGCGCATGAGCTCGCGCCAGTTGCGGTAGCCGAGCACCTTGTCCTCGGCGTCGACGGCTGCAACCGAGTCTTCGAGGTCCATGATCGTGGTGACCGCGGACTCGAGCACGATGTCCTGAATGCCCGCGGCATCCGTGGCCCCGATGAGTGCGGCCCGGTCGATGATCACGTCGAGGTGCACTCCGTGGTGCAGGAAGAGCAGAGACGACGGTTGCGACGGCTCGCCTCGATAACCGACCAGCGCCGACGGGTCGGCCAGGGCGACGGATGATCCGTCCCCCAGAGCCACGACCAGCTCACCGTTCTCGACGCGGTACGCGACGGCATCCGTGTGCGAGCCCTTTTCGAGTGGAATGGCCTGGTCGAGGAGAGCGCGTCCGCGCGCGATGACCTGTGCGCCCCGGACAGCGTTGTAGGAGTCTCCGCGGGCCGCGCCGCCGTCATCCGCGATCGCGTCGGTGCCGTAGAGCGCGTCATAGAGCGAACCCCAGCGGGCGTTCGCCGCGTTGACAGCGAACCGCGCGTTAAGCAGCGGAACAACAAGCTGCGGCCCCGCCTGCGACGCGATCTCCGCATCAACGTTCGAGGTGGTGATGGTGAAGTTCCCGGGTTCGGGCGCGAGGTAGCCGATCTCGGTCAGGAAAGCGCGGTACTCGGCCGGGTCAGGCTGGCCGGGGTGAGCCTGATGAAAGGCATCGATTTGGGCCTGCAGGTCATCCCTGATGCCGAGCAGCTCAATGTTTTTGGGTGTGAGGTCGCTGATCAGCGTGCTCAACCCCTGCCAGAAAGCGTCCACGGCGATGCCGGTGCCCTGCAGGGCTTCATTCTCGACGAACGCGGCGAATGAAGCGGCGACATCGAGATCTGCTCGCTGTTCGCGTGGCGCGAGGCCGGCGACAGGCAGTGATACGGATGCTTCGACGGGCATGTTCATCGTTGAACTCCTTGGTAAGAACAGCTAGTGCGGGTGCGCCCGCTGGGCCGACTGTGTCTGGCCAGTCTCTCACCCGCCACCGCCCCTTCGTGACGAACTCACGTCGGGGCGGACTCGCCAGCCCTCACCGAAAACAGCGAATGAATCCGCGTCACCACTGACGACGACCACGTCATTATCCAGACGAAAGCCCCACCGGAATTCTCCGGCGGGGCTCTTTCATTCGCGAGCATCGTCAACGACGATGACGCCGCCACCATCAAATAACGCGACGGGCGACCAGTGGGACCGCATGGTTGACCCCGGCGCCGGCCTGCCCAAGCAGCAACGGCAGGAACCAGGACCAGCCTTGCATCGTGGCTTCGGCTGGGTTCACGCGTCCGTTACACGCCTCGGCGACCCGACATCGAGCGCACCAAGAATGCAATCACAGCAATCACCAGCAGGACCACGCCCACCCACAAGAGGAAGTTCAGCGACTGCACGAAACCGCCCGTCAGCAAGAGGACGACCGCGATGATGGCCACGACGATCAGCAGAATGTTCATGGTGTTTCCTTTCCAATGTTTTCGAAACCTTCGGGCGACCGTCCTCGTTCGCTATTTCTCGAACACGTCTTTCACATGTTCGCCGGCCTGCTTCAGACTCGCCTTGGCCTGGTCGGTCTTGCCCTCAGTCTCGAGCGACTCGTCCCCAGCGATCTTGCCTGCGCTCTCCTTGAGCCTTCCCGAGGCCTTGTCAGCCGCGTTCTTGATCTTGTCAGCCTCACTCATTGTTTACACCTCTCAGCAATCAAAGACAGCGAGGCGGCGCCGGCCGATCGGATCCTCAGCGTTCTGGACGAGCCCCGTTCCGACCAACCTACTCTTGCGGTCGGGCTTCAACAATGGACTAGACACCGGCTCCCGCCTCATCCACCCGTAATTCCGGCCCGAGACCTGCGGGGTTGCGGAGCAGCGACACCCGTTTTGTCCGAACCCCGCACTGCGCTCGTACCACCCCCGGAACAACAAACCGGAAGGAGCCCCGGCCTCCCCGAATGACCCACCGCTACTATTGTGTGAATCACGCCCCGAAATGGCAGATGAGCGACGATACTCGGAAATGGCAGGCGCAAAATGAGCACACGCGGAACAGGCAGGCGAGGTATAGGTCTGATTGGGATCGTATATCTGGTCATCGGAGTCGTGGTCGCCGCCACCCACGGCTATCTCGTGGCATGGAACGTTCCCGCTAACATTCTTGAAGGTCTGGCGGTGATTGTGCTCTGGCCTCTCGTGGTCCCCTTCGGGGTCGATCTGCACTCCTTGATCGCATAGGGACCCGAGTATTACAACCGGATGCCCGCAGCGAGATTACGGTGCTGGCCTTGATCCCGGAGAGTGGACACGGGTTTCACCCACGAATCTCGGGTAATGCGTGCTGGCGCGGCTATAGACCACACTCCAAATCACTCCGGTTAGCTGGAGTGCCCAGAACGCTTCGGCTCTCTCGGTGAAGCATGCCTGTTCCTGAGCCGTTTCGTTGAGGGCTGCAACCATACCCACCACCACACCGGCATCGGCTTGAACTCACGCCCGCAGACGTTCACCACGGCCTTGCTGCCGGCCGCGCCGTCGAACGCGCCAAGTTTCTGGCCGCGGCCCGGGCGCAGTCAAACTATGCCGCCCGCTCTTCGCTGTACCGCGGCGCCATCGACTCCATCTGCTCCATCACGAGCTTGATGGCGACCGGCTGGCGGTCCGGCGGATAGCCGTACTTCACGAGCAACCGTTTGATGGAGGAGCGCAGCTTGGCGCGCACATCGTCGCGCACGGTCCAGTCGGTGCGCACGTCGCGGCGCATCACGGCCACCAGTTCGCGGGCGATGTCCGCCAGCACGGTCTCGCCCTGCACCTCGACGGCGGACTCGTTCTGCGCCACCGCGTCGAAGAACGCGAGCTCGTCGTGATTCAGCGGCGGCTTGAAGCCGGCCCCGCGGTTCGCCTCCGCGGCGACCTCGCGGGCCAGGGCCACGAGCTCCGCGATCACCTCGGCCGAGGTGAGCTGCTGGTTCGTGTACTTGTTCATCAGCTCGAAGATCCGGTCCGAGAAGGCGCGCTGGCGCACCAGGTTGTTGCGCGTCGTGCGCACCGCCTCATCGGTGAGCAGCTTGCGCAGCGCCTCGATCGCGAGCTGCGGGTTGCGCGCGTGCTGCGTCTTGGCCATGAACGCCGGGCTGAGATCATCGAGCGACGGCTTCGGCATCCCGGCAGCCTCGTAGATGTCGAGCACCCCGCCCGCGCTCGTCGCCGATGCGATCAGCTCGCCCAGCAGACGCTGCACGTCCTCGGGCACCGGCTCACCGCGGGCCTGACGGTCCGAGGCATCGAACTTGGCCATCCACACCCGAGCCTCTTCGTACAGCTGGATCTCCGGCCGGCGCTCCTCAAGCTCTTGCGACCCGGCACCCGAGCACAGCGCCCACGCCCGCGACAGCTGCCCCGAGTAGCGGCGATACGCGGCCGCCAGGGTCTCTTCGCCCTCGGCAACCTGGTTGCCGGGTGTCGCCGGATCCCGCAGGTAGTTGACCGAGCCGGTCACGGCGTTCAGGTAGCGTTTCGGCCCGCCCTTGGCGAGCTCTGCCTTCCAGTCGTACCCGGCAAGCATCGCGCGCAGCATGTCGACGAGCGACAACGTCAGCACGATGGCGTCGTCGACGTCGCGCCCGATGGGCTTCAAGACCTGGTCGGTCTTCGTGTATTCGCCGAGTGCCTTGGCCAGGTTGTCGGCGAGCGGCGCATACGCCACGAGCAGGCCGTCTTCCTTGCCGCGGAACGTGCGGTTCACGCGCGCGAGCGTCTGCATGAGCAGCGCACCCTTGAGCGGTCGGTCCAGGTAGAGCGTGTGCAACGGCGGCGAGTCGTAACCGGTGAGCATCATGTCTTTCACGATCACCAGCTGCAGTTCGTCGTCGACGTCCTTGAGCCGGGCCTTAACCACGGCGTTGGCCGAATCGCGGCGCACGTGGTCGATGACGGGCGGCGTGTCCGATGCGGTGCCCGAGTAGACGACCTTGATGACGCCCTTGTCGAGGTCGCCCGAGTGCCATTTCGGGCGCAGCGCCACGATCGCCGAATACAGGTTCGCGCAGATCTCGCGCGTGCCGCCAACGATCATGGCCTTGCCGGGTGACTCGATGAACTTCGTCATCTGGCCGCTCCGGTTCTCCCAGTGCGCCACGATGTCCTCGGCGAGGGCGGCGATGCGGTCGGGTGCGCCGTAGACGGCGTTGACCACGGCGACGGATGCCTCGATCCGCGCCCGCTCGGTGTCGTCGAGTCCCACGGTGGCTTCGTCCGCGGCCTCGTCCAGGGTGTCTTCCGTGACATCCGTCGCCAGGTTCACCTTGATCAGGCGCGGCTCGAAGTAGACCGGCACCGTGGCACCGTCGTCGACCGCGCGGGACAGGTCGTAGATGTCGATGTACTCGCCGAACACGTCGCGGGTGTTGCGGTCATCGAACGAGATGGGCGTGCCGGTGAACGCGATCAGGGTGGCGTGCGGCAGGGCGTCGCGCAGGTGGCGGGCATAGCCGTCGAGGTCGTCGTAGTGGCTGCGGTGCGCTTCATCGACGACCACGATGATGTTGCGCCGATCGGAGAGCAGCGGATGCTCCGCACCGGCCTGCTTCTCGGCCTCGCTGCGCCCGAACTTCTGCAGCGTGGTGAAGTAGATGCCGCCCGTGGCGCGGTTGCTGAGTTCGTCGCGCAGCTCGCTGCGGCGCTTGATCTGCCGGGGCTTATCCGGCAGCAGCAGGCTCGCCGCGAACGTCTCGTAGAGCTGCCCGTCGAGCTCGTTGCGGTCGGTGATCACCACGACCGTGGGGTTCTTCAGCTTCGGATGCCGTGACACCAGGTTGGTGTAGAGCTCCATCTCCATCGACTTGCCCGAGCCCTGGGTGTGCCAGACCACGCCGGCCTTGCCGTTACTCTCCACCGCCTGCGCCGTGCTGCCGACGGCCTTGGTTACGGCGAAGTACTGGTGCGGTTTGGCGATGCGCTTGGCGAGGCCGTCGGCCCCCTCGTCAAAGGCGGTGAAGGAGCGCATCAGCTGCAGGAACCGCTCCTGGTTGTAGAGGCCGAGCAGCGCGATCTCCATCCCGGTGGTCGCGTTCCAGTCGTTCGTGTCGCCGGGCTTGACCGGGGTGCCGTCGTCGTCGACGTTCCACGGCGAGAAGTGGTTGAGCGGGGTGAATGGGGTGCCGTACTTGGCGAGGATCCCGTCGCTGGCGAGCGTGAACACGCAGAACCGGAACGCCATCGGGAACTCGCGCAGGTACGTCTGCAGCTGGGCGTGCGCGGCGGCGACATCCGCCGTCTCGCTGCCGGCCTTCTTCAACTCGATGACGCTCACCGGCATGCCGTTGCAGTACAGCACGAGGTCGAAGCGCCGCTTGTAGTCGCCGCGGATGAGCGTGACCTGGTTCACCGCGAGCCAGTCGTTCTCCGACGGTTCGGCACTAACCAGACGGATGCTCGGATTCACCTCGGTGCCGTCGTCGCCGATGTAGCTGAGGCGAAACCCGTCGATCAGGTAGTCGTGGATGCGCTGGTTCTCGGTGATCGCGTCCTGCGACTTCGGCGAGGCGATCTCGGCGAGCGCCTGCACCAGGTACTCCCCCGGAACCGTCGGGTTCAGCCGCCGCAGCGCGTCGAGCAGCCGCGGACGGATGAGCAGCTCATCCCAGCTGTCCCGCTCCCCGCTACCCGGCGCGATCTGCTCCCCCGCCATCGGCTGCCAGCCGAGCGGTTCGCTGAGCAGGTCGAGCGCCACCTGCTCCCACTCCGCTTCCGAAAATCCCGCCATCAGAGCACCCCCTCAAGTACTTTCTCTGCATCCCCCACCCGAAGCTTGCCAGACATGAGCTGCGGGAGGAGCGCGTCGCGGATGGCGGCGAGACTCACCGATTCTCGTTCGGCCTGCGCTGCGAGATCAGTCAGCGGCATGGCAGCCAGGGTGAACCGTCGAATCAGTTCCGCATCCGGAAGCCGAACCTCCATGGCATGCGCACCATTGCGATTTAGGCCCGGAACAGCAGAGTCCGAGTTCTGCTCCCTTAAGCCCAAGGAGCCAAGAAGAAAATAGCAGAAGATCAGGCTGTTCACTTGGGCATTCTTGGGAACGACATAGAAAGTTGTGTCGATTGGGTAGAAGTGTCTGGCAGCCCAGTGGACAGCCCCGGCCGTGCCCTTACGTCCGACGACGACGCCCGGTCCTGCTGCGAACGCCTCATTGTGCGAGCCAACGATCCCACCGCTGCCAAACACATCTACTGGGCCTGGAACCCGGCTCGTTGCTGGCAGTGGCTTTCCGTACTCCAGGGTGAGCAATTCCCCGAGAGTCGTTGTGTCTCCTGTGGAGTTCATGAGGCTCGCGTATTCCGCTTTGGCTAGCGCGTGGGCCGAATCCGCGATGCGAGAATTGATAGCAATCTTGTCGTCTAGCGCCCCCAGCACGTCCGCAATTGCACTCTGCTGCGCCAGATCCGGGGTCAGAAAGGCAAGCCGCTTAATCGTAGTTCCGCTGAGATTCTGTTGCGCTGCGCCGTTGGCTCGGGAAACGATTCGACTTCGGTCATTGCGCAATGCGTAGAAGAGCCAGCGAGGATCACACAGGTCCGGATTCGCGACCATCGCGCATGCTGCCTGGTTGCAGGCGGCTGGCTCGGCAAGCATGCCAAGCATGCCAACCGTGGCGCCGTACATCGCCATCAGAACGGTTCCCTCGGGCAGTACCTTGGCTGAGGAATTTTGAATTGCGGATTCAGTTACGTATTCGTCGTATTCAATGACATACCCGTCATGCAGATCACCGGTCTTCACCCAGGGGATAGTTCCCTGCGAATAGAAGTCAGGATTCGACCTGCTGGGGGTACCACCGCTCGTGACGAGCTTGCACAACTCTGCAACAGTCCTGGCCGACCACGAGCTTCGCGTCTGCGTCATTCCACTCTCCTGAGCTGTTTGCGCACAACCGCCGCCAGCTGCTCCGATTTTTCGAACTGGCAGAACAACTCCTCGCTGAGCCGGGCAATCTTCTCCTCGATCGGCTCACTGTCCCCCTTGACGTCGGCAGAACCGACGTACCGGCCCGGGGTGAGCGCGTAGTCCTCGGCCTTGATCTCGCCCAGCGACGCGGAGTAGGCGAAACCGGGCTCGTCTGCGTAGGCGCGTGCAGCCACCGTGGCTTCGACAGGCTCGCCCACCGGTGGGGTGCCACGCCACGCGTGATAGGTGCCAGCGATCTTCGCGATGTCCTCGTCAGAGAGGGCGCGCTCGGCGCGGTCGACCATATGGCCGAGGTTGCGGGCGTCGATGAAGAGCACCTGGCCGGTGCGGTCGATGCTGCCGTGCTCGCCGGCAGTCTTGTCCTTGGCGAAGAACCAGGTGCACACCGGGATGGCCGTGCTACGGAACAATTGGGTGGGCAGCGCGATCATGCAGGAGACAAGGTCCGCCTCTATGAGCTGGGCGCGGATTTCGCCCTCGCCACTCGAATTCGACGACATTGAACCGTTGGCCATAACCACCCCGGCACTGCCGCCGGGTGCCAGCTTCGAGATGATGTGCTGGATCCAGGCATAGTTGGCGTTGCCGGCCGGGGGCACACCGTACTTCCAGCGGGGGTCGTTTTCGCTGCGGGCCCAGTCCTTGATGTTGAAGGGCGGGTTGGCGAGCACGTAGTCGGCCTGCAGCTCGGGGTGCTGGTCGCGGGCGAAGGTGTCGCCCCAGCGGCTGGCGAGGTTGCCGTTCAGTCCGTGGATGGCGAGGTTCATCTTGGCCATCCGCCAAGTGCGCTCGTTCATCTCCTGCCCGTAGACCGAAATGTTCGAGCCCTCCTTGTGGTGCGACTCGAGGAACTTCTCGGTCTGCACGAACATGCCGCCCGACCCGCAGCAGGGGTCGTAGACGCGGCCGTGGGTGGGTTCGAGCACCTCGACCAGCACCCGCACCACGCCGGCGGGCGTGTAGAACTCGCCGCCGCGTTTGCCCTCTGCGGCCGCGAACTTCTCCAGGAAGTACTCGTAGACCTCGCCGAGGATGTCGCGGGCCTTCGTGGCGCCGTGACCGGTGAAGCGGGCCGAGTTGAGCAGGTCGAGCAGCTCGCCGAGGCGGCGCTGGTCGACGCCGTCGCGGTTGTAGATGCGCGGCAGCGAACCGGCGAGGGCGGCGTTGTCGGCGGAGAGCAGGTCCATCGCCTCGTCGATGAGCAGGCCGATCGACTTCGGAGCCTCCCCCGGCGCGGCCGGCAGACCCTTCGCGTTCTCGGCGAGGTAGGTCCAGCGGGCGCGGGCGCCCACCCAGAACACGCCGCGGCCGGTGTACTCGTCGACGTCGTCGATCAGCTGGGCGATCTGGTCCTCGTTGAGGCCGTCCTCCTCCAGCTCGGTGCGGATCTGCTCACGGCGCTCGTCGAAGGCGTCGGACACGTACTTGAGGAAGACCAGGCCGAGGATGACGTCTTTGTACTGCGAGGCATCCATCGAGCCGCGCAGCTTGTCGGCGGCCTTCCAGAGGGTGTCTTTCAGCTCTTTCATGGTCGACGGCAGGGCCGCGACTTTGATCTTGGGTGCCACTAGTTGGTTCCTTCCAATGGAGCGAATGCGTGGGAAATTTGTGGGCCTGCGGTCTGGGAGACCGTGAGGCTGCCGGCGGTGACGCCGGCCATGAGCAGGGCGGCGAGCTCGTCGAGGTGGGCGAGGCGCTCGTGCGCGCGCTCCTGCTCCAACCGTACCGAGGCGAGGGCGTCGGCGAGCGCACGACTCTGCCGGTGATGCACCTGGCGCAGCGGCCAGCGCTGCCAGCGCCGGTGCCCGGGCGGAAGCGCCGCGATATCCGCGGCGACGACCTCGCCGAGTAGGCCGTTCGGGTCCTCGGGATTGATGCGCAAGATTCGGGCGGGGAAGAGCACCACCGAGGTGCCCTCCCGGTCGACGATGGCGGCGGGGTGCGGGGCCGTGGTGAAGACCAAGTCTCCGGGTTCCGTCACGCGGCCAGCGGGGTAGTCGGCGGCGAAGCGGAGGCGGTCGATGCGTCGGCGGCCGAGCGGGTTCTCGCCGAGCACCTCGGCGGGGCCGATGAGACGGATGCCGGCGGCATCCGTCTCGCCCCGGGCGATGTCCTCGGGGTCGAGGCGGTTGCCCTGGACGTACCGCAGGTGCTTGGCGGCCAGGAGCTGTTCCACGGTCTGAGTCCCGGCCGAGCCGGCCTGAGCGGGAAGGGTTGAGTCTCGCTGGTCGGTTGGGACGGTCGGCTCGGCGACGAGCCCGGCCAGGCCGGAGGCGGCATCCGTTTCGGTGTTCAGCATGGTGAGGAGGTCGTCTACCCGCACGGCGAGCGCGGCGCCCTGGGTCGTGCGCCCAGGTTCGGCGCGGCGTGCGCCGGCCACAAGGGAGTCTCGGCTGGCGAGCAGGGTGCGGGTGAGAACGAAGCGGGCGAAGCGGAAGGCGTGGGCGCGAACGGTGCCGCGGTCGCCCAGGGTGGCGATGAGGTCGCTGACCAGGTCGGCGATCACCGTCGGTTCGAGGGCCGTCGCGGTGAGGTCGGCGACCATGGTCCAGCGTTCGGCGAGTTGCACGTGCGCGTGGGCGGCGCCGAGCACCCAGAGGGCCTGGGACTGCTGAGGCTTGTGACGGATGACGCCGGCCGGCAGGCGCACGATGGCTCGCACCCGACCCGAACGCAGGATCGTGGAGCGCAGGCCGTCGGTGTCGCGCGGGAGGCCGGCATCCGTGAGCACCGACGCGGGCGCCAGGATCACGCCCAGCTGGTCGTTGTCCATCTGCAGCACGATCTGGTCGATCGCCGTCAGGATTGCGGTCGCGCTCATCGCCGGGTGATTTGCGGAGGGGAACTGCGCGAGGTGCACCGCAGTGCCCGTCACGGTGAACGCCCCCGATTCGTGCACCTCGAGGCCCGCGCGGGTTATGCGGTGCACGAGGAGGCGCCGGCGCAGGAGCCGGGCGGCTTCGTTGTCGGCATTGGCCGTGATCACCGTCACGTCACCGGAGGTGCTTTCGGCGCGGGCGATGGCCAGGATGGTGTCGCTCGCGCTGCCCATCGCATCGACGAAGACCGGATCGCCGGGCTGGGTTGCGGCGAGCGCGGCCGCCGTCTCGGCTATCAGGTCGAGAGCCGGGTTGCTGAGCGCTGTGTCGCTGAGGTCACGCAGGTCACGCTTGAAACGGTCGGCCATGAGGCGTTCGAAGGCCGCGGCCTCGCCGTAGGACGCCTCGACGAGGTCGTCCACGTAGCCCGCCAGCGACACCAGGCCGTCGCCGAGGCCTTCCACCTCACGGTAGAACAGGGCGTCGTCGGGATCGTGCTCGTCGGCGGCGTCGAGTAGGTCCCGGGCAGAGAGGGCGCCGAGCGGGCCGCCGGTGACGCTGCGCAGCGCGAGCAGGGCCGTCACCGCGCTAAAGGACTGCTCCGCTGCACGGGTCTCGTCGTTGAGAACGGCGTGGGCTGCGGCATCCGCTGACGCCTCGGGGTTGTTGCCGCGGTGCGTCTCGGCCAGCCATTGGCCCACCTGGCGGGCGTCGAACAGCTCCCGCCCGCGCAGCCGAGTGACGGGCGCCGGGAACGGGGAGTCACTGTCGGCGGCACGGGAGCGCCAGACCGAGACAACCGGGCGCTGCACACGGGCCAGGGCGGCGACGTCGGACATCGTCAGCAGGAGGGCCGGGGCTTGCTCGGTCATCTGCGCTCCCCCCTCATCGTCGTGTGAGTTCAGGCTAGGGCACGTGGGATGTTTTCAGGTCGCGATGCTGATAACCCCTGTTATCAAATTGTTTAGGTTCTTGGCCATCTGCTGGGCCCTAGCGTGACGTTGTGCCTGATTCACCCGAAGTTTCAGGCACCGGCAGGCGGTGCCGGCTCCGGGGGGAACAACCGGTGCCGCCTGCTCCAGCTACTCGACACACACAGCCCGCAGTTTCAGCGACAAGTTTCAGCGACAAAGGAGTTCATTGACATGACCACAGACGACCACGGCGTTTCGGGGGTTCACGCGATAGTCGCGGAGGCCGGGCCGGCACCAGACCCGGTGGCCGCTTCCGCTGGGGCATCGGCCCCCGCACCGGCATCCGCTCGGGCATTCTCGACCCGGGAGCTCCGAATCGGCGGGGCGGCTCTGGGCCTCGGGGCGGTCGTCGGCGTGATCGCATCGCTGCTCGTCGCATCCGTCGCCGGCAGTATCGGCTCTCTCGTGGCTGCGAACCCCATGGCCGACGCGGCCGCGGCCTGTGACGTCGAAGGTGGCCTGTGGATCACCGTCGGCGACGAGGGCCGCAGCATCACGATGGATGGCGAGGGCGAGGAGTCGGTGGGCGCCGATTACGCGGATATGGCCTGCATCCTCAACGAGCTCGGCACCCCGGACAGCGTGATCAGCCGGATCGACACCACCCGGGCACTGGACGGTCGCCAGACCGGCACCTGGGACGGCTACTCCGCGTCGTGGGGCTACCACCCCGACAACGGCCTCGACATCGTGATCGACGTCACGAAATAACGACCTCTCTACCTCTTCTTTTGTACTCACGAACGACCATCCGAACTGGAGACCACCACAATGACTGACACCACCAATCGTTCCCCGATCGCCGGGGTTCCGGCATCACGGCAGGAGCAGGCCATCCCGTTCACTCCCCCGGGCCTGCCGCAGAACGTGCCGCTCACCCCGGGCCCTGCGTCCGTCTCGAACAAGTCGTTCGTGATCACCTGGCTGTTCGCCCTGCTCCTCGGCCTCTTCGCCGTCGACCGCTTTTACCTGGGCAAGATCGGCACCGGCCTGCTCAAACTGTTCACCTTCGGCGGTCTGGGTGTGTGGGTGCTCGTCGACCTGATCCTGGTTCTCACCGGATCCCAGCGCGACAAGCAGGGACGGATGCTGGCCGACTACGACCAGAACAAGAAGATCGCCTGGATCGTCTCCGGCGCGGTGATCGCCCTCTCGATGCTCATCTCGGGCGTGAACGCAGCCACGAACCCGCAGGATGCAACGCCTGCAGCGGTGGCGCCGGTCGCGACCGCCGACTCGGTTGAGGCGGCGGAACCGACGCCGGTCGAGACTGTGGCACCAGTTGAGGAAACGCGGGCTCCCGAGCCTCCGGCCCCAGCCGTGCCTGCCGAGTTCGCGTCCGCGCTCGTCAAGGCCGCGAGCTACTCGAAGACCATGCACATGAGCAAAGTGGGACTCTTTGGTCAGCTCACATCGGAGTACGGCGAAAGATTCTCGCCGGAGGCCGCTCAGTACGCGGTGGACAACGTTCAGTCTGACTGGAACGCCAACGCCCTCGCCAAGGCTAAGTCCTACCAAGAAAGTATGGCCATGTCACCCGAGTCGATTCGTGAACAGCTCACCAGCGAGTACGGGGAGCAGTTCACCCCAGAGGAAGCCGACTACGCGATTCAGCATCTGAACGACTAGTCGGTCGTCACAGCGAGGATCCTGCCTGCCCTTGGGCAAACAACGAACCCCCTGCTCAGCAGGGGGTTCGTTGTGCACTCGGCTCGGCATTTCGGACTAGGAAGACGGTCCCTGCGCCGGCAGTGCGATTCCTTGTTCCTGCGCAAACTTCATGACGTTCGGCATGATCACCGCGGCTTGCTCCTTTGCGTCCTGGGTGGGAGTGAAGGCCACATACTCGCAGCCAGCGAACACGATCGGCGTGTGCCCGGGCTCGATTATGAACGCGTCCCCGGCCTCGAAGAATTCCTCGACCCCTTCGCCTGTCCGCACACCGAATTTGCCCTTGAGCACGTATCCGAAGTGGTTCGCCTGGCACTGATCATTGAGCGCACCTTTGAAGAAGATCGCCTGATCCATGTCGATGAGGTTGCTTTCAATGGTGACGGTCCAGCCACCGATCTCCTGCTCGTAGGCGTCTACATAGCCTGGGAACCCGGTGTGAGACGAAGCAGTGTCCTTCGATACCTTCGGCATCTTCTTCTCCTTCCAACGCGGTGATTCGCGCCGAGTCTGTGCCCCGGCCATCCGTCACTGCGCACGCCAGGCATCTTTGTACGGCGCGACCAGAAGGTATAGGCCTGTTCGGTGAGCAGAGCCTCGAGCGGCTGCGGCTTGGGAAGAACGCGCCGTCTACGCGTGGGCGATCACCCAGCAGCCTCAACTGACGCCGCACGTGGTGGTCAGAGGGGTTCAACCAAGGCTATGTGGATTCTAACCTCGGCCTCCGTTTAGGCATTTGAACGCCGACCCTCTGTGCCGGGCGCGTGAGTGCGCTTACGGTCAGCGTGAGGACCCGCCACCCGTGCGCCAATGCCCTGACAAAGGACCGAAGATGAACTTCTTGCCCGCTCCCGCCGCCCGCCACCTGGTTTCCTCTGCGCCCTCACGGCCGCATCCGAGCCCGGATTGGCGTCGTCTGTGGGTGAGTCTGGTCACTGTTTTGGCCGTGGTGCTGGGCGGGCTGACCGCACCGGCCGCGTTCGCCTCGTCCGCAAACGGCGCCACCTTCTCGGGCGGCGCAGGCACCGTGACAGTCGGTGGCGCGCTGTTCGCCACGAGCGGGGCTGGCGTGACCCTCACCGTGAGCACGTCCAACGATACGAAGTGCGTCGACGTCACCGGGGCCTTCACCGCTCACCAGATGTCCACGATCGGCAAGACGACGTGGACATTCACCACTACGGCGAGCACGGGCGACGGGGCCCGCGCCGTGACCGCGACGGCCTCCCCGAGTGAAAATTCGCAGGGGAAATGCACCGGGTCGTCAAGTTCGGCGCAGGCTTCCTACACCGTGGACAACACCGGTCCCGTCCTGCAGTCGACCCTCACCCCTGCCGCTAACGCCGCCGGGTGGAACAAGACCGACACTGTGGTCGCCTGGACCGCCACCGACGCAGGTTCCGGCGTGGGAACCGGCCCGACGCCCGCGTCATCCACCGTGAACGCCAACGGAACCACCAACATCACGTCGACGGCGCGAGACAGGCTGAACAACCTTGCATCGGCATCCGTCACCGTGCGGATCGACAAGGGCTCCCCCACCATTACCGCGACCCAGGTCACGAACCCCGCCGGCACTACAACGGTGACCTTCACCTGCAGCGACCCGACCTCCGGCATCGCCAGCTGCCTGGCCCAGGGCAGCACCACCAACGCAGTCACCGTGCAGCCGGGCAGCACCGTCATTGGCACCGCCACCGACGCTGCCGGTAACAGCAGCACGAAAACGGTCTCTGTAGCCGCCGGCGATACCAGCGCCCCCACACTCAGCGGCACCCCCACCACCCCTGCGAACGCCTCCGGCTGGTACGCGAACGACGTCACGGTTCGCTGGACCGCCGCAGACCCCGAGTCTGGAATCCCGACCGCACCGGTAGACACCACTATCTCCGGTGAGGGAACCGGCCTGACCAGCTCAACGTCCGTTCTGAACGGTGCCGGGCTGTCGACCACCGCGACCAGCCCTGCCGTGAAGATCGACCGTACCGCGCCCACGACCGGCATCAGCGGCAGCTCCAACACCTGGACCAACAACGCCGTGACTGTTTCCCTCTCGGCCGCCGACAATCTGTCCGGCGTCGCCCGCACCGAATACACGATTGACGGTGGCCCGACCCAGACGGGAACCGGCTTCACGCTCTCCTCCGAAGGCGATCACACGGTGACCTTCCGCAGCATCGATGCAGCCGGAAATGCCGAAGCCGTGCGGACCGCCCAGGTCCGCATCGACAGGACCGCTCCCACCATCGGCCACGTCTTCACGCCGCTGAGCTACGCCGATGGCACCTGGACCAATGCCAACGTGACGGTGACCTTCAGCTGCGCCGACCAGGGCGGATCCGGCGTCGCTGGCTGCACCGCGCCGTCGACCATCACCACTGAGGGCACCTCCGCCGTGGTCGGAACGGCAACTGACGGCGCCGGCAACAGCGCAACGGATTCCGCCAGCGTCCGCGTCGACAAGACGGTGCCCACAATCAGCGCCGTCGCGTCGGGCGTGCAGAACGACTCCGGTTGGTACCGCGACGACGTCACAATGAGCTACACCGCCAACGACGAGCTGTCCGGCGTCGCCGGAACACCGGCGAACGTCGTTCTCAGCGAAGGTTCCGAACAGTCCGCATTCGCGACGGTGACCGACGCGGCCGGCAACAGCAACAGCGCCGGAGTGACGGGCATCAACATCGACAAGACGCCGCCGGTGCTCACCGCCGAGTACTCCGCTGCCGCCTGGAACACCGACGACGTGACGGTGACCTGGACGTGCACGGACGCCCTGTCCGGTCCGGCCGGCCAGCCGAATAACACCAGCGTCACCGGCGAAGGCATCAACTTGTCATCGACTGCGAGCTGCTCCGACGTGGCCGGAAACGTCACCACCAAGACAGTCACCGGCATCAAGATCGACCGCTCGGCGCCCGCCACCGTGGCCGATGTTCCTGACCCGCTGGCCAGCGGCTGGTACGGCGACGCCGTGCTGGTCACCCTCACCGGCAGCGACAATCTATCGGATGTGGTGGCCACCAGCTACACCGTCGACGGCGGTGCGGTACAGGCCTACACCGAAGCTTTCAGCCTCGACAGCACGGGTGAGCACACCGTCCTGTTCTGGAGCACCGACGGTGCCGGCAACGTTGAGAAGGCCGGCGCACCGCTCACGCTGAAGGTCGACACCATCGCACCGACGACGACGGTGGTGAACCCGATCTCGCCGGCCAGCGGTTGGTTCGTGACCAGTGGCATCCCGGTGGCATTCGAGGCGAGCGACACCGGCTCCGGAATCTCCGCCACGCATTACACGATCGACGGCGGTGAGACGCAAACCTATGGTGCACCGTTCACCGCGAATCTCTCCACCGGCACCCACACCATCACCTATTGGAGTGTCGACCTCGCCGACAACACCGAGGAACACGCGACAACGAACACCGTCAACGTCAACGTCGACACAGATGCCCCGACGATCGTCGGCGCCGCCAGCCCCAAGGCCAACGCCGCGGGCTGGAACAACACCGACGTCGACGTAACCTTCAGCTGCAACGACCTCGCCTCAGGACTGCAGACCGGAGTCGCCGGTTGTGCGGGAGACACCACACTGACCAACGACGGTGCCGGCCAAACGGTAGTCGGCGATGCGGTCGATGTGGCCGGAAACACGCGCACCACGACCTTCGGCCCCGTCAACATCGACACGGTCAAGCCCACCCTGATGGGCGTTCCGGCCGACGGTAACGCGGCGGGCTGGCACACGGATGACGTGCTGGTCAAATGGATCGGAGATGATGCGCTCTCTGGCATCGACCCGACCACCCAGCCGGGCGACTCCTACGTCACCGGAGAGGGCGCCGATCTGGGCGCCGGTCCGGTAACCATCGCCGACAAGGCCGGCAATCTCAGCGACCCCGCATCGGTGACGGGTGTGAAGATCGACCGGACCGCGCCGCACATCGACGGCTCCCCCACCACGTCGGCGAACGCCGCCGGCTGGTACTCAAGCGACGTTACTGTCGACTACACCTGCACCGACGCCCTCTCTGGCATCGCAAAATGCCCGACAAGCAAGCTGATCACCGGCAACGGTGCTGACCAGAAGGTGACCGGCGACCCGGCAACGGATGTCGCGGGCAACCAGGCGGCCGGAGTCACGGTTTCCGGCATCAACATCGACGGCAGTGCCCCCAGCACGGTCAGCAACAACACCTGCACGGCGGTCAACGACTACTGCAAGGGTGACTTTGCCAACGTGGTGCTGACGGCGACCGACCAGGCCGGCCTCTCCGGCGTGAAGGAGATCCGCTACAGCGTTGACGGCGGCACCGAACAGGTGACGGCGGGAGCGACCGCAACGGTCCGTGTTCCGCTGACGGGTAGCGGAAGCGGCTCTGTGCAGTACTACGCGGTCGACAAGGCCGGCAACGTGGAAGCCTCGAACGGGGTTTCTCTCAAGTGGGACAACATCGCCCCGACCGTGACCCACACCGTCTCACCCACGCCCAACGCCGACGGGTGGAATAAGGGTGACGTCACCGTCACCTTCACCGCGAAGGACGACGACAGGGGCTCCGGTGTCACCGGCATCAGTGCTCCGGTCACGGTTTCCACCGAGACCGCCGGGCGGGTCGTCACCGGCTCGGCCACGGACACCGCCGGCAATGTCGGTACCGACTCGGTCACGGTCAAGCTCGACAGGACCGCACCGACCATCACTGGCACCATCACGGCCGGCACCCGGACGGCCAGCGGCTGGTACACGGGCCCTGTTACCGTAACGTTCACCTGCACGGATGCCCTGTCGGGCATAGTCACCTGCCCCGACCCGGTGGTGCTCTCCGCCAACGGTGCCAACGCCGCGTCGGGTACCGCCACCGACAAGGCCGGCAACAGCACCACGGCCAGCGTTCCCGGCATCAACATCGACCAGGAGAAGCCGACACTCACCACCGCGAATGTCAATGTGCAGGATGGCACCTTCACCGTCGGCTCCGTGCCCGCGCCGACCTGCACGGCCACTGACAGCTTTTCCGGGGTGGCGTCCTGCCGGGTGACCGTCACCGGTGGCAACGCGAACGGCGTCGGCACCTTCACCTACACGGCGACGGCCACGGACAAGGCGGGGAACTCGACGACCATCACGGGCACCTTCCGGGTGGTCTACCGGTTCGACGGGTTCCTGCAGCCGATCAATGACACCGCCCACCAGATCGGCGTCGCGACCAGCGTGTTCAAAGCCGGCAGCACTGTGCCGGTCAAATTTCAGCTGCGGGACGCCGCAGGCAACCTCGTGCAGGCTGCCTCCGCCCCGATCTGGCTGACGCCGGTGAAGGGCGTTGCGATGAACGTTCCGGTGGATGAGACGGTGTACACGGCAGTCTCCGACAGCGGCAGCGTCTTCAAGTACGACGCGACAAGCAAGCAGTACATCTACAACTGGAAAACCGGAAGTGCCAGCGGAAACTACTGGCGCATCGGCGTGATTTTGGATGACGGGCAGACGCACTTCGTCAACATCGGACTTCGCTAGCCGTTGATCAGGCACAAGGCCTCGCACCCTCTCGGGCGCGGGGCCTTGTGCCGCCCGCTACATGAAGCAAAGAGAGGACAAGCACATGCACTGCCCATCCTGGTGCACGACCCGTCATAGCCCCGGTCTTGGTGAAGAGAATTGGCTGCACGTGAGCGAACCGCTGGCCCTCGACGATGGCGCGCTTGCCCGGTTGTGCCTGTCGGTCGACCCTGACACCGGCACTGCGGATGGGCCCTACGTACTCATCGGCAGCACGGAGTACACGCTGAAGGAAGCCGAAGGGCTGGGCGCCGCGCTGGTCGCCCTGGCGGGTAGTGGGGGCGACATCGGCACTGCTGAGGTCGGCGCTCCCTAGTCGTTGCGGAGTAGCTTGAAAGCTGAATCGCGGTCAGGAACGACGAGTTTGCGCAGCACCGAGGAAACGTGCACCCGCACGGTCGTTGGCGACACGAACAGTCGTTTCGCCACCTGATCGGTGGACTCGCCCTGGCCGAGCAACTCCATGACCTCCCATTCGCGGGCGCTGAGCCTCGCGGCGGCAGCAGACCGCCTGAGATGGCGCCGGGCCGGGCCTCGGAACTCCGCGAGGATGCGGGTCACCAGACCCGGGCTGATCGCCGAATCGCCCGCCAGCACGCTGCGCAGGGCATCGGGCAGTTTCGCCGGATCGGTGTCCTTGAGAAGATAACCGGATGCCCCGGCCCGCAAGGAATCGAACAGGTCGTCATCCTCTTTGGACTGGGTGAGCATGACGACGGCAGTGTCCCCCAGCTCGAGATTGATCCGGCCCGCGGCGTAGATCCCGTTGCCGGGCATGTGGATGTCGAGCAGCACCACGTCGGGCCGGTGCTCGAGCGCCAACACGATAGCTTCGTCCGCGCTCGCGCCCTCAGCGCAAACCTCGCAGCCGCCGTCCTCAAGCGCCGCCCGAATCTGACCGCGCACCCGAGCGTGATCGTCCGCGATGATTACCCGAATCCGCTCACCTACCATGTGACCTTCACCACCATGCCGTGACCGAAGGCCCGGTCCACCTCGAACGAACCGGGAAGAGCCTGAGCCCGTTCCCGCATGCTGAGCAGCCCATAACCGGCATTCTGCCCGAGGGTTTCGGCCACGTTGAATCCCAAGCCGTTATCCCGGATCAGCAGCTGTCGCTCACCGCCGACAGAGCCCAGGTGCAACAGCACTCTTTGCGCTCTGCCGTGATGCACCGCATTCGCGACGGCTTCCTGGGCAATGCGCATGAGCGAGTGTTTCTGGTCCCAGTTAGCGACGATGGACTCGTCGATGTCGACGTCCAGGGTTACGGAATAGCGCATGGCCAGTTCTCGCGCTGTGCGACGCAGCACGATGCCCAACGGCTCGTCGTTTGGTCGTCCGAGTGCCTGCACGGCAGCGCGTATTTCGTCGAGGGCCCGGTCGCAGGCGGCCAGGATGCGGGCTGCGGCGTTGCCTGGAGCAATGGTATTACCGGGTGCGCCACCGGCGACAACGACTTCCGCCGGGATCGCGTGGCTTGCGGAGCGGATGTAGATCAGCTCCTGGACGACGCCGTCGTGCAGTTCCCGCGCGACGCGGTGCCGATCATCCTCTACTGCGGCCAAAGACTGCGCGCTCCAGTACTGCCTGAGCTCTCGCGCGGCGCCCACCAGCAGCAGCACGTAGCATCCGGCGCGGAGCAGGTCGCCTGCGTAGAGCCAGTCACTGTAACGGGACGGAAACATCGTGTAGTCCAGGCGCGAGAACCCCGCGAGGGCGCACGCGGGCCCCAGCCAGCGAAGCAGTTCGTCTGTGTACCGTCGTGACTGAACGGCGAAGGCGACGGATGCGGTGAAGAAACATACCGCCGCGACGCCCTGCGCAATCGGAACCAGAGGGTGCCACTCGGTGATGCCGTCCTGACCCTGCGCCGGAAGGCCGCCCCGGTCGAGTGTGACCGGAAGGCTCAGCCGGGCCGCCCAGAGAGCCAGACAGGTCACCACGAGCAGCATGATCACCGCCATCGGCACGAACTGGGACCGGCGGATGTCGGCGAGCTTTCTGGGACGTCCGAAGTTTGCCATCGCCGCCGCGGCGATGACGGCGGCCCCCATCACTCTGATCGTCAGCGGCAGCCACACATCGAGAGCGCCGGGGAGCGGACCGCTCAGCGCTTCGGCCGCCGCAGAGAGACCCAGTCCCGGCACGGCCAGGAGAACGAGGCCGTTGGCCAGAAGCAGGTCCGACAGCCGGCGCCGGCGCGCATACTTGCCGAACACGAGATAGGCCACCAGGAGTGCCACACAGGAGTACACGGTATCAAGCGCCAAATGCGCATTCGGGCTCCGGAATCCCGAATCCAGCCAGGGGCTCCACAGGATCAGGCCGGTGACTGTGGCCCCAAACATCCACGCTGCAGTGGTCAGGCTGACGCTGGATACGCGATGTTCACGCACGGGCGGCCATCCAACGACAGTGTGCAGCGGGCAAATCTAGTGTGCTGTGCGAACGACCGCACCGTCGGTGTCGGGCAAGACCCATGGGGCGCCTCGGTTCAGCTAACAGCGGCTGTCGGGTCAGCTGCTCGGGTGAAGTGAGTGTAGCGCCGCACCTGAAATGCGGCGCGCCCCCAATCCAAGGGCCTGAATGTGACTGGAACGCCAATGCCCTCGCCAAGGCGAAGTCGTACCAGGAGACTATGGCCATGTCGCCAGAGTCGATTCGTGAGCAGCTCACCAGCGAGCATGGGGAGCAGTTCACCGCAGAGGAAGCCGACTTCGCAATCCAGCACTTGAACGGCTGACCAGTCGTCGAGCGCAACCAGCGCATAGCGGCAGACGTGCTCGCCGCGTATCGAGCGGGACGGAACTGCCTCGTTCTCTCGACCCGAGTTGAACATGTCGCTCGGCTCGCGGCGCTCCTGGGAACGGAAGCCGCCACGGTCGTTGTCCTGCACGGGAAGCTGGCCCCCAAGGAACGGCGCCGGATCCGGACCGAAATGTCCGACCGGGACCCCTCCGATCCGTTCATTCTCGTGGCGATCGACAAGATCGCCGGCGAAGGTTTTGACCTGCCCAGCCTCGACGCTCTCTTCCTCGCCGTTCCGATGGCGTTCAAAGGCCGGATCGTGCAACAAATCGGCCGCATCTCCCGCGCCTCCCGCCCCGCGACCGCAAAGCCCGGCCCTACCACGTCACAGGTGCACGACTACTGGGACGCCGAGGTACCGGTGTTTGATCGAATGTTCCGCAAGCGCCAGCGTGTCATCGCGAAGTTCGGCTTCACCGCGTCGGGCGAGGCCGACGCTAGGCCCCTGCCATCGGCCTCGCGACAAGTGCCCTGATGAGCGCAGCCAGTCTGTCCGCAGGGACGCCCGCGTTGGCCACGACAAGGCCCTGGCGCGCCGAGTCCGCCAGGGTATGCAGGATTCGAGCGGCGTCGAGCCTCGTCCCGGATACGGGAGCGGTTCCGATCTTCCAGCCACCGAGCTCGACCGGGGGCACGCGGACCACGAAACCAAGTGGAGTTCCGTCCGTCAGAATCACGCCAACATGGAGGACGATCGGATCAACAGAGAATGCAAGCCTGAGGCCTGGAACGGCATCAAATCCGCGGCCGCCGACGGTAGCCGTCTCGAATCGCGCACCATACGAAGGCACCAGAATGTCAATTTCGAGATCGCCCTTCACATAGTGATTGCCAGTCGTGTCCGTGTAACCCGCATCGACCAGGGCGCGGTGGATCGGTTGCGTCCCGTGGATCGGCGGTGAGGGTTGAACTCCATTTCCTCCGCAGCCCTCATTCTTTTCCTCCAGGAAGGCCAGCGCCTGACCACTGACTCCCGATCTGACCCAGCGCGAGGCGCGAATTCATTCGCTGCTCGGCCTCAGACGAAGGCGACCGCGCGCACCGGCGCCCCGTCGCCGCCGAGTCGCAGGGGGAAGAAGCCAATCCGCACCTGTGAGGGCAGGTCATCCAGGCCGCAGAGGTTCTCGACGATCAGCCCGCCGCGGCCCAGCACGACCTCGTGCACGGGGAAGGCGGCCGACGACGTACCGGTCGGGTCGGGACTCAGCGTGTCGACCGCGAGGATCCGCATCCCGCGAGCGACGAGCTCGCTGGCAGCACCGGCATCGAGGGCCGGATGTCGCACTGCGCGTGCGTCGCCGAACCACCGCGCCCAGCCCGTGTCGATCACGACTATCGGGGGCAGTCGATCCGGTAGCGGATGCTCCGCATTCAGCCGGTCCCACCCGTATACCTCGCCCTCGGCGAGCGCTCGCACCCGCACCACCAGCGCATCGCCGAGGAGCTCGTCGAGGGCCACATCGGCCATTGTCCGGCCACCGGCGACGGTATGGGACGGCGCATCTATGTGCGTCCCGGTATGAGACCCCATTCGCAGCCCCGTCACGGCCACCCCGTCGCGGTCGAGGTCCAGGGCGGCGTCGACGTGGACCGCCGGGTCGCCGGGATACACCGGCATCCCGTCGGTGATCGGGTGGCTGAGGTCCCGGAGCGCCGTGCGCGGCGGCGCTCCAAGGCCGTCAGCGAGAGGTGTCGGCATCGGCGAGGTGCCGGCTGGGCTCGAAAGGAGTCTTGCTGCGGCGCGCGAGCGAGAAGGCCAAGTACACGGCGAAGGTCAGGAGGAATGCGGGAACGGTCGCACCGAACGGAAGCGGCCACACGTACGCCCACACGTAGGCGGACGCCGCACCGGCCACCCACGACGCGACAGCGAGCCAATTGATGCCGCCGGTGTACCAGTAGCGACCGCCCTGGGCCTTCAGGATGTCGGCGCTGTAGCTGCCGCGCGCGACGATGTAGTAGTCGACGATCATGATCGCGAAGATCGGTGCGAACAGGGCGCCGATCGTGACCAGGAACGTCGTGAACTGGGCCAGCAGCCCGAAGAAGGTCGAACCGATGATCGAGATGAGCCCGAGGACGATCGCGGTGGACAGGAACTTCACCCGGCGGCCTGGGAGCGCGTTGACCACACTCGTGACCATGCCGTAGACGACCATCGTGTTCGTCGCCATCACGGACAGGAAGATCGCGACCGCGAACAGGGCACCGAAGGGTTCGATGATCGTCACAGGGTCGAACGGCATCGCGTCGCCGCCCCCCAGGACGACGTAGCCGATCGCGCTCGCTCCGAGCGACATCGAGATCACCGTCGACAGGGTGTAACCGATTCCCGAGCCGACCACGCCCGCGCGAGTCGTCGATGCGAAGCGGTTGAAGTCGGCCGAGAGCACCGTCCACGATATGGCGGTCGCGACCACGACATCGAACGCCAGTCCCGGGGAGTAGAACGGCTCGAGCGGCGCCGGGATGGCCGCGAAGTCTGCCGGCGAGAAAGTAGTGAACGCCACGACGAAGATGTAGGCGGCGATCGCGAGGATGACCACGGCGAACCACGGTTCCACCCGAGCGACTCCGGCGTGGCCGAAGATCGCGAGGATCACGACGATCGTCTGGCAGAGCACCGCGAAGATGACGGGGTTCGAGAACCCGGTCATCGACGCGACGATGTAGTTGAGGGCGATCCCGGCGAGCATCGCCTGCACCCAGCTCCAGCCCATGAGGATGACCACGTTGGCGGCCACCGGCAGCAGGCTCCCGCGCGTCCCGAACGGTCCGCGCGTGATTGCCATCGTCGGCAGGCCGGTGCGCGTTCCGATCGCGCCGACCGTCACGAGCACTGCTGCTCCGACGATCGTTCCGCCCACGATCAGAGCGATGACGAGACCGAACGGCACATCCGGCACGAAGAGCGTGCCGGTCAGAAGGGTGGTGACCACAAGGTTCGCGGCCAGCCAGATCATGAGCACGCGGCCGAGCGAGTAGGTTCCGCGAACCGGGCCCGCGTCATCTGAGTTGGTGTCCAGTCGGCGGTCGAGACGGGTGTAGAGCGACATCTTTGGGCTCCTCGATGAAAGGGGTCGGGTCAGGGCTGGGGTGAGAGGTGTTCGTGGATGGCGATGAGGCCGCCAGAATCAGACCGGAAGACGATCGTTTCGCGCTCCCGGTAGGACATGGGTCCGTCCGCGGTGCTCACGCTCGTGCTGACGGAGTGGGTGAAGACGGCTCCGCCGGGAAACGCCTGCACCGCGGCCGCGCTCGATGCGCAGGATTCCACGCTCCAGCCGCCGCCCACCCATTCCTTCCACATGGCTTCGTAGGCAGCCCGGTCCTCGATGCGCGCAGGTTCGGTGTGGAAGACGAAGGTTGCGTCGGGTGCGAACAGTGAGAAGTAGCGCGGGCCGTCGGTGGCGGCGAACGCCTCGACGATGGCGGATGCCGCGGCACGGACTGCTTCGTCCGTCGGGGTGGGCAGTGTCATGGGTGTCTCCTGTGTCGGGCTTGTCGGTCGGGTTCGGCACTTCTACGTCGGGTCGGGGCTTTGTCCGTCGGGGTGGGTCACCTCAGGCGCCATCGCGCTCAGCAGCTCGTAGACGACGTGGCTGGCCGCGACCGCGGTCAGTTGGGCATGGTCGTACGCAGGGGCGACTTCGACCACGTCGGCGCCGATGATGCGCAGGTCGGCCAGGGCACGCAGCATCCGGAGCAGTTCTCGACTCGTGAGCCCGCCTGCCTCCGGTGTTCCTGTTCCCGGCGCGTGGGCGGGGTCGAGTACGTCGATGTCGATCGAGATGTAGAGCGGCGCGTCTCCGACTCTGGCGCGGATGCGTTCGACGGCGGCCGCGACGCCGTGCTCTTCGACGAATTCGCTCGTGACGATCGCAAAGCCGAGCCGGGCGTCGTCCTCGAGGTCGTCCTTCGAGTACAGGGGGCCGCGGATTCCGACGTGCATGCTCGCGGTCAGGTCGATGAGGCCTTCTTCGGACGCCCGCCGGAAGGGGGTCCCGTGAGTCATCGGCGCCCCGAAGTACGTGTCCCACGTGTCGAGGTGGGCATCGAAGTGCAATACCGCGACGGGCCCGTGCTGGGCGTGCGCGACGCGAAGCAGCGGCAGAGCGATCGTGTGGTCTCCGCCGATGGCGATTAGTCGGTCGGCGTGCTCGCTGAGCTGGCGCGCGCCTGCCTCGATCTCGGCTACGGCAGCAGCGATGTCGAACGGGTTCGCGGCGATGTCGCCGGCGTCGGCGACCTGCTGGGCGCCGAACGGGAAGACGTCCTGAGCAGGGTTGTACGGTCGCAGTAGGCGCGAGGCCTCGCGCACATGCGCGGGGCCGAACCGAGCACCGGGTCGGTAGCTCACTCCGCTGTCGAAGGGAATCCCGACGATCGCGATGTCTGCCCGCTCGACCTCGTCGAGCCGCGGGAGTCGCGCAAAGGTCGCGATTCCGGCGAACCGGGGCACGACACTCGCGTCCACCGGCCCGCGGGGCTCATCCGTCGCATCTTTGCTGAACGGTTGCATATTTGACAACTTTCGGTACGCTATAGACAACTACAGCGCTCACGGTACGCTGCCCCGGGCAGATCGTCAAGGACGAATGTGTGAGCAGCTTCGAGGAGGAACTGTGCGCGCCATCCACCCCACCGCGGAAGGCACCGCGACACCCATCGGCGCCAAGCTGCGCTCCGCTCGCACCGCTCAGGGCATGTCACTCGCCCAGGTCGCTCAGACGACGGGCCTCAGCAAGGGCTTCCTCAGCCGGGTCGAGCGCGACGAGACGTCACCGAGCGTGGCAACGCTTGTTCAGTTGTGTCAGGTGCTCTCGTTGCCCGTCGGAGCGCTCTTCGCCGAGCCCGATGTTCACCATGTCGCGTACGCCGACGCTCCGCGGATCAACTTGGGCGGAGTGCACGCCGACGAGCGACTGATGTCGCCGCGCGGCGAGGAGCGGGTTCAGCTGCTGCGATCAGAACTCGAGCCCGACGCGCACGGCGGGTCCGATCTCTACACAATCAACTGCGACGTCGAAGCGCTCCACGTCGTCTCGGGATCACTCACCGTGCGATTCGCCGGTCGCACCGTGGCCGTCCACGCCGGCGACGCGCTGACCTTCCCCGGTCGAGAGCCGCACACCTGGCAGGTCGAGGGCGGCGAGCCGGCCGTCGTGCTGTGGGTCATCGTGCCCGCGCCGTGGAGCGGCTCGGCCTGACCGAGACCGCGTCGTATTCGAACCCCAGCGTCCAGTTCAGCGCAGGCAGGGGCGCGGCCGCCCCGAAATCGTTGAGGAATCCGCGGATGGCATTCAGGAGCCCGGCAGATAGAACCCTCTCCAGGTCGGGACCGAGGCCGGTCATCCACTTCGTCCCTTCCGCAGCGAGGTGGTCCGCCACAGCTTCGTCGACGCGTTCGAGGGCGACGCTCGGGCCGTCGAACTCGGCCGCCCGCAGCGCATCCGGGTCCACGTCGACCGCTTCACGCTAAACCCTGTCCGCGTCTCACTCTGAACGTTAGGCTGGCCAACAGAACCCTTGAGATCGGAGGACCAGCATGAATGGTGACGGCACACAGAGTGAACCGATCCAAGACCAGCATTCTCAATCGGACGAGGACAAGGTGGCGGGGATTCTCGCACAGGAGGAAGCAGACCTCGCCGGCCACAGTGAGCCCCAAGTCCTCGACGCGCTGCGTGAACGATTCGCAGATGCTGGACACACCGTGAGCGAAGAAGCACTCCAAGACCATGCGCGTCGAATCGCCGGCCTCGACCCGAACGATTTCTCCAGCAAAACACGGTGACTTCCTAACGACGATGCAGCGCCACCATCGCGGATTCCGACAGGGTTCTGCGTGGGCATTCAGGAACGGCGTAGGAACCGGATCAGAACCGCGGACCCAGGCCAGCGACAAACAGTAGCGTCGCCGCTGCCGGCCGAGCACCCCTCGACATGTGCGAGTCCTCATCGCGTCGGCGGAATCTGGACGGGGCGGCCTGGGTGCGAGCCTCTTCGGTCACCCCACTCTCGGCGAGCGGATCGGCGTTACTGCCCATCAAGGCGGCCACCCGTTCTCCACCGCGTCGACGCGGTCGGATGCCAGAAGCGGGAGCGAGTGAACTCTAACTCTCTCCCGGCTTCATCAGCAAGGGGGTCGCCCCGTCCCCTTCCGAGTATCGCCAAGAACACGGATCTCAATAAGAATCGCTCAACGATGGTTCGGCGACCGCAAGGTGGTGCGCGAGGGAGAACGCTCCGCACGGTCCCGGATGCCCCGGAGCATCCGCTCGGTCATGAGGAAGCTCACCATCTCGATCGGCTCCACGAGCACCTTGGCCCAGTCGGTGAGGTGCCGTACCGCTCGTGAACGACAAGCCGCGTCGACCCCTCGGTTCGAGGTTGAAGGACAAACGCCCACGTGAAGTCGTAGGGTGCTCCGGCGCCCGTGCCGTCGAGGGCGACCGCTCCGCCCAACACGAGATGGTGCTCATCCTCGAGATGGACAACCGACAACACGACCTCGGGAGCAAGATTCACATCGTCGCCGACGGAGCGGATCTGTAGTTCGGGCTCGACAGTGTCGACGCTGTGAATCTCGACGCCGGCGAGGTTCTCGACCCAGTCGTAGGTGTAGAAGCCGCCGCGGTTCTGGCCGAGCTGCGCAAGCCAAGGCCACACCTCGGAAGGTGTCGCAGAAATCGATATACCGCGGGTCGCTGTGAGGTCGGGGTTGGGCAACGGAGCTGCGGTCCAGCATTGAGGGTGCTTCCTCCTTGTCTCTGATCTTGACCGGGATCAGCCATTGGTCCCACACGTCCGGGGTCAAGAACACGAGCATGCGGTCGTGGATCTCACCTGACGCATCACGCGCTGCACGCGTGATGATCGTGAACGTGATCTTCCACATGTCGTCCTTTTGGCGGGCCGCGTAGAGGCCGGCCGCAGCCAGCACATCGCCATCTCCGTGGATGAAGTAGGGCTGCTTGCCGTCTTCCAGCCAGAGGAGCGCCCACAGAACGTTCCGTTGGTGGCGGATTATAGTCAGGCCTCGACGGCCGAGCCTGTCGTGCCAGACGGGGCCAAATAGCCGTCGTCTCGGTCGTGATCGGTCGACGTCTCGGCCAGTGGTCGGCGAGTCAGGCGTACGAGCGCGCTCGCTCGTTTGCTCGCTTGCTCGCTGCTCGCTGAGGGCGCAGTCACCGTCTCACTTTGCTGAGATCGACGAGGGCGACAGGCTCACCTGGCGAGCTCTGCTAGCTCCTCGGCGAGCAGATCCTGCAGCGTGGCTAAGTCGGGGCAGGCATCGGGGTCGGCGATGAGAGTGATCGTGAGATCGCCTGCGTATGAGAGCACGGTGAATGAGACGGTCACGTTTCCCGTCGAGGCGCTCAGCGGGACAATCGCGGTGACCGGGCAGCCAAAGATTGACAGGCGCTGTTCTGGCCCGCGCAGACTGCTTACAAAGGTGTGGATTAGACGCTGCCGGTCGACGAACCATTGGAATAGTCCCAGCTGGGCGAGTATCCGAAAGAACGGGCCGAGCAGGGCGGTCGTCGCACCGGGCGACGATCGTTTGGCCTTCCGGGTCCCCTCTGCTACGAATCGCAATCGACTCACCGCGGCGCCGACTCCAGGCACCCGGATCGGGATCACCCCGCTGCGATTGCCCAAGTCTCCGTGCGTCGCGGCGCGCCGCTCGGAGAACGGCACCGAGACGATGAACCGGTCGACAGCCTCGCCGCGCAACGCGAGGAGCCGGTGCAGCGCGCCACCGATCGCGGTAAGCACGACGTCGTTGACCGTGGCTTTCTGGGCGTGACCGGCGTTGCGGATCCCGACCAGCGCCACCGTGACCGTAACGAGGCTTCGTCGCGGGCCGGTCGGCCGGTTGAGCGAGGTTGGCCTCAGGCGCGTCCACCGCACCGACCGCAATTCCCGGGCCGCGTCCTGGAGGCGGCGCAGCAAAACGGGGAGACCTCGCAGCGAACCTAGCCGACGGGTCCAGGCGTCGATGGCGAGCTGGCGAATGGACGCTTGCCGCCGCGGAAAATCGGATTCACGCGTCTTCGGGCCCACGGCCCGGGGCTTCCCGGTGGCTTCCGACTGGTCTACGAGCCCGCCCAGCACAGCCAGGCCAGCCACGCCATCGGCGAGCACGTGGTGAAAGACGACGATCAACGCGGCTTGGTCCCGCGCTACTCCGGTGACAAGTGTGGCTGCCCAGAGCGCACGGGTGCGCGGCAGCGGAGTGACCAGCAGCACTGCGGCTAGATCAAGTACCGCCTGCTCGTCCCTGGGGGACGGGCAGGGGATGACGCTCACATGCTCGGTCACGTCGAAATCGGCATCGTCTACCCAGATCGGCCGCCCACAGCCGAACGGCGCAGGCACGAGCCTCTTCCGTAGCCGCGGCACGCCCGGAAGACGCTGGGCGAGAAGGTCGACAGCCCGCTCGACATCGAGCCCAGTCCCCGAACCGAGCACGTCAACCGTGTCGATCATCAGCACGGCACCCACCTGCAACGGCGAAGCTCCGTGCTCGGTTGCCAGCGACATCAGATCGTCGGTACTCACCCGGTCGATCGAAGACGACACCCCCATATCTCCAAACTATACCCACGGCAATCGGGTATGTCGCGCCTGTGATTGAGCCTGGCAAAAACACGGACAATCTCGACCATCGGCGGTGTGGCGAACCCCGACAAAAGCCGGTCTCTCGGTGCGTGGATTTGGTGACGGATGTCCCATCACTGGTGCCACCGGATGTGCGGCCTTAGGATCCTTCGGCTCCGATCCATCCGAACAGCACGTTGGCAATACGGCCAAGAGCGCGGGCCACTTATCAAGAGTGCCCGCACAACGTTCGCTATCCGATTGGTCCTCGTCCGGGCGGCTTGACGGCCTGACCATTAGTCCGATCGCTCGAGGCTCACACCGACGGCAGCCGGCAGGGGTGCGCGGCACCCGAGCCGCGGGAGTACGCTGCGACGAATGACGGGACGCTGACGACCCGAGGAGGTGCCGGTGGGCCATGCACGGACGGGGAGACTCGTCGCATTCGAGTGGCTGGTCATCCTCGGTCTCGTCACTGGTGGGGTCGTCTTCGGGGTCCTGGGAACGGGCTCTGCGGACATTGACCTGCCGGAGAACCCGCTCGATATCAAGGTCGGGCAGAGCGTCGCAGAAGGGGCGCCAGAGGCGTCAGTAGATCCACTGGATAGGGATGTCATCGTGCGGCTCCAATGGATGATGTCGTCAAGCGGTGAAGTGGAGATAAATGCGTTCGCCACGAGTCACGCAGAGGCTCCCGATCCTCCTTTCACGATCGTCCTTTACTGTGGCGCCCGGTTGAACGACCTCGAAGGGATTGCGAAGAACCTCGATGGCACCGGCATCCAAGACATCTTCGCGGCCGCCGCGATGGACCATGTCGAGCGGGGAAAACCGAGGGGCGAGCCCGCCAAATTATCCACGTCGTAGGATCGGCGCAATTCACCGGATTTCTGGAAGGCAACTGGACAGACGCAAAGGCAGGCCAACGAGTCGCGCGAACACCGTCAGTCGGGTACTCGGGAGCGGAGCCCGACCTCCTTGAGGTCTCGGCGGAGTCGAAGTTTTTGGCGATTCTCACCGCACCAGCAACCGCCCTGTTCGAGAGTGCGACACCTGGTCAACTGGATGAAGGTGACGTGGTGTACGGCTCACCGAACGCAATGATCGACCGGAATGACAATTATGAGCTCGCTGCCGTGCAGTGGGAGACCGAACCAAAGCCGCTCAACACCCAGACCATGCTGCTTGGAAGCGGCATCGCCCGGTGGACTCTCCTGGGAGGGCAGGCGAGGGTTCCGTCCGTCAGAATCACGCCAACATCGAGGACGATCGGATAAACAGAAAAGGCGAGCCTGAGTCCTGGAGCGGCATCAAATCCGCGTCCGCCGACGGTAGCCGTCTCGAACCGCGCACCATCACTCCCGCGGGCGTTCGAAGTGGGTGGGGGCACGGGCATCCCAGCAATCACGCGGCTACGGCCGTTCATGGTGAGCGCAGACGGCTCGGAAAGCGAAGAGATGCTCGCCCCCAGGAACCCCGGATGCCGCTCGCGACATGGACGTACTCCCCTCCCCACCCGGATGTGAGTTACGGCCCTGCCCGTCGCGGCCCTGCCCGTCGCGGCCGGTCTAGAGGTCTACGAGGTCGCGCCACTGTGCGGCAACGGACCGCAGCTCATGAGGGTGGTTTCGACTTCGCTGCCGGGCCACGCCGTGTTCATGTGAACATCTCCCGCGTCCACGGCGATCGTTCTGGGTAGGCGTTCGCCGGGTCGGATGACGAATGTCGGCTCGACGGGTTCGGCGATAAGTCGATTCGTTGGCCTCACGGGGGGCACGGCAAGACGACTCAGATGTTTATCGGGCCGGGCGACGGCGGTGCCGGCGTTGGTTCGCCGTTGAGGATGGCGTTCACGATCTTTTCCGCACGTGGAACTAGGGCATCACCGGGGTAAAACTCTTCATAGAGTTCCTCCGCGTCCTCGAGCGTGTGCACCTGACAGAGAGCGAGCAGAAGCCGGATATCGCGAGTGTCGCGTCCGGGGCGGTTCGCGCGAAGCTTCATTGCAAGCATCCCCTGTTTGGATGCCACTTGAATGACGATGCCGTCCTGATCGTAAATTGTCTCCCACTCGACGACGCGGCCGAGGGTCGGGACGGCATCGGCCTTCGTGACCTCGAAGTTTAGCCACTTCGCGTCCCACCCATGCTTCAGTGCGACTCGTTCGGCGGCGGCAGCGACGGAATCGTCCGAGCCGGGGCGGACGTGAAGGACGTCCAGGTCCTGCGTGGTCCCCCGATCGAAGTAGCACAGGGCGAGCGCCGCACCGCCCACGAGACGGATGCCGGCCACCTCACCCGAATTACGAAGCTCGGCGACGAGATCACGGAGGCCGATGATGATCGCGTTGCGGTCCAGCGCGGTGCCGGACATCAGACGCTCGCGAAGGTATCTGCCCATGCAAGAACGCCGCGTTCGGCGAACTCGTTCGGCACGTCATCACGTTCGGGCGCGGGGTCGGCCGGGTCGACCCGGAACACGACAGGTTCGGTCAGTGCGCGATCGGGGTTGTTGACCCATCCAGGCAGCGGGATGTTCTCTTGATTGAGCCGCCATGCCACGAGAGCCGCGATGGCGGCATCCCACATATGATCGCCGGTGGGTTCCGGCTCTGTCAGCCCAAGGATTCCTCGAACGAGTCCGTGTTCGGCGATGAGATTATCGTTCAACTGAAGCAAAGCCCGGAGCGCGCGGTCTGTATCCTTCGCTCGAAGATACTCTCTGATCGCCTCTGCGGCGCTGGCAGCGTCATCACGACGCGTGGGAGCGGCATACAGGCGGTGTCCGGCGCCGGCAAGCAGCCGATCGATCGTACTGTAGGCAGCATCCCGTCCACGCTCATGATGGGAGACGCTGGCCTGGTCAATGCCGGTTAGCTCTGCGAGTCTCGCCTGAGTGAGGCGTTTGCTCCGGCGAGCGGCGCGGACGAGAGTAGATGAAGCTGCCACAATCGCCTCCTCCTTATTTCCAATATGACTTTCACATCATATTCTAGCGCGCACTCGATGCAACCCGTGCCTGAGGGTCTGGCCTGCACCGGCAGGATTGGCCTGCAGGGACGCCACTGCCCCGAGGTTTCGATACTCAGGTCTCGACGGGTTCCGGGTCAGGGCTTCGGGTCAGAGCCAGCCTCGGTGAGTGACCAGGCCGTGACGGGGACTTCGCCGCCCGCGACGTTGCGAAGCTCGTCGACGAACCGGCCCTGTAGGCGTTATTGCGCCGCCAGAGTGTCTCAGTTAAAAAAGCGAGCATGGATAATCTTCGGTTCAGCGTCGATGTCGACGCTCCCGCGCAGCACGTCTGGACGTGAATGGACGGGCGCCTTCCACGAGGGATCGACCTACGAGGGCGGCTGGAACGAGGGTGACGAGATCCGCTTTCTTGGCCCGAACGACGACGGCAGCGTTGCGACGGTTGCTTTCCAATGGGCGGCTGATTTCTTGCCACTTTCGGTCACCCTCGCAAGCCAGCGAGTTTTTCACTTGGTCAGGGTTTGTTTCTGACCTGGCCGGTGCGATTCCCACCGCGCGGCATACGTTAATCAAACGATCGAATCTCGTTGCGCGTGCGACCTACGGATCTCAGCACCACCGGCAGAGGAGTAGAAATGTCATTCCAAGCGTACCTCGACAACATCGAAGACAAGACGGGACTGACCCCGCGCCAGTTCATCGCGCTGGCCCAGGCGAAGGGTTTCGACGATCCGTCCACGAAAGCCGGGGTGATCGTCGATTGGCTAAAAGCGGACTTCGACTTGGGCCGCGGCCATGCCATGGCGCTGGTGCACGTCATCAAGAACGGCGAAAAGATCGACACCAAGCATGTGGGTACCGGTACGGCGCACAGCGACCCATCCGACACGCTGTGGCTCGACGGGAAGCAGAACCGCCCCGCGTGAGCCATTCGCACCTGGCCGCCGCTGTTCGTTTGGACGGCTCTCAGCTCCCGCTGACCGTTCGGTTTGGGGGCACTACGCCTCACGCTTCGTGCGGGGCCAGGTGGCGGGGTTCCTCTCCCAAGACCGGGAAGGCCCTGTTAGGATCGCCTGCCAGCAGGGCGGCGCCGCGATTTCGATTCCACGCTCATCCGACGGATCGGAGAAACGTCAGCGTGCGGTGCAGTAGCAGCGCGGCCGCGGCCGCGTCGTACGACGGCAACGAGCTGTCGGCGAAATAGTGTTTGTCGCCGGGATAGAGGAAAAGCTCAGCGGAACCAGTCGACTCCACGAGCACCCGTGCTGCGTTGATATCGCCCTCGCCGACGAAGATCGGATCGGCGTTCATGCCGTGCACTTGTACCGGCACGCCGTCGGGCCAGGCGGAGCCGAACTCCGAGACTGGGACGCAGCTACCTCCCACCCATCGCAGCCGAGAGCAACTACTACTCACAAACGCCCACCATCACCGTGATGGAAAGGACCTACCCGAGCCTCCACAAAACCCGGGGCGAGACACTTGAGCAAGGACTGAGCCGGCCATCCGGCCACCGGCGGCCATGCTACGCGTTCAGCGCGATGGTCAGCCGTTCGATTCCAAGGTCAGCCCCGTCGATGGCGGGGACGATTGTCCCATCCATTCGGATGGCCCCGATCGCGTTACCGAGCAGCTGGCGGTCCCGCTTGCTCATCTGCACGGCCAGCTGGTCTCCACGGGTGACCAGGGTGCTGAGGACGGCGAAGTCTATGAGATGCCGTTTGACGCCTTGGTCAAGCGGCACGGTGAATGCGGCAGCTTTGAGGACGAGTGCTCCGAGCAGGTTCGGCCGCCAGATCTGGGCCTGGCGCCCGTCATGGTTGACGGTGACCAGCTCGGCTCGGTCGATTGCTTGGTTGGATCCTCGGGCTTCCAGGGTGGTGCCGCCTGTGACTCCTCGTCGTGCTGCGGCCTTCTCACCGACGTGCTCGGCGATGAGGACGTCGATGGTGGCATCGCCACGGGTCCACCGGTGCTGATGGCCTTCTGGGCTTTCACCGGCGGACTCGAAGCCGATGTCAACGAGGGCCTTGGTGACCTGATGGAGGATGGTCGGCTGCGCGCGCACATCCAGGACAGCATCCGCGTCGTCGGTCGGCCGGTTCGGCGTGGTGTCGCGTTCGACGCACCAGATGTGCACCATCTGGCCGCCAACCAGGCACCAGTTATTCGGCACCTTCTCGGATAGGTCGAAAAGGGCGTGCCAAGCCAGCGAGGACCTCGGACCGAGTACCGGCATGTCGATGACGGTCATCGGTTGCTCAGCAGTTCCTTGATCCGCTGGCTTTCGCGTGGCCCGGCGTGGTCGGCGAGGTCAGCGAGGACAAGGCCCAGCGGCCCTCGCCCGTCGGCGTCAGCTTGGACGCGAGCCAGGTGGAGCCAGACATTCGCGTTCTTCGCCTTCACCAACAGGTACTCGTTGATGAGCTGCTGGGCGATCTCGGGGTCAACATACGCTTCAACCTCATGTTCGCTGCTGAGCCCCGCGCGGTCGTCACTGATTCCGGAGAGGACTATTCGCTTGTCGCTGCGGAGGTCACCGAGATCATCGGCGTTCGCGTGCAAGGCACGGACCGGTGCGCGATTCCGGAGCCAACTGGCAAGGAGGAGGGCCGGCGCATTGCTTTCTGCGAGGGCAGCGCACTTGCGATTCAGGAGCCAGCGAGCCTTCGCCTCCATGTTCTCGGGTTCGACGCCCGACAGCAGAGCGATGAGCGACCATGAGTTGGCCGGGCTCAGCGGGCGGGAGAGCGGAGGCTGCCGCCGGAGCTCCGACTCGTCGATTCCCCAGCTTGAGCCGATCTTCTCGGCATCGACCTTGCCCTCGCGGATCAGCTGGTGCACGCGCGCGACAGAGATGTCCTGGCGGGCGGCGTACTCTTTCACACTCAACATGTCACAAGGGTACAACCGCTGAAACCCTTGTGACAAGCGACAGCACCAATGAATGTGTCAGGCTCGTCCAGATGAGGGACGGCCCAACTCCCGGCCCGCAGCGCGACCACCTCCGTCGCGCCCTGGTCCGCCAAGCCCCTGTGCAGTCCTGTCACACGAGGTTTCTGGGTCATGACGGGGGGAGCCGGCGCACAGTCGTGGAATGACCGCGGACCCGACGCGGTCCTGACCGGCGCACCGCGCGTCACCTCGGCAGCCGCGTCGCAAAGCTCGGGCAACTCGCCAACTAAACTGGTCGTTTGCCCACGGAAGGAACCTCAATGAGCATGGAAGGCGCGGCCTGGAGCTCGCTGCACAAGATCTCGACCGCCAGGGACGGCAAGCACGGCTTCTCCCGTGAGTCCGTGCGGCGGATCATGACGTTCGCGGTGCCCTACCGGTCCAAGCTGCTGATCTTCATCGCCCTCTCCATCGTGGGAGCTTTCCTCGCGGTCGCGACGCCGGTACTCGCCGGCCAGGTGGTCGACGTCATCGTCGCCCAGGGCGAGGTCACCACGATCGTTTGGCTCGCCGTCGTCATCGCCCTCGTGGCCGTGGCCGACGCCGCCGTGTCACTCGTGACGCGCTGGTACTCGGCGCGGATCGGCGAGGGCGTGATTTTGGACCTCCGCACCTCCGTCTTCAACCACGTGCAGAAGATGCCGATCGCGTTCTTCACCCGCACGCGGACGGGCGCCCTCGTGAGCCGCCTCAACAACGATGTGATCGGCGCCCAGCAGGCCTTCAGCGGCACGCTGTCCGGCGTGGTCACGAACCTCGTGGCGCTGACGCTCACCCTGATCGTCATGCTCAGCACGTCCTGGCTCGTGACGGTTCTCGCCATGATCATGCTCCCCATCTTCCTGGTACCCGCGCGCCGCATGGGCAGCCGCCTCGCCGCGCTGCGCCGCGAGGCCGCCGATCACAATTCCGCCATGAGCACGCAGATGACCGAGCGCTTCTCCGCGCCCGGCGCCACCCTCGTCAAGCTGTTCGGCCGGCCCGACGAGGAGGCCGAGGAGTTCCGCGTCCGCGCCGCCCGCGTCCGCGACATCGGGGTCCGGACCGCGATGCTGCAGTTCGTCTTCTTCACCGCACTGATGCTCGTCTCCGCACTCGCCCTCGCCCTCGTGTACGGGCTCGGCGGCTCCCTCGCACTCGCCGGCCAGCTGAATACCGGTGACGTGGTCACCCTGGCGCTCCTCCTCACCCGCCTCTACGCGCCGCTCACCAGCCTCGCAAACGCACGGGTGGAGATCATGAGCGCGGTGGTCAGCTTCGAGCGCGTCTTCGAGGTGCTGGACCTCGACCCGCTCATCAAGGAGAAGCCCGACGCCGTCGCCGTCCCCGAAGGCCCAGTGGCCGTCGAGTTCGACAACGTCCGCTTCGCCTACCCGTCCGCGGACAAAGTGTCCCTCGCCTCTCTCGAGGAGGTTGCCACGCTAGACACCCGCGGCGGCGAGGAGGTGCTGCACGGCGTGTCCTTCAGGATTGAGCCGGGGCAGACCGTTGCCCTCGTTGGTACGTCCGGTGCCGGCAAGTCCACAATTGCGCAGCTCCTCTCGCGCCTGTATGACGTCGACAGCGGCGCCGTGCGCCTCGCGGGGACGGATGTCCGCGATGTCACTTTCGTCTCCATGCGGCACAGCCTGGGCATGGTGACGCAAGACGGCCACCTGTTCCACGAGACCATCCTCTCCAATCTGCGCCTCGCGAGGCCGGAGGCGTCCGACGACGAGGTGTGGGACGCCGTCCGCCGTGCGCGGCTCGAGCCGCTCATCCGGTCCCTGCCGGACCAGCTGGACACCATGGTCGGAGAGCGTGGCTACCGGCTGTCCGGGGGTGAGCGCCAGCGGATGACCATCGCGAGGCTCCTGCTCGCCCAGCCGCGCGTCGTCATCCTCGACGAGGCGACGGCGGCGCTGGACTCGACGTCTGAGGCCGCCGTGCAGGCGGCGCTCAGCGAGGCGCTCGAGGGACGGACGGCGATGGTGATCGCACACCGCCTCTCCACCATCCGCAGCGCGGACCTGATCCTCGTGGTTGAGGACGGCTCGATCGTGGAGCGCGGTACGCACGAGGAACTGCTGGCTGTGGGTGGGCGGTACGAGGAATTGCACCGGACCCAATTCGCCGTGCAGAAGAATGATGCGGCCGATGAGGAAGCGCTGAGCCGGACCTAGTCGCTGAGCTCGGTGCCCCTGCCCCGAGCGTCTCGGAAAGTCGTCTCATCACGTTTCGTTTGATGGGGACTGATGACGACTGGCCTGACAGTACGCTGGGGTCACCAGGCCCCAGAGGCGCTGAGTCGCTGAGGAGGCACCATGTTCAAGCCATCTCGATCAATCACCACGGCGATGCCGTCGGATCTCGCTATCTCGCGCGCTGCGGCCCGTCGCCCGCTTGAAGAGGTTGCAGCCGACATGGGCATCGGTCCACACCTGCTGGAACCGCACGGAAGTGCGGCGTCGAAGATCTCCCTCGATGCGATCGATGAGCTCCGTGACCGTCCACGGGCCAAGTATGTCGTCGTCACCGCAATCACGCCGACTCCACTCGGGTCGGGCAAGACGACCACCGCGGTCGGGCTCGGTCAGGGCTTCCGGCACATCGACAAGCTCGGGATCGTCGCGATACGGCAGCCGTCGATGGGGCCGACGTTCGGCATCAAGGGCGGAGCCGCTGGTGGCGGCTACGCTCAGGTGGTCCCGATGGAGGCACTGAACCTGCACCTGACCGGCGACACGCACGCCGTTACCGCGGCCCACAATCTATTGTCGGCGATGATCGGCAACCACATCCACAAGGGAAACCGTCTCGGGTTCGACCCCCATGAGATCACCTGGCGACGTGTCCTCGACGTCAACGATCGCGAGCTGCGCACCATCATCACCGGGCTCGGCGGTCCTGACGACGGCAATCCGTTCCAATCCGGTTTCGACATCACCGCAGCCAGCGAGGTGATGGCGTTGTTGTCGCTGTGCACGTCGTTGCGGGATCTCCGTGAACGGATGGGAAGAATCGTCGTCGGCTACAACCGCGGCGGCGAACCGGTGACCGCCGAGATGCTCAAGGCGGCCGGCGCCATGACCGCGATACTCAAGGACGCCATCAAGCCGAACCTGATGCAGACCGTGGAGCAGACGCCAGTGCTCGTCCACAGCGGTCCGTTCGGGAACATCGCCACCGGTAACTCCTCGGTCGTCGCCGATCTGATCGGCATCCATGCCGGCGACTACCTCATCACCGAGGCGGGGTTCGGTGCAGACATCGGCGCGGAAAAGTTCTTCAATATCAAGTGCCGTGCCTCCGGGCTGGCGCCGGATGCCGCCGTCATCGTCGCGACCGTGCGTGATCTGAAAACTCACTCAAACAAGTACCGGGTCGTCGCCGGCCGACCGCTGCCACCGGAGATGCTCGCCGAGAATCCCGACGACGTCATCGCCGGGGCAGCGAACCTGCGCCGGCAGATCGCCAACATCCGACGGCACGGAGTGACGCCGGTCATTGCGGTGAACGCATTTCCCACCGACTACGACAGTGAGCATCAAGCGATCATGGACGTCGCGGCAGAGGAAGGTGTGCGCGCGGCGATCAGCTACCACTTCACCGAAGGCGGCAGGGGTGCGGTCGAGCTGGCCGAGGCGGTTGCGGAGGCCTGCGCTGAACCGTCGAGCTTCCACCGGCTCTATCCCGACGAACTTCCCTTGGTCGACAAGATCGATGTGATCGCGCGCGAGATGTACGGCGCCGACGGCTTGGACCTCTCGCCTCTGGCAGCTCGGCAACTCGACAAGTACGAGCGGGCAGGCTTCGGCAGCCTGCCGGTGTGCATCGCCAAGACACACCTGTCCCTGTCGGCCGACCCCAAAATCAAGGGAGCACCCACCGGGTGGCGACTGCCGGTGCGTGAGGTGCGTGCGTCGATCGGGGCCGGGTTCATCTATCCCATCTGCGGCGACATGCGCACCATGCCTGGTCTCTCGTCCGCACCGGCAGCCGAACGCATCGACATCGACGACAACGGCGAGATCGTCGGGTTGTCCTGATCGGCGGACCCGGCCGGGCACGTCGGGCTTCTCGATGAAGCCTTCCCCGCCCACGAACCGGCAGTGAACGATGGTCTAAAAAGCCCGGAAGTCGAGCATCGATTCCTCGACGGCGAGAACCGACCAGGTGCCGCCCTCGGCATCCGTGAACGCGTACGCGGGGACCACCAGGACGCTCCCGTCCGGCTGCCACTGGCTGGCGAGACCGAGCTGTGCGCTGACGATCTCAACCTTGTTCACGGGCCATGAGACCGAGGTACCGGCGACTGGTGTCGCGGGTGGCTCCATCGGCGCCACCCACTCCTCGGTCGTCAACGCCTGATCACGGAGGGCCATCGGCAGAACCGTCGGTGCTCCGCTGAACCGCGGGTCTGAGAGTCGTTCGAAGCCCTCTTGCTCACTTACCACCGGGTACATCCCCAGAGCAACGACGTCGGCGAGGGCACCGTTGGCGGAGACGACACCATCTTCTGCCATCTCCAATGACCAACCTTGGTCGAGCTGCTGCCCGTCGATGACCGGTTTTGCCTCGGCGGCTCGCGTGGGAGAGCCTTCCCACACCTGAGAGGTAAATTCGAACGTGGCGGGGTCCCGGCCGGCGGCGACGAGGAGCGCGCGAAGTGCTCCGATCGCAGCGTCTTCGCTGGGCGGCTCGCTGGTCGGCTCGCAGACCTGATCACCCTCGCACTGCCACGGGTTCACCTCCGGGTTCTGGAAGTAGAAGGACAGCATGCCGTCGAGACTCACTGACAGGCTCGGGGCGCTGCCGTCCTGCGGGCCGGCGACCCAGCGGCCGTCTCGCAGTTCGACTGGTAACCCGATGCCGAGCGCCGCGGCGAGCGCGGTGACCTTGTCTGAGCTGGATGCCGAACGGGGGTCGTAGGCGTAGGACTGAGCTGTGCCCGTCTGGGTGCCAAGACTGGACGCGCTGAAGGCGTTCCGGCCGGATCCGTAGGGGTAGGTCAAGGGAGACATCTTCTGGTCGGTAGCGGCGCCAGAGCCCACGGCTGGCTCTATTCCGCCTTGCGTAACGCTTTCGGGGCCCCCGTTGGACTGCAGAGTGATGGGCGGTGCAGCGCCGTCGGCGAGGCTCATTGGCCCGCCTGTGGTCGCTCCGATCCCGTATCCCGCGCCACCCACGATCGCAATCGACGCCGCGACCGCGACGAACGGGAGCCAGCGTGGCCGTCGGCTTGCTCGTGCCTGGGCCAGGTCGGCCGCGGGTGCCGATCCGGCCATCGGTTCAGCCTCAGAACCGGTCATCCGAGCGACGACCTCGTCGGCGAACCCGGCACGCGCCTCGACATCCCCCGCTGGGTCGGCGGCACGCAGCCGGGCAACCAGGTCTCGTTGTTTGTCGTCGTCGTTCATATCGATCAGCCTCCGGAATTTTCGGTTCACCTGTTATATGTGCGGGGCGTGCCGAATCTTGCAGAAGCCCTAGAACGACATCCGCTCGCCCCAGGCTTCTCGCAATCGCTTACGCGCGCGCGACAGCGCGGCGTCCGCCCCGGATCGGGAGATACCGAGCACGCCGGCGAGCTCGGCCCCGTCGAGACCTTCCCACGCGTGCAGGAGAAGGATCTGCCGGTCTCGCTCCCCCACGCTTGCAAGCGCACCGCGGAGTTCCGCATCGAATAGGAGGTTCAATTCCGGATCGCCGTCGATTCGAACCGCACCCGACTCGGGCACCGCGTCGACGGGAAGATCGATGTGCTTCCTGCGCGAATTCGCGAGGGTGAATCCCGCCGTGCGATACAGCCACGGCAGCACCGCCTCCCGTGGCAGGTCATTGCGCCGTCGCCAAGCTGTCGCGAAGACCTCAGCGGCCAGATCCTCGGCATCCTGACGCGGTCCGCGGCGGGCGAAGTAGCGCACGAGCGCAGTCGAGTGCTCCCGGACGATCACGGTGAACCAGTCGACATCGGCCGCCGTCTCGGCCGGGCCCGCGCTCTCAGGCATCGCCGCTCCCTCGCTCATGTCGGCGGTGGCTGGGGTGTTGGCGATCCTCACATACTGAATATGTCGCTTCCGCCGTAAGTCTTGCACGCAGCGCCCCGAATTTTCGGAGGTCGCGTCACCATCCTGCTGACGAACTTCAACCCCCGCAAAAATCCCGCTCGCAATTCAAGAATTGCGACCGAAACCGGACGCGAGAACTCTTTAAACCAGAAATCGCTCCTGAGAAGCCTCAGGAGCGATTTCTTTTTGTTTCGACCGGACCGTTTCGTGAAGAGTTTCGCGAACGCCCCCTTTGGTGGGCTGTTCACGGAAGGCAGCATGGCGGGGAAGTTAGCGCTATCGGAATAGCGTTTTCCTCGGCCAGCTGACATTTTTTCCTCCACAAGAACACAACCGACGACCACCGAGAAGTAGGGCTACTCTCACCAGCATGACCGAGCCAAGAGAACTCCGCGTGTTGCTTGTGATGTATGACCTTCCAAAGTGGCTGCACAAATATCTCCACTCCCTATTCGATGGCAAGAAGGATGCCCCGCGAAGCCTTGCTTACTTCGACGATTGGATCAGAGTTCAACAATCCGTGTTACTCGTGCTGACTCACCTCAGGCCCGATGCGTTGAAGGAGAACATCTTCGGGATCATGGCTCTCAACGCCCGCCTCCTGAATGATCTAAACCAAGGCATCCAGGACGTGGTGAGCGCCCCGCGCATGTTCGTCCTCGATGTGACAGAGGCTGACTACGCAGGCACCGGCCTGAAGGATGGATGGGAATGGTATGAACTGGCGCGGCGGAAGGCTTTGAGCTCCCGACTGCCAGCCCAGCATATGGAAGGCTAGGAGCAAGTTGCTCGGTCCGTTGATTGAGATAGATGCGATCGGAGCGGCCCTCAACCCAAAGAACGGCATTGTCTGCACGAGGTCTGAGGTCGGTAGCAACCGGCGCAGGATCAAACAACTCCGCCGCACTCGTATCGGCGCTCGTCGAGGACCTCGTCGAGACCGCCCGGCGTATCGCCGCGCGAAGCGCGGGTGCGCGACTCGACCCGCCTCTACTGCTCGCGCTCGACGAGATCGGAAACCTCGCACCACTCCCCTCCCTCCCCACTCTCATGGCTGAGGGCGGTGGCACCGGCATCACAACCATGCCCGTGCTGCAGTCACTCGCGCAGGCACGCACGAAGTGGAGCGACAACGCAGCCGGCACCCGCCGACCAATCGCCGTCGGCTCAAGAGAGGAACATTCACGTGCGCACTGCCCACTCGATCGCCGCCCTAGCCCTTGCTCTGACTCTTGGCCTGGTCGGCTGCGCCTCTGCGCCGGCGACTCGCGTAACTCCCGAGAGCAACGCTCCCGCGACCAGCGCCCCAAAGCGCGACCAGAGCTCCGAGCAAAATGTCACTGAGTACCCCGCCACTGTTCGGACGAACTTCGTGACGTCGTGCGAAACGCAACCTGGCGCAACTACGTCCATGTGCGATGTTTGTTTCGACTCCGTCGAAGAGGCGTTCACGTATGACGAATTCGTGAAGCTCGACACCGCGATTCGGATGGGAACGGCATCACGTGCCGACAGCGACAAACTTGCCGAAATCGTCGCCGATTGCGCTTGATGACCTTCGCGACCCCCGTCGAGNAGTGTTAGCGGCCATGCCAAACTGCCCATAGGCGGCCACGGAACTGCCCGCTGACGGCCAGTAGAACTGCCCGTTGGTGGCCATGAGATCTGCCCACTTCTTGTTCTGAACCCTGCTGCTTAAGCGGCGGGAGCCTCTCCCTGGGGTTTGATTGCGGTGTCTAAGACGCATCAAAGTCGCCCAGGAAGAGGCCCTGAATGAAGCATGACGGAGAAATCATGGAAATACTTGCTGCCTACGATCTGACCAGATCGTTGCGCGCCACAGCCGAGCTCACCGGCTGCTCGCACCACACCGTTGCCCGCCACGTCGAGGCCCGCGATGCGGGCAAGCCGATCGCGGAGCCGGCGTATCGGGGCCGGGTCACGGACCCGTTCCTGCCCAAGATTGAGGAATGGGTCGAGGCGTCTAAGGGCAAGATCCGCGCCGACCGGGCCCACGACAAGCTCCTCGCCCTCGGTTACACGGGGTCTGAGCGTTCGACCCGGCGGGCGGTATCGCAGGTCCGGACGGCCTACCGGTTTGGTCGGGTCCGGGTGCACCGGCCCTGGATCACGGAGCCGGGGATGTGGTTGCAGTATGACTTCGGCGATGGCCCCGTCATCAACGGCCGCAAAACGGTGTTGTTCGTCGCCTGGCTGGCCTGGTCGAGGTTCCGGGTCGTGATCGCCCTCCGGGATCGGACGGCCCCGACCGTGTTCGCTGCCCTTGATCGCACGCTCCGCATTCTTGGAGGAGCTCCGACCTATGTCCTCACGGACAACGAGAAAACGGTCACCGTTTCCCACATCGCCGGCGTCCCGGTGCGCAACCAGCAGACCGTGGACTTCGCCCGCCACTACGGCATCACCGTGTTGACCTGCCAGCCGGCGGACCCGGCGACGAAGGGCGGATCGGAGTCCTCAGTCAAGGTCGCCAAGGCCGACATCGTGCCCCGGGACACCAACCTGCGCCCGGAATACGCGTCGTTCGCGGAGGTTGAAGCGGCCTGTGAGGCGTTCATGGACGAGGTCAACAACCGTGAGCACCGGGTCACGCGGCGCAAGCCCGCCGCGATGCTCGAGGAGGAACAGCCGCGGCTGCACCGGATCCCCGACACCGCCCACACCGTCTCCTTCGGCCTCTCACGGAGCGTCCCGGACAACACCCCGATGGTGACGTTCGAGAACGGCCAGTACTCGGTTCCCGCGCATCTGCTCGGCGCGCGGGTCTTCGTCCGCAGCCACGGGGTCGGCGAGGGCGAGCAGGTCATCGTCGTGCACCACGGCGCCGACGGGCCCGTCGAGGTTGCCCGGCACCCGCGGGCTCGGCCGGGCAGCCCGTCGATCGATGACGCGCACTTCCCCGACCACCGCGAGAGAGTCCCGGGCGACTACGCGGTCAAGGCCCGCAGCGCTGCGGAGGCGGAGTTCCTGCGCATTGGCGCGGGCGCGAAGGCGTGGTTGCTTGAGGCCGCGGCGGCGGGCACGACGCGGATGAACGTGAAGATGGCCGACGCGGTTGCGTTGGCCAAGATCAGCGGCCTGACCGCAGTCGACGAGGCCCTGGGCGAGGCGGCGACCTATGGCCGCTTCGCGACCGGCGACCTCGCCTCGATCCTCGGCTCGAACAGCTCCCGAACCCTGACCCATCGCGCTGACGAGGGGCAGTCGCTCGCG
>NZ_SOFY01000033.1 GCF_004402595.1 Cryobacterium shii | reverse complement strand
GGGCGCGCGGCCGGGCGTGCGGCCGGGCGTGCGGGCAGCCCGGCGGGCGGCAGGTCCTAGGCGCGCAGCCAGACCGTGGTGTCGCCGGGCAGCTTGCCGCCCGTGAGCGGGCCGCTGGCCAGCAGCACCTCGCCGACCGGCAGCGGGGCGGATGCGGCGCCCGTGTTCGCGAGCACCGTCACCGTTCCGTTGGTGAACGCCACGATCTCGTCACCGTGCCCGGCCAGCCAGCGCACCGAACCGAGTCCGAGCCGGAGCTCGCGGCGGAGGCGCAGTGCGAGCGTGTACAGCTCGAGGGTGGAATCGGCCACGCCGACCTGAGCGTCGCGGGCCAGCCCGGCCCACGAGGCCGGCTGCGGCAGCCAGCTGCGCGCCGAGGGGCCGAAGCCGTAGGAGGGGGCGGCTGCTTCCCAGGGGATCGGCACGCGGCATCCGTCTCGGCCGTAGCGCTCCCCGTTGGTGCGGAACCAGGTCGGGTCCTCGCGCGCGGAGTCCGGCAGGTCGATGACCTCGTGCAGGCCGAGTTCCTCGCCCTGGTAGAGGTAGCTGGAACCGGGCAGCGCGAGCATCAGCGCCGAGGCGGCGCGGGCGCGGTGCAGGCCGACCACGAGGTCGGGGAGATCGGGCGTCTTCGGCCCGATGCCGTGCCCCTGCAGGCTCTCGTGGTTGAGGGCGAGCCGGGAGGCGTGCCGCACGACGTCGTGGTTGGAGAGCACCCAGGTGCTGGGGGCTCCGACCTCGCCGAACGCGGCCAGGGAGTCGTCGATGACGCGCCGGAGGGCGACGCCGTTCCACGGGGTCTCGAGGTAGGCGAAGTTGAAGGCCTGGTGCATCTCGTCGGGGCGCACCCACTCGGCGACGTGGCTGAGCGGGTCGACCCAGGCCTCGGCCGCGAGGATGCGGTCGCCCGGGTATTCGTCCAGGATGAGGCGCCAGTCGCGATAGATCTCGTGCACGCCGTCCTGGGCCCAGTAGGGGGCGGTCGGGGCTGCGCCGGGGATGCTGCCGAGGTCGAGCACCGTCGCGCCGCCCATGCTGCCGCCCTCGACGGGGGTGTAGTCGGGGAGGCCGGCTTCCTTGATCATGCCGTGCGCGACATCCACCCGGAACCCGTCGGCGCCCCGGTCGAGCCAGAACCGCAGCACGTCGCGGAACTGCGCGCGCACCCACGGGTTGTCCCAGTCGAAGTCGGGCTGGGTGGTGTCGAAGAGGTGCAGGTACCACTGGCCGGGCGTGCCGTCGGGGTTGGTGATGCGAGTCCAGGCCTTGCCGCCGAAGACGGAGTCCCAGTTGTTCGGGGGCAGCTCGCCGTTCTCGCCGGAACCGTCGCGGAAGATGTAGTGCGCACGCTCGTCGCTGCCCTCCGGGGAGGCCAGGGCGGCCTGGAACCAGGGGTGCGCGCTCGAAGAGTGGTTGGGAACGAGATCGACGATGACACGGATGCCCAGATCATGCGCGGTGCGCTGCAGGATGTCGAAGTCGTCGAGAGTGCCGAACAGAGGGTCGACGTCGCAGTAGTCGGCGACGTCATACCCGGCGTCGCGCTGCGGGGACGTGTAGAACGGTGACAGCCAGATCGCGTCGATTCCGAGGTCGCGCAGGGCCGGTAGACGCCCGGTGATGCCGGCGAGGTCGCCCATCCCGTCGCCGTTGGCGTCCGCAAAGGATCGGGGATAAATCTGGTAGATAACGGCGGTACGCCACCATTCTGTGCCTGTCATGGGGAAAACATTACGGCATTTTCCACAGGGTGAAAGCGTTTGCATGACATCTCATTTAAACGAACTCTACAAAGATTTCCCCACTTTTTCCTCGTGAATTGCCAACCGACCTACGAGAAGATATAAATGTAAACGCTTGCACAATTGTCAATGTCCTTACGAAAGGCACACCAATGATGGTGAATAAGAAAGGCCTCCTCGCTGCTGGTGCAGTCGCGGTCGCCGCGTCCCTGGCCCTGGCCGGCTGCGCCGGAGGTTCAACCTCCGGAAGCTCCAAGTCCGATGCCGCTTCCAGCACCCTGACCGTCTGGGTCGACGCGGACCGCGCCGCCGTCCTCAAGGATGCGGCAGCCGCATTCACGAAGGAATCCGGCGTCAAGGTCAAGCTCGTCCAGAAGGACTTCGGAAAGATCCAGGAGGCGTTCATCGCCCAGGTTCCGACCGGCAAGGGCCCCGACATCACGATCGCCGCACACGACTGGCTGGGCAACTTCGTCAGCAACGGCGTCGTGCAGCCGGTCGAACTCGGCGACACCGTCGGCGACTACCAGAAGGTTGCCGTCACGGCCATGAGCGTCGAGGGCAAGACCTACGGCGTGCCGTACTCGATCGAGAACATCGCGCTCCTGCGCAACACGGCCCTCGCGCCCACCGCGCCGGCCACCTACGACGACATGATCGCCGCCGGCACAGCAGCCGGAACGGAATTCCCCTTCCTCGTGCAGGTCGGGCCGGAGTCCGACCCGTACCACCTGTACCCGTTCCAGACGTCCTTCGGCGCACCCGTCTTCGGCACCAACGCCGACGGCAGCTACAACCCCGACGACCTCTCCATCGGCAACGCCGGCGGCGAGGCCTACGCGGCCTGGCTGGCGAAAGAAGGAGCAGCAGGTCACCTGAGCGTGAACGTCACCGGCGACATCGCCAAGGAGAAGTTCAACTCCGGAGCCTCACCGTTCCTGATCACCGGCCCGTGGAACGTGCCGGACGCCCAGAAGGCCGGCATTGACGTGGCCGTCGACCCAATCCCGTCCGCCGGTGGCTCGCCCGCGCAGCCGTTCGTCGGCGTGCAGGGCTTCGTCGTCAGCGCCAAGTCCAAGAACGCCCTCGCGGCGAACGAGTTCCTGGTGAACTACATCGGTTCCGAGAAGGTCCAGACCGAGCTGTACAAGGTCGGCGGCCGCGCACCGGCACTGACCTCCGCGTTCGAGGCGGCCAGCTCCGACCCGATCACCGCCGGATTCGGCGCGGTAGCGGCCGAGGCCGTTCCCATGCCCAGCATCCCGCAGATGGGCAAGGTCTGGCAGTTCTGGGGCGTCACCGAGGCCGCGATCATCACCGGCGCCGGCGACCCCACGCAGCTCTGGCAGAAGATGACGGCCGACATCCAGGCCGCCATCAAGTAGTCGCTCCACCACGCAGCAGCTCCACCACGCGGTCCTGAAGGACCGCCCCGGCCTCTCTCCCTGAGGCCGGGGCAGTCCCCGGGGCTGCCCGGCCCGGCATCGGGCAGCACCACGCACCGCACGCACCGCACGCATCACCACGCATTACCACGCAGCTTAGGCACGGCAGAAAGCGGACGAAGATGACCACCACAGGCACCGAGCAGGGCGAAGCGCCGGTCACCCCACGGGGCGACGGGCCGGGCGAGTCACCCGTCGTTCAGACGTCGCGTTCGAAGCGTGCGGCCAGGGTCGCCGAGGCGGCATCCGTGGGCGTGAAAACGCTTCTGGTCAAGATCGCCCTGCTCTCCATCGTGGACGCGATCGGCGTCTACGCCCTGATGGTGCTCTTCCTCAAGCAGGACTGGGTCGTCTTCGGCGCCGTCCTGGTCGTTACCGCCGTCGTGAACTGGATCTACTTCAGCCGGTACAAGCTGCCGGCCAAGTACCTCGCTCCCGGCCTGATCTTCCTCCTGATCTTCCAGATCTTCGTCGTCGGCTACTCCGGCTACATCGCCTTCACCAACTACGGCACCGGCCACAACAGCACCAAGCAGGACGCGATCACCTCCCTGATCGTCTCGTCCCAGCAGCGCGTGCCCGACTCGCCCACCTTCGACCTGACCGTGCTCGAGAAGCTCGGCACGTTCAGCTTCCTGGTCACCGACCCCGACGGCACGGTCAGCGTGGGCAGCACGGATGTCCCGCTCACCCCCGTCACGAACGCGGAGGTCGACGACGCGGGCAAGGCCGTCGGGCTCTCCGGCTACACGCCGCTCAAGTTCAACGACATCGTCAGCAACCAGGAGGCCATCGCGGCCATCTCCGTGCCGCTCTCCGACGACCCCAACGACGGCACCCTCCGCACGCCGGACGGCTCCAGCGCCTACCTGTACCTGTCCGACCTCGTCTACGACGAAGCGGCCGGCACCATGACGAACACGACGACCAGCACCGTCTACGTCGACAACGGCAAGACCGGTTCATTCGTCGCCGCGGACGGCACCGAGCTGCTGCCCGGCTGGAAGGTCGAGGTCGGCCTGGCGAACTTCGCCAAGGCCTTCGGCTCCGAGTCGATTCGCGGCCCGCTGATCAGCGTGACCATCTGGACCTTCGCGTTCGCCCTGCTCTCGGTGCTGACCACGTTCGGGCTGGGCCTGTTCCTGGCCATCGTGTTCAACAACATGAAGATGCGCGGCCGCAATTTCTACCGTGTCGTGCTGATCCTGCCGTACGCGTTCCCCGCCTTCCTCTCCGCGCTGGTCTGGGCCGGCATGCTCAACCCCCAGTTCGGCTTCGTCAACCAGGTGCTGTTCGGCGGGGCCGAGATCCCCTGGCTGACCAACGAGTGGCTGGCGAAATTCAGCATCATCTTCGTCAACCTGTGGCTCGGGTTCCCCTACATGTTCCTGGTCTGCACGGGAGCGCTGCAATCGATTCCGGAGGAGATCCAGGAGGCCGCTACCGTGGACGGCGCCCGGCCCGGCCAGGTGTTCCGCCTGATCAAGCTGCCCCTGCTGCTGGTGTCCGTCGCCCCGCTGCTGATCTCGTCCTTCGCGTTCAACTTCAACAACTTCAACCTGATCTACATGCTCACCAACGGCGGGCCCAGGGACGTCACGGCCGGGGTGAACGTGGGTGCCACCGACATCCTGATCTCCATGGTCTACAAGGTGGCGTTCGTGGGGGCGAGCCGCGACTACGGGCTCGCCAGCGCGTTCTCGATCATCATCTTCCTCCTGGTCGCCCTCGTGTCGATCATCAGCTTCAAACAGACCAAGGCGCTAGAGGAGTTGAACTGACATGCGGATTGCAGCCCCCGAAACCAGCGACCTGTACATCCCGACGAAACGACCGTTCAGTTTCCGGCGGTGGTTCCTCGACACTGGCTGGCGGCACCTGATCGGTGTGGTCATGCTCGTCTTCTGCTCCTTCCCCCTGCTCTATGTGCTCTCCGCGTCGCTGCATCCGGGCGGCACGCTGATCACGGCCAACGGCCTGTTCAGCGAGGTGAACCTGGGCAGCTACCAGACCCTGTTCGACCTGCCCCAGCAGCCCTACGCGGCCTGGTACGGCAACACGCTGCTCATCGGCACCATCACCTCCGTCTGCACGGTGTTCCTCGGGGCACTCGCGGCGTATTCCTTTTCACGGATGCGTTTCGCCGGCCGCCGGGCCGGGTTGCTGATGCTCGTCCTGGTGCAGATGTTCCCGCAGCTGCTCGCGGTCGTGGCCATCTTCCTGCTGCTCAATGGCATCTCCGACATCTTCCCGATGATCGGTCTGGACTCCCAGATCGGCCTGATCATGGTCTACCTGGGCGGCGCCCTCGGCGTGAACACCTACCTGATGTACGGCTTCTTCAACACCATCCCGGCGTCCATCGACGAGGCCGCCAAGATCGACGGAGCCGGCCACGCCCGGATCTTCTTCACCATCATCCTGCGGCTGGTCGCGCCGATCCTCGCCGTCGTGGGGCTGCTCTCCTTCGTGGGAACGACCAACGAATTCGTGATCGCCAGCATCGTGCTGATCACGCCGGAGAAGCAGACCCTCGCGGTCGGCCTGTACCAGTTCGTCTCCCAGGAGTTCTCCAGCAACTACTCCGTCTTCGCGGCCGGGGCCGTGCTCGCGGCGCTGCCCGTGATGGCCCTGTTCCTCTGGCTGCAGAAGTACATCGTCGGCGGGCTGACCGCCGGATCGGTGAAGTAAGGAACCATGCTCTCCACGCTTGACCGGTCCCACGCACAGCCGCACCAACTCCCGCACCACGACGGCTCCCCGCTGTACGTGTCCGACCTGTCGCCCGCCCCCGGGGACAGGGTGCGGGTGCGGGTGCGCGTGCCGGAGTCCTTCGGGGTGGTCGCATCCGTGCATGTCCGGTCCACTCCCGACCAGGAGCCGCGTTTCGGCGCGGCCACGCTCCTCGGCGCGCAGGGCGGCTGGCAGTGGTGGGAGGCGGGCGTGGCGGTCGACAACCCGGTCACCGGTTACCGGTTCCTGATCACCCTGGACGACGGGAGCCACTGGTGGCTGAACGCCGCCGGGGTGCACGACATCGAGACGCTCGACTCGGCGGACTTCAAACTCGTCAGCCACCCGGCCGCACCGGACTGGGCCTCGTCCAGCGTGATCTACCAGATCTTCCCCGACCGCTTCGGCCGTTCGCCGGCCGCGGACCTGCGGCAGGCGCCCGCGTGGGGTCTGCCCGCGGCGTGGGAGGACGAGGTCGAGCAACTGCCGCCGGGCCGTTCGCACCAGTTCTACGGGGGAGACCTCGACGGCGTCATCGCCCACCTCGACCATTTGGAACGGCTCGGCGTCACCCTGCTCTACCTGACGCCCGTCTTCCCCGGCGGCTCCAACCACCGGTACGACGCGTCCAGCTTCCACGAGGTCGACCCGCTGCTCGGTGGCGACGAGGCCCTGGTGCGGCTGGTCGGTGCCGCGCACGAGCGCGGCTTCAAGATCATCGGCGACCTCACGTCGAACCACTCCGGAAACCGGCACGAGTGGTTCCGCGCCGCGCACCGCACTCCGGGTGCCGCCGAGAGCGCCTTCTACTACTGGCTGGACGAGCAGCAGGACGACTACGAAGCCTGGCTGGGTGTGCCCGCACTGCCGAAGTTCAACTGGAACTCCGTGGAGCTGCGCACCCGCTTCATCGAGGGCCCCGACTCGGTGGTCGGCAAGTGGCTGCGAAAGCCGTACAACCTGGACGGCTGGCGGATCGACGTGGCGAACATGACCGGCCGCCTCGGGGGCGAGGACCTGAACGCGGAGGTGAGGCAGACCATCCGTCGCACCATGATCGAGGCCAACCCCGACACGATCCTGCTCGCCGAATCGACCAACGACGCCTCGGGCGACTTCCAGGGCGACGCCTGGCACGGTGCGATGACCTACACGACGTTCACCCGCCCGGTCTGGAGCTGGCTCTCCAAACCGGACAGTCCCTCCCCGTACTTCGGGCTGCCCTACGGCACCATCCCGCAGAGCGACGGGCGGCAGTTCGTCGAAGCCCACACCCGGTTCACGGCCGGCTACCCGTGGCGCACCCGCCTGTCCACGATGAACGCCCTCGACACCCACGACACGCCTAGGTTCCGCACCCACGCGATCGACGGGGGAGTGCCCGTGGCCTTCGGGCTGAGCGCCACCCTGCCCGGCCTCCCGGTGGTCTTCGCCGGCGACGAGTTCGGCCTGGTCGGCGAGGACGGGGAGCACTCGCGCACCCCGATGCCCTGGGACACCGCCGCGGAACCCGACGTCGCCGCGACCATCGACCTGTACGCGGAGCTGATCCGCCTGCGCACGGGCCACCCGGCCCTGAACGGCGGCGGGATGCGGTGGCTGCACGTGGGCGCGGACGTGCTCGTCTACGTGCGGGAGGCGGAAGAGGAATCGGTGCTGCTGATGGCCGCCCGCTCCGCCTGCGAGGTGACCCTGCCGGAGGGTGCGGTGGCGGGGGCGGCGACCCGCCTCCTGGGAGCGGCCGAACTCACCGAGGAGACCGGGGGCATCCGTCTCACCGCGGACGGGCCGAGCTTCACGGCCTGGGCGCTGCCGGGCGCCCGGGCGCCCAAGAGGTGACCGCGGTCAGCGGGGAGGCCAACTTGGTGATAATATTTACCGGTTGCCGAAATTTGGCTTAGTTTTCCCTCGTGGATGGCTTTGCCCCCTTAGCTCATTGGTAGAGCACTTCCTTGGTAAGGAAGAGGTAGTGGGTCCGATTCCCACAGGGGGCTCTGGCTTGGAAGCTCTTGCAGCCGACAGGTCGTGGCGGGGTAGCTCAGTTGGTTAGAGCACACGGCTCATAATCGTGGTGTCGCGGGTTCAATTCCCGCTCCCGCTACCAGAACATACGAAGAAGGTCCCGCCTCAGGCGGGGCCTTCTTTCGTTGTCGCCCCGGACCCTGGTTAGTCGCGACTGCGGGTCACCAGCGAGTCGACGACAGCCGAGACCAGCAGAACCACGGATCCGGCGCCCAGGGTGAACCCGGCCGTCACGGTGCTGATGACCCGGGGATCCGCCGGCGCCGGGGCGGTCAGGTAGAGGAGCGACATCACCCCGGCCGCGGCTCCGACCAGTGCGAGCAGGCTCTGCCTGACCAGGCCCCTGAGCAGGCGCCGGTCGCTCTTGTCCGCGAGCAGCCGCACGTTGACGTTCAGCTGGCCGCTCTCCAGGGCGAGCCCGATCTGGTCGAACCGCCGTGGGAGGCGCCGCACGCTCGGGAGCAGGGCCAGCAGCTCGGTGGTCAGCAGCTCGCGCACATTGGCCGGCGCCAGCTGGTCCCGGATCTGCACATTGGCCAGCATCCGGGATTCCTCGAGCAGGTCGAACTCGGGCAGGGTGGATCGCAGGGTGCCTTCGAGCACGGCGAATGCCCGCGCCGCCGCCACGAACTCGGCCGGGATGCCCACCCCGTATCGGGTGAGGATGGCGACCAGGACATCCACGGTGAGCACGCTGACGCGCGCACCCGGGCCGAGGTCGAAGGTGATGAACGCGCTCAGCTCCCGCCGGAAGGCCTTCTCATCCGCCCCCTCGCGCAGGGGCGCGAGGGACAGCAGCCCGTCGGCGATGAGCTGGGTGTCCGACTGCAGGTAGGCGATCACCAGCTCCTGAATCGTCTCCCGCAGTTGCAGGTCGAGCCGGCCAACCGAGCCGAAATCGACCAGCGCGGGAGTTCCGTCCGCGAGCAGCATGATGTTGCCCGGGTGCAGGTCCGCGTGGAAGACGCCGTCGAACACGATCTGGCGCACGAAGGCGCTCAGCACGACGCGCATGGCGGCGCCCAGCTCGGCCCGGGGTGCTCCGACCCTCTCGTTCAGCTCGCTGAAGGTGTCCCCGACGAGGTATTCCATCACCAGCACGCGGTCGTTGGAGAGGCTTTCGAACAGCTCGGGCAGACGCAGCTCGCCGGGCCGGGGCCCTCTCAGCTGGAGTGCGCGCATGGCCGACAGGTTGCGGGCCTCCAGCCGGAAGTCCAGCTGGCGCACCAGGTCTGACGCATAGTCCTCAGCGACGGCCTTGATCCCGAGGCTCCGGGCCTGCGGCGACGTCAGGCTCAGCACGTTCGTCACCCGCAGGGCGATGGCGACGTCGCGTCGCAGCTCCGGCACGATTCCGGGGCGCTGCACCTTCACGGCCACGACGGTACCGTTCTTCAGCGTGGCCCGGTGCACCTGCCCGATGGATGCCGCGGCGATGGGTTCGGGATCGAACTCGGCGAAGACGCTGGCCAGGGGGGCGGCGAACTCTTCCTCGAGCATCCGCTGTACCTCGGCCCAGGGCGCCGGTTTTACGCTCTTCTGCAGTTGGGAGAGTGCGGCGACGAATTCCGCGGGCAGGAAATCGGATCGGGTGGAGAGCAGCTGGCCCATCTTCACGAAGGCTCCGCCGGCTTCCTCCAGCGCTGCCCGCAGGCCCTCGGCCTGCACGCTGCGAACGGATGCCCCGCTCGGCTCGGTCCCGAAGTCCAGCCGCCGGATCGGGAGCAGTCCGTTCTTTCGCGCGATGCGCACGAGCTCGGCGAAGCGCCGGCCGCGCTGGAGGAAGGGCCGCGGGGGAGCCGGGCGGCTCCGCTCCGCTGCCAGGGTCAGTTTCGGAATGGTGATTCCCCGTGCGCCGTCCACCGTCTCAAATCTCCTGTCCAACACCGGGACCCTGCGCCGCGTGCCGCCGGGTCGTGGACTCGCGCTCGCCCGGCGTAGCCTGCCGGTCGGCAGGAGATCCGGATTACAGCATGCCCGTTCAGGATGGGAGGCGGATGCGAACGAGCCGGGGGGAGCGATAGCCGCGTTCCCCCGGGTGCCGCCTGTTCTGGGGGCACCCCTCGGGGGCGAGCGGGTTCCGGGTCCGCTAACGTGAACCTAACGGACGCCGGGGGGCGGCGATGCAGCCGAATCGACGTGGGGGCCCTGCCGGGCGCGGTGGGGCACGGGGCCGCGGTGGCCGGTGTGGATCATGTGGCTGGCCTTGGGCGCCTACGTCATCGGCCTGGCGCTGCCGCGGAGCGGTTTCAACCCCGTGGTGGACATCGGGCTGGCCCTGTCGACGAGTTGGCTGGCCGCCGGAGTGTGCTGGGTGGGCGTGTTCCGCACCCGGTTCGCCGGCGATCACGTGCTGTGGGCGGCACTCGGCGTTTCCTTGATGGCGGTCGGCGACACGTATTACGTGCTCCTGACCGCGAGCGCCGGGCAGGAGCCGACCACGTCCCCGGCCGACGTGGCCTACCTGTTGTTCTACGCGACGATGCTGGCCGCCCTGGCCGCGCTCGTGCGACGTCAACTCCGGGGCCTGCCGGGGCCGATTCTGCTGGACAGCGCGGTGGGCTTTCTGGGAGCGGCCGCCTTCCTGGCCGTGGTGCTCGACCCCGTCCTGGAACCGGCCCTGGAGGGTCCTCCGTCGCTGGCGACGGCCGTGGCGGTGTCCTACCCGGCGTTCGACCTGCTCCTGATCGCAGCGATCGCCGGCATCGCGGCGGCGCCCGCCCTGCAGCTCGGCCGGGGCTGGATCCTGCTGGTTGGAGGTCTCGCGGTCTTTGCCGCCGCAGACGTCTGGGTTGCTCTGATGGACCTCACCGGCGGCTACGTGATCGGCACGCAGCTGGACGCGGGGTGGGCCTTGGGCATCACAATGATCGCGGCCTGGGTCGACCTGTCGGTGCGCCCCCGGCGGGACGGCCCGCCTGCCCGTGACGGCAGGTGGGCGCTGGCGGTACCCGCGGCGGCGACGGTGGTGGGACTCGGGATCCTCCTCGCGTCGAGTCGAACGCCGGTGTCGGAACCCGCGGTGGTCCTGGCCGGGGCAACCCTGGTCCTGGCGGCGGTGCGCACCCAGCTGGCGTTCCGGCAGCTGTGGAGGATGGCGGACCTGCGCGGCCTGGCCAGGACCGACGATCTCACCGGCCTGCCGAACCGACGGGCCCTGCATTCCGATGTTCCCCTTCGCCTGGGGGCACGGCAGGGCGGCCGCAATGCGCTGTTGCTGCTGGACCTGGACCGGTTCAAGGAAGTCAACGACAGCCTCGGTCATGACGTCGGAGATCTGCTGCTGATCCAGGTCGCGGCCCGATTGTCCCGGCAGGCGCGCAGCGGCGACCTCCTGGCCCGGTTGGGTGGCGATGAATTCGCGCTTCTTTTCGACGACGTCGGTGGCGATGACCGGCTGCGTACCCTGCAGGAGCTGCGCGCGGCGCTCGCCGAGGGCCAGCTGGTGCTGCACTACCAGCCCAAGATCGAGCTGGCCACGGGGCGGGTCCAGGGCGTCGAGGCCCCCGTTCGCTGGAATCACCCCGGCCGTGGGCTGCTGTATCCGGATGCGTTCCTGGCCATCGTCGAGGAATCCGGGTTGATGCACGAGATGACCGACGTCGTGCTCAGCCTGGCGCTGGACCAGGCGGCGATCTGGCAGGCGCAGGGCCGGATGCTCACGGTCGCGGTCAACCTGTCCGCCAGCTCCCTGGTCGATTCGGACCTGCCCGAACGGATCGGGGCCATGGTCGCGGCGCGCGGACTGCCCCCAGCGCCCTGATGGTGGAAATCACGGAAGAATTCCTGATGGACGACCGGGACCGGGCCCGGGACATCCTGACCCGGTTGAGGACGAGCGGTATCCGGGTGTCCGTCGACGATTTCGGCACCGGGTACAGTTCGCTGGCGTACCTGCGGGAGCTCCCGATCGACGAGCTCAAGCTGGACCGGTCCTTCGTCTTTCCCATGGCGGACGATCCGCGCGCCGCCGCGTTGGTGCGTTCCATCGTCGACCTTGCCCACAGCCTGGGGCTCAGGATGGTGGCCGAAGGCGTGGAGGACACCGTCGCCTACGACCAACTGACCGGCTACGGCTGCGACCAGGCCCAGGGCTTCCACATATGTCGGCCGGTTCCCGCCGACGAACTGGGCAGTTGGCTCGACGGGCGCCGCGTGCCGGCGGCGACCGGTCTCAGCCGGCGACCCGTCTCATCCGCTGACCGGTGACCGCTGACCCGTGACCACTGACCGCTTCGCCTGCGGTCCTACTTGAGCTCGATCTCGACGAAGGTGAACTCGGTCGTTCCCGGGTTGACCATGTTGTGCGTGCGCCCAGCCTCCCGGAAGTAGGAGACCCCGGCCACCAGTTCGCTGATGGAGTCGCCGTCCTTGGTCTCCATCAGGAGTCGGCCGGTGCTCTGCGGTACGACGAGGTAGTCCAGGGTGTGCAGGTGCGAGCCGGTTTCGGAACCGGGTGCAAAACGCCACTCGGTGACCTTCATGCGGGCGTTCTCAACCTGGACGGTGGCAACGGCGGGCGGACGGCTCATGGTTTTCCCCTCGCGGCCCCGGGGCCGGTTCGATCTGTTTCAGCGTGTGCCGCCACGGTAGCGGACTTTGGCCGCGCCGCGGAACACACCGGGCGTACTCTGGCGGCGTGCAGACCTATACCGCGGCCCAGGTGCGTGAGGCGGAGACGCCCTTTCTGGAGGCGGGCGTGCCCCTGATGGAACGGGCGGCGGCCGGCCTCGCCGCCGAGGCGGCGACCCTGCTCGGGGAACGCCGCGGGGCAGTGGCCGGCACCCGTGTGCTCGTGCTTGCGGGCGCCGGCAACAACGGCGGTGACGCCCTCCACGCGGGAGCGCTGCTCGCGGCACAGGGCGCTCGGGTGTCGATCGTGCCCACCGCGCCCCGCCTGCACGTGGCGGGCCTGGCCGCGGCCCTCGCGGCGGGGGCGCGGCTGTTTCCGCTGGAGGAACCGGGGCCCGCGCTGGCGGAGCGGGCGCGCAAATCCGACCTCATCCTGGACGGCATCCTCGGCACCGGCACGAGCGGTTCCTCCGCGCTTCGGGGGCGCGCCCGCGAGGTCGTGGCGGCCATCCTGCCCGTGCTGGGCGCCCGGGTGGCGCCCGTGGTGGTGGCGGTCGACCTGCCCAGCGGGATCGGCGTGGACGATGGCGCCGTTCCGGATGCCGCGGTGCTGCCCGCGAGGGTGACGGTGACGTTCGGGGGCTGCAAGGCCGGCCTGGTGCGGGAACCCGCCGCGGGCCTGGCCGGCCGGGTGATCGTGGTGGACATCGGAATCTGCGCCGAGCTCGAACGGATCGCGGCCCGCGACCGGGGCTAGGTCTACCCGGCCCCGCAATCCCCGCCGTCGCCCGTGGGGAGCACTTTCTGTGCTGTTTCCAAGGTCGGGGCCGTTGCATTCTGCCCGCGCCAGCGCCTGAATGTGGAAATAGGTATTCTTCACCGGCAGCGGCCAAGGGGGTCGAATTCGTGATAAAAGTTCTCCTGGCAAGTTTCGTCGCCCTGATCGGCCTGACCATGCTCCCCGGAGGCCTCGGGCCGCTCCTGGTTGTCCCGGTGTGGCTGATCTGGGAGGTCTCTGCAAGGGTGGACCGGTTGCGGTTCAGTCGCGATATGCAGCGGGAGTGGGAACTCCTGGTCGATTCCTGACCGTTCAGCCGGGGTGGGCGCCGGGTGACGACCATGCGTCGGGGGCGCCGGCCCTCTGCAGAGCGTCTTCCAGCAATTCGAGGTCGATGCGGGCATGCTTGAGGGCGATCGCGCTGGCGTCATCGGGGCGCTGCGCGCAGATCGCGTCGACGAGGTTCTCGTGGTCGGCGAGGGCGCGAAGCTCCATGGTACGCATCCCGGTCGTTGAGCCCCACAGGTGAGCCGGGGCGGCGATGCTGACCCGGGACTCCAGATCGAAGAGGACGGACTGGAGGGTCTCATTGTGGGCGGCCGCGCAGATCGCGATATGCAGTAGCTCATCGGCTCGCTGGGACTGCGGACCCGACTCGGCCTCCCGGAAAGCGGTCAGGCGCTGCCGCAGCTGCGTGACGTCCTCATCGGTGCGTTTCTCGGCGGCGGCCCGGGCGATCGTCCCCTGAAGTCGGCTTACCGCCTCGCAGGTGTCGCGGAGCACGTCCCAGCGCGCCGACAGCGTGCGGTGCACAGAGGCTTTGGATGACGAGGTCCACTGCTCGCGTACGAATGATCCACCGCCGCGCCCGCGCTGGGTTTCCAGCAGGCCCTGGCCGACCAGGCTGGCGATTGCGGCACGAACAGTCATCCGGCCCACGCGCAGGGAGGCCGCCAATTCGCGCTCGGACGGCAGCCGTGAGCCGGGAAGGTACTCGCCGATCGCGATGGCCGTGACCAGACGGTCGGTGATCTCGTCTGCCCGCGAGACGGCGGCCAGCGGAGTGCGCAAGGACCCAGCGGGGTCCGCGCCCGTTGTGCGACCGGAAGTCGAACGGCCGACCGTGGCTGCTCGCGGTGATTCGTCCAAGATGCCCCTTCCCTCCCCACTGGCCCCCGTTCGCGTGGGTGCGCATGTCCGAGGTGTAACGACCATATTAAGACACAAAGAATGGTCTTGTCACGAGACCTTTACTGCGCGATGATATCTCTCACCGTCCACCGACGGTCGTGACCCGGGGGAGAGCAGTGCCTGACATCAGTACCCGAACCGTGCCGTTCGGCGAGTGGGAAACCTGGGTTCGCATCACCGAACCCGACGAACCACGGGCCGGAGCCCTGCCCCTGGTCGTGCTGCACGGCGGCCCGGGAATGGCCCACGACTACCTGCGAAACCTCGACGAGCTCGCCAGCAGCGGGCGCACCGTCATCCACTACGACCAGCTCGGCTGCGGCAAGAGCACTCACCTGCCCGACGCGTCGGCGGACTTCTGGACGCCCCAGCTGTTCGTCGACGAGTTCGAGAATCTCGTCGCCGCCCTGGGGCTGGTCGACTACCACCTGCTCGGCCAGTCCTGGGGCGGGATGCTCGGTGCCGAGATCGCCACACGCCGACCGAACGGTCTGCGCAGCCTGTCGATCTGCAACTCTCCGGCCTCCATGGGCCTCTGGTCCGAGGGCGCTGCCGAGCTGCGTGCCCTGCTGCCGGAGGATGTGCAGGCGACGCTCACCCGGCACGAGGCTGCCGGTACCCTGATGCACCCCGATTACCTGGCCGCGTCCGAGGAGTTCTACCAGCGACACGTGTGCCGCGTCGTCCCTGTCCCGGATGACTTCCAGCGCAGCGTCGACCAGATGGAGGCCGACCCCACGGTCTACCACACCATGAACGGGCCCAACGAGTTCCACGTGGTCGGAACGCTCCGCACGTGGAACATCATCGACCGGCTCGACCAGATCGAGGCGTCGACGCTTGTGGTGGCCGGCGAATTCGACGAGGCAACCCCGATCACCTGGCAGCCGTTCCTCGACCGCATCTCCACAGTGACCAGCCATGTCTTTCCCGGAGCCAGCCACTGCACCCATCTGGAGCAGCCCGAGACGTTTCGATCCGTCATTGCTGCATTCCTGGCGCAGCACGAACACTGACCTTTCCCTCACGCCCGCCCCCGATCCCCAAGAGAAAGAGCATCCCGATGACAGCATCCCCGAGTTCGCCCGAGCTCAACGCGCAGGAACAGCTTGAGTCCTTCGGCTACAAGCAGCAGCTGAAACGCTCCGTCTCCACCACCGACCTGCTGATCTACGGTCTGATCTTCATGGTTCCGATTGCCCCATGGGCCATCTTCGGCACCGTCTACAACGCGGCGGAGGGCATGGTGCCCCTGGTCTACCTGATCGGTCTGATCGCCATGATCTTCACCGCGCTGGCCTACGCGCAGATGGCGAAATCGATCCCCCTGGCCGGTTCGGTCTTCTCCTACGTCGGCCGGGGCATCCACCCCACGGCGGGATTCTTCGCCGGCTGGGCCATCCTGCTCGACTACCTGCTCGTTCCCACCCTGCTCTACGTGTTTGCCGCCGAGTCGATGATCGGCATCTTCCCTGACTCCCCGCGCTGGGTGTGGGCGCTCCTCTTCGTTGCCGTCAACACCGTGATCAACCTCCTGGGGATCACCTCCATCAAACGGATGAACCGCATCTTCCTCGCGATCGAACTCGTGTTCGTCGTGATCTTTGTGATCATCGCCGTCACCGCGCTGACCAACGGTTCGGTCCCTGGCGCTGAATTCACCATCCTCCCGCTTTGGGACGCGAGCGCGGTGACCGGCCCGCTCATCGCCTCCGCGCTCTCGATCGCAGTGCTGAGTTTCCTCGGCTTCGACGGAATCTCCACGATGGCCGAGGAATCAACCGGGGGACGCAACTCCGCGGGGAAAGCCATGATCACGGCTCTGCTCATTGTCGCTTTCCTCTTCATCGTGCAGACCTGGCTGGCAAGCGCCCTCTCGGCGGGGCGAGCGTCATTCAGCGACAGTGAGGCCGGCAACGCGTTCTTCACCGTGGTCGAGGCTGCCTCCAGCAGTGGATGGGCGACAGCGTTCTTCGTGGTCAACGTGCTGGCCATCGGTATCGCGAACGCCATGGCCGCCCAGGCCGCGACCTCCCGGCTGCTGTTCTCGATGAGTCGGGACCGTCAGCTCCCCAAGTTCCTCAGCGAGATCAGCGGTCGTCAGGTCCCCCGGAACGCGATCCTCGTGGTCTCCGCTCTCTCGGCCGTCCTTGTGCTGTTCTTCGTGGGCCAGATCGACCTGATCGCTGCGCTGGTCAACTTCGGTGCGCTCTTCGGGTTCATGCTGCTGCACCTCTCGGTGATCGTGCACTACATCGTGCGCAAGAAGTCGACGAACTACCTGCTGCACCTGGTGGTGCCGGTCATCGGGTTCCTGATCATCGGCTACGTGCTGCTCAACGCGAGCCCGCTGGCCAAAATCGGCGGCGTGGTCTGGCTCGTGCTCGGTGTCGGAGTTTTCCTCTACTTTCGGCACGCGGGACGCAAGACCGCGCTCGAGGGCGAAATCGGTCCCGAGCCGCTCGCGTTTCCCGCGACCGGCGAACGAGCGGGGCTGTAGACCGTGGACCACTTTCTCGACAAGAGCCATGGTCAGCCGGGATTCTCGGCTGACCGGGAGCCCGCACTGCGGATCGTTCCCGGAACCGGGGAGCGGATCGGCTTCGAAACCAGTGACGAGGTGTACGAGCAGTTGCATGCGCACCACGACATGGCCCGACTCACCGTGCAGATCAACCCGGTGACAGGTCCGGTCTACGTCGAGGGCGCCGAACCCGGCGATGCCCTCGCGGTCACGATCCACGAGATCCGGTTGAAGGACTGGGGCTGGTCGGTCAGCCTGCCGGGATCGGGCGCGCTCCAGAACGTCATGGGCGAAGGCATGTTCACGCGCCGGGTTCCCATCGACGCGGCCGGTGTGCACGTCACGGACCGGCACGTCTTCCAACCGCTGCCGATGATCGGCTGCATCGGCACGGCGCCTGCTGTGGGCTCGAATTCGACGATCATGCCGTCCTACCCCCAGGGCGGGAACATGGACGTCACGGACTGCAGCCCGGGTTCGACGGTGTACCTGCCGGTCATGGTGGAGGGCGCCTATCTGTCGATCGGGGACATCCACGCGATCATGGCGGAGGGGGAGTCCTCCTTCGTCGCGATCGAGGCCGAGGGGATCGCCGTGGTCAGCATCGCCCTGGTGAAGGGGCTGGCGCTCCGGGCGCCCCGGGTGGAGACCGCGGAGGAGTGGATCTTCGTGGGGCTCGGTGATCCGGTGCAGGAGAGCATCAGGCGCGGCTACGAGGACATGTTCGGTTTCCTTGTGGAGGACCAGGGCTGGGAGGCCGGGGACGCCTACGCGGTCATGAGCGCCGTCGGTCACTCGCGCCTCGGCGGACCCACGGGTTCCGTCGCGCCGGACCCGCTGCATCCGTTCACCGCGGTCGGGGCCGTGACGGTGCACCGGCTGCCCAAGAGCGTGCTCTGACGCGGTGGCGGAACCCGACGTGCGGGTTCCGCCGCCGAGTGTCAGGCCGCGCCGGCCGAGGCGGAATGGGCCGTCTGGACTTAACGGACGCGGCCCGGGAGCATGGGCCCATGACCACTTTTGCGCGGCTCGGGCGCTACCGCATCGACGCCGTCCTGGTGCTGGTCGCTTTGGTCTGGGGCGGCAGCTACCTGGCCGCGAAGGTGCTGACCGAGCAGGCGAGCGTCGGCGCGGTGCTCGCCCTGCGCTTCCTGGTGGCCGCGCTCGCGCTTCTCGCCGTCTGGGCGCTGAGCCGGCCGCGGCCGCCGAGCAGGGCCGAGCTGGCCGTCGGCGTGCTGCTCGGGCTCACACAGGCGTCGATCCTGTGGCTGGAGACGGCCGGGGTGGCCGTCACCGCGGCCACGAACGCGGGCCTGATCATCAGCCTGACGATCATCCTCACGCCGATTCTGGAGTCGGTGGCGGCGCGCGACTGGCTGCCGCGGCCCTTCTTCGTGGCCGCGGTGCTGGCGGTCGTCGGGGTGGCGCTGCTCGTCTCCGGCAACGGATTCCACGCCCCGAACCCGGGGGACCTGCTCATGCTCGCGGCCGCGTTCGTGCGGGCCCTGCACGTCACCATGGTCGGCCGCCTGACCCGGGGCGGAGTCGCGGGCCAACGGCCGGGCACCCTCATGATCACGCTGGTGCAGGCCATCGTGGGCGCCGTCGTGTTCTCGGCAGCGGATGCGCCGGGCACGATGCGGGCGATCGGCGCGTTCGGCCCCGCCGCCTGGCTCGGGGTGCTCTACCTCGGCCTGGCCTGCAGCGTGTTCGCGTTCCTGGCGCAGACCTGGGCGATCCGGCGCACCTCGGCCGCGCGCGCCAGCCTGCTGATGGGCACCGAGCCGGTCTGGGCGGTGCTCGTCGGCGTGAGCCTCGGCAGTGAGAGTCTCGGTCCGGTGGCGGTGCTCGGGGCGGGGCTGATCATCGCGGGCACCTTCTGGGGGCAGCGCACTGAGCAGCGGCACCGGTTGAGCCCGGCGGCGACCCCGCCCGCGGTGCTCACCCGTGTGCGCGAGAGCGGGTGAATCGTCGGTTAGAGCGTCTCAGAGCGACGATTCACCCGCTCTCGCGGATGGGGGTGCCTGGCGGAAAACCGCCGCGGCGACGACCAGGTCTTCCCAGGACATGCCCGAGCTGGTGAAGACGCGGGGGCGCGAACGGTCCACGGTCACCTCGCCGGTCAGGATGGCGCAGAGCGGCACGAGCGACTCCGCGTCGATCACGCCGTCCCGGATCGGGATCAGTACGTCGCCGCCCTCCCGCAGTGCCACCTGGCTGTCCTCCACGACGACCTGCGCGCGCCCGATCAGGGCCGAGGGCAGCTCCCGGGCGTTGGGCTCGTGCGAACCGACCGCCACCGTGCAGGAGTCGACGGGCACCAGGTCGCCGTCGAACAGCGGGGTGCGGGCGGTGGTGGCGCAGACGATCAGTTGTGCATCCTGCACGGCGTCGGCGGTGCCCGTGCGGGCGGCCAACCCGCTGGCCTGAACCCGGTCGGCCAGGGCCTGGGCGCGACCGGGGTGCCGGCCGATCACGGTCACCCGCTCGAGCCGCCGGATGGCGCGCATCGCCTCGATGTGGCCCCACGCCTGCGGCCCCGAGCCGAAGACGACCAGGTGCGGGGCCTCGTCGGGCGCGAGCAGGTCGGCGGCGGCGGCGGACACGGCGGGGGTGCGCAGCGTGGTCAGCGCGATGCCGTCGAGGAGGGCGACGGGGCTGAGGTTCGCGGCATCCATCAGCAGGTAGACGCCCTGGATGCGCTCCTGGCCGAGGGCCGGGTTGCCGGGCGCGACCGTGGCGACCTTCACCCCGACGAACTCCGCGGACTGCGTCGGCATCAGCAGCAGTTGGCCGTTGGCCAGGCCCAGGATGCTGCGGCTGAAGTCGGAAGCCGGGTCGAGCCCGTCGCGCACGGCCGCCTGCAGAGCATGCACCGCCGCGCCGAAGCCCACCCGGGCGAAGATCTCCTCGGCTGAGATCCAGGGTATCGGTGAGTCGGAAGCCATGCTCCGACTGTACGTGGCACACCGGAAAGCGCCGCCTGACCCCATCGTCTTGGGGCAGTGAATGGTGGGGACAGGGCACCCCGATGATGTCCCGTCCCCGACTGGGGCGTTTCGGTCCGGTCTCGTCCGGACCCTGCAATCAGGGACTAAGGACCGGCATTCGGGGAACGCTCCTGCCTGTGCATGAGTGTAGGCCGGGTCGCTCTGCGGAGGAAGGGGTAGACAAACGGCCGGCAACGTTTTCGGCACCTGCCTGCCGCGCCTAAAGTGGTGTCAACGAGCCGAGCGCTCGCGACACACCGGGAGAACGAATGCCACAGACCCACCGCGTCGTCGTTGTCGGCGACGCCCTCATCGACGAGATGCGCGACCCGGAGTCCCTGCGCGAGTTCCCCGGCGGGGCCGCGCTCAACGTGGCGGTCGGCCTCGCGGTGCTGGGCGTGCCCACCACCCTGATCGCGATGGTCGGGGGCGACGCCGCCGGCGCGGTGCTGCGCGACTTCCTCGCCTCCCACGACGTCACCCTGGTCGCCACCCCCGGCCCGTTCGGCAGCTCGCGCGCGACCTCCGACCGCACCGACGGCGAGCCGACGTATGCGTTCAACGAGGCCGCGAAGAAGCGCCGGATCGAGTTCGGCCCGGCCGAGCGCGCGGCCCTCGACGCGGCGCGCCTGGTCGTCGTGAGCTGCTTCCCGTTCGACGACACGGCCCAGACGGATGCCTTCATCGCCGCCGTCTCCGAGCCGGAACAACGCCTCGTGATCGACCCGAACCCGCGTGCGGGCATGCTCGCCGACGCCGACCTGTTCGTGGCGAACTTCGAACGGATGGCCGCCCGGAGCCTGCTCACCAAGGTCGGCGACGAAGACGCCGAACTGCTCTACCGCAGCACGCTCGACGACCTGCGCCGGCGGCTGCTGGCGGCCGGAACGCAGACCGTGCTGGCCACGGCCGGGCGGGCCGGGGCATCCGTGGGTACCCGTGACGGCCTGCTCGTGAGCGAGCCGATCACGTCCCTGCCCGGCGCCGTGGTCGACACCATGGGCGCGGGCGACGCCACCCTCGCGTCGACGGTGCAGACCATGCTGACGCGGGGCGTGCCCACGGATGCCGCCGGCTGGCAATCCCTGCTGGCCGACGCCATGCTGATCGCGGCGGCCACCTGCCGCAGCGAGGGTGGCCTGCTGCGGGTGCCGACCGCCTGAGCGCCACTCGCCGCGGCTCGCCTGAGCGCCACTCGCCGCGGCTCGNGGCCTGCTGCGGGTGCCGACCGCCTGAGCGCCACTCGCCGCGGCTCGCCTGAGCGCCACTCGCCGCGGCTCGCCTGAGCGCCACTCGCCGCGGCTCGCCTGAGCGCCACTCGCCGCGGCTCGCCTGAGCGCCACCCGCCGCCACTCGCCGCCACTCGCCGCGGCTCGGCCTCGCCGCTGCCCTGCCCTGTCGCTGCTCCGCCGCTGCGCTGCCCGGATCCGGCCGCCCCTGATCCGCGGGTCTGCCTGCCGCTGAGGGGTCCCAAATCGACCTTCCCGGGCCCCCGGAAGGTCGATTTGGGACCCCTCACGTCGAGACGCGGGCCGCGTGGGTGCGACGCGGGCCGCGTGGGTGCGACGCGGGCCGCGTGGGTGCGACGCGGGGGAGGACGTTCCGGGTCTGCGGCTCAGTCGGCGACGACCGGCTTGACCGCGCGCACGATGGCGCCGTGCATGCCGTCGGCCACGTCGTGGGTCAGGGTCACACTCACCTGCTCGAAGCCCGCGCGGGAGAGCCCGGTCTCGTATTCCTCGATCGAGAGGGCGCCGGCGATGCAGCCCACGTGCGAGCCGCGTTCGGCCCTCTGGGCGGGCGTGAGGTGGTTCTCGGCGACGACGTCGGACACGCCGATGCGGCCGCCGGGACGCAGCACCCGGAACATCTCCGCGAGGACGGCGGGCTTGTCGGTCGACAGGTTGATCACGCAATTGGAGATGACGACGTCGACGCTCTCGGTGGGCAGCGGCACCTCTTCGATCGTGCCCTTGAGGAATTCGACGTTCTCCGCCTGGGCGGCGGCAGCGTTGCGGCGGGCCAGGTCGAGCATCTCGTCGGTCATGTCGAGTCCGTAGGCGAACCCGGTCGGGCCGACCCGTCGGGCGGAGAGGAGCACGTCGATGCCTCCGCCGGAGCCGAGGTCGAGCACGGTTTCGCCGGCCTGCAGGTCCGCGACCGCGGTCGGGTTTCCGCAGCCGAGGCTGGCCAGCACGGCGTCGCCCGGCAGACCGGCGGTGGCATCGAGGCCGTAGAGCACGGAGCCGAAGACCGCGCTCTCGTCGACCGCGCCCGGTCCGCAGCAGGAGTCCGGGGCATCCGTCGTGTCGGTGCTGCAGCAGGAGGCCGACGGGGCGAGCAGGGAGCTGCGCCCGGCCTCGGTCACCGACAGCGCCGCGCTCGCGTAGCGCGCCCGGACCTCGTCACGTACGGAATCAGCGGTGTCGCTCATGGTGTTCTCCCTTGGCTGGTCGCCGGGCAGCTGTCGCCCGGGTCTTATATTGATGTCTGTCGATGCAATCTACGTGAAAGATCGACAGTCGTCAATGTCTCCCGCCGTGAGGGGTCCCGAATCGACCTTCCCGGGCCGATCGAAGGTCGATTCGGGACCCCTCAGCGGATCGGGAGCGGGAGACGAGACGGATGCGGCGGCCAGGGCGCGGCGGGCCGGGCGGGGCGCGTCGCGACGGCGGGCCGGGCGGGGCGCGTCG
>NZ_SOFY01000021.1 GCF_004402595.1 Cryobacterium shii | reverse complement strand
ACATTCCCGACGACGACGTGGATCAACGAACCCGAAAAGGAAGGAACGAACTCAATGACCGCCTAAGGAAACTGACTCACATAGGTTGACATCTTCCGGGCACCGATGATTTCGACCACGAGCACGGTCGCGACGATGCCGATCGCCAACGACAGCCGCGCGCGGTTCGTCTGCGAGGTGTGCGCGTGATCGTGTCCCATGCGTCCACGGTATGGCGAGCGACGCCGCCCCGCCAGTTGGCCCCTCTCCGGGATCGAGCACCGCGCCTGCTCCCGCCGGGTCCGAGCCCACCGGGTCCGAGCCCACCCGTCAGGGCCCGGCCCCGAACCAATTCGACGGAGAATCTGCCCGAAACGGCCCCGAAAGCCTCGAAACCGCCTGTTTAGAGCAATATCTCCGTCGAATTGGTTCAGGGGCGGGGCGGTGGGACGGGGAAGGTCACACCGCGAGCAGGGTCTGCAACACCGGGATCAGCTTGTCGAAGGCACGGGCCCGGTGGCTGTGCTCGTTCTTCACGTTGGGCGTCAGCTCGGCGGCGGAGATGGCGTAGCCGTCGGGCAGGAAGATCGGGTCGTAGCCAAAACCGCCGGAGCCGCTCGGCGCGGTCAGGATCTGCCCCGGCCATTCACCGGTCACGTGCCATTCCGTGCCGTCGGGCAGCGCGAGCGCGGCCACGCAGGTGAAGTGGCCCCCGCGGTGTTCGGCGCCCATGTCACCGAGCTGCCAGAGCAGCAACCGCAGGTTCTCGTCCGAGTCCCTTGCGGGACCGGCCCACCGGGCGGAGAAGATCCCGGGCGACCCGCCCAGCACGTCTACGCAGATCCCCGAGTCGTCGGCGATCGCCGGCAGCCCGGTGTGCGCGGCGGCGGCGCGCGCCTTGATCAGGGCGTTCTCGGCGAAGGTGGCGCCGTCCTCGACCGGCTCCGGGCCGTCATAGGCGAGAACCTCGAGTGCGGGGAGCTTCGGGGCGAGGATGCGACGCAGCTCCTCGACCTTGTGCGGATTGTGGGTGGCGAGAACGACCTGCACGGCCCTAACGCCCCAGTGCCGTCTTCTGGAACTCGGTCAGGGACACCGTGCCCGCCAGTGCCAGGTCGAGTAGCGAGTTCAGCTCCTGCCGGTCGAAGGGAGCACCCTCGGCCGTTCCCTGAACCTCGACGAAGAGGCCGCGGCCCGTGACGACGACGTTCATGTCGGTTTCGGCCTTGGAGTCCTCGACGTAGGCGAGGTCGAGCATGGGCACGCCGCCGACGATGCCGACGGAGATGGCCGAGACGCTGTCGATGAGCGGCTGAGCCTTCTGGCTGAGAAACTTCTTCTCCCGGCCCCACTCGAGCGCGTCCGCGAGGGCGACGTAGGCACCCGTGATGGCCGCCGTGCGGGTGCCGCCGTCGGCCTGCAGCACGTCGCAGTCCAGCACGATGGTGTTCTCGCCGAGGGCCTTCATGTCGACGACGGCGCGCAGGCTCCGCCCGACCAGACGGCTGATCTCGTGGGTGCGGCCGCCGATCCGGCCCTTGACCGACTCGCGGTCCATCCGGGAATCGGTGGAACGCGGCAGCATGGAGTACTCTGCCGTGACCCAGCCTTTGCCCTTGCCGGCCATCCAGCGCGGAACGCCGTTGGTGAAGGAGGCTGTGCAGAGAACCTTCGTGCGTCCGAACGAGATCAGTGCGGAGCCCTCGGCCTGGTCGCTCCAGCCTCGCTCGATCGTGACGGGGCGCAGCTGGTCAGTGGTTCGTCCGTCTACGCGCACAATATCGGTCACGAGATCTCCTTGGTGATGGTGGGGTGCGAAGCGGCGAACTCGGCAAGTTCGCTCAGGCTGAATGAGCCGGTCTCGACCAGGTCGACCCGGGAGATTTCCGGTCCGATCAGGCGATGGGCCAGGCGAAGGAAATCCTCGGCGCTGTCGCCGGTGGCCTCATACCGGTAGCTGGGGGGCGCAGCCTCGGTGCGCGCCAGGCCCTGGCTGACGAGCAGCCGGTACACGTCGTTGGCGGTTTCGGTGTCGCTGGAGACGAGGGTGACCGCGTCGCCCATCACGTACGAAATGGCGCCGCGCAGGAACGGGTAGTGGGTGCAGCCGAGGACGAGGGTGTCGACCTCCGCGGCCTGCAACGGGGCGAGGTACTCCTCGGCGACGGCGAGCAGCTCGTCACCGGTGGTCACGCCCGCCTCGACGAATTCCACGAATCGGGGGCAGGCCTGGGTGAAGAGCCGGATGTTCGTGGCCGCGGCGAACGCGTCGTCGTAGGCGAGGGAGTTGACGGTGCCGAGGGTGCCGACCACGCCGACACGGTTGTTGCGGGTGGCGCGGACGGCGCTCCGCACCGCCGGCTGGATGACCTCCACCACGGGAACGCTGTAGCGCTCGCGGGCGTCCCGCAGCACGGCAGCCGACGCGGTGTTGCAGGCGATCACCAGCATCTTCACGTCCTGCGCGACCAGGTCGTCGAGCACCTTCAGGGCGAAGCCGCGCACATCTGCGATCTTCTTCGGACCATACGGGGAGTGCTCCGTGTCGCCGATATAGAGGATCGATTCGTTGGGCAGCTGATCCTTGATCGCCCGGGCGACGGTCAGGCCGCCCACTCCGGAATCGAAGATTCCTATCGGTGCATCCGTCACGACAGACGAGCCTACCCGGATTCCCTGACAGCTCGCCCGACAGCGCGGTCGCCTGCAGTCCGGGCCGCGGAACTGAGTGCTTTCAGGGCGCATTCCCAGACTCACGGCACGGATGCCGGCACGTACCGAGAAGGGAATATGGCCGTAACTACACTCGAAATACGGGTGCCGCCAACCGACGAGATCCGCACAAAGATGGCGTCACATTCGCCGTTTGAGGAGATGATCACCGTGAATGATCGAGTTGTAATCACCGGGCTGGGCGCCTTGACGCCGCTGGGGAACAATTGGCGCGACACGTGGTCAGGCCTCACCAACGGGCGCAGCGGCGTCGCCCGGATAACCCAGTTCGATCCCACCGGTCTGCCGACGCAGATCGCCGGCGAGGTGAAGAACTTCATTCCGGCCGACCATATGGCCGTAAAGCAGGTCAAGCGCGCCTCCCGGTCCTCGCGGCTCGCGATCGCCGCGGCCCGTGAGGCGGTGGCGGATGCCGGCTTCGGCACCTCGATGGAAGGGATCGACACGGCTGTCGTCGTCAACAGCGCCGTCAGCGGTTTCGCGGAGATCCAGGAAGCAACCGAGCTCGTCAACTCCGGAGACTCCCGGCGCATCCCGCCGCGCTTCGTGCCCTCGGCCCTGCTGAACATGGCCGCCTGCGAGGTCGCGATCGACCTCGGCATCCACGGCCCGGTCAACGCGAGCGCCCTGGCCTGCGCCAGCGGGGCCTATGCGCTCCTCGAAGCCCGCACCATGCTCATCATGGGCGACGCCGACGTCGTCATCGCCGGCGGTGTCGAGGCCGCCATCACGCCCGTCATGTTCGCCGGACTGAACGCCATGCACGCGGCCTCCACGAACAACGACTCGCCGGCCGAGGCCTCCCGCCCATTCGACGCCGACCGCAACGGACTCGTCTTCGGGGAGGGAGCGGTCGTCTTCGTGATGGAGCTGCTCTCCCACGCCCGCGCCCGCGGTGCCCAGATCTACGCCGAGGTGCTGGGCGGCGCCCTCACCAGCGACGGCCACAGCATCGTCGCGCCCGAACCCACCGGCAAATTCGCGAGCCTGGCCATGACCCGCGCCCTCATCAAGTCGAAGCTGAACCCGAGCGACATCGACATGATCTGCGCCCACGGCACCTCCACCCAGGCCAACGACCGGGCCGAGACCTCGGCGATCCGCCAGGCGCTCGGTCAGGCTGCCGATTCCATCGCCGTCACCGCACCCAAATCGATGACCGGCCACATGATCGGGGCCGCGGGCGCCCTCTCCGGCCTGCTCTGCGCGCTATCGATCCGCACCGGAATCATCCCACCCACGATCAACTACACGACCCCCGACCCGGACTGCACGCTCGACTACGTGCCCAGGGTGGCCCGGGAGAAGCCGGTGAAGTTCGCGCTGGCCAACGCCTTCGGCTTCGGCGGCCAGAACTGCATCGTCGCCTTCGGGGCGCTGTAAGCCGAACTCTTTGACGAGGCCGAGTCAGGCCGAGGGATAGGCTTTCCGAGTGACCGAATCCTCAGCGTTCCGCACCGACCGTTACGAGCTCACGATGGTGGATGCCGCGATCCAGAGCGGCACCGCCGATAGGGAGTGCCAGTTCGAGGCCTTCGCACGCCGACTGCCCTCCGGCCGCCGCTACGGCATCGTGGCCGGCACCGGCAGGTTGCTCGAACTGATCCGTTCGTTCCGGTTCGAGGATGCCGAGCTCACCTGGCTGCGTGACAATAAGGTGGTTCGCGAGCCCACCCTCGACTGGCTCGCGAACTACGCCTTCCGAGGCAACATCTGGGGCTACCAGGAGGGCGAGGCGTACTTTCCCGGCTCCCCCCTGGTCACGGTCGACGGCAGCTTCGCCGAGTGCGTGATCCTCGAGACCCTCATCCTCAGCGTGCTCAACTACGACAGTTCCGTGGCCAGCGCGGCCGCGCGGATGGTGTCGGTGAGTCTGGGCAGGCCCCTGGCCGAGATGGGATCGAGGCGCACGGGCGAGTACTCCGCCGTGGCCGCCGCCCGTGCCGCCTACATCGCCGGGTTCGCCTCGACCAGCAACCTCGAAGCCGGACGCAGCTGGGGTGTGCCCACGATGGGCACGGCCGCCCACTCCTTCACCCTCCTCCACGACAGCGAGGAAGACGCCTTCCGCGCGCAAGTGGCCGCTTTCGGCCCGGCGACGACGCTGCTGGTGGACACCTTCGACGTCGAGAAGGGCATCCGGCTGGCGGTCGACGTGGCCGGCCCGGAGCTCGGGTCCATCCGCATCGATTCCGGCGACCTGCCGACCGTGGCCGCGAGCGCCCGCGCCCGGCTGGACTCGCTCGGCGCCGTCAACACCCGCATCACGGTCACCAGCGACCTCGACGAGTACTCCATCGCGGCGCTGTCCGCATCGCCCGTCGACGCTTTCGGGGTGGGCACCTCGGTCGTGACCGGATCCGGGTCCCCCGCGGCGGGCATGGTCTACAAGCTGGTGGCCCACCGGGACGACGCCGGTGAATGGGTCTCGGTCGCCAAGACGTCTCCCGCGAAGATCTCGGTCGGCGGGCGCAAGCGGTCCGTGCGGCAACTCGACGCGGCGGGGATCGCCCGCGCCGAGGTCGTCCTGATCGGCGAGGATCCGGCGGATGCCGCCCCGCCCGCCGAGCCGGAGGGGCGGGACCGCGTACTGCTCGTGCCGCTGGTGACCGCCGGCGTGTTCGACGACCGCTACCTCGGAACGGCCGGAACGTTGCTCGCCCGCGCCCACCACGCATCCGTCATGCAGGAACTGCCGATGGAAGCGTTCCGCCTGGGGCGCGGAGACCCCGTTCTGCCGACCCTGTACCGCTAGAACCGTACCGCTAGGGCCCTACCGCTCCGCCAGGGCCGTACCGCCGCACGGTCAGCGCTTGGGGGTCAGGAGGCCTTCATCTTCTCGTAGATCGCCTTGCAGGTCGGGCAGACCGGGAACTTCTCCGGGTCGCGTCCCGGCAGCCACTTCTTGCCGCACAGTGCCTTCACCGGCTTGCCGGAGATGGCGGACTCGAGGATCTTGTCCTTGGGCACGTAGTGCGAGAAACGTTCGTGGTCGCCCGGCTCGATTTGCTCCCGGTTGAGGAGTTCTTCGAGTTCGCGGTCCAGCGTGGATGTGCCGCCGCCGGCGCCGGGGCTGCCGGGTTCTGCGATGCTCGCACGGAAGTCTTCAGTCATGCCTGACATTCTAGGCAACCCCGCTCGGAAACGGCAGGGAGCACCAGGTCAGGCGCGGATTGCTGAGGCGAGCATCTCCGGGCCCCGTCGATCAAACGCCCGCGAGCCCAGCCAGACCCCGAGAGTCAGGGTCAGGATGCCCACGCCCACGCCCAGCAGGAGGGCCGGCAGATGCCAGATCGGGCTGACGAAGACCCCCAGCAGTCCGCAGGCGATGGCCGGGAGGGACAGGGCGATCGAGCCGGCGAACGTCAGGGACTGGATCAAGGCCGCCGGAGTATCCGATGCCTGCGGCTGGGAGAAGGGGCTGTCTCCGGGTTTCGTCGCCGGGTACGGGAACCGCGCTGAGGCGTAACTCGAGAAGCCAAGCCCGGTCAGCAGGATGCACGTGCTCACTCCCAGCACCGAAGGCAGGGCGGTCCAGTCGCCGTAGACGGAAATGCTGATCGCCGACCCGATGCCGATCAAGGGGATGCCCACCATCAGGCCCGGAACGAGGCGGCCGAGCCGGTCGGATAAACCGCGGGTGCCGGAAGCCACGTGCAGCCAGACGGCGGTGTGGTCGAAGGCCACGTCGTTGTGCAGCGTCCAGCCCAGGAAGACGCTCATCAGGGGCACCGGGAGCAGTGCGAGGTAGGACAGGGGGATCCCGGCGAAGTTCAACGGGATGATCACGAGCACCGGGATGATCGGAATCATGATCAGCGACATCCAGTACCGCGAGTCGCGGCGCCAGTAGGTGAGGCTGCGGGCGGCGATGGCGCCGACGGGCGTGTGCGGCATGCGGTCGAACCACCCGAGACCGCCGTACTGACGAGCCGGGGCTTCCCGACCCGGCGTGACCAGCATCCGGGCGACGAGGCCCTGCCACGCCTGCCACAGCACGTAGACCGTCGCCAGTGCCACGAGGAGCTTCAGGAAAGCCGTGCCCCAGGAACCCGTCGCCGCGTCTCCCGGAACGGCCCAGGCCGCGCCCAGCGGCGTCCAGCCGAGAATCGCGGACAGCCCTCCGAGCAGGTCGAGGCCGTACTGTTCCCAGTCGAAGTTGAGGGCCAGGAGCACGACGGGCGCGATCATGACCAGCACCAGCACGCCGATGATTCCGGTGAACTCGCGCGACCGGCGGGTCGCCAGCAGGAATGCGGCCAGGGACGTGCTGACCCGCGACGCCAGCATGCACGTGGCCAGCAGCACAACGGCGGACACCAGGGCCAGGAGTGTCTCGAGGATGCCCCGCGACCAGGTCACGACGGTGCCGAGAAGAACCAGAGCCAGTACGAACGCGGGCACCCCGATGACCGAGGACACCGCCAGTCCGAGCGACAGCTGCCGATTCGGAATGCCCATGATCGCGAACTTGCGCGGGTCCATCGCGTCGTCGACGCCGAACACGAGCGGGACCAGCAGGAAGCCGAGCATGACGAATGCCCCGCAGACGACCATGCCGTCGCGGATGGCCTCGACGTCACCGGTGAATCGCAGCCCCACCAGCAGAACCAGAAGGCCCAGCGCTAGGACGAGCCCGTACAAAAGCCCGATCGCGATGCCCACGATCTGCCAGGGGCTGCGCCGGAAGAGATTGGCGAGCAGACGGAGTCTCAGTCCGAGAAACTGTGCAACCACTCCATGCCCTCCGCCACTTTGCGACCGCCGGCCAGTTCGATGAACCGTTCCTCGAGCGTCGACTCACCGCGCACCTCGTCAACGGTGCCGGACGCCAGAACGGCACCCTGCACGATGATGGCCACATGGTCACAGACCCGCTGGATCATGTCCATACCGTGACTGGAGAGCACGACCGTGCCCCCGCTGGCCACGTACTTCTGCAGGATCTCGGTGACGTTGACGGCCGAGACCGGGTCCACGGATTCGAACGGTTCATCGAGTACCAGCAAGCGTGGCGAGTGGATCATGGCGCAGGCCAGGGCGATCTTCTTCGTCATACCGGCCGAGTAGTCGGCGACCAGCCGGTTGAGAGCCTCCTCCAGCCCGAAGGCCACGGCCAGGTCCGCCGAACGCTTCCGCACCGTCACGGCATCGAGCCCGCGCAGAACTCCGGAGTAGTAGATGAGCTGGGCGCCGGTCAGCCGGTCGAACAGCCGCAACCGGTCAGGAAGCACTCCGATCAGGCGCTTGGCTGCGATCGGACTCCCCCAGACGTCGATCCCGTTGATCGTCACTGAGCCTTCATCCGGCCGCAGCAGGCCGGTGATCATGGACAGCGTCGTGGTCTTGCCGGCGCCGTTGGGCCCGACGATCCCATAGAACGATCCGGTCCGCACCTCGAGGTCGACCCCCGCCACGGCGACGGTCTGGCCGAAGCTCTTCCGCAGGCCGCTCACGGCCAGGACGATCGGCGCCGCAGGGTCTGTGGGCGCGACCGGTGCGACCGCGGACTTCCGGGGCGTGCGGTTGGATGCGGGACGCTTCGGCTCCGCGACGACTGGCTCAACGACGACGGACTCAACGACGACGGACTCAACGGCATGGGGGTCGGCAACAGGTTCAACGACGGGTTCGACGCGAACGGGTGCCACCGCGACCAGCGGCACGTCCGCGGCGAGGGGCACATCCGCCACCTCGAGTGCAAGCGGCACGTCCGCGACAAACGGCACTCCGTCGACGACGGATGCCGCGGCCCCGGCCGACGAGTCGTCGCCGCTTCCGGCAGGCTCCGGAACCAGCCGACCGGTCGACGCCTGGAGCGCAGCCGCGCGAACGGCTGCAGCCTTCGCCGCACTGGCCTTGGCGGCGCTGGCTTTGGCTGCGCTGGCCTTCGCCGAGCTGGTCTTGGTGGCCGTGGCCTTGGCCGCGCCGGCCCGTGCCACGCCCGATTTCACGGCGGACTCCGACTTCGCCGCCGCCGTGCGGGCGGCGGTCGCCCTTGCCGCGGCCGTCCGGGCGGACGGTGTCCGGGGAGTGGCCGCCGGGGCGGAGGAGACGGCTTCGCCCGCCGCCGACTCGCGGGCGGGAGTCGACGCCCCGACGGCCTTCGTGGGCCTGGCCCTGGCCACCGGCTTCTTCGGCGCGGTGAGCGCGGAAGCGGGAGCGGAATCGGCACCGAGATCCGCCGCGGCTGCCCTGGCGGAGGCGGTGGTGGGGCGCGCTGTGGCCGGACGGGGGGTACCCGGCGTGCGCGCCGGGGCCGTTCGGACCGTGGATTTACGCACCGGCATCTTGCGCACAGGCAGGGTCGCCGTGGCCTCTGATTCAGCGGAAACCTGCCTCGGTACTGCAGTCCTCGGCTCGCGGGGCTCGGAATTGGGGGGCACGTCAGTCACCTCGCTAACCTACCAAGGACCGTCTGACACCGCAGGTTTGGGGGGTCAGCCAAAGACACATTCTGCGGTGCCCGGGACACCGGTCGGGTCACGAAAGCAACACGTTACGAGCATGCTCTTCCCCCGGATATGGCCCTTAAGGTATTCTGAAGCGGGCATAACGGTGTGTCTATACGTGACCTTATGGGTGAACCCTAGACAAACTCTGTCCCACTACGAGTGTTGTCTCGGTCCCAAAACTTTTTGAAGGAGACAATCGTGACCACTCAGGTAGTCATTCTGGCAGCAGGCATGGGCAGCAGACTCGGCCGTTCGCTCCCGAAGCCGCTCACCGAACTCAACGACGGTCGAACGATCATGCAGCAGCAGTTCGACAACATCGGGCACGCCTTCGGCAAGAAGGCCAAGGTCACCATCGTCGTCGGCTACAAGCTCGAGCACATCATCGAGGCCTTCCCGCAGGCATCCTTCGTCTACAACGAAGAATACGACCAGACGAACACGTCGAAGAGCCTGATGCGTGCCCTGCAGGCCTCCACCACCGGCGGAGTGCTGTGGATGAACGGCGACGTCGTCTTCGACCCCGCCATCCTCGATCGCGCCGCCGCCATGGTGGCTCGCGACCAGTCCTTCGTGACCGTCAACACCTCCAAGGTGTCCGACGAAGAGGTCAAGTACACGACCAGCGCCGAGGGCTACATCAAGGAACTGTCGAAGACCGTCAAGGGCGGCCTCGGCGAAGCCGTCGGCATCAACTACATCTCCAGCGCCTACAAGGCCGTTCTGCTTCACCACCTGACGAAGGTGGGCGACCAGGACTACTTCGAGCGCGGCATCGAACTTGCCATCGAGAAGAACAACCTGCTGGTCGAACCGCTCGACATCTCCGACTTCTATGCCGTCGAGGTCGACTTCGCCGAGGATCTCGAGCGGGCCAACCTGTTCGTCTAGGCCTGTTCCTCCAGGCGTTGGCACCTGGGGCCGCGTCTTGCGGCCCTACGATAGAGCGCGTGAGTAGTTACGCGGAAGTGCGCCCTGAGCAGCGCACGTCTTCCGCCCGATATCGTCATTCCCTCTGGTTGCTCACTCAGCGGGACCTGCGCGTGCGGTATTCGACGTCGCTGCTCGGCTACTTCTGGTCAATCCTCGACCCGCTCGTGATGGCCGGGATCTACTGGTTCGTTTTCACGCAGGTCTTCCAGCGCGGCGTGGGCAACGAGCCGTACATCGTGTTCCTCCTCGCCGCCCTGCTGCCCTGGATGTGGTTCAACGGCACGGTCTCCGACTGCACCCGGGCGTTCCTTCGGGAAGCAAAGCTCATCCGGTCGACGAGGATCCCCCGCACGATCTGGGTCAACCGGCTGGTTCTCTCCAAGGGGATCGAGTTCCTGGCGTCCATTCCGGTACTGGTGCTGTTCGCGGTCTTCTCCGGCGCGCAGATCAACCTCGACGCCGTCTTCTTCCCGCTGGCCATCCTGATCCAGGCGGTGCTGACTGTCGGGGTGGGCCTCATCGTCGCTCCGCTGGTGGTCTTCTTCCGCGATCTGGAGCGCGCCGTCAAGCTCGTGCTGCGTTTCCTCTTCTACGCCTCCCCGATCATCTACGGCACCACCGACCTACCGGAACAACTGCAGTTCTGGGCGGCATTCAACCCGCTCAGCGGCATCTTCAGCCTGTATCGCGCAGCGTTCTTCCCTGGGCAGCTCAACTGGGCCGTCGTCGGTGTCAGCGCCGCAATGTCGCTTGCGCTGCTCCTGGGCGGGCTCGTTGTCTTCACGCGCACGGAGCGCGCAGTCTTGAAGGAGATCTAGTGCCGGCACCGGTGATCACCCTGACGGGGGTCGGCATCCGTTTTCGACGAAATCGGCGCGGCCGCCGCACGTTCAAGGACATGTTCGCCGGCAGCAAGCGGCGGATCCGCCCAGGCGAGTTCTGGGCGCTGCGGAACGCGTCCTTCTCCGTGCAGCGCGGCGAGGCGATCGGCGTGGTCGGTCGCAACGGCCAGGGCAAGTCCACCCTCCTGAAACTCGTCACCGGCGTCGTGCTGCCCGACGAGGGCACCGTGCACGTGACGGAGGGCGTCGCCCCGCTGATCGAGATCACCGGCGGGTTCGTCGACGACCTGAGCGTGCGCGACAATGTGTACCTCACAGCGGGCCTGCACGGCATGACGAAAAAGCAGATCAACGTGCGCTTTGACGAGATCATCGAATTCGCCGAGATCGCCGATTTCGTCGACACGCCCTATAAGCACCTGTCCAGCGGGATGAAGGTGCGCATCGCTTTCGCCGTCATTTCCCGCCTCGAGGAACCGATCCTCCTCGTCGACGAGGTACTCGCCGTGGGCGACAAGGCCTTCCGGGAGAAATGCTACCGGCGCATCGAGGAGCTCCTCGCGGGCGGACGGACACTGTTTTTCGTCTCGCACAACGAACGGGACCTACGCCGGTTCTGCACCCGGGGTCTGTACCTGGACAAGGGCAAGCTGGTACTGGATGCGCCCATCGACGAGGTCCTGGCGCTGTACAACACCCAGTACGGCATCAAGTCGGCCTGATCTGGCCCGTCCACGTCGAGCCGGTCGACCGCGTGAGACTGTCGCGTGTGGGCGGCAACTGCTCGGCGCTGAACCCGGTCATCAAATCGCCTGGCTCCAGGCCGAGCACCGTTGCGAGCCGAATCAGCGTGTGAAACGTCGGATTGCCGTGACCGCGGTCGATACGCGCATAATTCGACACGTTGAGCCCGGCCAGGAGCGCCACGGCCTCCTGATTGAGGGCGAGCTGGCGTCGCCGGCGCCGTAACCTCAGTCCGAGGATGCGCGATGCTTCCGATTTCGGGTCAGACATCCTCCCTGTATAGGCGCGCCCGGCGATTCCCACCAGTGGCCCATCTGAGACACGTAAACTCATCGAGAATTCGAAGGAGCGTGCTCTGATGGCCAGAAAGCCACAACCAATGGTGTCGACAACGGGCGGTCTGCCCCAGGGCGGGCAACTGCCGTCCGGAGTCATCGCGGGCTTCGACCGTGTGATGGCGATCCACCGCCCGGCCGTGCTGGCGCACATCCGCGCGATCCGCCGGCGGTCCCCTCACGCGACCCCGGTCGAGATCATCGTCATCCTCGAACGGCGCTATGTCGCCGCCGTCACCACCGGCGGCGCGGCCGTCGGCGCGACAGCGGTCATCCCGGGCGTGACCACCGGCATCACCCTGGCCCTGTCCGGGGTGGAAACGGCCGGCTTCCTCGAAGCGACGGCCCTGTTCACCCAATCGGTGAGCGAGGTGCACGGCATCGCCGTCGCCGACCCGGAACGCGCCCGCGCCCTGGTGATGACGATGATGCTCGGACACGAAGGATCGGAACTCGTGCGCCAGCTGGCCGGCCAGGCCACGGGCAATGGGGCCGCGCGCAACGTCTACTGGGGCGAACTCGTCACCACCAGCCTCCCCCGAGCCATCATGGGGCCGCTGACGGACCGATTGAAGAGCAGCTTCCTCCGGCAGTTCGCGGCCAGGGGCGGGGCCAGCTTCATCGGAAAGGCCCTCCCGTTCGGTGTCGGCGCGATCGTCGGCGGTGCCGGCAACAACATCCTCGGCAAGCGGGTGGTGCAGACCTCGCGGATGGCATTCGGCCTGCCGCCGGCCGGCTTCAGCCCCGACCTCGACCCGAAAATGCCGGATCTCGTCGTGGGCGAAGGCACCGCGGCGCGCCGGATCGCCGTCTTCAACCGCAGGACCCTGTCCGGGCTGTCCGGCCGGCTGTCCCCGCGGCGACGGATGCAGCCCGCGCGAGGTCCACAGGAACCGGCCGGCAATCCCGCGTCCGGCCCAGCCCCCGTGTAGCGACATCGAAAGGCCTGGCCTGGTCCCGGTCGTGCGCCCCGGTCACACCCGTTCGAAGACGGCGGCCAGGCCCTGGCCACCGCCGATGCACATGGTTTCGAGCAGGAAACGGCCCTCCGTGCGCTGCAGCTGCCGGGTGGCCGTTGCGAGGATCCGCGCGCCGGTGGCGCCCACCGGGTGGCCGAGGGAGATGCCGGAGCCGTTCACGTTGGTGCGGTCCCAGTCGGCGTCGGTGAAGTTCCATTCGCGCGAGACGGCGAGAAACTGCGCGGCGAAGGCCTCGTTGAGCTCGATCAGGTCGATGTCGGCGAGTACGAGCCCGGCGCGTTCAAGTGCCTTCGCGGTGGCGGGCACCGGGCCGAGGCCCATCCGCGACGGGTCGACGCCGGCCCGGGCCCACGACCGGAGACTCACGAGCGGTGTGAGTCCGAATTCGGCGGCGCGCTCGGGCGTGGTCACGATGCAGGCGGCGGCCGCGTCGTTCTGCCCGCTGGCATTTCCGGCGGTGACAGTGGATGCCGCATCCGTGGTCAGCAGGATGGGGCGCAGGCCGGCGAGGGCCTCACGGCTGGTCGCGCGGGGGGTCTCGTCGGCCGAAACCACAACAGCGCCCTTGCGACCGGGCACGATGACCGGGACGATTTCGTCGAGGAAACGACCGTCTGCGACGGCGGCCAGCGCACGCTGCTGGGAGCGCACGGCGAGTTCGTCCTGTTCGACGCGGTCGATTCCGTAGTCGCGGCGCAGGTTCTCGGCAGTTTCGAGCATGCCGCCGGGAACCGGGAAACGCCGACCGCCGGCGGTCTCTCGGCCGCGGCCGAGTGCGTCGCGCAGCAGCATTCCGGCGGTGCCACCCACGCCCCAGCGGGAATCGACCGTGTAGAACGGGGCCTGGCTCATCACGTCGACGCCGCCGGCGATGGCGAGGTCGCTGGCGCCGGTCTGCACCTGCATGGCGGCGTCGAGGACGGCCTGCAGACCGGAGCCGCAGCGGCGGTCGACCTGCACGCCGCCCACAGTCACCGGCAGGCCCGCGTTGAGGGCAGCGACCCGGGCGACCGGTGCGGCCTCGGCGGACGGGTAGGCCTGGCCGAAGATGACGTCGTCGACGAGCGCGCCGTCGAGGTGGGTGCGTTCGAGCAGCGCGGCGATCACCGCCGCGGCGAGGTCGGCGGGCGCCACGGTCTTGAAAGCTCCGCCGAAACGACCGATGGGGGTGCGGAGCGGTTCGCAGATGACGACCTCGCGCAGCGCGGTCATCCGGCGACCATTTCGGTGAGCAAGGTGCGAATCGTGAGCGGCGGCCCTGGCACGAGCAGCGTCGCCTCGGTGGCGGCCTGGACCTCGGCCACGGTGACGCCCGGCGCGAGTTCGCGCAGCACGAGTCCGGCCGGGCTGACATCGATCACGGCGAGGTCGGTGATGATGCGGGTCGCGACGGCCTTGCCGGTGAGCGGCAGGTCGCAGGCCTTTTTGATCTTGAATTCTCCGGTCTTGGTCAGGTGTTCCATGACGACGAGCACCGTGTCGGCACCGTGCACGAGGTCCATCGCGCCGCCCATGCCCTTGATCATCTTGCCGGGCACGGCCCAGTTTGCGATGTCGCCGACGACAGACACCTGCATGGCGCCGAGCACGGCGACGTCGATCAGGCCGCCGCGGATCATGCCGAAGCTCTGTGCCGAGTCGAAGTAGGCGGCGCCGGGGTTGACGGTGACGGTTTCCTTCCCGGCGTTGATGAGTTTCGGGTCTTCCTCGCCCTCCCAGGGGTACGGGCCGACGCCGAGCACACCGTTTTCGGAGTGCAGAACCACGTGCACACCGTCCGGCAGAAAGTTGGGGATGAGTGTCGGCAGGCCGATACCGAGATTGACGTAGGAGTCGGGGGCAAGTTCCTGGGCGGCCCGGGCCGCCATCTCGTTGCGGGTGAGGGCCATCAGTTCGCTCCGGTCTCGTCCGGGGGTGAATGCGCCACGGCGGATGCCGACGGCCGTGGCCGCGTCGTCGTCTTCTCGATCGGCAGATCGGCGGCGTCCACCGCGCCGAGCTGCACGATGCGGTTCACATAAATCCCGGCGAGGTGCACCTGGTCGGGGTCGATCTTACCCGGTTCGACCAGTTCGTCGACCTCGGCAATGGTGATGCGACCGGCCATGCCGGCGACCGGGTTGAAGTTGCGGGCCGATTTCTCGAACACGAGGTTGCCGTGCCGGTCGCCCTTGGCCGCGCGCACGAGGGTGTAGTCGGTGACGATGGCCTCTTCGAGCACGTACTCCTTCTCCCCGCCGCGCAGGGAGGAGAAGGTGCGGGTCTGCTTGGGCGGGGACGACACCGTCACCTCGCCATCCGGCCCGTAGCGCCAGGGCAGGCCCCACAGCTTCATGCCGAGCGAGTACTGTCCGTTGTCGTGCTTGGTCAGGCCGCCCCAACCAACCCACTCCGCGACCAGCCGGTGCGTGGTCGAAAGCGGCAGGCCGGCCCGCTGGGCGATGGCCGTCAGCGTCAGGGTGAGAGAGGTCGCCCCGGCGGGCGCGGTGAACGCGTCGAGAATGGCGAAGAGTCGGGCCGCGACGGAACGATTGTCGACGGCGACCGGGGCCGACAGCCCGTCCGCCGCCGTTGTGTGCGCTGGTTTTCCGCTCATACCCCGACACGCTAGCGCGATCCACCGACAACTTCCACTGGATGGAAGTCCAGGGTGCTGCCGGCACGCAGACTAGAGAAGCTCGATGTCCGGGCCGTCGTCCGCTGACAGAGATCCCTGCTCCGACGACGCCTCGATGTGGTCGGTGCGCGGGTTGGCCGTGTCGAAACGATCCCACTCGTTCATCAGGTGTTGCACGGCGACGTGGAAGCGCTCCGTCGCGACCCCGGGATTCGTGTCGCCGAAGTAGCGCTGCACCCAGACCGTGAGCCTGGCTTCCGCCGCATCGTCGTGGGTGAGCTCGTCCAGGACCGCAACGATATTCCCGGTCTGGCCGTCGAACAGCCACTCGCAGTCCGAGAGATAGCCGCTCGAGTCGATCTGCGCGCTCGGGTCTGCCGGGCGGGTCACCATCAGAGCCTTGCCCGTGGCAAGCCGGTCGTAGACCATGGCGGAGATGTCGACGATCGCGATATCCGCTGCCGACAATTGCCAGCCCAGTTCGGGGCCCGAATCGTAGATGTGTCCGGCGGACGCGTCTCGCTCGTTCGCGGCCGCGATGGCAGCAATGATCTGCTTGTTGGCCGCGCCGTATGCGCTGTCCACGACGCCGCTACGCGGGTGAGGACGGTAGATGACCCGGTGACGCCCGGAGGCGAGGAGAGCCGCGACGAGGTCGACACCGTGCGTGGCGATGGAGCCGTATGCGGCGGACGGGCGGTCCCCCTCCCAGGTCGGTGCGTACAACACGACCTGGCGCTCGTCGGGGGCGATGGCCGTGGTCCCGGAGTAGTGGTCGGCCTGCGGACGCCCGATCCTGATGGCCCGCTTGTCGAAGTCGTAGTCCCAGAGCACCTTGCCGAGACGGGCGAGGGCGGCCTCCCCCGCGACGAAGGCGTAGTCGTAGGCCTTGATCTGGTTGGTCACCATGTACATCTTGTCGCTCTCACCATGGTTGATGAAAACGTGCCAGCAGCGACCGTAACGCATCATCTGGAAGTTGCGTGAGTTCTGGTTGACGTAGAACACGATGCGGATATCCTGCTCGGCCAGCACACGCTCAAGGTCGGCGACCCGCCTCACGTAGGCCACCGGCACCGGGGATTCGTCGATCAGGGGAAGGGCTCCCGCTCCGTTGCGACTGAGCACGAGCACCGGCCAGGTCTCGGCGAGCTTCGCGAGGGGTTTGTACCACTGGCGCATCTGGTAGAGGTTGACCGGGCCGTCGGCGAAGTAGACGGCGATCTTGAAGTGCCGCCCCGGCAGCGGCTCCCGCGTGGCCAGGCGGCCGTTCAGCAGTCGCTGTGCCCTGCGGGACGCCGTGACGTCCTTGACCAGCTTGAATCCAAGCCTGACGTCTCGTTGTATACCCACGGGTCAAGAGTACCTTTCGATGCCGATTCGACGATGCCGCCTGGCCCCCGAACGGGACCGATAGCAGGCGGATCGTTAGACGACGGGAGGGCGCCCGGCCAGGGACATCCGCCATACCGTGCGTGCGCGGAGGGGGCGTCGCCCGCCCGGGGATGTGGCCCAGCCTTCGCGGAATCCACCCAGCCAGGCCCGGAGGGCGGTGGGGTTGCGGGCCCAGCGGACCAGTTGGATCAGCAGCCAGGACCCGGCGTACACGGGGATCAGGGGCGCCGGAAGATTGCGGCGGGCGAGCCACACGCGGTTGCGCGCGTTGAGGCGGTAGTAGTCGGCATGCCGGGTCGGCTGGATCACCGGGTGGTTCGCCACGAGGTTCCCGGCGTACCAGGCGCGGAAGCCCTGGTCCCAGACCCGCCACGCCAGTTCGATGCCCTCGTGCGCGTAGAAGTAGGGTTCCCCCCAGCCGCCCGTGGCGTCGAAGACGGCCCGAGGAAGGAGCACGGCGCCTTCCCAGACCGAGAAGACGTTGCTCGACGCGGTGGCCTCGCCCTTGCGAATGCGCGGAATCCACCGCCTCGGTGACGCGATCCCGGCGGGATCGACGACCCGGGGCTGCAGCAGGCCGATGGTGCGGTCTGCCCTCAGCATCCCGATGGCGTCGACCAGGAATAGGGGGTCGGGAATGCTCGCATCGTCGTCGAGGAAGAAGAGGTACTCCCCCGCGACCTGCGAAACCCCGCGATTGCGCCCCGCCGGAATGCCCAGGTTCGTGGGCAGCCCCAGAGCCTTGACTCCGGAGGGCAGCCCGGTCGGCTGCCATCCGTTGCCGACGCACACGATGTCGAGGCGAACGTCCTGCTGCAGGAGCAGGCTCCGGATGCCGCGCTCGAGATCGTCCGGCCGGGTGCCCTGGGTGAGCACCACCACTCCGACCGTCGGCAGGGTGGAGTCGACGGGCGAGGCGCTAGGACCGGACACGCTTGGACGCCATGATGGCCACGAAATGGCCCACCAGCGAAATGAAGGCCAGCGGGACCAGGGTGGCCAGCAGCACGCGGTCGACCACGGGCTCGCCGATGAGTGTGCCGATGACCGCGGAGGCGAAGATCAGGATGGTGAGTTCGACCGAATGGTAGAGGCGGTGGAACGGCAGGAACCGGGCCAGCCTGCGGGCCTTGGCGATCAGGCTCGAGGTGGGGGTCTGCTCGTGTTTCCGGTCGGCGAGCTTGGTGAGTCCGGCGTTCGCGCGAGCCACATGCACCATGTCGTTGAGCGCCTTGTTCAGCACGATGATCAGCGCGAGAAGCAGTGCGAGGGTGGTCCACAGGAAGTCGGCCGGGGCCTCGAACGGGTAGAACGCGGCCCGGATGCCCAGGGCGATGGGGATGAGCGCCTCGGTCGTGTAGTGCCCGACCTTGTCCAGGAACACTCCGGCCGGTGAAGACTGCCGGCGCCAGCGGGCGACCTCCCCGTCGGAGCAGTCGACCAGCATCTGCAACTGGCCGAGGAGGAGCGCCAGCAGCGCGCCCCAGATGCCGGGGATGAGCAGTGCGGCAGCGGTGGACCAGCCGACCAGGATCATCAGCCCGGTGACGCCGTTCGCCGAGATGCTGGTCTTCAGCAGCATCCAGGTCAAATACGGGGAGATATCGCGCAGATAGAGCGATGCCGTCCAGTGCTCGGCATTCGCGCGCAACCTCACCTCGGGCGGCTGCGCCACCTCACGCAACTCCGCGATCGAGGAGGGTCGAGTCGCCGCTGGCGTCCCTGACGTCATAGTTGCCTCCCGGTGTGGGCCGTGATGTTGGTGGTGAGTTTCAGGTATCCGAGCAGGAATCCGATGCCCCAGCAGAAGTGAATGCACGGCAAGACTACGAGAAACCACAGCGCGGCACGAAACCCGTCCGGTCGCGTGACGGCAACCGTGGCCGCTGCGACGATGAGCAGGTAGGCGACGGGCACGAGCAATCCGAGGAGCAGCCACGGCGCCCCTCCGGTCAGGAGCTGCACCAGGCCACCCAGACCGGCGAGGAGTCCGAGCACGACGCCCAGCACCATCACGGGCGGGGCGAAGTAGCGGATGCCGTTGGATTCCGGGTACCGCCGGGCGAGCTCTCCACGCCACAGGCCGGTGGACACCATCTGCCGGGCCAGGCGGGACAGGCTCGGGCGCGGGCGGTAGACCACCCGGAGCCGGGGCGTGAACCAGACCGTGCCGCCCTGCTCCCGCAGGCGCCGGTTGAGCTCCCAGTCCTGACCCCGTTTGATGCCCTCGTCGAAGAGGCCGACGCGCACGATGCTGTCCATTCGGAAACAGCCCAGGTACACGGTTTCGGCGGGCCCTTCGGTGCCGCCGACGTGGAGCGGCGTTCCCCCAAGGCCGATCTTCGTGCCGTAGGCCCGTGCGACGGCCTTTTGGAACGGGCTCTCGCCCTGGGCGTCCATGACGCCGCCCACATTGTCGGCGCCGGTGCGCTCGAGCGTCTCGACGGCGATCCGGGCGTAGTCCGGGGGCAGGACTGAGTGGGCGTCCACGCGGATCACGACGGGATAGCTCGAGGCCCGGATGGCGATGTTGAGGCCGGCCGGGGTCGACCCGATTTCATTCGCCACGATCCGGATGCGCGGATCGACAGCGACCATTTCCTCGACCAGTTCGGTGGTGCCGTCGATGCTCGGACCGAGGGCTACGGTGACCTCGAACGGCCCCGTGTAGTCCTGGCGGAGGAGGCTGGTCACGGCGGCCCGAACGTGCGTCACATCGTTCAGCACCGGCATCACATAGGAAACCCCGAGCAGGGACGTGCCTCCGGCAGAGGGCTCCTGGCTGATCATATTTCCATTCTTCTGGAGGGATGTCCGAGCCTACCAGCCGTGCCTTTCCGGCCCGCATCGGGCCGATTCCCGCCCGTCCGGGTGCGCGTCAGACGCGGCGCGGGGCCCGGCGCGGGCGCGGCGCGGGCGCGGCGCGGACAGCAAAAAGAGCTGCGCCGCCGGTGCATGACCGGCGGCGCAGCTCTTCGTTCGCTGGAAGGAGCGGGGGCTAGCTGGAGAGGGCACCCACCGTGACGGAGACGGTGACGGACTTGCCGTCACGCACGTAGGTCAGTTTGGCTTCGTCGCCAGCCGCGAGGGCGCGCACCTGGGCGGTGAGGTCGTTCGCGTCGGTGATGGGCACGCCGTTGAAGTTCGTGACGACGTCACCCTTCTGGAGGCCGGCCTTCTGCGCCGCCCCACCGGAGGACACCTCACTGATCAGGGCCCCCACGGTGTCGCTCTGGCCGGTTCCGGCCGCGCTGGTGACACTCGCGCCGAGCAGGCCGTGCGTGGCCGTGCCGTTCTTGATCAGTTCCTCGGACACGCGCTTGGCGAGGTTGGACGGGATCGAGAACCCGACTCCGATGTTGCCGGCGGCGGACGAGGACGATCCGCCCGCGTTGGCGATGGCCACGTTGATGCCGATGAGCTCGCCCTTGGCGTTGAGGAGGGCTCCACCGGAGTTGCCGGGGTTGATGGCGGCATCCGTCTGGATGACCGACAACGAGATGCTGCCGCTGGTGGTGGGCGCCTGCTCCTGGCTGCCGTTCTTGTCGGGCAGATCGAAGAAGAAGGGGCTCTGCTGGTCGTTGGGGGCGGTGTTGTCCTGCGTATCCGGTGCGGCCGAGGAGGCGATCGAGATGCTCCGGTTGAGCGCGCTGACGATTCCGTCGGTGACTGTGCCGGACAGGCCGAGCGGGGCTCCGATGGCGATGGTCGTGTCGCCGACGTTGAGCTTGCTGGAGTCGGCCCAGTCGATCGGAGTGAGGCCTTTCGCGTCGGTGAGCTTCACCACGGCGAGGTCGGAAACCGGGTCGGTGCCGACAATGGTGGCCGCGTAGAGCTTGCCGTCGTTGCCGGTGACCTGGAGGGTCGCGTCGGCGGCCGCGCCGTCGAGGGTGACGACGTGCGTGTTCGTGAGCACGTAGCCGTCCTGGGTCAGCACCACACCTGAACCGGTTCCCCCGGAGCTGCCGCTGCTCGCGTCGATGGTCACGACGCTGGGCGAGGCCTTGGCCGCGACCGCGGTGATCTGGTTGACGCTGTCGGTGTTGTTGACCACGACGCTCTGCGGGCCCGTGGCCTGGTCGGCCGGGATGCCGCTGCTCTGGTTGGTGAGCACGAACGCGGTGACTCCGGCGCCGGAGGCGCCGCCGAGGAGCGCGCCGATGGCGAGGGCGGCGATCAGGGCGATGCTGCCCTTGCTTCGCTGCTGGTCCTTCTGGGGAATCCCCCCGGCCTGCTGGTTCGGGTAGCCGTTTTCGTGGGCGTAGGTCTGCGGAGCCCCGTTCGGCGCGTAGTTCGGGGTGGAACCGGCCCCACCTGGCAGCGGACGCCCGAACGCATCGGTGGCGTAGGCGAGGGTGGGCTGGGCGACAGTCGCTGCGCCGGCAGGCGCGGCGGCTGGCCCTGCTGCGGCAGTCGCTGCGGCAGGCGCTGCGGCAGGCGTGGATGCGGGCTGGATGACCTCGGTCGACTGGTCATCGGCGGCTCGGCCCGGCGTCGAGGCCGGAACAGTGGGGCCGGCGGCGGGTTCTGCGGAGGACGAAGAAGTCGTGGAGGCATCCGTCGCCGACGTTGTTTCGCCGACGGAGTTCACTTCGAACGGAACTGAGCCATGCGGGTGATCGGGCGTCTTGCCGGGTTCCTGGGTGTTGTCGGTCATTGGGTGCTCCTTCCAAGCGATGTCAGCTTCGCTCCCGAACCTGAGCGAAAGGTATGTGGAGGCTGGGAGCATTCAATGATGAGGCCGTGACCTTGCCCTGCTTCTCGGCACCGCACGCGCTCAGCAGCCCGGTCCCGCGGGAGTGCGGCTGCATTCGCGATCGACGAGCACGGTTCTGGCGTCGCCGATTACCACGCTGATCGGGCTTCCCGCTACCGGGAGCGTCCCCTGCACCCCGCGCCAGTCTCGGCCGGCAAACCGGTACTCGGCGGAGTAGACAACAACCACGCTCACGGAGTGAACCCCGGATTTTCGGAATTCGTGACTGGTGGGCGTGTCGGAGAATTCGGGCTGGCCCAGGTCCGCCCAGGTGGCTCCACCGGAGGGCGAATCCAAGGTCGAGCCGTCACCGAAGTTCCAGCGGTAGCCGACCGGGGTGAAACGCACCTCGGCCGGAAAATCGAGCAGCAGTCCTGACCGACCGTGCACGGATGCCGCGGCGATGAAGTTCGCCGGAAGCCCGATCACGCTCCACCCGTCCGGCTCCATGCTCTGGGTGGGTTCCGCCGGCTTGAAGTTGACCAGGTCGCTGAATCGAACGACGAGGTTCGGATCGCAGGGAGCTCCCGGATCGCAGACAACCGTGAAACCGTCCCGCACGACGACCACAGAGGGGGAGGTCGGCGCTGCCCCCGGTTGGCCGCCGGGGCCTGTGCCGGGGCCTGTGCCGGGGCCTGTGCCGGATTCGGCGTCAGATCCGCTGTCTGATCCGGCGTCGCCGCCGGCTCCGTTCGCGCTGCCGGATTGATCTCCCCCGCCGCCGCTGTCATAACCGGCAGACAGGTCGACCCCGCCGTCGTTGATGGCGCCCGTTGCATCAGGTACCGAGCAAAGCCCCGCTCTGAGTTCGCCTTGGGAACACTGCGCGCTCTCCGCAATCGCAGAACCGTTAGGGCCGACGGAGAACGCCATGACCAGAAGGAGCACCAGGCCGAGACGCACCCCTAGCAGAAGTCTGTTCCGGCCCATATCTCACTCGATGCAACTAGCAATTGACTCGAATGTGCTCGAGAATTCCGAAAGGTGATCTCCAGTGGGAATCTGGCGCCTCGATCAACAGGGACGACCGATACGCCAGCCTCGTCCACCACATCCACTGCTGAAATGTCAGAGCATAGGTACGCAGTGACGGTCGCAGAACCTTGACCGTCGTCATCCAAGGATTGAATCTGAACAGAATCGAATTGCGAAGAGCCAATCGATCTGTACTTTCGCTCGGCGTACATGCCGGCAGTATTTATCTCGGCCGTCAAAGCATCGCCGACTGCAACAGCAGCAAGCTGAGCGGCATCACCGCCCCCCGCCGAAAGTACAGCGTCCGTTACGCCGAGATAGGCCGCATAGGCCTCCGTTGCCGCGGCGAGAGCGTCGGCGTCGGAGGCGAAGACGGGGGCATCCGTTGTGGCGGTTGCGGATGGTTTCGGGGTGGGCGTCGGCGCGCAACCGGCGAGCGCCGGGCCTCCGAGGAGCACCAGGGCGCTGAGGGTGAGCAGTGCGCGCGTCACGGTCCGCATGCGGCCACGTTAGGGCACCGAGCGCGTTCCCGCTCGAACTGTCCACAGGGAGCGCGGGGCATGTCGTAGCTTGTAGGGATGCAGGTGACACGATGACGATTACCGGCGCCTGGCGGCGAACCGCCGACGGAGCGGGGCTGCTCGGCGCGGACGGTACCGTCGCGGCCAGTATCTTCGCGGAGATGAGCGCGCTCGCGATGCGCACGGGTGCGATCAACCTGGGCCAGGGGTTCCCCGACGAGGATGGCCCGCCCGAGGTACTCGAGGCGGCACGCCAGGCGATTTCCGACGGCGTCAACCAGTACCCGCCGGGAAGGGGACTGCCCGTGCTCCGCGAGGCCATCTCGCGCCACCAACAGCGCTTCTACGGCCTGTCGGCCGATCCGGAGACCGAGGTCCTCGTGACCGCGGGCGCCACCGAAGCCCTCGCCGCCACGATCCTCGCCCTGATCGAGCCCGGCGACGAGGTCGTCACCCTGGAGCCTTTCTATGACGCATACGGTGGCCTGATCGCCCTGGGCGGCGGCGTCCATCGCACCGTGCGGCTGCGCTCCCCCGAGTTCCAGCCCGACCTGGACGAGCTCCGCGCCGCGATCACCGACAAGACGCGACTGATCATCGTCAACAACCCGCACAACCCCACCGGAACCGTACTTCCTATCGAAACGCTGGCGCTCATCGTCGAGCTGGCGCACCGGCACGACGCGCTCATCGTGACCGACGAGGTCTACGAGCACCTCACGTTCGGGGTCGCGCACGTTCCGATCGCGACACTGCCCGGAGCGAGCGAACGCACCATCACGATATCCTCCGGGGGTAAGACGTTCAACACGACCGGCTGGAAGATCGGCTGGCTGAGCGCACCGGCGCCTCTGGTGACCGCGATCCTCGCCGTGAAACAGTTCCTCACCTACGTCAACGGGGCGCCGTTCCAGCCGGCGATCGCGCGGGGCCTGGACCTGCCCGACAGCTTCTTCACCGGCATCGCCGCCGACCTCGAAGCCAAGCGGGACGTGCTCGAGGTCGGGCTGACGACCGCCGGCTTCACCGTCAGCCGCCCGCAGGGCTCGTATTTCATCGTGGCGGATGCCGCACCGCTCGGCTACCCGGACGGCGCCGAGTTCTGCCGGATCCTGCCGGCGCTCGCCGGCGTCGTCGCGGTGCCGATCGCCGCCTTCTGTTCACCCGCGAACCGGGCAGATTACGCCTCCCTGGTGCGGTTCGCTTACTGCAAGAAGGTGGACGTGCTCGAGCGCGCGGCCGGCCGGCTGGCGGGCATCAGCAGCCGGTAGCGAACGGGTCGCGGGCAGATGCCTCGCCCGGCCCTTGCATAACTCCTGCAGATCGTGAGGGCGCAGCATCCGCCGCCCCGGGAATCCGGGGCTGGACGGCGAGCGTCTCAGAAATTGCAGGAGTTATGCGCGACTGGGCCGCGACAGTGGACCCGAATGTTGTGGCCGCGGGGACACCCCCCGGCCCATTGCCCGCCACCCCTCGTGGCCAACTCAGGAAAAACCCGAGCTCCGGGCACCCGTCGCCCCGCGTTTCCGGGGGCGTGCCCGGCATCCGACCCGAATCTCCTGAGTTAACCACCGCGGCGGCACGATTCACAACCGGGGAGGCCGGTGCCGGGAGGGGCAGGTGGCATAACTCCTGCAGATCGTGGGGGCGCAGCATCCGCCGCCCCGGGAATCCGGGGCTGGACGGCGAGCGTCTCAGAAATTGCAGGAGTTATGCACGATCAGACCCGGGGTGGGGGAAGCACCGGGCAGCACCGGGCAGCACCGGGCGGGGAAGCACCGGGCAGCACCGGGCGGGGAAGCACCGGGCGGGGAAGGCTAGTGCTGGAGGGCTAGTGATGGAGGGCCGGGTAGTCCGTGTAGCCGGCGGCGCCCGCACCGTAGAAGGTGAGCGGGTCCGGGGCGTTCAGGGGCAGGTCGTTCAGCCAACGCCGCACCAGATCCGGGTTGGCGATGACGGCGCGGCCGACGACGACGGCATCCGCCTGGTCATCCGCGATGACCGCCATGGCCTCCTCGCGGGTGGTGATTCCGCCGAAGCCGCTGTTGACGAGGAGCGGTCCGCCGAAGCGGGTGCGAAGTTCCCGCACCAGCTGGCCGGCCGGCTCCTTGTGCAGCACGCTCAGGTAGGCGAGGTTCAGCGGCGCGAGGCCGTCGACCAGTGCGCCGTAGGTGGCCAGGACATCCGCCGGGTCGGTTTCGAGGGCATCCTGGATGTTGTGCTCCGGGGACACGCGGATGCCCACCCGACCCGCTCCGATCGCTTCGGCAACCGCGGTGACGACCTCGATCACGAAGCGGACCCGGTTGGCCGGGGAGCCGCCGTAGACGTCGTCGCGCTGGTTCGAGGCCGTCGACAGGAATTCGTGCAGCAGGTAGCCGTTGGCGGAGTGGATCTCGACGCCGTCGAGGCCGGCGGCGATCGCGTTCCGGGAGGCCTGGACGAAGTCGGCGACCACGCCGGCGAGCTCGTCGGCGGTCAGGGCGTGCGGCACGGGATACGGGTGCTTGCCGTCGTAGGTGCGCGTCTCCCCCTCGATCGCGATCGCGCTGGGGGCGACGACCTCGCGGCCGCCGTTGGTGCCCTCATGGGTGACCCGCCCGGCGTGCATGACCTGGGCGACCAGGCGGCCGCCGGCGGAATGCACCGCGTCGGCCACGTTCTTCCAGCCCTCGATCTGCTCCGGGGTGACCAGGCCGGGCTGACCGGGGAAACCCTGGCCGGCATGGCTGGGGTAGGTGCCCTCGGTCACGATCAGGCCGAGGGTCGCGCGCTGCCGGTAGTGCTCCACGACGAGCGGGCCGGGCACGCCCTCGATGCCCGAACGCACCCGGGTCAGGGGCGCCATGACGAGGCGGTTGGGCAGTTCCAGGTCACCGAGGGTGAGCGGGGAGAAAAGATTCACGTGAATAGCTCTTTCTGTCGGACAAGTGCCGTCGGGCGGCGCGTGCGCGGCCGTGGACATCGGGAAGCAGGTTCCCTCTTCGCGCAACGGCACGCACCGACGGGGTATTCCGGCGAGGACGGATGGTCTGTCAATACACAGCCTCGGATCGGGCCAGCCCACGGCGGGAGAGCGCCCAATCCGCCGGCCCGGTCCGCACCGAACCACCGTCATGAGCCTCCTGGAGCGGTCCGCGCCGACATCCACCGCACCTGCCCGGCACAGCCCGGACGGATACTTCCCGTTCCCCCTCAGCCGGGACGCACGCGCATTCGGGCTGACGACGAGCGCGATGCGGCTGGGATCGGGAACGGTGTCGGTCAGGCACGGACGCCGCACCGACAGCGACACGGCCACCATCCTGCTGCACGGCGCGGCGGGTTCCTGGACCACCTGGACGCCGCTCCTGGCCGCAGCGGATTCGGCGAATCCGGCACATCCGGCGAGCGCCGCTCTGACGGACCTGATCATCCCCGACCTGCCCGGCTGGGGCGACTCAGCACTGCCGGCCGGCGTGTCCGCCACCGGTGAGTCCGCCACCATCGAGTCGACCGCGGCCGCGGTCGCCGAGGTCGCCCGGGCGCTCGGCTACCGGTCCTGGACCGTGATCGGCCACTCCCTGGGTGGATTCGTCGCCCTCGAACTCGCGGCGAGCGAGCCGCGCTCGACGAGTTTTGTCGGCCTGGTCTCCCCGGCGTCCTTCTCCGTCATCGACACCGTTCGGCATCCGGTGAGCTCGGCCGCGGTGCTGCCCGGATTCGGAGCGCTGCTCCCGGTCATGCGCGGGCTCGCCCGGCTCGGCCGGGCCGGGTCAGATCCGGTCGGCGCTCTGCACCGCCGGGGCCTGCTCCGCCCGCTCGCGGCGCCCCTGTTCCGTCACCCGGGGCGTGTGCCCGAGAGCGTCATCGACGCCCTCGCGACGGAACTGCGCCCGAACGCCTTCGCGGCGGCATCCGCTCGGGCCGGCCGCTACGACGCCTCGATCTGGTCCCGGATCGAGTGCCCCGTGCGCGCCAGCCAGGGTGACGCCGATGTGTTCGTGGGTGAGACGGATGCCGACCGGCTGCGGGCCGTCATCCGTGACTTCAGCCTCTGCACGGAGCCCGACACCGGCCATTTCGGGCACATGGAGCGTCCGTTCCAGACCCTTGCCCACGTGTTCCCCTCGCACCGCGACTGATGGGAGCGCGACTGAACCGAGCGCGACTGAACCGTTCTCGTTCAGGCGTGTTCTCGAAGAGACTTCTCGACCGCCGCCAGCCGGGCGTCGATGGAGTCCAGCCGGTCCAGGACCTGCCGGTTGAGGGCCGCGTTCTCGAGCCCGGCCGTGCCCTCCTCACCACCATGCTTGTTCTTGAGATAAATCGCGTACATGGCCACGGTGATCCCGCCGATTATCGCAATCAGCGGGATGGAGTAGACCCAGTTGAACGTGTCCATTGCGTTTTCCGCCTTCCCTGACTCGGTGCAGATCACTGCCGGTCAGGACGGTACGACGGACCAGCGCGCCTGTCCCTGGCATTGTGCGGCGAAACGGGCAGAAGGAACATGTCCCACCGGAGTCGAGGACGGCCCCCGTTTCGACCCCACCGGCAATTCTCTTGTCAAGAGGAGGCAAAGCGGCCAAACTGAAGTCACTACCCGGGGCTGCGAAACGGATCCTTCACGCTCCAGGGTCCGGGGCAAGCGCAACCGATTGAGAGCGAAATCCATGGGCTCCTTGACGTATGACAGAGTCACGGTCGAATTCGACGACCGGATTTTGGCGCATCTCCAAATCGTGATCGTGCAGAAGCTCCGCCGCGGTGAGAGCTTCCTGCTCTCCTGGCGGAACGCCGCCGAGGCGGGAGACGGGCGAAGCTCCGCGTGGCTGCACCCCGCCATCCCCCTGTATTTCAAGTTCTCGGGTGGCCAGCCGCCCAGCATCAACCCGCTCTGGCTCGCCCAGCTCACCCGGTCAGCGAACAGCTCGCAGGGACTCGTCGCCACCGGCGAGGAGAGGGCCATGGCCGACCCGGAGCGACCAGACCGCCCCGAACGCACCCACCGCCCGGATCAGAAATTCACCGTGCGGGCCGCTCCGGCCTCCCAGGACACGATCGCCACCGAAAGCTAACGCGGCACCACCGCGAAGCGGCGCAGCTCGACCGCGGGGTTGAGGGCGCGAACGGCCCGAACCCGCCCCGGCGCCGCCCAGGCGACCGCGACATCCGTCGTCTCGCCGATCGTGACCAGTTCCACTCCCATGGGATCCACGACCATGCTGTTGCCGGCCCCCACCGGCGGCGCGTGGTCGGCCGCAGCCACGTAGACCGTGTTTTCCAGGGCGCGCGCGGTGACCAGGGTGCGCCAGTGCGCCTCCTTGAGCGGCCCCCGCACCCACTCGGCCGGCACCAGCACCAGGTCGGCCCCGGCGTCCACCAGGCGCCGGGTGACCTCAGGGAAACGGATGTCGTAACACGTCTGCAGTCCCGCGCGGAGCCCGCCCACGTCGAAGGTTTCGGGCTCCTCCACCGTGCCGGGCAGCACCCAGCGCGATTCCTGGTCGCCGAACGCATCGTAGAGGTGGAGCTTGCGGTACTTAGCGACCAGGGCACCGGCCGGATCCAGGGCCACGATGGTGTTGGAGAAACGACTGGTGTCGGTGGTCGATTCCAGCATCCCGGCCACGACATGAATGCCGAGCTCCCGGGCGATCCCGGCCAGTTGCATCACGAACGGCCCGTCCAGCGGCTGGGCTGCCGCCACGAACGAGGGCCCCATGACGGGTTCGAAGAACGCGGAGTATTCGGGGAACACGATCAGGCGGGCACCGCGGGCGACCGCCGTCCTCGCCAGCTCACGCATCGCGGCGACGTTGATGCCCGAGTCGGGGCCGGGGGCGAACTGGGCGACGGCCACACCGAAAGCGGCACCGCTCGACACGTCAGGATCGATCATGGCGCCAGCCTAGCGGTCAGGCTCCGCCGCATCACGTCTGTCCGGGGGTCTGCACAGTCGGGGAGTCGGCACAGTCTGGGAGTCAGCACAGACCGGCGTGCCCCGACTGGTGAGGTCGAAAAAGCTGGCCTAACGTGAACGCGTGTCCTTCCTGTCTGTTGTCCCCCGGCTGCTTCGCCCAAACCAATCAGCCCTGGCACTGCGGCGAACCCGGAGTCCTTGGCTGAGATACGGCTTGCCCGCGCTGCTCGGGACGCTCGGTTTCCTCGTGCCCTTCGCCGGATCCTGGCGACCTTCGTACTGGGGTGACGAAGCGGCCAGCGTGATGTCGGCCGAGCGATCGATCCCGAAACTGGTGGCGATGCTGGGCAACGTCGACGCCGTGCACGGCGCCTACTACCTGGGCCTGCATTTCTGGATCGAGCTGTTCGGGGCATCCGAGCTGTCCACCCGGCTACCCAGCGCCATCGCCGTCGGCGTTGCGACCGCCGGAACCTTCGTTCTGGCGCGTCGCCTCGTCTCCACCTCGGTCGCGACGGTTTCGGCTCTGGTCTTCCTGATGCTCCCCCGCGTGACGAACATGGGTGCCGAGGCCCGATCCGCGGCCATCGCCACGGCCGTTGTGGTCTGGCTGGCGGTCCTGCTGCTGCACATCCTGCGCACGAGCAGAACCAGCACCACGGCCACGCGCATCGGGCTGTGGGCCGGCTACTCCGCGCTGCTCGCCCTGGGGATCTACCTGTTCCTCTACGTCCTGCTCCTGATCCCGGTGTTCGCCCTCTTCGTCTGGCTGTGGACGCCCTGGCGGCCGGACCGCCGGGCGCGCATCAGGTCCTGGGCGCTGGCCAGCACCGCCGGCGTCGCCCTGGCCACCCCCGTGATCATCGAGGCGCTGAACCAGCGGGAGCAGATCGCCTTCATCGGCCGCCGGCCGCCGACCTCGGTGCTGACGGCGGCGGTGAACCAGTGGTTCGGCAATCCGTCGCTGGCGATCGCCGCGTGGGCTCTGGTCCTGCTGGCGGTCGTTCTGGTGTACGCCGGTCGCGGGCGGCTGGCCGCCACTGCGCAAGACCGCGCCGCCCTCTCGGTGGCCCTGGCCTGGATGCTCGTTCCGAGCGCCACCCTGCTCATCGGCACGCAACTGATCTCCCCGATGTACTCGATGCGCTACCTGTCGATCTGCACGCCGGCCGTCGCGATCGCCGTGGGTCTCGGCATCGCACGGCTCCGGCCCTTCTGGGCTCAGACCGGGGTGCTGATGCTGATCGCACTGCTCATGGCGCCGACCTATGTCGCCCAGCGCGGCCCGTTCGGCAAGAACGAGGGCAGCGACTGGCGCCAGGCCGCCGCCGTCGTGCAGGCGGGCGCCCTGCCCGGAGACGCGGTCGTGTTCGACGAGAGCGTGCGGCCCTCCCGCAAGCCCCGCCTGGCCCTGCACCTCTACCCCGCAGCCTTCCAGGGCCTGCGCGACATCACCCTGTCCCGCCCGTTCGACGCGACTCCGGGGCTCTGGGACCTGACGGTGCCGCTGGACTGGGTCACCGAAAGACTCACCGGCACCGACCGGGTCTGGGTGCTGCAGTACCTGGGCAGCGGCCAGAACACGTCGGGGACCGACATCCGCACCCTGCAGAGTCTTGGCTTCACGGTCATGGCGACCACGACCGTCAACCGCACCCTCATCATCGAACTGGCAAGGTAGCAACATGCCCCACACCCTGGTCGTCATCCCGACCTACAACGAACGCGACAACATCCTCTCGATCGTCGGCCGCGTTCGAGCGAGCGTTCCCGACGCGGACGTGCTCGTCGTCGACGATGCGTCGCCGGACGGGACCGGACAGCTGGCCGATTCCCTGGCCGTCGGCGACATCCAGGTGCACGTGTTGCACCGATCCAGCAAGGACGGTCTGGGCGCCGCGTATCTGGAGGCTTTCACCTGGGGGCTGTCCCGCGGCTATGACCAGCTGGTGCAGCTCGACGCGGACGGATCGCACCTGCCCGAACAACTGCCCGCACTGCTTGAGGCCGCGAAGTCGGCCGACGTGGTGATGGGCTCCCGCTGGATTCCCGGCGGGAAGGTTCAGAACTGGCCCTGGCACCGGCGGCTGCTGTCCCGCGGAGGGTCCGTCTATTCGCGGATCCTGCTGCGGCTGAAGCAGAGTGACGTGACCGGCGGATATCGCGTCTACAGCGCCCGCGCACTCGAACGGATGAAGCTCTCGAGCGTGGAGAGCCTGGGGTACTGCTTCCAGATCGACATGCTGTTGCACGCCGTCCGGGCCCGGTTGAAGGTGACGGAGGTTCCCATCACTTTTGTCGAACGCACTCTCGGCGCATCGAAAATGAGCGGCCCTATCGTGATCGAAGCGATGTTCCGGGTCACCATCTGGGGTTTCACCGGCAAGAGCGCCGGGCACCTTACGGCTCCGGCGACGTCCGCCCCGCACCTCGGCGGCGGCCCCACTGGGTAAAGGTTGTGAGTTCTGGTCAGGATGACTATAAGATGGTCCCACCAGTTAGAGTCAGATTGACTTTTACTGAGGGGAAGACGCGATGACCGGACAGCTTCAGGCGGCACTTGCCGTGTCAACGGTCATCTTCACGCTCAGGCCGGATCCCGCGTCCGACCTTTCGACGCTGTGGCTTCCTCTGGTGCGTCGCACCCGCGAGCCGCACCTCGGCCAGTGGGCACTGCCCGGCGGGGACCTTCCGGCCGACGAGGAACTGGCCGCCGCCGCCGCCCGAACCCTGCGCGAGACCACGGGACTGACTCCCAAGTACCTGGAGCAGCTGTACACCTTCGGCGACCCGGGTCGCTCCCCCGGAGGCCGGGTCGTCTCGGTCGTCTATTGGGCGCTGGTGGAGACCGGCGAGGCCGCCCTTGCGGTCGTGGACGAGAACGTGCAGTGGTTCCCGGCCGACCGGCTCCCGCCCCTCGCGTTCGACCACAACCGCATCGTGGAATATGCCCTCTGGCGCCTCCGCACCAAAGTCGAGTACTCCCGGATCGCGCACGCCTTCCTCGGCGAGACCTTCACCCTGGCGCAGCTGCGCGATGTGCACGAAGCCGTGCTGCAGAAGGCCCTCGACCCGGCCAACTTCCGCCGCACCATCGAGTCGTCCGGCACCGTCGTCGACACCGGCCAGCGTGTGGCGGGAGTGCCGCACCGCCCGCCGCGGCTCTACCGCTACAACGATTCCGTCAACGCGACCGACCTGGGGCCGTTCGGGCCCGCGATCGGCTGAACCGTGACCCCTGCCGAGTTTTGTTTTTCCGAGTACCGCTTTTCTGAACACCGAGGAGTAACAGCATGACCATTGCATCGGTTGACCGCACCATCCGGCTCATCAAAACGGGGGCGGCCGCCGGCAGCACCTGCAGCCCCGACCTCGCCGCCGGCCCGTGGGAGTTCGATTCCGGAACGCCGGGCTACGGTCCGGGGTCATCCATGGGTGACGTGCTTCCGACCGGGTCACCGCGCCAGGGTGCCCTGCCGGAGCGGTACCGACTCGCGACGACCGAGGAACTGGGCGAGCGCATCCGTGCCGCCAAGGAGACGCTCGGCGACCGGGTCGTCGTGCTCGGGCACTTCTATCAGCGGGACGAGGTGCTCCAGCACGCCGACTTCGTGGGCGACTCCTTCCAGCTGGCCCAGGCCACGAAGAGCCGGCCGGACGCCGAGGCGATCATCTTCTGCGGCGTTCACTTCATGGCGGAGACCGCCGACCTGCTCTCCACGCCCGATCAGGCCGTCATCCTGCCCAACCTCGCCGCCGGCTGCTCGATGGCCGACATGGCTGACATCGACTCCGTCACGGACTGCTGGGAACAGCTCGAGGACCTGTACGGCACCGAGCCGGATGCCGACGGCCGGGTGCCGGTGATCCCGGTCACCTACATGAATTCCTCCGCCGCGCTCAAGGCCTTCTGCGGTGAGCACGGCGGCATCGTCTGCACCTCCTCCAACGCGGAGACCGTGCTGGAGTGGGCGTTCGCGCGAGGCCGCCGCGTCTTGTTCTTCCCCGACCAGCACCTCGGCCGGAACACCGCCAAAGCGATGGGCATCCCTCTCGAGCACATGCCGATGTGGAATCCGCGCAAGCCCCTCGGCGGCAGCACCGCCGACGAACTGGGCGACGCGGAGGTCATCCTGTGGCACGGTTTCTGCAGCGTGCACAAACGCTTCACGGTTGACCAGATCACCGCCGCACGGCTGGAGCACCCCGACGTGCGCGTGATCGTGCATCCGGAGTGCCCGATGGCCGTCGTCGACGCAGCGGACGAATACGGCTCCACCGACTACATCAAGAAGGCCATCGAGGCCGCCCCGGCCGGCTCGACCTTCGCCATCGGCACCGAGATCAACCTGGTGCAGCGCCTGGCCGCAGAGCACCCCGAGCACACGATCTTCTGCCTCGACCCGGTGATCTGCCCCTGCTCCACGATGTACCGCATCCACTCCGGCTACCTCGCCTGGGTGCTCGAGGCTCTCGTCGGCACCGCGGAGCAGCCGGCGGAGGTGGTCAACCGCATCACGGTCGACCAGAAGGTCGCCGGCCACGCCCGTGTGGCACTCGAACGGATGCTCGCGGCCAGGCCGCCCGCCGCTCTCCCCGCCGGCTCGACCAGCTCCACCGGCACAGGCGCCTGACATGACCCGCGTGCTCGTGGTCGGCAGCGGACTGGCAGGGCTGATCGCCGCGGTCCGGGCGACGGATGCCGGCCACCGGGTGACACTCGTCACCAAGGCCGGGCTGCCCGAGAGCAACACCCGCTACGCCCAGGGCGGGATCGCCGCCGCCATGTTCTCCGACGACTCCGTCGACTCGCACTACCTCGACACGATCAGGGCCGGGGCCGGCCTGTGCGACCCGGTCGCCGTGCGCGTGCTCTGCTCGGAGGGACCGGCCCGCGTGCGCGACCTGATCAGGTTCGGGGTGGACTTCGACCGCGACGAGTCCGGCGTCACGCGCGGGCTGGAGGCGGCCCACTCGCGGTCCCGCGTGCTGCATGCCGGCGGAGACGCCACCGGCGCCGCCATCCAGGCCGCCCTCGTGGCGACCGTGCACGAGCGCGCGGCTCGGACCCGCTCCCTCCGGGAGTCCGGCGCCGCGACACAGGGCGGCCTGAGCATCCGGGAACACACCATGCTCACCGACCTGACGGTGCAGGACGGCCGGGTCACCGGAGCCGTGCTGCTCGGACCGGACGGGGACCTGCGCACCACGCGGGCCGACAACGTGATCCTGGCCACCGGCGGCGCCGGCGCGCTGTATCCGCACACCACCAACCCGTCCGTGGCCACCGGCGACGGCGTGGCGGCAGCCTGGCGGGCCGGAGCCGTCGTCGCCGACCTGGAGTTCTACCAGTTCCATCCCACGGCTCTGGCCGTGCCGGGCACTCCCCTGGTCTCCGAGGCGGTTCGGGGCGAGGGCGCCGTGCTGCGCAACATCCACGGCCACCGATTCATGCAGGGCGTCCACCCCGGCGCCGAACTGGCCCCACGCGACATCGTGGCCCGCGGCATCGCCCGTGAAATGGCGCGCCAGAACGGCGCACCCGTGCTGCTGGACGCCACCGCCCTCGGCCGTGACCTGCTTGAACGGCGCTTCCCGACCATCACCGCGGCGTGCCGCGACGCCGGCCTGGACTGGGCCGCCCTGCCGATCCCGGTCGCCCCGGCAGCGCACTACTGGATGGGTGGCGTGCACACCGACATCTGGGGACGCAGCTCCCTGCCCGGACTCTTCGCCGTCGGCGAGGTCGCCCGCACCGGGGCCCATGGTGCCAATCGTCTGGCCTCGAATTCGCTGCTGGAGGCGGCCGTGTTCGCCGACCGCGCCGTGCGCGCCCTGCGGCTTCCCTCGGACGGGCCGGTCCACTCGGGGTGGACGGACTCACCCGGGAGGGTCCTGGCCGCCTCAACCATCACCACGAGCGCGACACCCGCGAACGCCACCGCTGTCGACCGGTCCGACGTGCAGCGCCTGATGTGGGAGAGCGCCGGAGTCCTCCGCAGCGGAGAGGGCCTCGCCGCCGCATCCGTGGCCCTGGCCGGGTGGAGAATGAAGCCCGAGCAGCCCGCCGACGTCAATATGCACGTTCGGGCATACGAGGATGCGAACCTGCTCGACCTGGCCAGGGCGACCGTGGCCGCCGCCCTCGCCCGCGAGGAATCGCGTGGCGCGCACCACCGTTCCGACTTCCCCGACAGCCGCCCCGAACTGGCGCGGACCGTGCTCTGGCGCCGAGGCGGCGGCGACCCCGGCACCGGAATGCACGCCGGGCTGCACGATGCAGGCGCGATGCAGAGCACCACGAACCTGGACCACCCCACCGAGGCCGAGGAGGCCATTGCATGCTGACCGTGAACGCCATCGAAACCGTCGTGCGGGCCGCGCTCGAGGAGGACGCCCCGTGGGGGGACCTGACTTCTCAGGTGCTCATCCCGGCCGAGGCGGACGGGGCCGCCCAGCTCGTCGCCCGGGAATCCGGGGTCTTCAGCGGCGGTGCCGTCTTCGCGGCGGCCTTCCGGCTCACCGACCCGCGCATCGTGGTGCGGCTGCTGGTCGCCGACGGCGCCGCCTTCGCTGCCGGGGACGCGCTCGCGGAGGTGTCCGGGTCCGCCCGGGCCATCCTTCAGGCCGAACGCATCGGCCTTAACTTCGTGCAGCGGATGAGCGGAATCGCCACCCTGACGGCACTCTATGTGGCCGAGACCACCGGTACCCGGGCCCGCATCGTCGACACACGCAAGACGACCCCCGGACTGCGTGCCCTGGAGCGCCACGCCGTGCGGGACGGCGGCGGCCACAACCACCGATTCAGCCTCTCCGACGCCGTCATGGCCAAGGACAACCACCTCGCCGTGCTCACCTCCGGCGGCCTCAACCTGACCGAAGCGCTCCTGCGCGTGCGCGACCGCATCTCCCACACCACGCACCTGGAGGTGGAAGTGGACCGGATCGACCAGATCGAGCCGGTTCTGGCCGCCAACGTGGACACGATCATGCTCGACAACTTCTCACCCGACGACCTTCGCGAGGGCGTGCGCATCACGGCCGGCCGCGCCCTGGTCGAGGCCAGCGGCGGCGTCAACCTGGACACCGTGCGCGGCATCGCCGAGACCGGGGTCGACATCATCTCGGTCGGCGCCATCACCCACAGCGTGCGCTCGCTCGACCTCGGCCTCGACGTCGTGATCCTGACCGAGGGCTGACCGGGACCGACGTGATCTACCTCGACAACGCCGCGACGACCCCCGTGCGCCGGGAGGTGCTCGAGGTGCTCTGGCAGCAGCTCGCGGGCAGTTTCGGCAATCCGTCGAGCCACCACCAGGTCGGCGAGGCCGCCGCAGCCGCGCTGGCCGATGCCCGTGCCCAGATCGCGAGCGTGCTCGGCTGTCGCCCGGCCGAGATCGTGTTCACGACCGGCGGCACGGAGTCGGACAACCTCGCGGTGAAGGGAATCGCCCTCGGCGCGCCGCGCGGCCGCCACATCGTCACGTCGGCCGTCGAGCACGAGGCGGTGCTCGAGTCCTGCGATTTCCTGAAGCGGGTGCACGGCTTCGAGATCACACTGGTGGCCCCGGATGCCGCCGGTCGCATCGATCCGGCCCAGCTCCACGCCGCGATCCGCGCCGACACCACCCTGGTGTCGATCCAGTACGCGAACAACGAAGTCGGCACCGTCCAGCACGTCGCCGCCCTCGCGGCCATAGCCCGGGCGGCAGGCGTGCCCTTCCACACCGACGCCGTGCAGGCGGCCGGATGGCTGGACCTCGGCGTGCGGACACTCGGAGTCGACGCACTGAGCCTCTCCGGTCACAAAATCGGCGCCCCTCCCGGAGTCGGGGCGCTCTTCCTGCGCCGAGGCCTCCCGATCGAACCCGTGCTCCACGGCGGCGGACAGGAACGCGGCCGCCGCAGCGGCACCGAGAACGTGGCCGGTGCCCTCGGCCTGGCGACGGCGCTGCGTCTGGCCGACCGGGAACGGGCGGAGGCCGCGCCGCGGGTCGCCGCCTTGCGCGACGCCTTCATCGCCACGGTGCTCACCGGCACCCCGTCCGCCCGGCTGACCGGGCACCCCACCGAGCGCCTCCCCGGGACCGCGTCCTTCGTGTTCCCGGGCACCAGCGGCGAGGCGGTGCTGCTCGAGCTCGAGCAGCGCGGGATCGTCTGTTCGAGCGGCTCGGCCTGCGCGGCGGGAAGCGACGAGGCGTCCCACGTCCTGACCGCGATGGGCCTGCCCGAGGACAAAGCCCGGACCGCCGTGCGCTTCACCCTCGCGGCCACGACCACAGCCGATGACGCACGGCGCGCCGCCGCATCCGTTCAGCCCGCCGTGGACGCAGTTCGGGACCTCGGGCGCCGCTGAGCGCGCCCGGCATCGCCCCGACCCTCTACTGCGCGTGCGTACGCGCGCGTAATGTCCTTAGCGAGGCTAAATAAACAGGATTTGCTGTTGCCCCGCAAAAAAGGCCGCGACCAGCCAAAATGATTCGGCGGCCCCGGCGGCGCAGGTCAGAATCGGCATCTCCAGCATGCGACGCAGCGTGCGGAGTCGTAGAGTTGTGTCAAGAGGCGATAAGCCCAAGTTGGGCCGCCCGAAAAGGGACACCATGACGATAACTGACAAGCCAGTAACCGAGTCGCTCGCAACTCAAATTGATTCACTGGTTAAAGCCGCACAGGTCGCGCTTTTGGATTACGCGAATTTCACGCAAGAACAAATCGATCACATCGTTAAGAAAGCATCCGTAGCAGCCCTCAGCAAGCACGCTGAGCTGGCAGTTCACGCAGTCGAAGAGACTGGACGCGGCGTCTTCGAAGACAAGGCCGTGAAGAACCTCTTCGCTTGTGAGCACGTTACGAACTCCATGCAGAACCTTAAAACAGTCGGCGTTATCAGCCACGACGAAATTAGCGGCATCACCGAAATCGCCGAGCCGGTCGGTGTTATCTGCGGGATCACCCCCGTCACCAACTGCACCTCGACCGCGATCTTCAAATCGCTGATCGCGCTTAAGACCCGCAACCCGATCATCTTCGGCTTCCACCCGGCAGCACAGCAGTCCTCCGCGGCCGCTGCGCGCGTCGTGCGTGACGCCGCGATCGCAGCCGGCGCACCCGCGAACTGTATCCAGTGGATCGAAGTTCCCTCCCTCGAGGCCAGCACCCTGCTGATGAACCACCCGGGCGTGGCAACCATCCTCGCGACCGGTGGTAACGCCATGGTCCGCGCGGCCTACTCCTGTGGCAAGCCCGCCCTCGGCGTCGGTGCCGGCAACGTCCCGGCCTTCATCGAGAAGACGGCCAAGCTCAAGCGCGCCGTGAACGACGTCGTGCTCTCCAAGGCCTTCGACTACGGCATGATCTGCGCTTCGGAGCAGGCCGTCATCATCGAAGAGCCCCTCTACAACGAGGCCATGGTGGAATTCAAGCGCCTCCACGCCTACCTCGTGACCCCCGCCGAGAAGCTGCTCCTCGAAGACTTCATCTTCGGCGTCCAGGCCAACTCGACCAACTGCGGCGAGGCCAAGTTGAACGCCGCAGTCGTCGGCAAGTCGCCGGTCTGGATTGCCCAGCAGGCCGGATTCACGGTTCCCGAAGACACCTCGATCATCATGGTCGAGGTCAGCGGAGTCGGACCGCACGAGCCGATGACCCGCGAAAAGCTCGCGCCGGTTCTCGCCGTGCTGCACGCCAAGGACGCGGAAGAGGGCATCTCGCTCTCCGAGCAGATGGTTGAATTCGACGGCCTCGGCCACTCGGGCTCAATCCACAGCGAGGACCCGGCGATCATCGAGCAGTTCGGAATCCGCGTCAAGGCGGTCCGGATCATCACGAACGCACCGAGCTCGCTCGGTGGCATCGGCGACATCTACAACGCCTTCATCCCGTCGCTCACGCTCGGCTGTGGTTCGTACGGGCACAACTCCGTCTCGAACAACGTCTCGGCGATCAACCTCATCAACGTCAAGCGCATCGGCAGAAGGAACAACAACTTGCAGTGGTTCAAGGTTCCCGCGAAGACCTACTTCGAGCCGAACGCCATCCGTTACCTGTCGGACATGCGCAACGTGGAGCGCGTCACCATCGTGACCGACGCCACCATGACCAAGCTCGGCTTCGTCGACAAGATCCTTGACGTGCTCAACCGTCGCGAGAACCGCGTCTCCCTGCAGATCATCGACAACGTGCTCCCGGAGCCGACCGTCGCCGCCGTCACCAAGGGCGCAGAGGAAATGCGCGCCTTCAAGCCGGACACGATCATCGCCCTCGGCGGAGGTTCGCCGATGGACGCCGCCAAGGTGATGTGGCTGCTGTACGAACACCCCGAAATCGAATTCTCGGACATGAAGGAAAAGTTCTTCGACGTGCGCAAGCGCGCGTTCAAGTTCCCCGACCTGGGCGAACTGGCCAAGCTCGTCTGCATCCCGACTACCTCGGGTACCGGTTCTGAAATGACCCCCTTCGCCGTGATCACGGACGAGGTCAGCGGAGTGAAGTACCCGCTCGCCGACTACGCGCTCCTGCCGACCGTCGCCATCATCGACCCGTCGCTCACCGCAGCGATGCCGTCGTTCCTGGTCGCCGACTCGGGCTTCGACGCTCTGACGCACGCGACCGAGGCTTACGTCTCCGTCTACGCGAACGACTTCACCGACGGCCTGTGCCTGCACGCGATCAAGCTCATCTTCGAGAACATCGTCACGAGCGCCACCGGCACCTCGAACAGCACGGATGCCGCCGTGATCAAGTCGCGCGAGAAGATGCACAACGCCTCCTCGATCGCCGGTATGGCGTTCGGTAACGCGTTCCTGGGTATTTGCCACGCGATGGCTCACGTCACCGGTGCGCAGCTCCACCTCATCCACGGTCGGGTGAACGCAACGTACCTGCCGCACGTGATCCGTTACAACGGTCTCATCCCGACGAAGCTGACCAGCTGGCCCAAGTACGAGAGCTACATTGCTCCCGAGCGTTTCCAGCAGATCGCCAAGCACCTCGGCCTCCCGGCCTCGACGCCTGAAGAGGGCATCGAGTCCTACGCCCAGGCCGTCGAGAAGCTGCGCGACCAGGTCGGCATCAAGCCCTCCTTCCAGGCTCAGGGCGTCGATGAGCAGGACTTCATCGGTCGCCTCGATGCCCTCGCGATGGGCGCCTACGGCGACCAGTGTGCACCCGCCAACCCGCGGATGCCCATGCTCGCGGACATGAAGACGATCATGGAAGCCGCGTACTACGGCACCTCGTTCAACGAGGTCCGCGCCAACCGCGCGGCCGTCGCCGCCGCACCGGAGGAATCGAAGAAGCCGGCCCGCAAGGCAGGCAAGTAGTCTTCACCGCCTGATCGCACCACAAAGAACGGCCCCGCACCTGAACAGGTGCGGGGCCGTTCTTTAGGTGGCGTGTGCCGCCAGAGGATCAGTGCCAGCGGATCAGAGCTGGCGGATCAGAGCTGGCGGATCAGAGCTGGCGGATCGAGCCAGCGGGCCGCGATCGGGGTCTCCCCCGTGCTCGAGGTGACTCCGGCCGACCCTCGACCGGAGGCCCAGGCCGTCAGGTCGACCAGGGTGCCCGACACGATTTCGGGAGCGGCGGCATCCGTCGGGCCCATGCCTGTCGGGAGCATATCCGCCGGGCCTACCGACGAGTCCGGGGCATCGGTCACGACCAGGCGCCGGTTCGCGTCCTCGCCCCGGCCGGCCCACGTGCGCTGGATGTCGCCGAGCAGGCGGTTGAGGACGGCTGCGGGCACATCACGGAACGAGCCTCCCTCGTTCAGGTCGACCGCGTGCACCCACAATTCGCGGGTGCGCATCCAGACCGTGTCCGAGACCAGGATCATGGCCCCCTGGCCGTTACGCACCGGGTACATCCGGCGATCCTTCGGCAGATCCCGCCAGGCCCGCTCGAGGAGGCCCGCCGACTCGCTGAAGGAGACACAGAGTTCATCGGGGCGGAGCTTGCTGTCCTTCTCAATCTCATCGTTCCGCACGTCTGCGGACGCGTACATCACGGTCTCGACGCCGGTCTCGGCCCAGAGCAGTAATCGGGTCATGGCGCGGGCGTTGGATGCCAGGTGCGCGACGACATGGCGCCTCGACCAGCCCGGAAGCAGCGAGTCGCCATCGAGTTCTGCGTCGGTGAGCCGGCCCAGTATGCGGGCTACGGCGGCCGTGCCGTGCCCGGCGAGCTGCAACTGCGCCCCCCAGCCGGAGATCTCGGCCGAATCGTGTACTGCGCCCATGGGACTCCCATCGGTGGTGCGATGCTGTGCTATCCACGATAAGCGAGCCCGCATCGGCACCCAAGTCGTGTTCGGCCAGGTCGAGGTTCCCCAACGACCAGGCCAGACGAACGCATATCTCAGGCCGCGGCACCACGCCTCCCCGCGGGACGGCGAACCAATTCGACGGAGATTTTTTCGAAAGAGCCTGATTTTCGTCTATTTCAGTGTTTATATGCCCGATTCGGTGAAAATCTCCGTCGAATTGGTTAGGGGCGCGGGCGCTCCAGCTCGTGCGCCAGCGCCTCGAGTTCGGCGCCGCCGGCCATCAGCGCGGTCATCTCCTCGATCGTGATCTCGCTCTTCAGGAACGCGCCCAGGCTCGTGCCGCGGTTCAGCAGCAGGAAACGGTCCCCCACGGGGTACGCATGGTGCGGGTTGTGGGTGATGAAGACAACGCCGAGGCCGCGGTCCCTGGCCCGGGCGATATAGGTGAGAACGACGCCGGCCTGTTTCACGCCCAGGGCGGAGGTGGGCTCGTCCAGGATCACGACTTTCGCCCCGAAATACACGGCACGCGCGATCGCCACGGACTGCCGCTCACCGCCGGAGAGGGTGCCGATCGGCTGGTCGACGTCGCGCAGCTCGATCCCCATCCGGGCCAGTTCGAGCCTGGTGACCTCACGCATCCGCGCTGCGTCGAGACGCCGGAACGGGCCACGTCCGCGCGTCAGCTCCGACCCGAGGAAGAAATTGCGCCACACCGGCATCAGGGGCACCACGCCGAGATCCTGGTACACGGTCGCGATGCCGAGGTCGAGTGCCTCACGGGGGTTGCGGAACGTGCGGGCCTCACCGTAGGCGAGCAGGGTGCCCTCCGAGTGCGGGTGGGCACCGGACAGGATCTTGATCAGCGTCGATTTTCCCGCGCCGTTGTCGCCCAGCACGCACAAGACCTCCCCGGCGCCGACCGACGCCGAGACGCCCTGCAGGGCCTGCACCGTTCCGTAGGACTTGCCGATGTCCTTCACCTCGAGGAGCGCGCTCACGAGCGGACTCCGGTCTGCTTGCGAACGTACAGGTTCACCAGCACGGCGAGCAGCAGCATCCCGCCGAGGAATGCCTTGAGCCAGTTGTTGTCCCACTGGGCGAACACGATGCCCTGCAGTGTCATGCCGTAGATCAGGGCGCCCAGGGCCGCCCCGATGGCCGACCCGTAGCCGCCGGTGAGCAGGCAGCCGCCGACGACGGCGCAGATGATGTAGATGAACTCCTGGCCGATCCCGGTCGTGGCCTGAACGGTCGACACGTCGAAGAGCTGCAGCATGCCCACCAGCCAGGCGGCGCCGGCGGTGGTCATGAAGAGCCCCAGCTTGACCTTGAGCACCGGCACGCCGGCCTGGCGCGAACTCGTGGCCTGGCCGCCGACGGCGAAGATCCAGTTGCCGCCCCTCGTGCGCAGCAGGACCCAGGTCGCCAGCAGTGTTAGGGCCATCCACCAGACGATCGAAATCTTGACGTCCATGCCCAGGAAGGCGAAGGACGACCCGAAGAAGACCCTGACCTGGTCGAAACCGGGGACCGAGCCCATGCCCTGGATCGCGACGGTGCCCGTCACGAGCTTCGTCACGGCAAGGTTGCACCCCTGCAGGATGAAGAACGTGGCCAGGGTCACGATGAAGCTCGGCAGGCCGGTCTTCATGACGATGAAGGCGTTTGCGGCACCGATCAGGAGCGCCACCGCCAGGGCCAGGGCCATCGCCAGCCAGATGTTGACGCCCCACTCGGTGGTGAGCACGCCGACGATCAGACCGGCGGTCCCCGTCATCGCACCGGCGGACAGGTCGAACTCGCCGCCGATCATCAGCAGTGCCACGGCTACGGCCATGATGCCGAACAGCGACGCGGAGTACAGCCAGGTCGAGATGCCGGCCGGCGACAGAAAAGTCGGCGTCGATACCGAGAAGAAGGTGAAGACCGCGAGGGCCGCCACTGCGGCACCGACTTCGGGCCGGCGCAGCAGCGTCACGAGCGGATGCTGCCGCTTTCGCCGTTCGTTCGTCGCCGCGACTGCGGTGAGGGTCATCTGGTGCCGTTCTTCGCGAACCTGGCCACCTGCGCCGCGTTCTCCTTCGTGACGAAGCCCGGGCCGGAATACACGGGCAGGCCGCCGCCGACGACGTCACCGTTGCGCTTCTGCAGGGTGAGGAACATCACGGGCAGGTAGCCCTGCGAATAGGGCTGCTGGTCGACCGCGAACAGCATCTTGTCGTCGAGGATCAGCCGGGTGACATCGGCGGACACGTCGAATGTGGCCAGCGCGGCGGTGCTCTTGGCTTCGTCGATCGCCTGGCTCGCGGCCACGGCCACCCCGGTCTGCAGGGTCAGGACACCGTCGATCGTTGGGTCGGCCAGGAGTTTGCTCTTGATGGTGTTCTGGGCATCCGCGAGGTTCGCGATGTCGACCTGCACGTTGCTGACGGTTCCGCCGAGCGTGTCAGCCGCGCCCCGGCAGCGCTCTTCGAGCCCCGAGTTGCCGGCCTCGTGGATGACGCAGATCACGTTCTTGAGATCGGCCTTCTTCAGCTGTTCGCCGGCGCCCTGGCCCGCGATGAACTCGCTCTGGCCGACGTGGGTCTGCGCCCCGAACTCCAGGGACCTCTCCAGGCCGGAGTTGATGGTGATCACCGGGATCCCGGCGGCAACGGCCTTCTCGACGGCGCTCTTCACGCCGTCCGGGTTGGCCATGGAGACGATCAGCCCGTCGGGCTTGGCCGCGATGGCCGCCTCGATCAGCTGGCTCTGCTTGACCGGGTCACCGTCGCCTTGATAGGTGACGGTCGCTCCGAGGTCTGTGCCGGCCTGCTCCGCACCGCTCTTCACGACGTCCCAGAAAGAGTCACCCGGGGTCCCGTGGGTGACCACGGCGATGGTGGTCTTCTCCCCCGACGCCGATCCCGCGTCGTTCGGGGCTGTGCCCGTGACGGAACATCCCGCGAGTGCCAGCGGCACGACACACAGAGCGGCGAACAGGGTGATCTTGAGCTTCATGTCTGAAATTTCCCGACTGTCGAGCGGTGGCCTGAAACAGGCGGAGGTTCGCCGTCGACCTGGTGCATTACGAACTTACTGGACGATGAAAGCAGAAAAGCCCCCGGAACCGTGAGGTTCCGGGGGCTGGTGGTTGCGGGGGCAGGATTTGAACCTACGACCTCTGGGTTATGAGCCCAGCGAGCTACCGAACTGCTCCACCCCGCGTTACAAGATCTAACTTACCACAGCCTCGGGCAGGTCCGGTTCCTCGTCTCAGCCGTGGTGCCGGCGTTCGAGCGCAGCGCCCTCCACATCGACGTTCGGCATGATTCGGTCGAGCCAGCGCGGGAGCCACCACGCCGACCGGCCCAGCAGGTGCATCAGGGCCGGCATCAGCAGCATCCGCACCAGGAAAGCGTCGATGAGCACTCCCAGCTCCAGCCCGAAACCGATCGAGCGGATCATCGTCGACTCGGAGAAGACGAAGCCGCCGAAGACCGAGTCCATGATGAGCCCGGCAGCCGTGACCACCGAACGGCCGGCACGGAAGCCCCGGGCGACCGCGAGGCGGGCCGACGCACCGTGCACGTAGGCCTCGCGCATTCCGGGGGCCAGGAACAGCTGGTAGTCCATCGCCAGGCCGAAGAGAACACCGACGAGGATCACCGGCAGGAAGCTCAGGATCGGACCGGTGTGGACGCCGAGAACGTCCGAGAACCAGCCCCACTGGAAGACCGCGACTGTCGCGCCGTAGGTGGCGAACAACGACAGGATGAACCCGCCCGTCGCGATCACAGGCACCAGGATCGAGCGGAACACGAGGATCATGATCAGCAGGGACAGACCGACGACCACCGCGAGGTAGGTCGGAAGCACATCCGCGAGGTTCTCGGAGATGTCGATGTTGATGGCCGCCTGCCCCGCGACGCCGAGCGTGATGTCGCCGTCGACGGGCGGCATCGAGCGGATGTCCCGCACGAGCTGCTCGGTCGACACACTGTTCGGTCCCGCGGCGGGCACGACCTGGAAGGCCGCGAGCCTTTTGTCCTTTGAAACGACGATCGGAGCGACCCCGACCACGTCGTTCTGCTCGGCGAGCGTGCGCGCGACGGTGACCTGGGCCTCGAGCTCCCGCGCGTCGTCGAGTCCCTCCGGCAGCGTGGCCGTGACGAGCAGCGGGCCGGTGGCTCCGGCCCCGAAGCTTTCCTCGGTGGCCATGAATGCCCGGTACGAGGCCGAGTCGACCGGCTCGGCCGAGCCGTCGGGCAGGCCGACCCGCATCGAGAGGGAGGGGATTGCGACGATCAGCAGGACCGCGCACGTTGCCAGCACGGTGACGACGGCGCGCCAGGTCCGCATCGGCTTCGCCCTGATGTCTTCGTGGTGCTCTTCACCGATGCGGGCGCGAGCGCGGCGGCCGAGCACGCGCTCACCGAGCAGTCCGAGGATCGCGGGGGTGAGGCTGATCGCGATGATCACGGCGACGGCCACGGCCACGGCGCCGACGGTGCCCATCAGGCCGAGGAAGGGAACGCCGGTGACGTTCAGGGCGAGCAGTGCCACGATGACCGTGGTCCCCGCGAAGACCACCGCATTACCGGCGGTGCCGTTCGCCAGTCCGATCGATTCACGCGGCTCGGCGCCCTGCAGCAGCTGCTTGCGGTGCCGGTTGATCACGAAGAGGGAATAGTCGATGCCGACCGCGAGCCCGAGCATGACTCCGAGGAACGGGGTGACCGAGGCCATCGGCACGACCCCGGAGAACGCGAGCGCGCCGAGGGAGGCGATCGCGACGCCCACCAGCGCCGTGACGAGCGGCAGGGCTGCGGCGACCACCGAGCCGAGCATGACGAGCAGGATGATCCCCGCGAACTCGACGCCCACGATTTCACCGACGCCGATGAGCTGGGGAACGCTCTGCGCGATATCGGAGGAGAACGAGACCCGGGTGCCGTCGATCGGTTCGGAGTCGAAGTAGTCGATGACGGCCTGCTTGGACGTCTCCTCCAGCTTCAGGCGGGGTTCGGAGAACGCGACGTTCACGAGGGCGGCCGCGCCGTCCGCCGAAACCACGCGGATGCCCTCGGAGAGGTCAAGCAGCACGGCGCCGCGTTCGAGCTTCTCCGTCTGAAGTTGGAGCTCCGCGCGCGAGGCATCGAGTGTGGCCTGCTGATCGTCCAGCTGCGGCACCCCGGCGCCGAGCTGCGCCTGCTGTGTCTCCAACGCGGACAGCTGTTCGGCGGGCAGGTTCGGCTGCTTCAAGGCCTGGTCAAGCTGGGTCTGCGCCGCGGCGAGCTGAGCGCGGGCAGCATCGAGCTGGGCCTGCCCTGCATCGAGCTGGGCGCGCCCGGCGCCGAGCTGGCTGCGCCCGTCGGCGATTTGCTGCACCCGGTCGGCCCGCTGCTGCTCGGCCTCGAACGGGTCGATGACGTCGGCGACGTCCGGCAGGTCGCCGCCGCCGGCGACGAGGGCGCTGATCTGCTCACGTTGCTCGCTGCTGAGCGCCGAGCCGTCCGTCGTCTCGAAGACCACGGTGCCGGACGCGCCGGCGAACTCGGGAAGCTGCTTCTCGAGCGCATCGATCACGGCGCCGGACGCGGTGCCGGGGACAAAAAAACCGGCCCAGCATTTCTGCTGGACCGGCATTTTTCTTGCGCTGGTTGCGGGGGCAGGATTTGAACCTACGACCTCTGGGTTATGAGCCCAGCGAGCTACCGAACTGCTCCACCCCGCGCTACAAGATCCAGTTTACCACAGCCTCGCAAGCGGTCGGACCACACCAGGGGTTCCAACGGATGCGCCGAGCGGGTGGTGCGCCGTTCCGCTCGTGGCAGGCCACGAGCGGAACGGCGCACCACCCGCTCTCGTACTACTGGCCGAGCAGCGTCAGCATCTGGCCGATCGCGTCGTTCAGCTTCTTGTCCGCCACCCCGTAGGCCGTGAAGTCACCGACGGCCAGCGCCGCCTGCTTGTCGGTCATGGCCAGCTTGGCCTCCGCGAGGAGGGACCGGAGCCGGGCATCCTTCACCGGGTCTCCGGTCGAGGTCGACGGGGTGGTGCCGGTCGTCGGGGTCTCACCCGTCGTCGGCGGCACCGAGGTGTCGCCGGCGTTCGCGCCGGACTCGCCACCGAACAGCACGTTCAGGGCCTTGTCGAGCGTGTCCTCGAACGCGATCTGGTCTCCGAACGCGACGAGCACCTTCTGCAACAGCGGGTAGCTGGTCTCACCCGTCGACTGCACGTAGACGGGCTGCACGTAGAGCAGACCTCCACCGACGGGCAGGGTGAGCAGGTTTCCGTTGAGCACCTTCGACTGGCCCTGCTTCAGCAGGTTCAGTTGGGTGGAGACGGTCGGGTCGGCGTTGAACTTGGCCTGAACCTGACCCGGGCCCGGCACGGTGACGTCCTTCGGCAGCGTGAGCAGCCTCATCTTGCCGTAGCCGTCCGCTCGCTGACCGTCCTTGGCCCCGGCATCCGCATCGACTGCCAGATAGCCGGTGAGCACGTTTCGGCTGGTCGCACCGCTCGCGTCGGGAATGAACGTCGAGTAGAGCGAGAACGACGGCGCATCAGAGCCCGGGACCTGCATGGTGAGGTAGTACGGCGGCTGAAGGGTCGTGTTCGTCGACGGGGACACCGGGTCGTTCGGGGTGGTCCATGCGTCGTCGACCGAGTAGAAGGACCCGGGGTCGGTGACGTGGTACTTGCCCAGGACCTTGCGCTGCACCTTGAACATGTCAGCCGGGTAGCGCACGTGGCTCATCAGTTCGCCGCTCATCTGGCTCATCGGCTTGATCGTGGCCGGGAAGATCTTCTGCCACGTCTTCAGAAGCGGATCTTCTTTGTCCCAGGCGTACAGGGTGACCGAGCCGTCGTAAGCGTCGACCGTGGCCTTGACCGAGTTGCGCATGTAGTTGATCTTGTCCAGGGCGAACGGCTGGGGCGGTGTTTCCGTGTCCGCGATCGCGTCGCTCAGACCCACCGAGGTGGAGTACGGGTAGCTGGCCGAGGTCGTGTAGCCGTCGACGATCCACTTGACCTTGCCGTCGACGATCGACGGGTAGGCGTCGGAGTCGAGGGTGAGGTACGGGGCGACTTTCTGCACCCGCGTGACCGGGTCGCGGTCGTAGAGGATCTGCGACTTCTCGTTCACGTCGTTGGCGAGGAAGATCTGCTCCGACTGGAACTTGAGAGCGTAGATCAGTTTGTTGAACGCGTTGTCGAGCTTCGGCCCGCCGTCACCGGTGAAGGTCGTGTAGGTCTGTTGGGCGCCCTCCGTGCCCGACGGGTAGTCCAGCTCGACCGGCTTGCTGCCCTCGGGCGCTCCGACGATGGAATAGGGAGCGGACGTCTCACCGAAGTAGATCCGCGGTTCATACTCGGGCAGTGAACCCTTGGTGGGGATGCCTGACTCGAGGAAGACCGGCTGGCCGTCGGCCGAACGCTGGTTGCCGTAGGCCGCGACGACCCCGTAGCCGTGCGTGTACACGACGGTGGAGTTGACCCAGGTGTTGCCGGCGTTCAGCCCGGACAATTTGAGGTCACGCACGGTGACCACGGTGTCCTGGGATTTCCCGTCGATCGTGTAGCGGTCCACGTCGAGGTTCTGCGGGAACTGGTAGTACTGCTTGAACTGCTCCAGCTGGGAGAACGCGTCGCTGACCAGGGCCGGGTCGAGGATGCGGATGTTCGCGGTCGTCTCCGCGTCGGAGCGGAGGGCGCCCGGCTCGGCCGTCGTGGTCGCGTTGTAGGGCACCTCCTTCACATCGGCCAGATCGTACGCATCCCGGGTGAGGTCGATGTTGCGCTGGATGTACTCACGCTCGAGCGTCTTGGCGCTCGGGTCGACCTGGAAGCGCTGCACGACCCACGGGTACAGGGAGCCGAGCAGAAGGCTGCTCACGATCAGCAGCGCGGTTCCGATCACCGGCAGACGCCAGCGGCCGATGACGGCCGTGACGAGGAACAGGATGGCGACGACGGCCGCGATGCCGGCCAGGATGGCCCGCCCGGGGATGGTGGCGTTGACGTCCGTGTAGCCGGCGCCGGTGATCAGGTCGTTCGTGTTGGTGAGCGTGGAGTACTGGTCCAGCCAGATACTCGCGGCCTGCAGCAGGAGGTAGACGCTGGCCGTGACCGCGATCTGGATGCGGGCAGCCTTGGAGACGAGCACATCGCGCCCGCTCACCCGGATCGAACCGTACAGGTAACTCGTGGCCGCCGCGACCAGGGTCGCGATGAGAACCACGGCCGAGGCGAAGCCGAGAACGGCCTGGAAGAAGGGCAGGTCGAACATGTAGAAGGAGACGTCGAATTTGAACTGGGGGTCGACCCGGCCGGTATCCGTGCGGTTCAGCCACATCAGCACGACCTGCCAGCGGGTCGCGGCGGCGACGCCGGCGAAGAGGCCGAGTAGGGCGGGGATGCCGTACATGGCCAGTCGGCGCAGCGGCTCGATGACCTGCTGGTAGCGGTCGAGCTGCGAGTTGAGCTTCGCGTACACGGGTCGGAACCGGTAGGCGATCTGGATGCTCACCCACACCGGCACGGCCATCGCCACGAAGCCGACGAGGAACAAAACGGCCCCGGCGATCCACTGCGTGGTCAGAACGCTGAGGAACCCGAGCTGGTCGAACCAGAGGACGTCGGCGTAGAACCCGGCGAACACGAAAAAGGCGATCACCAGCCCCGCGATGATCGCTGCCGTGATGGCAAGCGGAGCGCGACTCCGCTGGGGACTGCGTCCGGATGATTGTGACGTCACGAATTGGCCTCTTGATCTCGAAATCGGCGGTCAACCTTCATCTTAGACAGGCCCGCCGAACGAATACCCCACGTTCGCTGGGGGCTCACTCAACGTTCGCTGCTGCTAGGCGGCCGGGCACTGCGGCAGGGCTCCGGCGCCCTTTCCCGTGCGGATGGCGTCCAGCGCGGCCAGTGCGTCGTCGAGGGCGTCGACCGAGAAGACCGTCAGGCCGTCCGGAACATGCCCGGTGACCTCGTCGCAGTTGTCCTTGGGCGCCAGGAACCATTCCGCACCGGCCTCGCGCGCGCCGGTGAGCTTCTGCCGGATGCCGCCGATCGGCCCGACCTCACCGGCCTGATTGATCGTTCCGGTGCCCGCGACATCCGCCCCGCCCTGGATGGCGCCGGGGGTGAGCTTGTCGATGATGCCGAGAGCGAACATCATGCCCGCGCTGGGCCCGCCGACCTGGTCGAGCTGGATCTTCACGTCGAACGGGAACTCGTACTTGCTGGTCACGTTGATGCCGACCACCACGGCGTCGCCCGAGGCGATCGGGGTGACCCGCACGGTCAGGGTCTTGCCGTCGCGGAGGACGCCGATGGCGGCCGGGGCGTCCACCCCGTTGGCGGCCAGCGCGGAACGCAGCGCCGTGATGTCGGCCACGGCGGCGCCGTTCACCGAGACGACCTGGTCGCCGGTCATGATCAGGCCCGCGGCCGGGGAGTCTTTGGGCAACGACGCGACCTGGAGGATCGTCGGATAGTCGTAGCCGAGGTTGGTCAGCGCCGCGGCGATCGCATCCTGCTGCGAGTTCACCATCAGCGCCTGGTTCTCGTCTTCGCGTTCCTTTGTGGAGACGTCGGCCGGGAATGCGGCGTCGATCGGGATGACGGCCTGGGTCGGGTCCAGCCACGCCGCCGCGACCGTCAGCCAGCTCGGCCGGTTTTCGGGGTTGCCAACCAGCGAAACCGTCAGCAGGTCGAGTTGGCCCTCCGTCGGGTACACGGTCTCGTCCGGGATCGTGATCAGCGGAACGTCTTTGCCATTCTGCTCGGCCGTTCCGATGGTGTTGTAGACCGGGCCGGGCTTCTCGATCACGTACGGGGACGGCGTGATGGCCAGGATCAGGCCGATGGCCAGCGCAACGGAGATCGCCACCCAGCCCACCTTTCCGGCACGGTGAGACCGACCGGCCGGCAGCGACGAGTCTTCGGTGAAGAGGGCCACCGGGCTCCTTCCAGATCTGCGCTCGATGTTTGCGCTCGATGTTCGCGACAGGCGCACACCGGTTTTCCAGCGTAGGACATTTCCCAGTCCCCGCCATGAATCTCCGGCTAGCGTAGAGGCACGTGACTGAGAGGTGCCTGAAGTGGCTGACGACGACTCACGACCCGACGAGGGTCACAATCCTGAAGATGAGTTTCGGGACATGCTTCGCGACATCCTGTCCGGGAAGTCGTCCATCGACCCGAGCCAGCTGGCCGGGGCCGCCGGCCTTCCCAGCGACCCGGTGAGTATCGCGGCGCTGATGAACCAGCTCCAGGGCGCCCTGCGCAACTCCGGGGACGGTGCCATGAACTGGGACGCCGCACTCAGCCAGGGCCAGGAGCGCGCCGCCAACGGGCAACTCGCCGTCACCGATGAGCAGCGCACCGCCCTCGACCAGGCCTTCCACATCGCCGCGCTATGGCTGGACGAGGTGATCTCGGTCGCCGAGCTCACCACTCCCCCGAAGTTGATGACCCGCAAGGAGTGGGTCACCGCGACGATGCCGCTCTGGACCCAGCTCGCCGAACCGGTGGCCACCAGCATCTCCGATTCGCTGACCCGGGTTCTGACTGAGCAGGCTCCCGAGGAACTCAAGGGCATGATGGCCGGCGCGAGCCAGGTCATGCGCAGCATCGGCGGCACCCTGTTCGCCATGCAGCTCGGTCAGGTCGTCGGGCAGCTCTCCAGCGAGGTCGTCTCCGGCGGCGACGTCGGCATCCCGCTGCTCAGTGACCAGCAGGCCGCCCTGCTGCCCCAGAACGTCGCCATTTTCGGCGAGGGACTTGACGTTCCGGACGACCAGGTACAGATCTACCTGGCCGTGCGCGAGCTCGCCCACGCCCGGCTGTTCCGGCACTCGCGGTGGCTGCGCCTGCACCTGATCAGCTCAATCACCGACTTCGCCCGCGGAATCCACATCGACTCCGGCCGGCTCGAGGAACTCGCCGACGGCTTCGACCCCTCCAATCCGGAGGAACTGCGCGAAGCCATGGTCAACGGTTCGCTGATCCCGCCGAAGAGCGAGTCCCAGCTGGCCGCGCTGGCCCGGCTGGAGACGATGCTCGCCCTGATCGAGGGCTGGGTCGACGTCGTCACGCTCGAGGCCACCAGCCGCCTCCCCCGGGCCGATGCCATCGCCGAGACCGTGAAGCGCCGCCGTGCATCCGGCGGGCCGGCCGAGTCCGCGTTCGCCACCCTGGTCGGGCTGGAGCTGCGCCCGCGCCGTCTGCGCGAGGCCGCCGCCATGTGGCAGGCCGTGACGGATGCCGTGGGCAACGACAAGCGCGACGAGCTGTGGGCGCACCCCGACCTGCTGCCCACGTCGGCCGACCTGGACGCCCCTCAGGCCCTCGTGGCCCGGCTGACCAGCTCGGCGGCCGGCGCCGAACCGGTGCTGGACGAAGTGGACCAGGCCCTCGAGGACCTGCTGCGCGACGACGGCACCGAGCGCCCGCACGAGGAATAGTCGCGCGCTGCCGGGCCCGCACGGAACAACCCACGCTGCCCCCACGGGCGACACTCGCGCGGCCCTGACGAATTCGACGGAGATTTTAGGGTTTTGACGCCCTGCAGGCGCTTTTTTGGCCTTTTAGGCCAAAGTCTCCGTCGAATTCGTTAGGCGGGCCAGAGCTGGGGCCGGCCCGATCAGGGGCGGCTAGATCAGGCCCTTGGTGTGCCAGATCGTCTTCGTCTCCGTGAACGCCACGATGCGGTCGAGCGAGGGGCTCGCGGCATCCGGACCATTCTCGGGCTGCAGCACCCGGGTGAGCGTCTCGGCCGCGTCGATCTGGAGGTTGATCCAGTCGAGGTCACCGGCCCCGACGAGGTCGATGGCATTGACGTCCGCGTGGCTGGCCAGCCACGGGGCCATCTCGGCGGGTGAACCGGTCAGGATGTTGACCACGCCGCCGGGAACGTCGCTGGTGGCGAGCACCTCGCCCAGGCTGATGGCCGACAGCGGCATCCGTTCGTTGGCCACCACGACGACCGTGTTGCCCGACACCAGGGCCGGGGCCACGGCGCTGACGAGGCCGAGGAGGGACCCGCCGGTCTGCGGGGCGATGATCGCGACGACACCGGTGGGCTCCGGCACGGAGATGTTGAAGTAGGGACCGGAGACCGGGTTCGCGTTGCCGGCGACCTGCACGTACTTGTCCGCCCAGCCCGCGTACCAGACCCACCGGTCGATGGCCTCGTCGACCTGGGCGGACGCGGCGGCCGCCGAGACGCCCTCCGACTTCACGATCTCGTCGATGAACTGGGCGCGGCGCCCTTCGAGCAGTTCGGCGATCCGGTAAAGCACCTGGCCGCGGTTGTACGCTGTGGCGCCGGCCCAGCCGCCGAGGGCGGAACGGGCGGCGACGACCGCGTCACGGGCATCCTTGCGGCTGGCCTGCGCGGCGTTGGCGAGGAACACCCCGTCGTGCGAGCGAACCTCGTAGACCCGGCCGGACTCGCTGCGCGGGAACTTGCCGCCGACGTAGAGCTTGTAGGTCTTGGGAACGGCGAGGCGGGTCACTTTGCGGCCTTCTTTCGTGAAACGGGGGTCTTCGGGTCTGATTCCGTGGCGGCGATGCGAGCGGCCGGAGCGGCATTCACCGTGCGGGCGGCGGCGCGGCTCGCGGCCGGCTTGAGGTACGAGGCGAGGCCGTGGCGACCACCCTCGCGCCCGTAACCGGACTCCTTGTAGCCGCCGAAGGGGCTGGCCGGGTCAAAGCGGTTGAACGTGTTGGCCCAGATCACCCCGGCGCGCAGCTTGTCGGCGACGGCGAGCATGCGGCTGCCCTTCTCGGTCCAGATACCGGCGGAGAGGCCGAAGGGCGTGTTGTTCGCCTTCGCGATCGCCTCGGCCGGGGTGCGGAAGGTGAGCACGGACAGCACCGGGCCGAAGACCTCATCGCGGGCGATGCGGTGGCTGGTGGACACGTTCGTGAAGATGGTCGGCTTGAACCAGAAGCCGTTGTCCGGGAGCACGCAGTCCGGGCTCCAGCGCTCGGCGCCTTCCTGCTCACCGATGTCGGTGAGTTCACGGATGCGCTTCAGCTGCTCGGCGCTGTTGATCGCACCGATATCGGTGTTCTTGTCGAGTGGGTCGCCGAGGCGCAGGGTCGAGAGCCTCGCCTTGAGGCGGTCGATGACGTCGTCGTGAATGCTCTCCTGCACGAGCAGACGGCTGCCGGCGCAGCAGACGTGGCCCTGGTTGAAGAAGATCCCGTTGACGATGCCCTCGATGGCCTGGTCGATCGGCGCGTCGTCGAAGACGATGTTGGCCGCCTTGCCGCCGAGTTCGAGGATGACCTTCTTGTCGGTTCCGGCGACCGAGCGCGCGATGGCCCGGCCGGCTCCGGTAGACCCGGTGAACGCGACCAGGTTCACGTCGGGGTGCCCGACGAGGGCCTGACCGGTCTCCCGGCCGCCGGTGACGATGTTGACCACGCCGGCGGGAAGGTCCGCCTGCTGCAGGATCTCCGCGAACAGGAGCGCGGTCAGGGAGGTCGTCTCGGCCGGCTTGATCACGACGGTGTTGCCGGCAGCGAGGGCCGGCGCGATCTTCCAGGCGAGCATCAGGAGGGGGAAGTTCCAAGGGATGACCTGCGCGGCGACGCCCCGGGACGAGGGGGTGGGGCCGACTCCCGCGTGGTCGAGCTTGTCGGCCCAGCCCGCGTAGTAGAAGAACCAGGCCGCGACCAAGGGAACGTCGACGTCGCGGCTTTCCTTGATCGGTTTGCCGTTGTCGAGCGTCTCGGCCACGGCGAGCTCGCGGGCCCGTTCCTGCACGAGGCGCGCGATGCGGAACAGGTACTTGCCGCGATCGCTGCCGGAGAGCTTGGACCAGGTATGGGCGTAGGCGCGGCGGGCGGCGGCCACGGCGGTGTCGACGTCCGCAGAGTTGGCGTGGGCGATCATCGCGATCTGTTTCTCGGTGGCCGGGTTGATGGTCTGGAACGGCTCACCGCGACCGGCGACGAATTCGCCGTCGATGAAAAGGCCGTAGTCCGAACGCAGGTTCAGCAGGGCCTGGGACTCCGGGGCCGGAGCGTAGTCAAGAAAGCTCATGGGGTGATCCTTTAGTCAATCGTCACGTAGTCGGGTCCGGAGTAGTGTCCGGTGGTCATCTTCTGGCGCTGCATGAGCACGTCGTTGAGCAGGCTGGAGGCCCCGAACCGGAACAGGTGCGGCGTGAGCCACTCCTCGCCCACGGTTTCGGCCACGGTCACGATGTATTTGATGGCGTCCTTGGAGGTGCGGATGCCGCCGGCCGGCTTCACGCCGACTTTGTCGCCGGTGAGGCGGTGCCAGTCGCGCACGACCTCGAGCATGGACAGGGTCACGGGCAGCGTGGCCGCGACGGGGACCTTGCCGGTGGAGGTCTTGATGAAGTCTCCCCCGGCCAGGATGGCCAGCCAGGACGCGCGGCGCACGTTGTCGTACGTGTTGAGCTCCCCGGTTTCGAGGATCACCTTGAGGTGGGCGTAGCTGCCGTCGGCCCGGCGGCAGGTCTCCTTGACGGCGACGATCTCGTCGTAGACCTGGCCGAAGCGTCCGGAGAGGAAGGCGCCGCGGTCGATGACCATGTCGATCTCGTCGGCACCGGCGAGGACCGCGTCGCGCACGTCGGCGAGCTTGATCGCCAGGGACGCGCGACCGCTCGGGAAGGCGGTGGCGACGGCGGCGACGTTCACGCCGGCATCCGTGCCCGCGGAGTGCGCCGACCCGAGGGCCGCCACGGCGTGGGGAACCATGTCGCCGTAGACGCAGACCGCGGCGACGCGGGGGCAGGTCGGGTCGCCGGCGTCGGGGGTGAGCGCCTTGCCGACCAGGGAGCGCACCTTGCCGGGGGTGTCGGCTCCTTCGAGGGTGGTGAGGTCGATCAGGCTGATGATCTTGTCGATCGCCCACTTCTTGGAGCTGGTCTTGATCGAGCGGCTGCCGAGGTCGGCGGCCCGCTGCTCGAGTCCGACGGCGTCGATCCCGGGGATGCCATGCAGGTACCGGCGCAGGTTCGCGTCGGTGGCCTCGCCGCCGATGAGCGCCAGGGCTCGTTGCCCGGTGTTCAGCTGGGCCATAGCCGATGGGCTACTAGTCATGAGTTGTCCTTGCGGTTGGTGTGGTCCGGATGGTCTGGTCTGGTTCGGATGGTCTGGTCGTTCGGGCTCACGCGTGCTCGCCGAGGATGGCGAGGGCGGTGTCTTCGTCGGTGACCAGCACGGTGCACAGCCCGCTGCCGACGACGGCGCGCGCGATGGCGTGCTTGGAGCTGCCGGCGATCACGGCGATCGCCGTTTTCGCGTTGCGCAGCTGTTCGAGCGGGATGCCGACCGTGCGCTCGTCGAGTTCCGGGTCGACGATGTTGCCGTTGCTGTCGATGTAGCGGCCGACGATGTCGCCGACGGCTCCCTTGCGCACGAGTTCGGCCACCTGCTCTTCGGTTAGGTAGCCGCTATCGACCAGGGCCGAGTTCTGGTCTGCCTGGCCGGCGCTGAACAGGTAGGCGGATGCCGACGCCCCCAGCTTGAGGACGGCGCCGACGGAGCGGTCCGCTTCGATCGCCCGTTTGGTCTCCAGGCGTTCGAGGATGGCGGGACTGGGCAGCAGGGTCGCCGCGCCGGACGCTTTGTGCGCCATCGTGACGGCGGTGGCCGCCGCGGTGCCGGCGCGCCGGTTGAGGCTGACGCCGCCGTTGATCTGCACGACGTTGACGCCGTTGGCCCAGCCCTGCTTGAGGTGGAGTGACACCTCGTGCAGGGTGCGGCCCCAGCTGATGCCGAGGGTGCGCGGGACCGGACGCAGACCGGTGAGGTAGTCGGCGGCGGCCTGCGCGGTGCGGGACTGGAGTTCCTCGTCGCCGGAGACGCCCGCGGAGGAGACCACGATCGCATCCGTCAACCCGGTGGCCTCGCGGAGGCGGCGTTCCACGGACAGGCGACGGGCCCGCGGGTGCACGATCTCGATCCGGATGAAGCCGCTGGCCTTGGCCTGGGCGAGCAGCCGGCCCACCTTCCAGCGGGTCAGCCGGAGCACTGTGCCGATCTCGTCTTGCGTCTTGTTCTCTTCGTAGTACAGCTCGGCCGCACGAATTGACAGCAGTTCGTCAGTGTCCGTCACCCTGGTGCTCCATCCGATTTGTCACCAGCCTAAGACTCCCGCAGCCGGTGATCAACACGTGTAGGCAATCTTGCTCATCTGAGCAGGCACGGTGCCGGGGCGCACGCGGCGAGCGATCTAGGCTGGGGCGCATGGCAGATCTCTCGAAGTACCTCCCGCTAAGCCAACGGCCGGTCGGTGACGAATCCAGGGTCTCCTCTGACTGGGGCCCGCAGATCGCCGCCACCCTCCTCGCCACCGCCGATCTGCTGGACGGACTCAGCCCCGAGCAGTGGGAGGCGCCGAGCCTCTGCGCGGACTGGCGCGTGCGCGATGTCGCCGGTCACCTCGTCTGGCGGTTGGGAAGCTCAAACCGCGAGCTGCTGCGGAGCGCCGGCCGGGCCTGGCTGGCGGGCCGTTTCCTCAACCCGAACCGGGCGATCGACGCCGTCAGCCGTGCCGCCGCCCTGACCGAACCCTCCGAGCTGATCGCGAGCCTGCGCCGGATCGCGGCAGACCGCACGGCCGGGATCGGCCGGCAGGGAGTCACCGAGCTCACCGAGGCCGTCGTGCACGGCTTCGATCTGGCGCACCCTCTCGGCCTCGCCCTGACGGTCGACCCGACCGCGGCCGGAGCGGTCGCCCTCGGCCGCGCCCAGCGTGCCTCCACCCCGGTCAAGGCGGTCCTGCGCCGCCGCACCCTGGTGGCGTCGGATGCGCTCTGGCGCGTCGGCCGAGGCCCGGATTACCGGAGCACGGCCGAAGACATCGTGCTCTTCCTGTTCGGCCGCGCCGGGCTCACACCGGCGCCTCCGGCGGCTCCGACCGTTCCCGAAGACCTCACCGACCCGGTCTGAGCCTTCTCGGACCCGGTGCGGGCTGCGTCAGACGAGGATTCCGCGTGCCCGTTCCACGTCGTCGCGCATCTGCACGATCAGCGGGTCAACGCCGGTGAAGGCGACCATGCCGCGAATGCGGTCCACGAACGACACCTCCACCACATGGCCGTACAGATCGATGTCGCGGTCGAGCACGTGGGCTTCGACCTGCTTCTGGGGCACACCGTCGAAGGTCGGGTTGTTGCCCACCGAGATCGCGGCCGGGTAACGGATGCCGGCATCCGTCAGCCAGCCCGCGTAGACGCCGTCCGCGGGGATGAGCCCCTCAGAGTGCGGTGACAGGTTGGCGGTCGGGAAGCCGAGTTCGCGCCCCCGCTTCGCACCGTGCACGACCTCACCGCGAACGGTCGGCACGTGCCCGAGCAGAACGGACGCCGCTCGGACGTCGCCCTGCGCGAGCAGTTCCCGGATCCAGGTCGAGGACACCCGGCGGCTTCGGTCGGGCATCACGTCCTCGATCAGGCGCACGGCGAAACCGAACCTGTCCCCCAGCTGCTGCAACAGGGCCACGTCGCCGACGCCGCCGGCGCCGAAGCGGAAGTCCCGGCCGACGAGCACCGAGCGCGCGTGGAGTCCGCGCACGAGGATGCGCTCGATGAAATCCTCCGGCGGCAGGCCGGCCAGCGCCTGGTTGAACTCGAGCACGAGGGAGGCGTCGACCCCGGTTTCGGCCAGCAGGGCGAGTTTCTGTTCGGTGCTGATCAGGGCCTGCGGACAGGCATCCGGCTTGAGCAGGGACAACGGATGCCGGTCGAACGTGACCACGACGGAAGCCAGGCCCGCCTGCTCGGCCGCTGACTTCAGCTCGGCGACGACCGCGCGATGTCCGGCGTGCACGCCGTCGAATTTGCCGATGCTGACGGCGGAGGCCGGCCAGTCCTCGGGGATGGCGGCGACGCCGCGCATGATCTTCATGAGCGGACTTTGCCGCGTCGGGCGAGCCACCACATGCCCAGGATCGGAAGCACGAGCGGCACGAATCCGTAGCCGCGACCGAAGAACGACCACACCGTCTTGTGCGCGAACAGCTCCGGATCGACCACGCTGAGGGTGCCGACCACGAGCACTCCGACGAGCTCGAAGCCGATCGTGATCCACGCCACGCGTCGCCAGGGCCCGTCGCTCTTGATCAGGGCGATCGTGGCGACGATGTAGACGACCGCGGCCAGGGCCGAGAGGGAGTACGCCAGCGGGGCCGGGCCGAACTCCTCGGGGTCGAAGATCTGCACGAACGAGCGCCCGGTGGCCGCCAGCGCGAGCAGGCCGTAGACGGCGATCAGCACCCGGCCGATGCCGGTCACCCGGGTCGGTCGAACGGGCTCGGCGGTCGTCGCTGCGTCGTTGCTCTGTGGGGCGGTCATGGCGTTTTCATTATCGCAGCATCCGTTGGAACCGAGATCACAGCCCCTGCACCGTCCAGATCTGCCACATCCGGTAGACCATCACTGCGACGGCCAGGCAGGATGCGCCGACGATGACCGTGCTCCAGCGGCTGCGTTCGATCAGCGCCCAGACCACGGCGGCGACGGGCACCAGGATGGCGCTGATCAGGTAGGTGTAGAACTCGAGCACGCTGCCGCTGGCGTTGTTCCCCGTAAAGGGGGCGACGATGGCCACCACCAGCTGGGCGATCAGCAGCAGTTCCACCAGCGCCGTGGCGCCCAGCGAGAGGTCGCTGGGCTTTCGGTCGGCGAGGCCCAACCCGATACCGAGCAGGCCGGCGACTGTGGCGACGCCGAGTTGCAGCCAGGTGAACCACTCGATCATGATGCGTCTCCGTGGTCTCCGGCGCCGGCGGCTCCAGGCTCGGTTGCTGCGGTCGCGACTGCCGGGGCGGCGATCTCGTCGGGCGGGAAGTTGATCAGCGATTTGGCGTGGTCGCCGCGGTACTCGACCAGGCCGACCAGCCGTCCGTCCGGCGCGACGGCAGCGACCGGGCCGTCGACGTGGTCGGCCGGGTCCACCTGGATCTGCTTGCCGTGGCCGAGGTCGATCGCCTGCTGCTCGGTCAGGTCGAGGCGGCCCAGCACCCGGGTGGCGGCATCGGCGGGACCGATCAGAGCCGCCGGGACGTCCAGTTCCTCCAGCGGCTGGGCCGCGTCGATCCGGAAGGGGCCGATGCGGGTGCGGCGGAGGCTCGTGAGGTGGCCGCCGACGCCCAGGCCTGCGCCGAGGTCGCGGGCGAGCGCCCGGATGTAGGTGCCGGAGGAGCATTCCACCCGCACGGTCAGGTCGAGGTGGCCGTCGGCCGCCGCCGTGTCGATCAGTTCGAAGGCGCTGACGGTGACGGGACGGGACGGGAGGTCCACCTCTTCGCCGGCGCGCACCCGGGCGTAAGCGCGCTTGCCGTCGACCTTGATGGCGCTGACGGCGCTGGGCTGCTGCGAAATGGCTCCGGTGAGCTTCGCGATCCCGGCCGCAACGGCCTCCGGGGTGAGGGCGGTCACTGCGTCGACGGATGCCCGGCCGAGCTCTTCGCCCTCCGCGTCATCCGTTGTCGTGGAGGAGCCGAGCCGGATGGTGGCCAGGTATTCCTTGTCGAGGCCGACGATGTAGGTGAGCAGCCGGGTCGAGCTGTTGATGCCCAGGATGAGCAGCCCGGTCGCCATCGGGTCCAGCGTTCCGGCGTGGCCGACCTTGCGGGTTCCGGCCAGGCGGCGGGTGCGGGCGACGGCGTCGTGACTGGTCCAGCCCTGGGGCTTGTCGATCAGGACCAGGCCGCTGGCGGTGCCGCGGACGCGCGGTGCGCGCGGGGCGCGCGCCGGTTCAGCGGGGATTCGCCCGGACGTCGGTTCGCTGGCTGGTCCGTCGGATTCTTCGCTCACTCATGACATGCTATCCGGCCACCGGGCACCGGCCGCCCGCGGGCACTCTCCCCCGCACCCGTGCCCGCGGTGCCGACTCCCCCGACCTAGGCTGGGGGCATGAAGATAGCCGTGATCGGAGCGGGCGCCCTCGGCGGCACATTCGCGACGCTGCTGGCCCGGGCGGGTCACGAGGTTACCGTGACGGCCCGTGGGCTGGCGCTGGCGGTGATCCGGGCCGAGGGGATTTCGCTGACCGGCGGGTTCGGCCGGGCGCGGCAGCATCCGCTCGCGCTGGAACGGCTCGTGGAGACGCCCGACCTCGCCCTGATCTGCACCAAGGCGCAGGATGCCGCCGCAGCCATCGCGGAGAACGCCGCGGTGCTCGACGGCGCGGCTGTGATCGTCGTGCAGAACGGTCTCGACGGCGTGAACACGGCGCGGAGCCTGCTGCCACACTCGGAGTGCTTCGGCGCCCTGTCGATCATCGCCGCGAACTACTCGGCGCCCGGCCGGGTGACGATCACGACCGCCGCGCCCACCTACCTGGGCCGCGGGGACGGCGCCGCCGACGCGGCGACCAACGCGTGGCGGGACGTGCTCGCCGGCGCGGTTCCGACGGTGGGCATCGACAACTTCGTCGGCGCCCAGTGGACCAAACTCGTGGTCAATATGCTTAACGCCCTGCCCGCCATCACCGGGCTCAGCGTGCAGGAAGTGGTCGACGATGCGGGCCTCCGCCGGGTGATGACGTCCAGCATGCGGGAGACCGTTCGGGTGGGGATGCGGCGCGGTGTGCGCTTCGGTTCGCTGCAGGGCCTCGGCGACCGGCAGCTGCGCGCGTTCTCGCGGCTTCCATTGGCGCTCGGGCAGGTACTGCCGCTGCGGATGCGGAGGAGGATGGGCGACGTTCCGAACCTGGGCTCGACCCTGCAGAGCCTGAAACGGGGGCAAATCACCGAGATCGACTTCCTCAACGGCGCCGTGGTGCGGGAGGCCGGGCTGGCCGGCGTGCGGGCGCCCGTGAACGCCCTGTTGACCGCGCTCGTGCACGAGGTGGAGACGCGTGGAGTGCCACTGGCGCCGGTCGACGTTCTCGAGCGATTCGCGGCGCTCGCCCGCTGACCGCCGGCGCCCGGTCGCTCGCGCCAGGTCGCTCGCGCCTGGTCGGCATCCGTTCCTCCGCCATCCGTGCCTGCGCCCGTCGGCGAACGTCTCTCGCGGCGCACCCTCGCGACGCGGGCGCAGGTTGGAGGCTGCGCCCGCGGCCACAACCTGCGCCGCGAACGGAAGGGCTCGCTCAGCAGCTGTCGAGGATCACCCGGCGGGGTTCGTGCGGGTTGCTCAGGTCGATCACGGCGGTGGCCCGGCTGCGTGGCGTCGCCTCGTTTCGGTAGAGGCGGTCGGCCACATGGTGCTCGTTCGCGTCGTCCGTGGCCCCGGCATCCGTCGTCTCGGCTTCGGACTCGGCATCCGTTTCGACCAGTGCGCTGTACGACCAGAGGTCGCGCAGCTCCTTCCGGTTCAGGAATTCGCCGTCGACGATGAGGATGGCGTCGGCCGGCCCGGTCTGCCAGGTGGGCTCGATCCAGGTGTCCCGGTCCGGGTCGAACGCGCGGGTCACGAACCCGGTGCTGCCGCCCAGCCGGAAGGGTTCGAGCAGCACCCGCCGCAGCAGAGAGAAATCGTAGAGGTAGCGCAGCAGCCGCTCGGGAGATTCCGGACCGAACCGCCCCTGCTCGGCGCGAGAATGCCGGAATTGCCGCAGCGACGCACGGAAGACCGGGTGGCCCTGCTCGTCGAACACGGCGGCCAGGTCGTCGGCGAAGGCGGCGCGGGCCTCGGCATCCGCACCGTCGATGGCGATGACATGGCGGCCCAGGCCGTAGATGCCGAGGATCTCGCCCGCGAGGTCCCGCAGGAACTCGATCCGGGGTGTGGAGACAAGCTTCATGGATCGAGCCTAGGTTAGAACGGTGAACGTCACAGTCACCGGCAGCCCGGCAGCCAGCCCGGCACTCGGCCCCGCACTCAGCCCAGACCTCAGCCCCGGCATCAACGCCTGGTTCCATCTGAACGCCCGCGACCTGCCTTGGCGCCGGGACGGCTTCGGCGCCTGGGGCGTGCTGGTGAGTGAGTTCATGCTGCAGCAGACCCCGGTCAGCCGCGTGATTCCACGCCTGGAGGAGTGGCTCGAGCGCTGGCCCACCCCGGCGCACCTCGCGGCCGTGCCGCCAGGCGAGGCGGTGCGGGCCTGGGCGACGCTCGGCTACCCGCGCCGCGCGCTCTGGCTGCACGCAGCCGCGGTGGAGATCACCGAACGCCACGGCGGCCTTGTCCCGGAGGACGTCGACGCCCTGCTCGGTCTCACCGGGATTGGCGATTACACCGCCCGGGCGGTCGCCGCATTCGCCTACGGCCACCGGCATCCGGTCGTCGACACCAACACGAGAAGGGTCATCGCCCGCGCCGTGGCCGGCCAGGCCGAACCCGCCCCGCCGAGCCGCGGCCGCGACCTCGACGCCATGTCCGCGCTGCTGCCCGCCGGCCGCGACGAGGCCGCCCGATTCAACGCCGGCATCATGGAGCTCGGCGCGGTCGTCTGCACCGCGAAGTCCCCACGCTGCGACGGGTGCCCGATCCGCGACCTGTGCCGCTGGCGCGCCGCCGGCTATCCCGCCTACAGCGGCCCGCGAAAGGCAGTGCAAAAGAAGTTCGAGGGCAGCGACCGGCAGGTGCGCGGCCTGATCATGGCCGAGCTGCGCGCGACCCGGCACCCGGTGACGGATGCCGAGATCAGCGGGTTGTGGCCCGAGGCCGTCCAGCGCGAGCGCGCCCTGACCGGCCTGCTGGCCGACGGGCTCGCGGTGTCGGCCGGGGCCGGGCTCTACGTGCTGCCGCACGAGTGAGCATCGGAACCCGGGCAAAAAAGAAGCGGCGCGGACCGGCCTGAGCCGCACCGCACCGCACCGCACCGCACCGCGTTAGCGAACGCGATCCCTGAGGATCCCGCCCTACAGGCGCGACTTACTGGCGGGATTCCTCATCGAGGGGCGCTTCGGCGTGCTGGGCGGCCGGGGCCACCACGACATCCTCGTCGTCTTCTTCATCATCGTCTTCGTCAGCCTCGTCGTACTCACGCGGCTTGACGTACGGGTCCTCCTCACCGGCGTACTTCGCCGTGCGGGCCTGCTCCTCGACCTGGGTGTCGCGCTCGCGCGCCTCACGCAGGAGATCGTCGATGAGCGCGGCGTTCTCCGGGATCGCGTCGGCGATGAATTCGAGCGACGGGGTGAGCCGGGCCGTGATGTTCTTGCCCACCTCACTGCGCAGCATCCCGGTCGCCGCCTTGAGCGCGGCGGCGCTGTCGGCGCGTTCCTCGGCATTGCCGTAGACGGTGTAGAACACCGAGGCATGCTGAAGGTCGCCGGTCACCTTGACGTCCGTGATGGTCACGAAACCGAGCCGTGGGTCCCGCAGGCCGCGCTCGATCCGCTTGGCCACGATGACCTTGATGCGGTCGGCCATTTTCCTGGCGCGTGCCGGATCTGCCATGGTCTTACTCCTATTTTCGAAAAACTACCGAAGTGCGGGTCCCGTCCTCACCCTCGTTCAGGGACGCGAACGAAACCCGCACCATCATCCGGAGGTGGTTAGACCCGCGGCTTTTCCTTCATTTCGATCGTCTCGATCTCGTCACCGATCTGGATGTCGTTGAACTTGCCCAGGCCGATACCACACTCGAAGTCCGTGCGGACCTCGGTGACGTCGTCCTTGAACCGGCGCAGCGACTCGATGCCCAGGTTGTCTCCCACGACGATGCCGTTGCGGATGACCCGCGCCTTGGCGTTCCTGGTGATGACACCCGAACGAACGATGACACCGGCGACGTTTCCGAACTTGGAGGAGCTGAACACCTCGCGGATCTCGGCGACACCACTCTGCACCTCTTCGAACTCGGGCTTGAGCATTCCCTTGAGGGAGTTCTCAATGTCCTCGAGTGCGTTGTAGATGACGGAGTAGAAGCGCACGTCCACGCCTTCACGGGCGGCGCGTTCGCGTGCCTTCGTGTCGGGGCGAACGTTGAAGCCGATGATGATGGCGTTGTCGACGGTGGCGAGGTTGACGTCGCTCTCCGTGACCGCACCCACTCCGCGGTGGATGATGCGCAGCTGAACCGAATCGTCGACCTCGATCTTGAGGAGCGACTCTTCCAGTGCCTCGACGGCACCGGACACGTCGCCCTTGATGATGAGGTTGAGCGATTCGACCTTGCCCTCTTCGAGTGCACGAGTGAAGTCCTCGAGGCTGATGCGCTTGCGGGCCTTGGCCAGCAAAGCGTTCCGCTCGGCGGCTTCGCGCTTCTCGGCGATCTGACGTGCCGTGCGGTCTTCCTCGATCACGAGGAAGGTGTCACCGGCGCGCGGAACACTGGAGAGGCCCTGAACCTGGACGGCCCTGGACGGGGTGGCGGCGAGCACGGGGACGCCGTTCTCGTCTGCCATCGCACGAACACGGCCGTAGGCCGTTCCCGCCACGATGGAGTCTCCGACGTGCAGGGTTCCGGACTGGATGAGCACGGTTGCAACGGCGCCGCGGCCCTTGTCGAGGCGAGCCTCGATGGCCACGCCGCGAGCGTCCTTGTCGGGGTTGGCACGCAGGTCGAGTCCGGCGTCCGCGGTGAGCAGCACGGCGTTCAGGATTTCCTGGATGCCGATTCCCTGCTTGGCCGACACGTCGACGAACATGACGTCTCCGCCGTATTCCTCCGCGACGAGTCCGAATTCGGTGAGCTGCTGGCGCACCTTCTGCGGGTTCGCGCCTTCCTTGTCGATCTTGTTCACTGCGACCACGATCGGCACGTTGGCGGCCTGGGCGTGGTTGAGCGCCTCAATCGTCTGCGGCATGATGCCGTCGTCCGCCGCGACCACGAGGATCGCGATGTCCGTCACCTGCGCACCACGTGCACGCATGGCGGTGAACGCCTCGTGGCCCGGTGTGTCAATGAAGGTGATGGCGCGTTCGATGCCCTCGTGCTCGGTGACGACCTGGTACGCACCGATGTGCTGGGTGATCCCGCCGGCTTCGCCCGCGGCCACCTTGGCGTTACGGATGGCGTCGAGGAGAGCCGTCTTACCGTGGTCAACGTGGCCCATGACCGTGACGACGGGAGGCCGGGCGAAGAGTTCTTCGTCGGTCTCGTCTTCGAGTTCCTGGTCGATGTCGATGTCGAAGGCAAGCAGGAGCTCGCGGTCTTCGTCGTCGGGCGAGACCATCTGGATCTTGTAGCCGAGCTCGCTGCCGAGCACGTCGAAGGTGGCCTCGTCGAGGGACTCGGTCGCCGTTGCCATCTCACCGAGGTGGAACAGAACGGTGACCAGGTTTCCGGGGCTCGCGTCGATCTTGTCGGCGAAGTCCGTGATCGAGGCACCGCGGCGCAGACGCACAACGGTTCCGCCGTCGCCGCGGGGGACGCTGACGCCACCCAGCGACGGGGCCTCGCGCAGCTCGAACTCTGCCCTCTTCGTGCGCTTGGACTTGCGGGCCTTGTTCTTGCCGCCACCGCGACCGAAGGCACCAGCGGTTCCGCCGCCGGGGCCGCGACCGCGACCACCGGCGCCACCGCCACCAGCGGGGCGGGGCGGACCGAAGCCGGGGGCTCCAGCCGGAGCGCCACCGGGGCGCTGGAAGCCGGGGCGTGCGCCGCCGGCGCCGCCCGGAGCGCCACCGGGACGCTGGAAGGCACCCGGGCGCTGACCGAAACCGGTCGGGCGCGGAGCCTGGCCGGGTCCGCCCGGACGCGGCGCGCCGGGGCGCGGAGCAGCGGGGCGGGGAATGTTGCTGGGGGAAGACGTGGACGGCGGGCGCTGGCCCATGCCCTGTGCACTGGCGAACGGGTTGTTGCCCGGACGCGGGCTAGGGGTCTTGCCCATGCCCTGGTTGCTGGCGAACGGGTTGTTGCCCGGACGCGCAGCCGGCGGCTTCGGAACGGAGCCACCGGGCTTGGCAGCGGATGCCACCGCGCCCTCGGTCTTGGCGGCCGGAACATCCGTCGCGGCGGCCGGCTCGGCGGCTGCGGCAGCGGCCTTCTCGGCGGCGGCGGACTTCTCAGCCGCTGCGGCCTTCTCGGCTGCCTGCGCCTGACGCTCGGCAACGGTCAGCGGGGCCGTCGGCATCGGCGGGGCGTCCGCGGCGGGGACCGCTGCGGGAACCTCGGCGACAGGACGTGCGCCCGGCTTGACGGCGAGCTTGGCCGGTGACGGACGGGCGGCACCCGGCTTGGCCGGTGCTGCTGCCGCGGCGGGGGTCGCCCCGGCGGGAACTGCCGCAGACGTGCTCGATGCCGCACCGGACTCGGCCTGGAGGGCGGCGCGCAGACGGCGCGCTACCGGGGGTTCAACACTACTGGACGGTCCCTTGACGAACTCGCCCATTTCCTTCAATTTGGCAAGGGCTACCTTGCTGTCGACTCCGAGCTCGCTGGCGATCTCGTGTACGCGTGGTTTTGCAGCCACAATTCTCCTGTTCCGGGCCTGCACCCGGAAAGGGGCAGACCGTTAGTAACGGACGGGTCTCATTTCGAGCCGCTCATTAGTTATCCATAAGCCTGTTCAGCCTGTTCTCTAGTTGTTTCGCGTCCAAAGAACTGGTCACGCGAAGGGCACGCCCGAAAGCGTGTCGCCGCTGTGCATCCTGGAAGCACGCGGTAGTGGGATGCAGCCACGCGCCTCGCCCAGACAGAGTGGCGGTTTCATCCACCACGAGTTCCGATTCTCGGGCTACAACCCTCAATAATGAGGACTGCGGAGCGCGCGAACGGCATCCAATGCACGTTCTAACGGGTTCCATCGTACCCCCTATTCGGCATCCTCCAGAATGCTGTCCGGCTGGATGTCGATTTTGGCACCCGTAAGCTTCGCCGCGAGGCGCGCATTCTGGCCTTCCTTGCCGATCGCCAGCGACAGCTGGTAGTCGGGCACGAGGGCGCGGACGGCCTTGATGGACTCATCGATCACATAGGCGCTGGTCACCTTCGCGGGCGACAGCGCGCTGGCCACGAAAGTGGCGAGGTCGGGCGAGTAGTCGACGATGTCGATCTTCTCGTTGTTGAGCTCCACGGTGACGGCTCGCACGCGCTGGCCGAGTTCGCCGATGCAGGCGCCCTTGGCGTTGACGCCGGGCTCGGTGGCGCGAACGGCCATCTTGGTGCGGTGGCCTGCTTCGCGGGCCAGCGACACGATCTCGACGACGCCGCTGGCGATCTCCGGGACCTCGAGGGCGAACAGGCGCCGCACCAGGGACGGGTGTGTGCGCGACACGGTGATCTGCGGGCCCTTCAGACCCTTGCCGACGGCCGTGACGTAGACGCGGATGCGCTGCCCGTGCACGTAGCTCTCGCTCGGCACCTGCTCCTCGGGCGGCAGGATCGCTTCGATCGTGCCCAGGTCGACGTGGATCATGCGCGGGTTCGGTCCCTGCTGGATGATCCCGGCGACGATCTCGCCCTCACGGCCCTTGAACTCGCCGAGCACGGCGTCGTCGGCCAGATCGCGCAGACGCTGGTTGATGACCTGCTTGGCCGCGAAGGCCGCGATGCGGCCGAAGTCGGTGGGGTTGTCGACGGCTTCGCCGACGACGTTGCCCTCTTCATCGTTTTCGGGCACAAAAATGTCGACGTGGCCGGTCTTGCGGTCGAGTACGACGCGCGCTTCCGGCTCTTCCTCGACGGCCTGCTTCGGAGCGTCACCCTGGTGGGTGTGCTTCTGATAGGCCGTCAGAATTGCTTGCTCAATAATCTGCACGAGTTCCTCGAAGGGAATCTCTTTCTCGCGCTCCATCTGCCGCAACACGCTGAGGTCGATGTCCATGGCCGGCCTCCTCTATTCAGATCTTGCCGCCGCGAAACTGCGCAGCGGGCTCTCCTATACGGTACCCGACTCCTCGGGTCCCCGTCACCCGGACCGGGGACGCCAGGCACGGAAACTGACCCTGCCCCGGCAATAGACTCGACGCTACGCTGGCCGGATGACACCCGAATCCGTTTCTGACAATGCCCAGGATGCAGCCCGAACCGTCGAAGGCAGCCGAACGTTCCAGCTGCTGGCCCGCGCCGGCTACGCGGTGAACGGCCTGCTGCACGTGATGATCGGCTCGATCGCGATCAGCGTGGCGACCGGCGCGGGCGCGGGCGGCGGTTCGGCAGACCAGTCGGGCGCGCTCGGTCAGCTCGCACGCACCCCGGGCGGCGTGTTCCTGCTGTGGACGGTGGTGATCGGCCTGGCCGCGCTCGGTCTCTGGTATCTGGTTCAGGCCTTCGTCGAACCCGCGCGCGACCCCAAGCGCAAGTGGGCCAAACGCGCCGTCCTGATCGGCAAGGGCGCCGTCTTCCTCCTGATCGCGGCCACGGCGCTCACGTTCGCGCGCGGCGCCTCGGCGAGTTCGTCCGAAACCGCCCGGGATTCCACGGCGACCCTGCTCGGGCTCCCGGGCGGGGTCATCCTGCTGTTCATCGGCGGTCTGGTCGTGCTCGGCATCGGGGCCGTCTTCGTCGTGCGCGGCGCCAGCCACAAGTTCACCGAGAGCATCACGGTGCCCCGCGGGGCGGCCGGCACGGCGGTGGTGGCACTCGGCACCGTGGGCTACAGCGCTGAGGGCATCGCGCTCGGCACCGTCGGCGTCCTCTTCGCGGTCGCGGCGTTCACGCACAACCCCGACAAGGCCACCGGCATGGACGGCGCGCTGAAGGCACTCGTCGCCCTGCCGTTCGGGGTCGCGATCCTGGTGGTGGTCGGCGCGGGCCTGATCGCCTACGGCTTGTACTGCTTCGCCCGGTCCCGGCTCGCCCGCCTCTGACGCACATCGAACGACAACGCACCTCGAACGACGGACATCACCGTCCGGGAAAGAGGCCGGCCGTGAACCAATTCGACGGAGATTCACCGCTAATTGCGGTTTTCCAGGGCGTTTTAGGCCAATGCGGCCAAAATCTCCGTCGAATTCGTTGGGGGCGTGAGAGGCTGCAGCGCCTCAGCTGAAGCTGGCGGTGACGTCGTCGACGGCCACCTGGGTGCGGTCCCCCGTGCGGCGGTCCCAGAGTTCGACGATGCCGTCGGCTGCCCCGCGGCCGACGATGACGATCTGCGGGATGCCGATCAGCTCGGCGTCGCCGAACTTGACCCCGGGCGACACCTTGCGGCGATCGTCGTAGAGAACCTCACGGCCGGTGGCCTCGATCGCAGCGACGACGGTCTGCGAGGTCTCGAAGACGACCTCGTCCCGGCCGGTGGCGATCACGTGAACGTCGAAGGGCGCCACGGTCGCGGGCCAGATCAGGCCCTTGGGATCGTTGTTCAGCTCGGCGATGGTCGCGAGAATGCGGGTGACGCCGATGCCGTAGGAGCCCATCGTGACCGTGACCAGCTTGCCGTTCTCGTCCAGAACCTTGAGTCCGAGCGCCTCCGCGTACTTGCGGCCGAGCTGGAAGACGTGCCCGATCTCCATGCCGCGGGCGAGTTCCACCGGGCCGGAGCCGTCGGGTGCGGGGTCTCCGGCGCGCACCTCTGCGGCCTCGATCGTGCCGTCGACGGCGAAGTCCCGTCCGGCGACGAGCCCGAAGACGTGGCGCCCGGCCTCGTTGGCGCCGGTGATCCACTCGGTGCCCTCGACGACGCGGGGGTCGACCACGAAACGGATACCGGTGGCCGACTTCTCGCCGAGCACCGCCCCGTTCGCGGACCAGGGTCCGATGTAGCCCTTGACCAGCCCGGGGAACTTGGCGAAGTCGGTTTCGTTCGCGGCCTCCACCTCGGCGGGGGCGACGGCGACCTCGACGCGCTTGAGGTCCACCTCACGGTCTCCGGGGAGACCGATCACGAGGAGCTCACGGCAGCCGTCGGGCTGAATCAGCGCGAGGACGACGTTCTTGAGGGTGTCCGCGCCGGTCCAGGCGCGGCCGTCGGGACGGGGGTGATCATCATTGGCGCGGTCGACCAGGGTCTGGATGGTGGGGGTGTCCGGGGTGTCGAACACCTCGGCGGCCGGGAAGCCGGCCCAGTCGATGGCGGGCGGAACGACCGTCTTGAACGCCTCGATGTTGGCCGCGTAGCCGCCGGCGGAACGCACGAAGGTGTCCTCGCCGACCGGCGTCGGGTGCAGGAATTCCTCGCTCTTGGAGCCTCCCATCGCGCCGGCGTCCGCCTGCACGATGACGTACTCAAGGCCCAGCCGGGTGAAGATGCGCTCGTAGGCGTCGCGCTGGGCCTGGTAGCTGGTGTCGAGGCCGGCATCCGTGTAGTCGAAGGAATAGGCATCCTTCATGGTGAATTCGCGCCCGCGCAGCAGACCGCCGCGGGACCGGGCCTCGTCGCGGTACTTGTCCTGGATCTGGAAGATCGACAGGGGCAGGTCCTTGTAGGAGCTGTACAGGTCTTTCACGAGCAGGGTGAAGACCTCTTCGTGGGTGGGCGCGAGGAGCATGTCGCTGCCCTTGCGATCCTGGAGCCGGAACAGGCCGTCGCCGTACTCGTCCCAGCGGCCCGTGATCTCGTAGGGCTCGCGCGGCAGCAGAGCCGGGAAATGCACCTCGAAGGCGCCGGCGGCGGCCATCTCCTCGCGCACGATCGTCTCGATCTTCGCCTTGACGCGCAGGCCGATCGGCAGCCATGCGAAGATTCCCGGGGCCTGACGGCGGATGTAACCGGCACGCACGAGCAGGCGGTGGCTGGCGACCTCGGCATCCGACGGGTCTTCGCGGAGGGTACGGAGGAAGTAGTTGGACATACGAATAGGCACGCACCTACTTTACGGCGCGCTGGCCGGCCCGACCGACGGGCGGCGGGCGGGCTGGCTGACTGGCCGGCATCGGGCCGGCGGGCGGATCCAAACATCGAGGGCGACGGATGCCCGTGGTGGACCCGGTGACGACTGAGCCAGCGTCCCTGCAGCAGTTCCGTCCCGAACGAATTCGACGGAGATTCTGCCGAAATCGGCCCTGAACCCTGCGAAACAGCAGTTTTACCGCAAAATCTCCGTCGAATTGGTTCGCCGCCGGCACGGTGCTGCGCTGATGAGCTCGGCTAGTTGGCGCCGACCGTCACGACCGGAGCGCCGAGGGAGTCCTCGCTCGGCGGCATCTCGGCGGCCATCCGATTGGCCTCCTCGATCAGGGTCGCCACGATCTCGGACTCCGGCACGGTCTTGATGACCTCGCCGCGCACGAAGATCTGGCCCTTGCCGTTGCCGGACGCGACACCGAGGTCGGCGTCCCGAGCCTCGCCCGGTCCGTTCACGACACAGCCCATCACCGCGACGCGCAGGGGCACGGTCATGCCCTCCAGACCATCGGTGACGTCGTTGGCAAGCTTGTACACGTCGACCTGGGCGCGGCCGCAGCTCGGGCAGGACACGATCTCAAGCTTGCGCTCACGCAGGTTCAGTGACTGCAGGATCTGCAGGCCCACCTTGATCTCCTCGGCCGGAGGCGCGCTCAGCGACACCCGGATGGTGTCTCCGATGCCCTCTCCGAGCAGGATCCCGAACGCCGTGGCGCTCTTGATGGTGCCCTGGAACGACGGTCCGGCCTCGGTGACGCCGAGGTGCAGGGGCCAGTCGCCGCGTTCCGCGAGCAGTCGGTAGGCCTTGACCATGATCACCGGGTCGTTGTGCTTGACGGAGATCTTGAAGTCGTGGAAGTCGTGCTCCTCGAACAGGCTCGCTTCCCAGACCGCGCTCTCGACGAGAGCCTCCGGGGTGGCCTTGCCGTACTTCTGCAGCAGGCTCGGCTCGAGCGAGCCCGCGTTGACGCCGATCCGGAGGGAAACGCCGGCGGCTTTGGCCGCGGCGGCGATCTTGCCCACCTGGTCGTCGAACTTGCGGATGTTGCCGGGGTTGACCCGCACGGCGGCGCAGCCGGCGTCGATCGCCGCGAACACGTAGCTCGGCTGGAAATGAATGTCGGCGATCACCGGGATCTGGCTCTTCTTGGCGATGATCGGCAGGGCCTCGGCATCGTCCCGGCTCGGCACCGCGACGCGCACGATGTCGCATCCTGATGCCGTCAATTCGGCGATCTGCTGGAGGGTGCCGTTGATGTCGGTCGTCGGCGTCGTCGTCATCGACTGCACGCTGACGCGGGCGTCACCGCCGACGAGCACCTTGCCGACCTTGATCTGACGCGACTTGCGACGCGGAGCGAGTACTTCAGGTACTTTGGGCATTCCCAGGTTGATTGCAGCCACGGCAACATTCTAGATGAGCCGGCTGGTTCTTTCCGGGGCTGAGGATTTCTCCCCTCTGACCAGCGTCGTCCGTGCCCGCGCCATGTCCCGGCCGGGTCCCGCCCCTCGCCCGAACGTCGGCGATACTGTCAGGAGAGACGACGAACACCAGGCCGGCGGCAAGCCGGAACACGATCAGAGAACACGAAGACAAAGGAGTCATCATGAGCGACATCGAAGTGGTCATCCTCGCGGGCTCGCGCACGCCCCAGGGCCGCGTCAACGGCCAGCTGTCCGCCCTGACCGCCGTGCAGCTGGGGACCGCCGCCATCGTCGGAGCCCTCGCGCGCGCCGGCGTGGCCGCCGACGAGGTCGACGCCGTACTGATGGGCCAGGTGCTCCAGGCTGGCTGCGGCCAGAACCCGGCCAGGCAGAGTTCCATCGGTGCCGGCATCCCCTGGAACGTGCCGGCGATGACGGTGAACAAGGTCTGCCTCTCCGGGCTGGCGGCGATCATCGACGCGGCCCGGCTCATCCGTCTGAACGAAGCGGATGTCGTCGTGGCCGGCGGGCAGGAATCCATGTCTCGGGCCCCGCACCTGCTGCCCGGCTCGCGCCAGGGCTGGCCGTTCGGCAGCGTCACCGTGCTGGACCACGCCGCGCACGACGGGCTCACGGATGCCTTCGACGGTTTGTCGATGGGGCTCTCCACCGAACACGTCAACACCACCCTCGGCATCGGGCGCGCCGACCAGGACGCCATCGCGGCCGCCTCACACCAACGCGCAGCCGCGGCCGCCGAGGCCGGCCTGCTCGACGGCGAGATCACGCCGATCAGCGTTCCGCAGCGCAAGGGTGAGCCGCTTCTGGTCTCCACCGACGAGGGCGTGCGGGGCAACAGCACTCCGGAGTCGCTGGGGCGCCTGCGCCCGGTCTTCGCCGCGGACGGCACCGTCACCGCCGGCAACTCGTCGCCGCTCAGTGACGGGGCGAGCGCCGTGGTGCTGAGCAGCCGCCGCTGGGCTGAGGACCACGGGCTGAGCTGGCTGGCCGTCGTGGAGGCATCCGGTCAGGTCGCCGGGCCGGACAACTCGCTGCACTCGCAGCCCGCGAATGCGATCATGCACGCACTCGACCGGCAGGGCTGGGCGGCCGGGGACCTCGACCTGGTCGAGATCAACGAGGCATTCGCCGCGGTGGCGCTCGAGTCCACCCGGGAGCTCGGTATCTCAGCCGACCGCGTCAACATCCACGGCGGCGCCATCGCGATCGGCCACCCGATCGGGGCGTCGGGGGGCCGGCTGGCCCTGCACGCGGCACTCGAACTCGCCCGTCGCGGCAGCGGCAAGGCGGCCGTCGCGCTCTGTGGCGGCGGCGGCCAGGGCGACGCGCTGCTGCTGTCCCGCTAGCGCCCCTTCTGCCGGTCGGCGGGCCTGCGCGTCGGCTCGTCTGCTCGTCGGCTCGTCTGCTGGTTTGCTGGTTTGCTGGCGCGGCTCCCGCGAACGCATTCGACGGAGATTCTGCCGAAATCGGGCCAAAACGGCCCGAAATTCTGTTTTTAGAGCAGTATCTCCGTCGAATTGGTTCAACGCCGGGCCCGCACGACGCCGGGCCCCAGCCCAGCAGGCGCCCTGGCGCGAGACGGTAACTCAGAGTGCCCGTTCCGGTCGAGAGTTCCCGGCGGAACGGGCACTCTCGACCGGAAAGTTAACCCTCGGCGATCTGCGCGGGCGGGGACCGTGGGGCGGGGCTACTGGGGCGGAGCGACCGGGGCGTCCGGGCGGTTGGCCCGGAGCACCTCGAGGCGCGCCCGGTACTCGACCTCGTCGATGTCACCCTGCGCGAACCGTTCGGCCAGGGTCTTCTCGGCGCTGCTGGTGTCGCCGGCGACCGGCCAGCCAGGACGGGCGCCGTAGCCGGAACCGGCGGGGCTGGCCATTCCCCGGCGCCAGCGACGTCCGAACAGGGCGAACAGGAGCCCCAGCAGGAGGAGCCCGAACAGCGGAAGCAGGACGAGCAACCAGATCATCCCGCCGCCGTGGCCGGGACCCCCGCCGTAGCCGGGCTGGGCGGCAAGCGCGGTGAGCACTGCAGTGGAGAGCATGAGGAGTCCATTCTGTGGCGATTCGGTTCTGTGGCGATTCGGTGGCGGTCCGCCGGGAGTCCGACGAGACCGATACCCCAGTGTCGCCGTGGCCGGGCTGACGCGAATCCGCCGGGCGGAGGCACTTCGCGTCCACCCGGGGGTGTGCGCATCCGTTGACCGGCCCGCCGGAACCGCCTACTGACCCGAGCCCACCAGCCCCGCCTCGTACGCGATGATCACGAGCTGCACCCGGTCGCGGGCCGCGAGTTTGCTCATGATGCGCGACACGTGCGTCTTCGCGGTGAGCGGGCTGAGGAAGAGCCGCGGCCCGATCTCGGTGTTGGTCAGGCCGCGGCCGACCAGCCCGAGCACCTCTCGTTCGCGACCGGTCAGCCTCGCGAGCAGCGTCTCGTCGTGCGGGTCGCGGAGGTCCGGCCCCAGGCGTTCCAGCAGCCGGCGGGTCACGCCGGGCGAGAGCAGCGCGTCCCCGGCCGCGGCGACACGCACAGCGCGGATCAGCTCGGTCGGCTCGGTGTCCTTGACCAGGAAGCCGCTGGCCCCGGCGCGGATGGCCTGGGCCACGTACTCGTCCAGCTCGAAGGTGGTGACGATCACGATGTGCGTGGCGGCGAGAGCAGGGTTCTCGGTGATGCGTTCGGTGGCCCACAGGCCGTCACCGCCGGGCATCCGGATGTCCATCAGCACCACGTCGGGCCGGTGCCGGGTGACCTGCTCGACCGCCTCGGGACCGGTCGCCGCCTCGGCCACCACCTCGAGGTCGGGTTCGGACTCGAGCAGGGCCCGGAATCCCGCCCGGATCAACTGCTGGTCGTCGGCGATGACGACCCGGATCACCGGGTCCTCCCCAGCGGCAGGCGCGCCTCGACCTCGAACCCATCGCCCGAGGGCGAGACCCGCAGGGTGCCGCCGAGCAGTTCGGCGCGCTCGCGCATTCCGAGCAGGCCGCCGCCGGGGGTGATCGGGGCGTCGGCCTGCCCGAGGCCGTCGCCATCCGTCACCGTCAGCACGGCGTCGCCGCCGTCCACGGCCAGGCGCACGGCCGCGGAGCGCGTCGGCGCGTGCCGCAACACATTTGTGAGCGCCTCCTGGCAGATCCGGTACAGGGCCAGCTGGGTGGCCGCGCCGGCCGCCTCGGCGACGGGGCCGAGCTCGCCGGCCAGCTCCACGCGCATCCCCTGGTTGCGGAAGGACTCGATCAGCGCGGGCAACCGGTCGAGGTCCGGTTCGGGAGCAAGGGGCGCGGAGTTCTCCTCCGAGACGTCGGACCGAAGGATGCCGAGCACCGTGCGCACCTCGTCGAGGGCGTTCTTGCTCGTGGCCTTGATGCTGGCCAGCGACTCGGCGGCCCGGTCCGGCTGGCTGTCGAGCAGGTGCAGGGCGACCCCGGCCTGCACGTTGATCTGGGAGAGCGAGTGCGCGAGCACGTCGTGCAGTTCCCGGGCGATCCGAACCCGCTCGCGCTGCTCGGCCGTTTGCCGCCGCGCGACCGCGGTGCGGCGCAGGGTGCTGATCCGGTCGCGGCGGGAGCGCAGCCACTCACCCAATCCCATCAGCGCGGCCAGCACGAGCGTCGTGAACGCGATCCGGGCCGGCTGCAGCGGGAAATCGAGAATCCCGGCGAGCCCGATGGTGGCCACCCAGACGGCGGCGACCGAGGAGTACACCCAGACCCGGGCGCCGCGAAGGATGCCGAGCACGACCGCGAAGGCCAGCGCCACGTAGGGCAGCCCGATGTCAGGACGCACCAACACCAGCGCTCCTCCGGCCGCGGCGGCGACGGCCGCGACCGGGCCGGGAAAACGGCGGGCGCCGATCAGGGCCAGTGGGCCGATCAGCGCGAGGCCCACGGCAAGGAACCAGTCGTCCGGGAGGTGGGGCTCCGCGCCGGGGAAACGCCGCCCGGGGTGTCCGGGCTCTGACGCCGACCCGCGGAGAGCGAGGATGGCGACCGTGGGCACCTGCACCAGGAAGGAGATGACGACAGGGATCCACACCCTGCCGATGATCGGAACCCGGGTTTCGTCGCCGCCGGCGCGACCCCGATCGTCGTCGTACCACGGAGCGTCGGAATCCCAGTGCTGCATCTTCCGATCGTAGTTCCGGAGCGCCCCTGCTTCGTCCGCCGACGGGCCCGGCCGGCGTACTCCGCCGGGAGTAGGCCGCTATAGCGTCCGGGGCCCTGCGGCCCGCTGCTCGCGCCCTGCTCTCTGCGCCCCCGCGCCCCTAACCAATTCGACGGAGATATTGCCCGAAACGGCCCGAAAACGCCGAAATACCGCTTTTAGGGCAAAATCTCCGTCGAATTGGTTCACCGCACCTCGGAGCGAGCGGGTCAGGCGGGTCAGCCGAAGAGGTTGATGGGCTTGACGATGTCGGCGTAGATGAGGAGCAGGCTCATGCCGCCGAGCACGATCACGACCGCGAACGTCAGCGGCATCAGCCGGGCAGTGTCGACGGGGCCCGGGTCGGGGCGCTTGAACAGCCGGGCGACCCAGCGACGCAGGCCCTCCCAGAGCGCGCCGGCCACGTGCCCACCGTCCAGCGGCATCAGCGGGATCAGGTTGAACACGAACAGGGCCACGTTGAGGGAGGCCAGAAGACCCAGCAGGCTGGCGATCTTGCTGGCCACCGGGATCGTGTCGATGCTGGCGATCTCGCCGGCGACGCGGCCGACGCCGACCACGCTGATCGGGCCGTTGGGGTCGCGCTCCCCCGGTCCGAAGGCGGCGTTTGCGATATCGACCATGCGCTGGGGCAGGTTGGCGATCATGTGCACGACGGCGCCGATGTTGTCGCCCACCGCCGGCAGCACGGCGGTCGCCGGCTGCTGCACGAGTTCGCCGGCGGGGCCGATCCCGACGAAGCCGACCTCCTGGGTGACCGCCTTGCCGGCGGAATCCTTCTCGACCTTGCCGGCGGCATCCGTCACGTACCGCTCGGTGAGTTTCGGGGTGATGGTGAGGTTCAGCGGGGAACCGTCTCGCTCGACGATGACGGTGAGGGGGGTGCCGGGCGACTCACGGATGATCGCGGTCGACTGGTCCCAGCTCGTGATGGCGGCGCCGTCGATGCTGACGAGCCGGTCGCCGGGCTGGAGGCCGGCCGCGGCGCCGGGGGCCTTCTCGTCGGTCGGTTCGCAGGCCTGGCGGGTGCTCGTGGCCGGCAGCACGCACTGGGACACGCTGCCGACGGTGGTGCTCGCCTGCGCCGTGCCGAAGCCCATGAGCAGGATCGCGAACAGCACGACCGCGATCAGCAGGTTCATCGTGGGGCCGCCGAGCATGATGATGACGCGTTTGAAGACGGGCAGGCGGTAGAACGCGCGGTGGTCCTCGCCCTCGCCGATGGTATCGGCGCTGGACTGGCGGGCATCGTCGACCATGGTCGACAGGGCGCTCTGCTTCTTCTCGGGCGCGCCCTCCTGGACCAGCTGTTTGAAGAAGCCGGTGCTGGATGCCTGCACCTTGCCGCCCTTTTTGGCCGGCGGGAACATGCCGATCATCGCTATGTACCCGCCGAGCGGCACGGCTTTCACCCCGTATTCGGTCTCGCCCTTGCGGCGGGACCAGAGCGTGGGACCGAAGCCGATCATGTATTGGGTGACCTTGACCCCGAAGGCTTTGGCCGGGAGCAGGTGGCCGATCTCGTGCAGGCCGATGGACAGGGCAAGGCCGATCACGACGACGACGACGCCCAATATGTACAGCAGCACGGTTTCCACAGTCGTAGATTACCCACACCATCCTGCGAGGGCGCTGGCCGTTCCCCCTGAGAGGTGTGGTTTGCTTGACCCAACGGATCCCTCTCACTGCGCGGATCCACCGGGAGGTCCCCTCTGTCCACGCAACACACCGTCGGTCCCATTGGCGTCAGCCTGGCCGACCGCTTTCGCATCGACGCCCTCCTCGGCACCGGGGGGATGGCGGCCGTCTACCGCGCCACCGACCTGTACTTGGGACGCACCGTGGCCGTGAAGCTGTTCCGGCTGGACGCGGCCGACGACGCCGGTCCCGAACGCCAGAGCGGCGAGGTCACCGTGCTCGCGAGCCTCAACCACTTCGCGCTGGTGACCCTCTTCGATGCCGGCACGGCCGTGATCGACGGCGTCTCACGCACGTTCATCGTGATGGAACTCGTCGACGGCACCGATCTGCGCAGCCGGATCGCCTCCGGGCCCCTGCACCCGGACGAGGTCGCCGCGATGGGCGCCGACCTGGCCGAGGCGCTGCACTACGTGCATGCGCGCGGAATCATCCACCGTGACATCAAACCGGCGAACGTGCTGCTGGCGCCCTCGGGGTTCCCCGGCCGGGCCATGCACGCCAAACTCGCCGACTTCGGCATCGCCCGCCTCTTCGACGCGACCCGGCTCACGGCGACCGGGTCGCTGCTGGGTACCGCCGGCTACCTCAGCCCCGAGCAGGCGCTCGGAACGACGATCGGGCCGCCCAGCGACGTCTACTCGCTGGGCCTCGTGCTGCTCGAATGCCTGACCGGTGAGCGCGCCTTCACCGGAACCGCGATCGAATCGGCGATGGCCCGGCTGCAGCGCCAGCCCGAAATCCCGGCCGAGCTGGGCCTGGCCTGGGCCGAGGTCCTGGGCGGAATGACGAGCCGGGAGCCCGCCGACCGGCTGAGCTCGGAGGACGCGGCCGTGCAGTTGCGCCGCCTGGCCACCGCAGAGGCCCAGACGGATGCGACGGCCCTCACCGAGGTCATGGGGGCCAACGGAATCACGGCCGCCACGGAAATTCTGCCGACGCCGGAGACGCTCGACCCCACCATGGTCCTCGCGGCCGAAGGCGCCAACGACCCCACCGAGCTCCTCGGCGCCACGGAACGCCTCGAGAGCACGGAACGCCTCGAGAGCACGGAACGCCTCGATCCGACCAGGGTGTTCGCGGCCGAGGCTCCCGACCCGACTCTGGTCTTCGCCGCCACGAAGGTCATGCCGGCCCCGGGCCGGGATGAGCCCACCGAGTTCCTCACCGCAGCGCACCCCCGCGGTGACGCACCCTCCCCCGCCCTGCCCCGCAGCAGGCGCAGACTGGTGATCGGGGTCGTCGTGGCAGCCGCGGCCATCCTGCTCGCCGTCGTGGTCTTCTCCCCCCGTGCGGCCGAACCCAGCGCGCCACCGGCCAGCTACCCGGCCGTCGACGGGCCACTCGGCACCCACCTCCAGCAGCTCCAGGAAAGCCTGACGCCATGACGCACGGCCCCCGCTTGACCCTCGCCCTGGCCACGGTGTTCCTGGTCGCCGCCACCCTGACCGGATGCTCGAACACGCCCCCGGCGCTGGACCCGGCAATCGCCGGAAAGCTGCAGTCCGGCGTGCAGGAAGTGAGCACCGACGCCGCAGCCGGTGACTTCGAAGGCGCCAAATCCGCACTCGTCGCGGTGCAGGCCGACCTGCTGACCGCAGCCGCGGCCGGCCAGGTCACCGCCGAGCGTTCGGCGCAGGTGCAATCCGCCCTCAACGTCGTCTCGGCCGACCTCGATGCGGCGATCATCGCCAGCAAGCCGGAGCCGACCGTGGCTCCCGCGCCGGCCGCCACCGCCGACCCCGGACAGGACACGGGGAAGGACAACGGGAAAGACACGTGTAAGAAGAAGGACGACAACTGCGACGACTAGCGTCGGCGGCGAATCCAGGAGGTCCCATGCCCCAGCAGCTCGTAGTCGGCGCCGGTATGATCGGCCGCCCGCTCGCCGAACGGCTTGCCGCGCGCGGGGACCAGGTCTCCATCGCCACCCGGTCGGGGGCAGCGGCCGCCGGAGCCGAGTCGGTCGTGCTCAATGCCGGTGATCCCACGGCCTTCAGCCGGGCCGCCGCGGGGGCCTCGACCATCTTCCTCTGCACCAATCCCCGCTACACCGACTGGCCCAGCCAGTGGCCGCCGGTGATAGATGCGGCGATCAAGGCGGCGACGGCGTCCGGGGCTGCCCTGGTCGTGATGGGCAACCTCTACCCGTACGGCCTGCCCGACGGGCCGATGACCGAGCATTCCCCCGAGACCACGACCGAGACGAAGGGTGTGGTGCGCCGTGAGGGCTGGCGGCTCGTACGCGAAGCCCACGAACGAGGCGAGATCAAGGCCGTCGAGGTGCGCGCGAGCGACTACTTCGGCCCGGATGTCGTCGGCACGGCCCATCTCGGAGACCGGTTCTTCACGGCGATCCTGGGCTCGAAAACGGCGAGGGTCGTCGGCCTGCCAGGCCTGGTGCACAGCTGGAGCTACCTGCCGGACATCGTGACCACCCTGGTGGCCGCGTCCGACCGTGCGGGCGACTGGGGCCGGCTCTGGCATGTGCCGAGCGCCGCGATCAGCCGCTCCGAGATCGCCGACCAGCTGAACCGCCGCTACGGCAGTCGGGGCCGGGTGCGCGGCTACCCCCAGTTGCTGCTGCGCTCCCTCGGTGCGATGAACCCGATGATGCGCGAGATCTGGGCCTCGAGCTACCAGTTCCTGGTGCCCTATCTGATCGATTCCACCGAGACCGAGCGCGAACTGGGCGTCTCCGCGACCCCGTGGGCGCAGGCACTTCGCACGACCGCGGAGAGCTACCGGCGGCCCGGCGCCGCGACCTGAGCCGCGGCATCCGTCACCGTGTCGCAGTGAGCGTGCCTGCGGCCGGGCTCGCCGTCAGCCGGCGATGAGCGCGTCGGCCGCGGCCCGCGCCCAGACCTCGGCCGCGGCGAGCGACTCGCGGGTGAGCGGGCCGTCCTGCTCGTGCGCCTCGACGACCCGCTGGATGGTGTCGACGATGCCGAGGAAGCCGATGGCGCCCGCATGGAACGCCGCGACCGCCTGCTCGTTGGCCGCGTTGAACACGGCCGGGTAGGTCGATCCCGCACGCCCCACCTGTTTGGCCAGGTCGACCGCCGGGAAGGCCGCGGTGTCGAGGGGTTCGAAGGTCCAGCTGTGCGGGGTGGTCCAGTCGATCGGCACGCCGACCGCAGAGACGCGGTTCGGCCAGAACAAGCCCAGGGAGATGGGCAGGCGCATGTCGGGCGGTGAGGCCTGGGCGATCGTGGACCCGTCGATGAACTCGACCATGGAATGCACCACCGACTGCGGGTGCACGACCACGTCGATGTGCTCGTACCCGACGTCGAAGAGCAGATGCGCCTCGATCACCTCGAGGCCCTTGTTGACGAGCGTCGCGGAGTTCGTGGTGACCACCGGGCCCATGTCCCAGGTGGGGTGGGCGAGTGCCTCCGCCGGGGTGACACCCGCCAGCTGACCCCGGCTGCGACCGCGAAACGGCCCCCCGGATGCCGTCAGCACCAGGCGCCGCACCTCACGGGCAGTGCCGGAGCGCAGTGCCTGGGCGATGGCGGAGTGCTCGGAGTCGACGGGCACGATCTGCCCCGGCGCCGCCAGGGACTTCACCAGGTCTCCGCCGACGATCAACGATTCCTTGTTGGCCAGCGCGAGGGTTCGCCCGGCCCGCAGCGCGGCGAGGGTCGGCCCGAGACCCACCGAACCGGTGATGCCGTTGAGCACGACGTCGGCCTCCACATCGCGCACCAGCTGTTCGGCCTCGTCGGCGCCGAGCGCCGTGTGCTCGACCTCGAACTCGGCCGCCTGCTCGTCGAGCATGGTGCGATTGGTGCCCGCGGACAGCCCGACCACCTCGAACCAGCTGGGATTCCGCTTGATCACGTCGAGGGCCTGGGTTCCGATCGAGCCGGTGGACCCGAGAATAACTACTCGTCTGCGCACCTTTCCATGTTACGTCCGGGAGCCCGGTCCGCCCAGAGCCCCGGGCCCCCGGCCGGGGCGCGCGACGCCGTCCTTTCGTGGCGGGCGGCACCGTGGCGGTAGGGTCGTCGGATGACCGGTGCCAAGGACGAAGCTCACGACGAACCCCAGGACAAGCCTCACGTCGAACCGGTCGCCGATGAACCGGAAGCCACGAAACGGCCCGGATTCGTCTATTTCCTCGGCTACGGCATCATGGCGCCGATCGCCCGGCTGGTCTTCCGTCCCACCATCACCGGGCGCGAGAACATCCCCCGGACCGGTCCCGTCATCCTCGCCAGCAACCACCTGTCCTTCATCGACAGCATCGTGATTCCGCTGTCTGCGCCGCGGCGCGTGCAGTTCCTGGCCAAGTCCACCTATTTCACCGGCACGGGTTTCAAGGGCTGGGTCTGCCGCACCTTCTTCACCTCGATCGGCGCGGTCGGAGTCGAGCGCGGGGCCGGGCAGGCGGCGCAGGATGCCCTGGACGCCGGGCGCAGCATCCTGGAGTCCGACAGCGCCTTCGCGATCTATCCGGAGGGGACCCGGTCTCTCGACGGCCGTCTGTACAAGGGGCGCACGGGGGTGGCCTGGCTGGCTCTCACCACCGGAGCGGTCGTCGTGCCCGTCGGGCTGATCGGCACGCAGGAAATCCAGCCGGTCGGGGCGAGGTTTCCCCGCATCCGCAAGGTCACCGTGGCCTTCGGCGAGCCCCTCGACCTGCGTCGCCACGGCTCCCCCGAGTCCGGCAAGGCCCGGCGCGCCGCGACCGACGAGGTCATGGCCGCCATCCACTCCCTGTCCCATCAGGAACTGGCCGGCAAGTACAACGAATCGCCGCCGTCCGGCACGCTGCAGAAGCTCGCCGACCGCGTCTTCCCGCGCGAACGCGTCTGACTCCGGCTGCCGTCCGGGCCCGTCTCGCCGCTCTCCGGCCGGTCGGAAACACCGCGGAAATGGGCGCGACCTAAGCTGGAGTCATGTCTGCAGAGTATTCGGTACCCCAAAAACGCAAACTCGTCACGGCCCTCCCCGGCCCCAAATCGGTCGAATTGCAGGAACGTCGCCTGCGCTCGGTGTCTCGCGGCGCCGGCACGCTGGTCAATATCTACATGGATCACGGAGCCGGCGCGATCCTCGTTGACGTGGACGGCAACCAGATCATCGACCTCGGTTGCGGCATCGGCGTGACCACCATCGGCCACGCGAACCAGGACGTGGCCGCGGCCGCCGCCGCGCAGGCCGCCAAGCTCACGCACACCCTGTTCACAGTCACTCCCTACGAGAACTACGTAGCGGTCGCCGAGAAGCTCGCCGAGATCACCCCCGGTGACTTCGAGAAGCGCTCCGTCCTGGTGAACACCGGCGCCGAAGCCGTCGAGAACGCCGTGAAGATCGCCCGCAAGTTCACCGGCCGTCGCGCCATCGTGGCGCTCGACCACGCCTTCCACGGCCGCACCAACCTGACCATGGCGATGACCTACCGCCCCTGGCCGGAACGAGCCGGCATGGGACCCTTCCCCGGCGAGATCTACAGCGTGCCGACCAGCTACCCCTACCGAGACGGCCTGACCGGTGAAGAAGCCGCCGAGAAGACCATCGACTACATCAACACCCACATCGGCGCCTCCGAGATCGCAGCCTTCTTCATCGAGCCGATCCAGGGCGACGGCGGCATCGTCATCCCCGCCCCCGGCTACTTCAAGCGGCTGAGCGAATTCTGCACAGAGAACGGCATCGTCTTCGTCTCCGACGAGATCCAGGCCGGCATCGCCCGCACCGGCACCTGGTACGCCATCGAGCACCACGGCGTCGTGCCCGACCTGGTCACAACGGCCAAGGGCATCGCCGGCGGATTCCCGCTGGCCGCGGTCACCGGCCGCGCCGATATCATGGATTCCGTGCAGCCCGGCGGAATCGGCGGCACCTTCGGCGGCAACCCGGTCTCCACCGCGGCGGCCCTCGCGGTCTTCGACCTGATCGAGCGCGATGACCTCCTCGGCGAGGCGCAGCGGGTCGAGAAGGCGCTCTGGGCGCGCATCGGCGACTGGCCCCAGCGGTTCTCCGTCGTCGGCGACGTGCGCGGTAAGGGCGCCATGTTCGGCGTGGAGCTCGTGCACCCCGGCACGACCACGCCGTACCCCGAGGCACTCACCGCCATCATCAAGCACGCCACCACCAACGGTGTAATCGTGCTGGATGCCGGCAGCTGGGACTCCGTGCTGCGCATCATGCCGTCAGTCGTCATCTCCGAGGAACTGATCGACGACGCCGCCACCGTAATCGAGGAGACCCTCGCCGCCCTGTCCGGCCTGTAGTCCCTTCCGGCGCGGCCTCCCCCGGTCGCCTCTCCCGGTCGTGTCACCCCGTCACCCCGTCGCATCCGTTCGCCGAGCCGTGAGTTTCGCCCCATTTTCTTGAAAAAATGGGAGTCAAGCTCACGGCTCGGCGGGTGGTGGCTCGGCGCTTGGTGGGCGGGTGGTGGGCGCGTGGTGGCTTAGTGGGTGACGGCTACCGTGACCGGTTGGTGCGTGACCGGGAAGTTTACGGATGCGCCGATGAAGCACAGGCGCGCCGCCTCGGCGTGCAGGGACTGGGCGAGTTCCAACTGGCCGGGATCGGAAACCGTCACCTGCGGGCGGAGGATCGCCTCGGTGAAGCGGCCGCCGCCATCCGGGGTCTGCACCATCGAGCCGACCGCGTCATCCGTGTAGGCGACAACGGTGACGCCGTACCGGACCGCCACGTGCAGGAACGACAGCAGGTGGCACTCGCTCAGGGCCGCGAGCAGCAGTTCCTCCGGATTCCACCGGTCTGCGTTCCCATGGAAGCTGCGGTCGGCCGATGCGCTGATCGGCTCCTTGCCGGCCGCCTCGATCAGGTGTTCCCGGCCGTAGTCGCGATAGCCGCTGGTGCCGGTGCCCCGGTTGCCGGTCCAGGCGACACTCACGGCGTAGCGATGTGCACCGATCACGGCGCCTCCTTTTGGATTCTGAAGCAGACCTCAAGCCCTGGGAACCGATTCTCGCAGCAAAACGCCGCGCCGGGCGTGGACCGGATCGGTAAACTGGTCACACCATGACTGACACGATGACGCCTTCGACCACCCCGTCCACCCCCGCCGCACCGGTTTACACGGTGACGCAGGAACGCAGGATCGTGACCGCGGTTCCGGGCCCGAAATCGGCCGACCTGCAGAAGCGCCGACTGGCCACCGTGTCCGGCGGCGTCGCCAGCGCCCTGCCCGTCTACATCGCCCAGGCCAACGGCGCGATCCTCGTCGACGTCGACGGCAACCAGTTCATCGACCTCGGCGCCGGCATCGGCGTGACCACGATCGGCCACACCGAGACCAGCGTCGTCGCGGCCGCCGTCGCCCAGACCCAGGACTTTATCCACACCCTCTTCACCATCACGCCCTACGAGGAGTATGTGCGCGTCTGCGAGCTGCTCGCCGAGCACACCCCCGGCGATTTCCCGAAGAAATCGGTGCTGATCAACTCGGGCGCCGAAGCCGTCGAAAACGGCGTCAAGATCGCCCGCAAGTACACCGGCCGCCGCGCCGTGGCCGTACTGGACCACGCCTACCACGGCCGCACCGTGCTGACCATGGCCATGAACTACAAGGCCATGCCCTACGCCACCGGCTACGGCCCCCTCGCCAGCGACGTCTACCACGCCCCCAGCTCCTACCCCTATCACGACGGACTCAGTGGCGCGGATGCCGCGGCGCGCACGATCGCGTACCTGGAGAAGGTCGTTGGCGCCAGCGACCTGGCCTGCCTGGTGGTCGAGCCCATCCAGGGTGAGGGCGGCTTCATGGTTCCGGCCGAGGGCTTCTTCACCGCTCTGCAGACCTGGTGCACGGCCAACGGGGTCGTCATGATCGCCGACGAGATCCAGAGCGGCATGGCCCGCACCGGCAAGTACTACGCCAGCGAGCACTTCGGCTGGACCCCCGACCTCGTACTCACCGCGAAGGGCATCGCCGGCGGAATGCCGCTGGCCGCCGTCACCGGTCGCGCCGAGATCATGGACGGCTCCCAGCCCGGCGGGCTCGGCGGAACCTTCGGCGGAAACCCGGTCTCCTGCGCGGCCGCGATCGCCGTCTTCGAGTCGATCGAACGCAACGACCTCCTGGCCGAGGGCGTGCGGATCGAGAACACGCTGCGCGCCGGTCTCGGGGCGTTGAAGGACAAGTACGACATCATCGGCGACATCCGTGGCCGCGGCGCCATGATCGCCATCGAACTGGTGCAGCCGGGTACCGGCGACACCACCAAGGCGCCGAACGCCGCCGCCGTGTCGTCCATTGCCACCTACGCCGCTCAGCACGGTGTGCTGCTGCTCACCGCCGGAACCTACGGCAACGTGCTGCGCTTCCTGCCCAGCCTCGCCGTGACCGACGCCCTCCTCGCCGATGCCCTCGCGGTCATCGACGACGCGATCGCCGCGCTCTAGGCGTTCGCACCCGTGCACCTCACACACGACTCACTCACCGACGCCCCCGCCCACACCTTCACGGTCGGCGACGCGGTCGAACTGGCGACGATCGAACGCAACGGCTTCATCGAGTCCCGGCACGCCGGGTCGGCGGTCGTCCTGACCAGCGAGGGCGCGGTCCTCCGCGCCCTCGGCGACGTCACGAGCCCGGTTTTCCCGCGCTCGTCGATGAAGCCGTTCCAGGCCATCGCCGTGATGGCCAGCGGGGTCACGCTGCGAGGCGAGGACGCCGCGATCGCGACATCGAGCCACAGCGGCACACAGCGGCACGCGGATCTCGTGCGCGCCCTGCTGTCCCGCGCGGGGATCCCCGAGACGGCGCTAGCCTGCCCGGCCGCCTGGCCGAACGATTCCGCCACGCGCGACGCCCTGGTGCGCCTGGGCGCCGGCAAGGCCCCGGTCTACATGGAGTGCTCTGGCAAGCACGCGGCCATGCTCGTGGCCTGCAAGCAGAACGGCTGGGCCCTGTCCGGCTACCTCGAGCCGGAGCATCCGCTGCAGAAGAGAATCCTCGACGTCGTCGAGCGGTTCACCGGTGAGCGCCCCTCCGCCACCGGCATCGACGGCTGCGGCGCGCCCGTGCACGCCCTGTCGCTGACCGCCCTGGCCCGCGGCATCGCCCGCATCGCAACGTCCAAGTCCAACTCCCCGTTCGCGATCTACCGCGAAGCCGGTTTCCTGGCCGAGGCCGTGCGCCAGCATGGTTGGGTCGTGGCCGGACCCGGTCTGCCGGACACGATCGTGATCGAGCGTCTGGGCCTGTTCATCAAGACCGGCGCCGAAGGGATCATGGTGGCCTCGGCCGCCAACGGCGTCACCGTCGCCCTCAAGATGCTGGACGGCAACCTGAGGGCCGCGACCATCGTCGCCCTGCGCCTGTTGGCGGATGCCGGCGCGATCGCGCACACCGACGTGGAGGCCATCCTGCCGGACCTCGGCCTCACCGTGTACGGCGGAGGCCGGCCGGTCGGCCAGGTCAGCGCCAGCTACATCTAGCCGCCCCCGTGCGCGACCACAGCTGAAACCCGACCGGACCCGGCGTTTTCGTCGGGGCCGGTCGGGTTCGCTGCGTCAGGCCTGCTTGGCCAGCCGCTTCGCCCGCGCCGCCTGGGACACCTGCGTGGTGACCACGATGACCAGGGCGAAAATGAACACCGCGGATGCGATCACGTTCGCCTCGGCCGGGATCCCCCGGGCGGCGGACACGTAGATGTACTTCGGGAAGGTCGTCACGGCGCCGGAGTTGAAGTTCGTGATGATGAAGTCGTCGAAGCTCAGCGCGAAGGACAGCAGTGCGGCGGCCAGGATCCCGGGCAGCAGCAGGGGGAACGTGATTCGCATGAACACCTGCGTCGGCGAGCCGTAGAGATCGCGCCCCGCCTCTTCCAGCGCCGGGTCCAGGCTGGAGACGCGCGCCTTGACGGTCACCACCACGAAGCTGATGCAGAACATGATGTGGGCCAGGATGATCGTGAGCATGTCCTTCGGCACCCCGATCGACAGGAACTGCGCGGCGAGCCCGGCACCGAGCACGACCTCCGGCGTGGCCATCGGCAGGAACAGGAACAGGCTGGTCTGCGACCGGAACTTGAACCGGTACCGCACGATCGCGATCGCGATCATGGTGCCAAGGGCGGTGGCCACGATGGTCGCCACGACGCCGATGATGATGCTGTTCGCGAACGCCTCGCAGACGGCGCCGTTCTGCACGGCGCAGACGTTGAGCCACTTGTCGAAGGTGAACCCGCGCCAGGTGATGTTCGACTTGAGCGAGTCGTTGAACGAGAAGACGAAGGTGTACACGATCGGCACCATCAGGAAGGTCAGCGCCAGAACCGTGTACAGCGGGAGCAGCCATTTGCCCAGTGAGATCTTCACAGCAGTTCCTCCGTGCCCGCGCGCTTCACATAGATGCCCACGACGATCAGGATCACCGACATCAGGATGATCGACAGCGCCGCCGCCGCCGGGAAGTTCTGGAGAACGAGGAAGTTGGCCTCGATCACATTCCCCATCATCTGGGTGTCCGGTCCGCCGAGAAAGTCCCGGCTCGCGTTGATGTAGTCACCGGCCGCCGGGATGAACGTGAGCAGCGTCCCCGCCACGATCCCCGGCATCGACAGCGGGATGGTGATCTTGCGGAACACCTCGAACGGATGCGCGTACAGGTCGCTGCCCGCTTCGAGGTATCGCAGGTCGAGCCGCTCGAGCGTCGTGTACAGCGGCAGGGTCATGAACGGGATGAAGTTGTAGGTGATCCCGAAGATCACGGCGATCGGGGTGCCGGTGAAATGGGCATCCGTGGGCATCAGGGACAGCGCCTTGAGCGAGGTCATGATGAACGACTCGTCGGACAGGATCTGCTTCCAGGCCAGGGTGCGGAGCAGGAAGCTGATGAAGAACGGAGCGATCACCAGCACGAGCATGAGGCTCTGCAGCAGCGGCCATTTCCGGGCCTTCACCCCGATGAAATAGGCCAGCGGGTAGCTGAACAGCAGGGCCAGGACGGTGGCGATCAGCGCATAGCCGAACGAACGCACGATGTGCGGCCAATACGCCTGGACCACGTCGACGTAGTTCTCCCACCTGAAGGCGTAGTCGAACTGGCCGATGTCGCCGAACTCGGTCGGCTTCTGGAAGGACGTCAGCAGCAGCGACACCAGCGGCGCGAGGAAGAACAGGACCAGGTACAGGATGCCCGGAAGCAGCAGGAGCAGGGCGATCGGGCTCCTGCGCCGAGCCGCCGGCTCGGGCGCGGTGGTGGTGGCAAAGGCCGCGAATGCCATCTAGGCCCCCCCGAGCTCCGAGAGGAGGGAATCGCGTTTCTGGGTGGCGATGCTGCGGGTGGAGGTGTCGGCCTCGAAACGGGGTTCGTCCGACGGGTCGTCGTCGAGTCCGAAGCCGTGCTCGATGTTCCAGCTCATCCAGACCTCGTCGCCCTCACCGGCGACCGGGCCGAAGGCCATGTTCTGGGCGAAGACGACGAGGGTGCCGAGGCCGGGCACCTCGACCAGATACTGGGTGCTCACCCCGCTGAACGAGACGTCCACCACCCGGCCGGGGCCCACGATGTTGCGGTTGACGTCGTCCGCGGGTGCCTCGACGTGCAGGCTCAGCTTCTCGGGGCGCACCCCGACGGTCACCTCCCCGGCGTGCCGGTGCGCCCGGGCGGCCGGGACCACGACCCGCTGCCCGGCCACGTCCACGGAGATCGCCTCGCTGGTGCTGCCGACCACCGGGCCGGTGAACAGGTTCGACTGGCCGAGGAAGTTGGCGACGAACGCCGTTCTCGGCAGTTCGTAGAGCTCTTCGGGGGCGCCCATCTGCTCGATCCGGCCCTTGTTCATGACCGCGACGGTGTCGGCCATGGTCATGGCCTCCTCCTGGTCGTGGGTGACGTGCAGGAAGGTGAGACCGACCTCCTCCTGGATGGTCTTCAACTCGAGCTGCATCTGGCGCCGGAGCTTGAGGTCGAGGGCACCGAGCGGCTCGTCGAGCAGCAGCAGGGCCGGCCGGTTGACGATCGCCCGGGCCAGGGCCACCCGCTGCTGCTGCCCACCGGACAGCTGCTGCGGTTTGCGCGACGCCAGGTGGTCCAGCTCCACCAGGCGGAGCGCCTCATGGGCTTTGGCGACCGGGTCGTCGATGCGGCGCCGGCGCAGCCCGAACGCCACGTTCTCCAGCACCGTCATGTGCGGGAAGAGGGCGTAGCTCTGGAACACCGTGTTCACCGGGCGCTGGAACGTCTTCTGGTGCGTGACATCCGTGCCGCCGATCAGGATCCGTCCGGCCGTCGGCTCCTCCAGCCCGGCGACAAGGCGCAGGGTGGTGGTCTTGCCGCAACCCGACGGGCCGAGCAGGGCGAAGAACGACCCCGCGGGAATCTTCAGGTCGAGGTGCTCGATCGCGGTGAAGCCGGGGAAACGCTTCTGGATGCCCACCAGCTCCAGGTCGGCCCCCGCGCTGGCGAACGCGCCGGTTGCCATTCCTACGAACCCAGCAGGATGCTCTGGAACGCCGCGTCGTACTTCTGCTCTTCGGCGCCGGACAGGTTGCGGAAGACCTTCGCCTTTTTCAGGGTGGCCTCGTCCGGGAAGATCAGTTGGTTGTTCGCGAGTTCCGGGTCGATCGCCATGGCGGCTTCCTTGGCTCCGACGACGGGCGTGATGTAGTTCACGTACGCCGCGACCTCGGCCGCGACGGCCGGGTCGTAGTAGTAGTTGATCAGTGTCTCGACGTTCTTCTTGTGGGTGGCACCGATCGGCACCAGGAAGTTGTCGTTCCACAGCGTGCCGCCCTTCTCCGGCACGGAGAAGCCCCACTTGTCGCCGTTCTCGGCGTTGAGCTGCACGATGTCGCCCGACCAGACGATGGCCGCGAGGGTGTCCTCGTTGATGAGGTCCTCCTTGTAGGCGTTGCCCTTGATGTTGCGAACCTGGCCGTCCGAGACCTGCTTGGACAGCTCGTCGATCGCGGCGTTGTACTCGTCGTCACCCCAGTCCCCGGAGATGTCCACGCCCTGGTCGAGCATGATCAGGCCCATGGTGTCGCGCATTTCGGACAGGACGCCGACGCGGCCCTTGAGCTCGGGGGCCCAGAGGTCCTGCACCGAGGTCAGGCCACCCGGCAGCTTCTCCTTGTTCCAGCAGATGCCGGCGAACCCGCCCTGCCACGGCACGCTCATCTTGCGGCCGGGGTCGAATCCCACGTCTTTCAAGGACGGGAAGAGGTTCTTCAGGTTGGGGATGTTGGCGTGGTCCAGTTCCTGCGTGTAGCCGAACCGAATCATCCGGCCGACCATCCAGTCGGTGAGGCAGACGGTGTCCGCGCCGATGTCCTTGCCGAGCGCCAGTTGGTCCTTGACCTTGCCGTAGTAGGTGTTGTTGTCGTCGACCGCCTCGGTGTACTCGACCTTGATGCCGGTCTCGGCCTCGAACGCCTGGAGGGTGGGGTAGTTGCCGGCGTCGTCGACGTCGATGTAGAGAGCCCAGTTGTCCCAGCGCACGAGTTTGCTGGTGGCGGATTTGTCCGCAGCTGCCGTGGGCTTGCTCTTGGCGCCCCCGCTGGAACAGGCGGCGAGGGCGAGGGCGGCTGCTCCGCCGCCCGCGCCGGCCAGGAGAGTGCGACGCCCCATTTTGGCCTGCTGGGCCTGACGGATGAGCTGCTGAATCATGGGATCGGCGGGCAACGGCCTGGGCAACATGTTCGGGTCTCCTTGCGTTTTTCAGCGGGGATCTAACACACACAACTTAGCGAGTTGCTAGATACTCGCACAGGACGGCCGTTTCTTCACCCAAGAGTGACCAAATCGTTAATTGTCGCCGCGGTTTCTCACGGAATCAGCACTCCCCCGGCAGAAACGCACTCGAAAAGGGCGGTTGGGCGAAGGTAGGATTTCGGGCATGGACGTTGGGGTCCACAGCAGCCGGAAGGAGCACCATGAAGGTCGCAGTCCCCGCAGAGGTCAAAAACAACGAATTCCGGGTCGCGATCACGCCCGCGGGGGTGCAGGATCTGGTGGCCAACGGCCACGAGGTGCTGATTCAGACGGGGGCGGGCCTCGGTTCGTCCATCACCGATGAGAGCTATGGCGCGGCCGGGGCGACCCTCATACCGGATGCCGCGTCCGCCTGGGCCGCCGCCGACCTGCTGCTCAAGGTCAAGGAGCCCGTCGCCGCCGAATACGGCTACTTCCGCCCCGACCTGCTTCTTTTCACGTATCTGCACCTCGCCGCCGAGCCGGCACTCACCCACGCGCTGCTGGCGAGCGGGGTCACGGCCATCGCGTACGAGACCGTGCAGCTTCCCAACCGCACGCTTCCGCTGCTCGCACCTATGAGCGAGGTCGCGGGTCGCCTCGCCCCCATCGTCGGCGCCAACGCGATGCTCAAGCCCAATGGCGGCCCGGGCCTGCTCGTCCCCGGCGTGCCGGGCACCCACCCGGCACGGGTCACCGTGCTCGGCGGCGGTGTGGCCGGCACGGCAGCCATGCAGGTCGCACTCGGGCTCGGCGCGCAGGTCACGGTGCTCGACACCAACCTGTTCCGTCTGCGCGAACTCGACGCCCTGTACTTCGGCCGCGTGCAGACGATCGCCTCCAACAGCTACGAGATCGACAAGGCGCTCCTCGACTCCGACCTGGTCATCGGCTCGGTGCTGATCCCCGGGGCGAAAGCCCCGAAGCTGGTCAGCAACGAACTCGTTTCCCGGATGAAGCCGGGGAGTGTGCTCGTGGACATCGCGGTCGATCAGGGCGGATGCTTCGCCGACTCCCACCCGACGACGCACGCGGACCCCACGTTCATGGTGCACCGGTCGCTGTTCTACTGTGTCGCCAATATGCCCGGCGCCGTGCCGAACACTTCGACCTACGCCCTCACGAACGCGACCCTGCCCTATGTGCGCATGATCGCGAACCGGGGCTGGAAGGATGCCGTGCTCGCGGATGCCGCGCTCGCCCTGGGCCTGAACACGGTCGGCGGGCTGGTCACCAGCGCCCCGGTGGCCAGCGCCCACGGGCTTCAGTTGCGCGCGCTCTCGGACGCGCTCGGCTGACCCGGGCCTGCCCGGTCCTCCGCTTCCCTCTCCCGCGTCTTCCCTCTCCCGCGTCTTCCCTCTCCCGCGTCTTCCCTCTCCCGCGTCTTCCCTCTCCCGCGTCGCCCGTCACGAGCCCGCCGGCAGCACGGCCCGGCGCACCGTTCCATCCGGGCGGATCGCCCACATCCGCCCCCGTCCGGGAGCGAGCGGCGGCGGCAGGTCCCGCCGGCGGCTGATCATCCGGTAGTCGGCGAGGCTGCAGCCGTCGAACACGAGTTCCGCGCGCGGCTTGAGGGACGCGAGCAGGGACCAGTGCGTCTGCCACGCGTCCACGTCACCGACGAAGACGGTTCCGGCCCCGGGAAGCGTCGCCCGCAGTTGCGAGGCATCCGTCATTCGGCCGAGATCCACGATTTCGGCGCCACCGGCGGCCCGGAACGCAGCGGCCGTGCGGGGCGGGGAACCCGAAACCACAAGCAGTGTGCGGTCGGGCCCCGTGGCGAGGTGCTCGGCGACTCCCGCCTCGGCGCCGCGGGCCGCGAGTGCCACGCAGCGGGCCACGGCGCCCGGTTCCGGGCAGAGGAGCTGGATGCGGTGGCCCTGCCACGTGCCTCCGCCCGCCGGCATTGTGTCGTCGAACGAGGCTGCCGTTCCCCCGGCCCCGACGTGTTCGGCCACATCGGCGAGCCGCAGGAGCAGCCTGTTCTGGCACAAGGAGGGCAGCACCTGCAACGCCCCGGCAAGCCGTTGGGCGGCGACGACGACCCGCAGCCCGCCTTCTCCGCCGTCGCGGAGCAGTCCGGCCAGCAACTCGAGCGCGGCCGGGCGGTAGTCCTGATCCCAGCGGGCGTAGACGGAATCGAAGTCGTCAATCAGCAGCAGGCGCCCGGCCGGACCGACGTCGCTGTCGAGGAGGCGCCGAGCACGGTCGAGGGCGTCCCACACTCCCTCGACGTGCGGCGGGACGAATTCAACCTGGCACGGTGCGTCCGGCGCGGACGCAGACTGCTCGGCCAGGGATGCCAGCACGCCGGTCTTGCCGGCGCGGGAAGCGCCGAGCACGAGCAGGTTTCCGCCGAGGAACGGCTGGTAGCGGGCCACCCGGTAGCGCTGCCGCTCGGGTTCGTCGAGCAACCCCAGCAGAGACGTCGGTCCGGGGCCTGGTCGGGATTCCGGCGCCCGTCCCGGCGAGGTGGACGGGGCGGACTCTGCATCTTCGGCGGACTCGGCGGACTCGGCGGACTCGGCGGACTCCGCAGCATTGGCGGCCTCCACCGCCCAAATATCCTCGCGGGTCACCGTGACCGGCAGCACGTCGAGCCACGGTCGCCGCGGGGCGGGTCCGTCCAGGGCTGGCGCGCCGTCGACGTGGTCGAGGACCCGGTCGGCGATGGCGCGGATCTCGCTCTCCGAGGTCGTGGCGATCTGGCAGAGCACCGGCGCGCCCGCCGCGGTGGCGATCAGGCAGCGTCCCGGGTGTTCGGCGGACAGCGCCGCCGCGGCATCCGTTCCCAGCACGGCCACGCTGTCGGCGCGGTTGTTGACCCGCAAGGATATCCGCAGGGTGCAGTTGGCCAGGAGGGCGTCGCGGACGACGCCGTTCGGGCGTTGCGTGCAGAGGATGAGGTGAACTCCCAGCGACCGGCCCCGGGCGGCGATGTCGACGAAGAGCGCATGCAGCTCGGGGAAAGCCGTGAGCATGGTCGCGAATTCGTCCACCACGATCACGAGTCGCGGGAGCGCCGCGGCCCCGCCTCTCTTCCCCAGCTCGACCAGGTCGCGGGCGCCGGCACCGCGGAGCACGCGTTCGCGGTGGCGCAGTTCGGCGGCCAGGCTGGCCAGCGCCCGGGCGGCCTGGCGCCCGTCGAGGTCGGTGATCAGTCCCACGCAGTGCGGCAGGGCGCCGAGCGGCGCGAACGCGGCGCCGCCCTTGAAATCGACCAGCAGGAACGTCACCTCGCTCGGCACGAACGCCGCCGCCATCGCGGCGACCCAGGTCACGAGCAGCTCGCTCTTGCCGCTGCCCGTGGTGCCGCCGACCACGGCGTGCGGTCCGGCGCCGACCAGGTCCAGCGACACCTCGCCGTGCATCGCCAATCCGACCGGGCAGCTCAGCCCGGCCGGAAAGCTCGGTCCGGGGCCGTCGCCCCGGCCCGGTTCGAGCACGGGACGGGTGCCAGAGACTCGGTGGCCGGGGAGATCGGACAGGCGAACCGTGGCGGGAACCGACGGTTGCCTGCGGCCCAGCCCGGCCGCCGCGGCGCGCTCGCGCAGTCGTGCGGCGACCGAGGCGGCCTGTTCGACGCTGACCAGTTCGGGCTGGAATCCCAGCCCCCGGGCGTGCCGCCCGGACCGCAGGATCTCGGCCCGGCCCGGACCGTGCACCCGCACGATGGTGTCGCAGCCCCAGGGAAGTTCGCCCGGCGTAGGGGCGAGAGCGAGGATCATCCGGGAGCCGGCCGGGGCCGGGGCGGGCTGAGCCGGAGCCTCGCAGACCAGAATTTCCGGACGGGGGGCCGCCCCGGGGGTACCCTGAGGCAGCGCCCGCGCCCAGGACCAGCCGGTGCCCGGCGGCACGGCCAGCACGATCTGGTCGGGCGGCAGCCCGCAGACCAGTTGCACCAGGAGCCCGCGGGCCAGCGCACGCGTCAGCGGGAGCGGACCGGCGATGCCGATGCCCGCAACCGCCTCGGCGGTGATCGGAGCGTCTGCCAGAGTGGCGGCCGTGTCCCGCAGCTCGCGGTGTTCGTCCAGGCCGGCCCCTCCTTCCAGCCGGAGGCCGCTCTCCACCGGGCCGGAGCCCAGGGCGACCAGCCCGTCGGTACCCGTGCCCACCGCTCCCGGGTTCGGGGCGACCGCGAGGCTGTCCGCGGTGGGGGTGCGCTGCCACCGGTCGTGGCGCAGGAGATCGTGCCGCACTGAGATTTCCGTCCGCAGGGCCGCAAGGGCCTCTCTCTCGTCGGTCGCGGCCCGGCGCCGGCCCCGACGATTCGTGCGACGGGCGTCGAGCATGCTCGCCACAGCGATCACCGGCCCGAGGATGGCGAACAGCAAAACGAAGGCCGAGCCGGTGATCATCCAGATCATGCCGGCCACGGCCAGCGGCGCCAGGCTCGCGATCACCGGAAACCCGGCCGCGGGAGGGTCAGCCGCCCGGGGCGGGAGGGTCAGGGGTACCTGGGCTCGGATCACCCGGCAAGCTCAGCACCCGGGCGAATCCCCGGCTCGCGCCGAGGCGGCATCCGTGCACTCTCGCCGCCCCCGCCTGCTGGGGAGGAACCGGCCGCCCCGCCCGCGCAGGCTCACCCCGAGTCGGGCCACCGTGTCGACCCTGTAACCAATTCGACGGAGATTCTCCGTTAAAACAGCTATTCGTGGGCGTACGGGCCTGATTTGGGCAAAATCTCCGTCGAATTGGTTCGGGGACTCGCTAGTTGAGGATAAAGAACTGGTCGGCGAGGTCGACCCGCGAGCCGCGGGGCACGAGGTAGCGGCGGCCCGGTTCGCACCGGACCGAGACCGCGTCCGGGCGACGGATGATGGTGCCGTTGCCCGAGAAGCGGTCACTGATCCAGAATTCGCCGTCGTGCTGCCCGAATTCGAGGTGACTCTTGGACACGGAACGGCCGAGGTCGTTGACCTGCACCAGCAGATCGAAGTGCTCGGCCGGCTGAGGAAGAGGCCGGCGGCCGACCAGCCCCGTCCCGTTTGCCGAGACGGTCTCGCCGGTGCTGAACTGGAGCACGAACAGCGCGGGCGCCGGGGCGGGAGTCGCAACGGGAACCGGAACCGGAACCGGAACCGGAACCGGAACGGGAACCGGAACCGGAACCGGAACCGGAACGGGAACCGGAACCGGAACGGGAACCGGAGCCGGAACGGGAACCGGAGCCGGAACGGGAGCCGGGACGGGAGCGGTGGTTGGAACGGGAGCCGGAGCCGGGACCGGGACCGGAGCCGGGACCGGCGGCGCCCCGAGGCGCCCGTCGGCGCCGATCGGGACGGAGATCACGACCCGCTGCGGCGGCAGCGGCTGGATGATGGTGGTGTCGCTGGGCCGAGGGTCTGACCGTTTGCGGGTCTTCGGGGTTGCCGTGCTCGAGCTGCCGCATTCGCCACAGAACATGGCGCCGACGGGCAGCTGTGCCCCACAGATCCGGCAGTTCACGAACCGACTCCTCCCGGGCCGCGGCCTCCCCCTCGTGGGGCCGACCGTCGAACGGATGCCCCTCCAGCGTAGCGACCCAGTGACCGCAGGGAGACGAGGGCTCGCAGCCGGGCGAGGCGCTTCTTCCCCGCGTTGAGGTCACGGCGATGTTCGGCGACCAACAGCCACACCTCGTCGGCGGTGGCACTGCCCGGCCGGTCCGGGGCGAAAACCGCCCGGTCGACCGCCGCGGCGAACACCAGTGGCCGCATCCCGCCCACGGTTCGGGCCAGTTCGGTGCGGGTCGCCCCCGCCGGCACCGAGATGCCATGGTCGAGCGCGGCGTCGGCGAATTCGCGCCAACCGCCCCGGATCCGGTCCAGGGGCGCCGGACGGGTGCGTCTAAGCCGGCGGCGCCGGGCCTTGGCCGCGATGATGAGCAGGAAGGGCGAGAGCACGACGGCCAGGCCGAGCAGGCTCCAACCGGCCACTTTCGCCGCGGCGAGCAGGAAGGCGAGGAAGGGGCTGAGCGGTGCCGGCGGGTCCTCGACCGAGTTCTCGGGCGGGGCCGGGTCCCGCTGTTCCGCGATCTCCGGAATGGCCGGTGGCACCACGGTTTGCGGCCGGGACACCACGGTGGGGTCGTCGGGCTGCTTCGCCGGGATGTCGCGCAGCGGAGGGTTCGGATCGAGCGTGACCCAGCCGGTCGTGGACTGCACCTCGATCCAGGCCGAGAGGTCGGACCCCACGACGGTGACCGTGCCGGTCGCGTCGGCCCCGGCTCCGTCTCCGCTGCGGGGAACGAAGCCGACCACGACCCGGGCCGGGAAACCGAGCCGCCGTGCCATCAGAGCCGCCGCCACGGAATACTGTTCGGCGTCGCCGAGCATGGGCTGGTCGGTGAACAGCTGGCTGATCCGGTCGGCTCCGTGCCCCGACCGGCTGACCGGCTCGTCCGCGCCGACGCCGTGGCTGACGTAGCCGTCCGCTCGGAGCCCGTCCAGCATCGACTGGAGTTGCACGCCGGGGGCGTCTTCGGCGTTCACATAGCCAGCCAGGGCCTGTTCGAGTTCGTCCGGGAGGACGCTGAGCGGCGGCAGGACGGCGGGGCCCGGGCGCAGGCCGGCCAGCGCATCCGGCGACCGCGGGACCACGCCGACGCTGCGATAACTGTCGCCCCGGGCCAGCCCGGTCAGCACCGCGGCCGTGCCGCTGTTGTCGTTGTAAAAGAACGAGTCTGAGCGCGCACTGCTCGTCGGGCCGCTGAACCGGATCCGTTCCAGCTGGCCCGCCCCGGGCACCCACACCCCGGTGTAGCCGTCGATCGTGACGGCCAGGGTCACCTGGTCGCCATCGATCCGGGACTGGTCGAGGCGGTCGGGCAGGCGCGTGAACGATCCGGAGGCGCTGCTCACCTGCTCGCTGCCGACCGAGTACACGACGCCGTCGTACCCGTCGAGGGTGGCCAGTCGCAGCCGCCCTCCCTCGGGCAGGCCCGCGACCTCGAGCAGTGCGGCCTCGGCTCGGGCGGGCTGAAGATAGCTGCGGAACTCGCTCAGCGGGCTCGGGTAGTCCCGCGGGTCGAACGGCTGCTGCACGCGTGCGCGCAGCACGTCACGTGGAGCGGATGCCGGGAGCGCGATCGCGGCCGCCGTGCCCGCGGCCACCGCCACGGCGACGATGACGCTGGCGCCGACCAGTCCGCGGACCGCCGCGAAACGGCGATCCGCCGTCGACGCGGTCGTTCGGCGCGACTGTTGCGCGACCAGGCGCACCACGGCTCCGCGGCGCACGGCGCGGAACCAGAGCAGCCAGAACAGGAGCACGACGAAGAGCGCGAGGCCGGTGGCGATCGGGGCGGACGGGACGGTGGGTCCGAGGCCGATGCCGGCGATGAACAGCGCCGCCGGGGCGAGCGCGCCGAGTTCGCCGATCCGCGCGCGCAGGGCGACGGAGAGGCCGATCACGGTGCTGAGTAGAACGAGAATGAAGGCGGGCACGAGCAGGGTCTGGTAGGACCCGACCGGCAGCACGATCGTGACGAGCTGCTTCCAGCTCAGCGCGGTCGCGGAGACCAGCTCGAGCAGACCGGTTCCGGTCGGAAGGATGCCCCGCACCGCCTGGCCGGGGATGGCCAGTGGCACGCCTGCGATGACGTAAACGGCGATCGTGGCCAGGGCCACCAGCCAGGCCGGCCAGCGGAACACCGCACCGAGGATCGCGGTCACGGCCCCCAGGGCGAAGGTGACGCCCACGAGTACGACGAATTCACGGCTGCGGTAGACCGGCCAGAGGGCTGTGGCGGCCGCGGCGGTCGCCAGCAACAGCCCGACGGTGTTCCCGACCGTGAAACGCCAGCCCGGGCGGGCGCTGCGGGCGCCGGAGCGGACGGCGGCGCGGACGGCGGCGCGGGCGCTCATGCCGCCAGCGATCGGGCGAGGCTGTGCGGCAGGTCCTCGAGGAAGCCGATCCGGAGCACGCTGAGCTCGGCCACGCGCTTGAGGCTGGGGACGGCTTCCGGGTCGCACACCACGGCCACGACCTCGACCCCCGCCGGGAAGCGATTCGCTGCGGTGCGCAACTGGGACAGGGTGACGGCCGAGCCGCAGACCAGGAAGGCCACGGAGATGCCCGCGACCGTGTCGGCCGCGGCCTTGGCCAGGGCCCCGACGTGCATCATCCGGTCGGATGTCTCGACCCGGCTGAGATCGTCGAGCAGCCGGGTGCGGGTGAGTGTGCTCAGCGGCCGGAGCGCCGGAGCGCCGCGCCGGGCGAGGTCCGGTGTCGGCGCGCTGGCCACGACGGACACGGTGCGGGCATCACGGATGGCCCGCACGCCGAGGGAGCCGGCGACGCTGACGGCCATTTCGAACTCGTCCTCGGTCGCGAAGTCCCCCACGAACAGGCTCAAGGCCACCATCAGGTGGCTGCGGCGGGATTCCTCGTATTGACGCACCATGTAGCGGCCAGTTTTCGCGGTGCTCTTCCAGTGGATGCTGCGCCGCTCATCGCCCGCCACGTACTCGCGGAGCGCATGGAAGGACACGTCGCTGTTGGTCAGGTCCCTGGTCGGGTTGCCCTCGAGGTCACGGATGAATCCCGTGCTCATGCTCGGGATCGACAGGGTGCGCGGGTGCACGAACAGCTCGACCCGCTCGGCCCAGACGATCTCCCGGCGCAGCAGCCCGAGCGGGTCGGCGCGTACCGTGCGCACGGGACCGATCGGGATCACCCCGCGCCGGAGGGTGGGAACGATGAACAGGTCCTCGAAGCTGCCGCCGCGCGCGATACTCGGCATCGCGAACTCGGCCAGCCCGGATCCGACCGGAACCTCCACGCCCACGCCCGGCAGCCGCTGACGGGTCGGGTTCAGCACGCTCACCTCGCCGGGAACGCGTGCCCCGACGACCACCCGGTCGACCGACAGGGACAGGTGGATCTCGTACGCGTTCCGGCCGATCAGGAAACTGAGCGCTGCCCCGACCAGCACCACGGCGGTCCAGCCGATGACGACGAGTTCCGTCCAGCCCAGGGCATAGCCGAACAGCAGGGAGGCGGCGAGGACACCCAGGACGCACCAGCCGAGCGGGGTGACGACGGCCGAGATGAACCCGCCCGCGACGGAGGCGCCGGTGCCGGACCTCCGGGCGGCGCGCATCCCACGCGACACACCCTCGGCCAGGAGGCCGTCGTGGGACACCGGGCGGGGCCGGCGCGGAGTGAACCGGCCGAACCTTCCCTCGCCGGGCATCCGCTGGGTCACGCAGCCTGCCTGTCACTGGGCGGCGGGGTCTCGATCAGGATCCGGGCGATCACGCTGGACGGCGTGACCCCGTCGAACTCGGCTTCCGGGTCGAGGACCAGGCGGTGGGCGAGCACCGCCTCGGCCAGTTCCTTGACGTCGTCGGGGATGACGTAGTGGCGGCCGTTGGCGGCCGCGAGGGTCTTCGCGGTGCGTACCAGCGCCAGGGCGCCGCGCACGCTGGCGCCCAGGCGTACCTCGGGGCTGGTGCGCGTGGCGTCGATCAGGCGGGCCACGTAGTCGTTGACGGTGGCGTCGACGAAGACCGTGCGGGCGAGGGCCGCGAGCTCGATCACGGTCTGTGCCGAGACCACCGCCGGGACCGTGGCCTCGTGCGCGCGCTGGCCGGCCCCCTCGAGAATGCGGATCGTCGAGGCGTGGTCGGGGTAGCCGATCGAGGATTTCATGATGAACCGGTCGAGCTGAGCCTCGGGCAGCCGGTAGGTTCCGGCCTGCTCGATCGGGTTCTGGGTGGCGATCACCATGAAGGGGGATGCGACGGGGTGCGTGACCCCGTCGGCCGTGATCTGCTCCTCCTCCATCACCTCGAGCAAGGCGGCCTGGGTCTTCGGGCTGGCCCGGTTGATCTCGTCCGCCAGCACGATGTTGGCGAAGATCGGCCCGCGGTGGAATTCGAATGTCCCGCTGCGCTGGTCGTAGATGCTCACCCCGGTGATGTCGCCCGGCAGCAGGTCCGGGGTGAACTGCACCCGGTTGCTGGTGCCGCGCACGCTCTGCGCGATGGCCCTGGCCAGGGAGGTCTTGCCCGTTCCCGGCACGTCTTCGAGCAGCAGGTGGCCGCCGCTGAGCAGGGCGGTGAACGCCATCTTGATGACGTGGTGTTTGCCGAGCAGCACCTGCTCGACCCCGTTCACCAGGCGCTCGAACACATCGGCGAACTGAGCGGCCTGCTGCGGGGTCATCGTCATCGGGTGGTCACTTTCGTCGGAATCACTGATCGTAGTTGTAGGCGTGGCCGTTGACGGTCACCGTGAGGCGCACCGTGCCGGCCGGCGCGGGCGCGGCCAGGGCGCAGGAGTTCGGTCCGCCCCGGGTGGAGGAGGCGGGGTCACCGCGCACGGAGCAGGTGTAGTCGGCGCCGATCCCGTTGTTGTCCGGCCCGTTGGTCCAGCCGAACACGCCCGTGACCGGGTCGTAGGCGAGCCCGGTGACGGTGAACCTGACGGATGCCTCCGGCGCCGAGTAGGTTCCGGACCAGGGCCCGCAGGTACCCCAGGGCGAACAGGCCTGCACCTGGTACCGGACCGTCTGCCCGAACGGGAGGCCCAGCAGTTCCCGGGGCCAGCCCGACCCGCCGAAGGTGACCTGGCTGCCCGGGACCCCGTTGCCGGACCCGTCGACCGCCCGGAGGTTGTACTCCCTGATGCCGGCGCTCGGGCTGACCCCGTCGACGCGCAGGTCCCAGGCGTCGCCTCGCGCCGCCATCGAGCTCTGCACGTCGGTGACGGGCCCCGGAGCCTGGCGCACAAGGGCGCTCACCACGTCCGTCGGCGCGCAGCCGGCCCGGTTGTAGCCCCACACGATGAAGTAGTACCGGCCGTTGTCGGTGAGCAGGTTGTCGAAGGTGGCCGAGGTCGTCGCGCCGCTGAGGATCTTCTGTTCGGCGACGATTCCGCCCTGCGTGGGCGCTTTGAGCGTGCCCGGCGCCGGACTGGACACGCTGCAGGCTTGGGCCCCGGTGGGCACCTGGTCCGCGCTCAGCCGCTGCACGACGTAGCCGTCGATCGCGTCGCCCCGGCCATCGAACGGGTCCCAGGTGAGCGCCACCGAGCCGCTGGAATCCGTCGCGTTCGCGGAGATCGCTCCGGCCCGGGCGGGTCCGAACGGCGTTCCCGCACCCGAGGCGCTGCTCCAGCCGGCCAGGGCGGGGTAGGCGTCGTTGCGGGCGCTCACGGTGAATTCCGTGTTCGCTCCGTTGGTCAGTCCGGTGACGACGATGCTGCACGAGGTCGCGCCGCAGTCGGCCCCGGACGCGCTGGTTTCGCCGCGGCCGGTTCCGCCCACGGTCACCTCATAGCCACGGATGGCCGTCCCGCCGCCCTGCGCCGCCACGGTGTTCCAGCGCAGGCGCAACCCGCCGTCGAGCGGTTCGGCGGCCAGCCCGGTCGGAGCGGGCGGCACCACGTCGGACCAGACCCGGTCGGCGAGCACGGCCGGGTCGGACAGGCCGATGGCGTTGCGGGCGGCGACGGACACCCGCAGGGCGTTGCCCTGCCCGTTGCCGGGGGTCGCCACCTCGCAGGTCGTGGCCTGGCAGGGGGTGGTGCCGAGGGGGGCGCCGGAGGACGCGTCGAGCAGGGTGATCTCGTAACCGGTGATGGCTGAGTTGTTGAAGGCGCCCGGGTTGAAGGCCACGGACAGTCCGCGGTCGGCGAAGCCGGTCACGCGCACGCCGGTCGGCGCGTCGGGCTTGTCCTGTACCGAGATCCGCACCGTGCCCCAGGCGTAGCGGTTCGGGTCTCCGGTGGCGTCGGCGACCTGGTATTGGAGGTTCGTGTCCGCCGGCGCCGCGTCCTGGGCCACCACGACCGTGAGCCTGCTCTTGTCGGCGCTGGGCGTGATCGTCACTCCGCGGGGGACGCTGCCGCCGTCGAGGCCGCGCACGGCGACGACCCGCAGCGGCACCGCCGGGAAGGGGTTCGTAGCGTCGTCGTTCGCGAGGACGTCGACGACGGTGGTGCGTCCGCGTGGGGCGATGGCCGTGTCGGCGACCGGGATCGCCCGCGGTCGAGTGGAGGCGACCACGCCCAGGTCGATCCGGCCCGCCTTGCCCGCGGTGACGCTGTCGCGCACGCCGATGGTGATCGCGCTCCGGTCGCCCTTCGGCGTGGATTCCGCGGCTCGGAGGGTCAGCTGCTGGCCGTCGAGGGAATAGGTGAACCCGGTCGGGAGCGGTTCGAGCACCGTGTAGGCCAGTTCGGCCTGGTCCTTCGGATACGGGTAGGAGGTGAGCCTGGTCAGGTCGATGACCTTCGTCTGGTCCGGCTCGAGGTCCAGCACGGCGCCGTCGAAGGCGGGCGGCTGATTCTTGCGGGGGGTAACCGTGATGGGCAGCACGATCGTCGCGGTGCGCCCGTCCGGGTCGGCCGCGCCGGCACCGTCGGTCACCTCGAACGAGATCGAGGCCGGCCCGTAATACTGGTCGGCGCTGGTGTAGGCGAGGGCGGAATCGGAGCTGACCAGGTCGGCGCCGTCCGCGTGGGTGGCCTGCACCAGGCTCCGGTCGGTCAGGCGCACCTTCTTGCCGCCGACCGCGACGACGTAGTCGTTGATGTCGATGCTGAGCAGGGACTCGCTCGACACGGTCAGTCTCGGGGCGCCCTTGCGTAGCTGGGGCAGGGCGTCGTCGGTGCCCGGCACCCAGATGAAGGCGTAGGACACGATGCTCGGGTCATCCGGGTTGCTCACGGAGAAGGGAATGATCTGGCCGGCGTCGCCGACGCTGACCCGGATGCGCCGGGCATCCGTCACCTCGGCGACGCCCGAGAAGCTCGCCGGCACGCTCAGCCCCAGGCTCTTGACCGGGCCGTCCGCGAAGAAGACGTTGGCGAGGACGTCGACGTCGATCGTGCCGCGGGCGTCGAGCACATCGGAGAGTGCAACGTGGGTGTCACGGGCGTCCGGTTTGGAGAGCGGGGCGTCCGCGCGCACCACGACGGTGAGGAAGGTCGAACTCGTGCCGCCCCGCGCGTTCTGGATCTCGTAGATGAACCCGTAGCGCCCCTCCTGCGCCGGTGCTCTGACGGAGACGACGTCACCGTCGATGACGGCGCGCCCGCGGGAACCTGCGGTGCCGGTCGCCTCGACCCGGGTGATGGTCAGGTCTCCGCCGTCGGGATCGGAGTCGTTGCCGAGCACCCGCACGGCGACCGTGCTGCCGGGGCGGACGGCGACCTCGTCGGGGGCCGCGACCGGGTTCCGCGCACCGTCCAGGCGGGGGCTGATGCCCACGCGCACGCTGCCGACGGCGCGGGCGCCGAGGGCGTCGACCACCGAATAGGTGAACGTGTCCGTGCCGGCCGAGTACTCCCCCGCCGTGTACTCGATCGAATCGGCGCCACGGATGGTGACCGACCCCTTCTCCGGATTGGTCTCCTGGCCGACCAGCTGCACGGAGTCCCCGTCCGGGTCGATCCCGGACAGCGGGATCGGGATGCTCACCGTGTCGCCGGCGAGCACGCGGGCGGTCACCGTCTTCGGCACGGGCGGGTTGTTCGAATCAGGGTCCGCTTCCCGAACCGCGATCCGCACCTCGGCGTTGGCGAACTGGCCATCCGGCGCGTTGACCCGGTAGACGGCCGTGAAGTTCCCCGCCGTCTTCGGCGCCAGGAAGCGCAGCTTCGTTCCGGCGGCGAAGAGCAGGCCGGAACCGGCCGGTAGCGGGGTCGCCAGCGTCGGATCGAGGGTGAGCGTGTCGCCGTCCGGGTGCTCGTCGTTGGCCAGCACCGGGATGTCGATGGCATCGCCCACCCGCACCGAGACCGTGTCCGGCACCGCGATGGGAGCCTGCTTCTGCGCCGGCGGCGGGATCTCGATCACGGTGACCGTGCCGGTCGCCTCGGCGAGGCCGTTGCTGACGCGGTAGCCGAAGACGGCCGTCGCGTTCTCGAGCGGTTGCGTCAGGGTCACCCGCAGGATCCGCTGGTCGAGGATCTCGACCCGGAGGCCGCTGTCGGCGGGGACATCCATCGTGCCGGTCACCAGCAGAACACCGCCGGCGGGATCGGAGTCGGTGGCCAGCACATCGACCAGGGTGGCCTGCTGGCCGCGGATGAAGGCCGTGTGCGGCACCGTGACCGGCGCGGTGTTGGCGTCGGGCGCGGGGGCGACCTCCACCCGGATCCGACCGGTCCCGGTGAGCTGGCCGTCCGTGACGGCGTATTCGACCTCGTGCACGCCCACCACGGCGCTCTCGAACCGGAAACTGCCGCCGTCGTAGTCGGCGGTGATGGTCGCATCGGGTTTGGCCGGCACGCTGCTCAGCCGGAGGGGCGCCGAGCCGCCGCGGGCGTGTTCGAGCGGCACCACGGTGACCTCGCTGCCGGCGGTGGCCAGGACCACGAAGGATTCCGCGACGATCGGGACCGACCCGCTCGGCCGCACCGTGACCGAGAGCGATCCGGTGCCGGTGTCCCGGCCGTCCGTGACCGACAGGGTGACCTGTTTGGCACCGGCCTCGGTTCCGGCATCCGTGTAGACGACGCTGCCGGCCGGCGTGAAGCTGACCAGGTCGGGCGCGGGGATCGTCGCTGCGGTCAGGTAGAAGGGGTCGGAGTCCGGGTCGACCCAGTCGCCGAGCACCTGGCTGGTCACCCGCCCGCCCGCCCGCACGGTCGTGCTGGTGGTGCGGGCCTGCACGGGGGCTGAGTTCTCGTCGTCGCCGCGCAGGGTGAGAGTCACCGTCGCCGAGGCGCTTCCCCCGCGCCCGTCGTTGATCGTGTAGCCGAAACTCACCGTGCCGGTGGCCTCCGGTGTCAGCGCGAGCTGCACCTGCTGGGTGTTCCCGACGAGGGCGAGCCGGCCGGTTTCGGCCGGCAACGGGGTCACCGCGTCGATCACCAGCACATCGCCGTTGGGGTCGAAGTCGTTGAGCAGGACCGGGAGCGTCACGGTTCGGCCGGGCCTGGCCCCGAATTCGTCGTCGACGGCGACCGGGGGAGCCTGGGATTTCTCGTACTCCGGGGTGGCGTCATCCGTGTTCTGCTCGACCTGCTGCTGGTTTTGGTCGGCGTCGATCAGGTCGGCCCAGTTGTCGATCAGTTCGTTGCCCTGCTGCACCGCCCAAGCCGCGCCGTCTCGCGCGTCGTTCAGCACCAGGCCGGTGCCGTTCCGGCGGAACGAGAGCCGGGCGTCCCCGGCGAGGCCGGTCAGAGTGGCCGTTGTGCCGTCGGCGGGGTCGTTCGCGCACTGGCGCCAGACGGTGCCGTCGGCCCAGGCCGCGTAGGAGCAGGCCTCATCCGACGCGGGGGCGGCAGCGGCCCCACTGCGACCGGTGACCACCGCGGCCGGCGGTCCGCCCTCGAGGCTCACGGAAACGAGCCCCTCCCGGTGGGAGACGAGCACCCGGTCGCCGCGCACGCTCGGCTGGGCCAGCAGTGGCCCGTCCCCCGAACGGATGATCCCGGTCAGGTCGACCTCGCCGCTCTCGAGGTGCAGGCGACGGGTCGACTCGTTCAGCAGTGCCCACCGGTCGTCGACGCTGGTCAGCTGGTAGCGGTCTTCCGGTGCGCCCGCGGCCAGGGTGAGAGTGTCCGTGACAGTACCGGCGGTGAGCAGGTCCACCCGGGACAGCTCGCCGGTGGACGGGGTGAACGCGTACAGCACCCCGTCGGCGTCCACGCTGACGACGGATCCGGCGCCGAAGGCCAGCGTGGGTTCCGCGGCCGCGTCGAAGCCGTCCAGGCGGCTGACGGGCACGTTCCAGACGTTGCCATCCGACGCGATCACCGCTCGGTCCCCCGCGAGGAACACGGTGGGCGCGGTGGGCGGCAGCGCCACGCTGTCGGCGACCTCCGCGGTCGCGGGGTCGAGGATGTCGAGCGCGCTGTTGCCGCGATCGAGCACCAGGACGGTGGCGCCCTGCTGCACGACATCGAGGTTCCCGCTCCCGGCGGTGACGACGGTGTTGAGCTCGAACACCGCCGTGTTGGCCCGACCGACGACCTGCCGGGTCTCGTTCGTCACCCAGACGGCGGCGTCGCCGAGGTCGAGGCGCTGGGCCGTGTAGCCGCCGGAGACGATCGCCACGGCGGCGATGACGGCGACCACGACGGTGCCGCTGAGCGTGGTGACGAACAGGGAACGGTGGGCGGAGAGCCACCGACGGATCACGGGCCGCCACCGGTGGTGTCGACGCATTTCTCGCCGCTCGGAGTGCCGGCCTGGCCGTCCCGGCTGACGGACACGGTCGCACAGACCCGCTCCTCGCCCTGCGGGTCGACCGCGAATTCCGTTCCGCGCTGGATGCTGCTCTCGCCGGTGCGGAGGGCGACCACGAAGTTGTCGCCGTCCCTGACCCCCGGGTCGGGCCAGCTGAAGACGACCGTCCCGTTGCGGAGTTCGCCGGACACATCGCTGACGCCGGGGATCGCGTTCCCGGAGTCGCGCATGAGGAAGGCGACCGCCGTCGCGGCCAGCCCGAGGATGAGCACCGCCGCCGTGAGCAGCGCCACGAGCGTGAGCGCTCGCTTGCGCGTGCGGGGCAGGGTCGTCACGGTGTCCCCCGGTGTGCCGCTGCCCGTTCCGGCCCTGGTCGTGGACCGCGGTGCGGCGCCGGCCGGGACGGGCTTCCGGCGCCGGCGCCCGGCGTAGGCGTCGATCGAGTTGATGGCCGTGATCCGGGTCTTGTCGTCCTGGTCCGCGAGCGTGCTCGTCGCCCAGTCGTCCACCGCGACCTCGAGGCGGGTCTGCGCGAGCCCCAGCTCCGCCTCGACCGACTGCAGCTCACGGATGAGTTCCAGCACGCTGGGCTGCCGGAGTTCCGGGCGCCGGGACATCGCCCTGGCGAGGATCAGTTCGAGCCGGCCGGGCACATCGGTGCGGTTCAGCGGGGGAATCCCGGCCTTCTGGATCCGGCCCATGATCTGGGCCGAGCCGTTGTCCGCACCGGGCAATTCGAACGGCGAGCGGCCGGCCAGCAGGGAGTAGAGCGTGGCGCCGAGCGACCACACCTCGGAGGCCACCGAGCCGGAGATCTCGTTCAGCAGCACCTCGGGCGCCGACCAGGGGATGGAGAGCCCGATCGCGTCGGAATTCTCGGCCTCGCCGAGCGTGGCGGCGATTCCGAAGTCGGACAGCACCGGGTGTCCGTACGCGGTGACGAGGATGTTGGAGGGTTTGAGGTCCCGGTGGAGCACTCCGGCCCGGTGCGCCGTTTCGACGGCGCTGGCGATCTTGATTCCCACCCGCAGGGTCTCCGGCACCGAGAGCGCTTCGACGCGATAGCTCTGACTGAGGGTGGAGGAACAGTACTCCATCACCAGATACGGTCGCCCGTCGGCGGAGACGCTCGCCTGGAAGACCGTCAGGATGGACGGATGCGAGCTGAGCTGGGCCATCAGATTGGCTTCGGCCTGGAACAGCTGGCGAACGTGGTCGTTGACGATCTCCGCCAGCAGCACTTTGACCGCGACCTGACGCCGGGGCATGTTCTGCTCATAAAGGAAGACGTCGGCGAAACCGCCGGAACCGAGCACGCGCAGGTAGGAGAACCCGGGCAGGTTCGGGGGCGTCGACGGTAAGCGTCTGGCCATTGTCGCCTCCCGTGTCATCGATGCATCTCGTGCGTGGACCCATGCCGGCGACCAGGTTTATCGACGGGCGTGGTTTTAAGTCTAGGCACGGGATTTCCCGAACCGGGGCCGGGGAATCACCCCAACTCTGGGGGTACGGACCCTTCGGCTGCTGCGGTGTCTTCGGTTGCTGAGGAGTCTTCGACGGCGAGAACGTCGAGCACGATCACGGTGACGTTGTCCCGACCGCCGTTGTCGAGGGCCGCGTCCAGGAGTGCCTCCGCCGCGTCATCCGCCCGCGGGTTGGAAATGAGGAAATGACGGATGCCGTACGCCGTGAGCTCCTTGGTCAGGCCGTCGGAGCAGATCAGCAGGCGCATTCCGGCCTGCAGCGGGCGGATGCGGTAGTCGGGAACGGGCGGTTCGTGGAAGCCCACGGCCCGAGTGACGATGTTGCCGTGCGGGTGCACGTCGGCTTCGTCCCGCGTGATGCGTCCCGCGTCGACGAGTTCCTGCACAACGGAGTGGTCGGTGGTGACCTGTTCGAGCACGCCGGAGGTGAGCTGGTACACCCGGGAATCGCCGATGTTGAAGACGATCCACTGGGGTGCGCCGGACACGATGCCGATTGCCACGCCCGTCACCGTGGTTCCGGTGCCGAGGTCGGTCACGCCTTCGCCGGCGGCCATGTCGATGACCGAGAGGCCGAGGGCGAAGTTGATCGCTTCCGCTTCGAGGTGGTCGGTCCCGGCGAGTTCGGCGAGCCGGGTGACCACCGCGGCGCTGGCGACGTCGCCGGCCGAATGGCCGCCCATGCCGTCAGCGACGGCGAAGACGGGAGGTTCGGCGACGAGGCTGTCCTCGTTGACCTGGCGGCGGTGCCCGGTGTCGGTGAGGGCGGCCCAGGCCAGGGTCACCGTCTTCTGCACCGACGGGAGAACGACCGTGAAGCCGGTCGAACCTTGACCTATCTGGGTCACGGATGTGCCTTCCGAAATCGGCGTGCGCTTACTGAGTCGGCGTGATGCCGCTCGCGGGGAGGATCTCGATGATATTACCGTCCCCGATGTCCACCTTTGTACCGGGCAGCGCCACCAGCGACTCGCCGGGGCGCAGCCGCTGCCCGCGGCCCCGGGGCGCGGTGACGATTGTGCCGTTGGTGGAGCCGAGGTCGGTGACCACCACCGACTCCCCCTCCTGCCCTATTTCCAGGTGCGTTCCGGAGACGGCGGAGGTCGGGGAGGCGACGGTGACGAGCCGAACCGGAACGGACCGCTGAATGCGCGGTGGGCGCGGCCGACGGCCGAGCTGGCAGACCGTGTCCAGGCGGATTTCCTGGCCGTCCGGCAGCCGGAACCCGCACCGGGGCCGGTCGGCGGGCGCGCCCCGGGGCCCGTCGGCAGGCTCGGCCTGGGGCTGCGGGGCGGGCGCGGGCAGGGTCGGCCGATGCAGGACGGTATCGGCGTCCGCGCCCGCATCGGGGCGGGGCACCCGGATGAGCGTCGATTCCTCGCTCTGGGCGAGGTCCGCCAGCGACCAGAACAGGGTGCGCGCCAGAACCGTGCCCACGCCGAAATCCCGGCCCGCTTCGAGCCGGTCCAACCGGGGGGCGGATCGCTCCGGCGAACCGACGGCCAGCCCGATCACGGCGCGGAAGTCCGCGAGGTGCCAGGGACGGATGCCGCCGGCCGTGAACCGTCGCGACCCGCCGACCGAGAACACATCGACCGCGACCTCGCCGCGGACGATCACGGACACCGGGATGCCGTCCTCATCCGTCGGCGCCCGCTGCACGATGACCGCGAAGCTCTCGACCGCGTCCCCGCCACCCAGCGGCAGGAGCGCGACGATGTCCTCGGCCTCCACCTGGGGTGCGCTTACCAGCGCGTTCAGGGTGGCGATGATGCCGGACGGGGTGGCCGCGGGCAGGGCGGCCATGAAGCCGCGCCCCACCACAAAGGTCCAGTCGGCTGCCTGTCCGGGCAGAAGTTCGTAACCGACGCGTCCCACGGCAGGCCACCTTCCGTTGAGTGCACCGGGCACCGGGTACCGGGTGCAAATCGCCGACGGCACCACGTCGACGGGTTTATCCTAACGGCGACCGACCGAAACCCAACCAGACGAAACCAGGCCTTTCTCATTCGATTCCGTCGCTTTCGAGCTGATTTTCTGCGGAATCGCTTGCCTGAGGGTGTTCTCGCTGTCATAATCGCTGAATGGCTCTAATCGGACGCAACGCTGCGGGCAAGACGGCACAACTGGACGATGTCTCGAAGAAGATCATCGAGCAGCTCCAGGCTGACGGCCGCCGATCGTATGCCGAAATCGGCAAGGCGGTCGGCCTGAGCGAAGCGGCCGTGCGCCAGCGCGTTCAGAAGCTGACGGATGCCGGGGTCATGCAGGTGGTCGCAGTCACCGACCCGATGCAGCTGGGCTTCTACCGCCAGGCCATGATCGGCATCCGTGCCACCGGGGACACCCGGGTTCTCGCCGAGCAGCTGTCCGCCATCCCGGCCGTCGACTATGTCGTGCTCACGGCCGGTTCGTTCGATCTTCTGGTCGAAGTCGTCTGCGAGGACGACGACGAACTCATCACCCTGCTCAACTCACAGATCCGCAGTCTCGATGGGGTTTCCTCCACCGAGACATTCGTTTATCTCAAACTCCACAAGCAGTTCTACAACTGGGGAACACGGTAAAAAATGACTATCACAGCACCCATCGCTCAGACCGACGAGACGGCGACACCTCGCGTCTACACGGATGCCGAGAACGCCACCCTGCAGCAGAAGGCGAAGGACCACCTCTGGATGCACTTCTCGCGCCAGTCGGTGCTCGAAGCCGGCCACGGCGTGCCGATCATCACCAAGGGCCAGGGTCACCACATCTGGGACTCCAACGGCAAGAAGTACATCGACGGATTGAGCGGCCTGTTCACCGTCCAGGCCGGCCACGGCCGCAAGCGCCTCGCGCAGGCGGCCGCGAAACAGGCGGAGGAACTCGCCTTCTTCCCGATCTGGTCCTACGCCCACCCGAGCGCGATCGAGCTGGCCGACCGACTGGCCTCCCACGCCCCCGGCGACCTGAACCGTGTGTTCTATTCCACCGGCGGCGGCGAGGCCGTCGAGACGGCCTTCAAGCTCGCGAAGTATTACTGGAAGCTGCAGGGCCGCCCGACCAAGCACAAGGTCATCTCGCGCAACGTGGCCTACCACGGCACACCGCAGGGCGCCCTGGCCATCACCGGCATCCCCGCGATGAAGGAGATGTTCGAACCGGTCACCCCGGGCGGGTTCCGGGTGCCGAACACGAACTTCTACCGGGCCGATGAGATGGGCTCCGGTCTGGGCGACGACCTGGAGAAGTTCGGCCTGTGGGCGGCCAACCGGATCGAAGAGATGATCCAGTTCGAGGGGCCGGAGACCGTGGCCGCAGTGTTCCTGGAACCCGTGCAGAACTCCGGCGGCTGCTTCCCGCCGCCCCCCGGCTACTTCAAGCGGGTACGCGAGATCTGCGACCAGTACGACGTGCTGCTGGTGGCCGACGAGGTCATCACGGCCTTCGGACGAATCGGCAACATGTTCGCGTCGACGACCTTCGGGATCGAACCGGACATGATCACCTGCGCCAAGGGAATGACCAGCGGATACTCGCCGATCGGCGCCACCATCATCAGCGACCGCATCTACGAGCCCTTCAAGCACGGCGACACGACTTTCTACCACGGCTACACCTTCGGCGGGCACCCGGTGTCCGCTGCGGTGGCCATGGCCAACCTCGACATCTTCGAGGAGGAGAAGCTCAACGAGAACGTGCGCGAGAACTCGCCGCTCTTCCGCGCCGAACTGGAGAAGTTGCTCGACCTGCCGATCGTCGGCGACGTGCGCGGTGAGGGTTACTTCTTCGGGATCGAGCTGGTCAAGGACAAGGTGACGAAGGAGACCTTCAACGACGCCGAGTCCGAGCGCCTGCTGCGCGGCTACCTGTCCAAGGCACTGTTCGAGGCCGGGCTCTACTGCCGCGCCGACGACCGCGGAGACCCCGTCGTGCAGCTCGCTCCCCCGCTCACCATCGGCCCGGCCGAGTTCAGCGAGATCGGCGATATCCTGCACGGCGTGCTCTCCGAGGCACCCAAGTACCTCTAGGCAAGCACCCGACCGGGACGCCCTGACTTCACGGCCAGGGCGTCCCGGTCATTTTTCTGAGGTCTCGTCCGGCGGCACGGCGAACGCCCAGTCCGGCAGGTGTCCGCTCGACACCACCGTGTCGAGCAGCTCGGCCATGCCGTAACCGGGGTCGATGGAACGCGCCTGGTCGATGAAGATGCCGGCGACCGACCCGCGGCCCATCGCCCAGGAGAGCCACGCCAGCATGCAGAGCGGTGCCGGCCGGCACGCGCGAGGCGCCAGCGCGACGACAGCCTTCAGCAGCCGGACGGCCCGCTCGATTCGGCCGGGGTCCGGGCGTTCGTCCGTGAGACCGAGCATGTAGTCGCTGGTCTCCCGCGCGTCCGGCACATCGGGCACGTCGGATGCCGCGCATTCCTCGGCGACGAGGTCGTCGAGGCTGCGCCCGGTGGCGCGTTGCAGGGCCGCGTAGTGCAGATTCAGCGCGAAGGTTCGGCGCCCGACCGATTCCCCGAACGCGAATTGCAGCATCATCTGGTCCCGGCAGGCCGGTCCCTGCACGAGGAAGAGCAACGCGGCGGCTTCCTCCACGGCGAGGTTCTCCGAATCGAAGCCGAGCGCGGCCTCGGCGGTGGCGACCGGGTCGATGATGTCGCCGGCCAGGTCGAGCAGTTCCGGCACGGTCTGCGCGGAGCTCCCGAGCCGCTGGTACCTGGCCAGCCTGCGGCCGACCCGAGCCTTCCGCGCCGGGTCGACCCGCGGCAGGTCGGCCCGGCTTCGCAGGGTGGCGAGGTCGAGGCGCGCCTCGGCGGGAATGGACCGGTTGACCTCGGACGCCGCGATGGCGCTCAACGGATGCCCGCCGGCCGGGCAGTCGGGGTCGAGGTAGGACCCCCATCCATCGGGTGCCACGCAGAGCGAGTCCCGAACCAGGAACCCGCACAGGCGTGCGCGTGCAGAGAGGACCTCCGCGAATCGTTCCTGGGGCAGGCCGGTCACGCTCGCGATGGGCTCATCGCTGTAGACGACCGGGACGACCGCATCCACCCCGGGGATCTTGCAGAGCGTGCCGATGAGCGACGAGACGACTCGTCCCAGCACGGAACGGGAGGAGTCGGGTTCAGGAAGGTTGAAGCGCATCGCTCCGCAGGTTCGGTTGCCGCGGAAGGCGACGAGCACCAGGCTGTTCTCGGGCAGGAACCCGGCCAGCTGAGGCACGAGCGCGAGGAAGTCGTGGGCTTCCCTGGTCTTGACGATTGTCCGATTCATGGGACAACCCTTGCCCTGGCCGGCGGCACGGCACGGCGCCGCCCGGGACCGGTGAAGAACTCCGGGCTCCGCCGCCTGTGGAGGCTTCCTTCAGCAAACCCGACCGCCGACGACGTACGCTGTGATGACAGATGCGGCCGGTGGGGGAAGCAGCACACCGACTAGCGAACGAGGTCCACGGATGCCGATCACCACCATCCTCGACCTCACCCTCCTGCTCGTGCTCGTCGGCTACCTCGTCTCCGGTTTTCGCAGCGGTCTGATCGGCAGCCTGAGCGGCATCGCCGGCCTCGTCGGCGGCGCCGTCGCCGCCTACTTCTTCGTTCCGCTGGTGGGTTCCTGGGTCCCCGCCGCCGAGTGGCGCACGGCGGCCACGCTCGCGACCGCGGCCCTGCTCCTGTTCGGCGGGCTCTCCCTGGGGGGAGCGATCGGCCGGGCGCTCCGCCCGCGCCGCGCCCGCGCCAGGCTCCACGCCGTCGACCGCGTCTTCGGCGCCGGAGCCGCTCTCACGGTCTCCGCCCTGGTCGCCTCCATGATCGCCTTCAGCATCGGCTCCCTCGGGGTGCCCGTGCTGTCCCCGGCGATCGCCTCCTCGAGCGTGATCCGCACGATCGACTCCCTCACGCCCGACCAGGTCAGGACGCTGCTCACCCAGCTGCGCTCCGTCGTCGTGACCGAGGGCATCCCCCGGGTGATCGAGGCCTTCAACGGCCCGGCCCCCACGCTCCCCAGCATGGGAACGGACAGCGACGCGCTGCTCGCGGCACAGGCATCCGTGGTGAAGATCACCGGCACCGCCTACGCCTGCGGGCAAAACCAGTCGGGCAGCGGTTTCGTGATCGCCCCCGACCGTGTCCTGACCAACGCCCACGTCGTCGCCGGCGTGGCCGAACCCGTCGTCGAGACCCCCGACGGCAACGCCAGGCCGGGTCAGGTCGTCTACTTCGACCCGAGCGTCGACCTCGCCGTGATCGCCGTCTCCGGCCTGGACGCTCCTCCGCTGCCGCTCGGCGACAACCTCGCGCCGGGCAGCCCGGCCGTCAGCGACGGCTATCCCTTCGGCGGCCCGTTCGAGTCCGGGCCCGCGGAGGTGGTCGCGGTCGCGCCCGCCCTGGTGGCCGACATCTACGGCCAGGACCCCTCCCAACGGCAGATCTACACGCTGGCCGCCGATGTGCAGCACGGCGAATCGGGCGGCCCCCTGCTGAGCGAGGCCGGTCTCGTCTCCGGTGTCATCTTCGCGAAGTCGACGGTGACCGCCAACCTCGGCTACGCCCTCGCCATGGAAGAGGTCGACCCCGTGGTGGAGCAGGCCGCGGCGCTGCGTGCGCCCGTGTCCTCCGGAGCCTGCATCAGCGAATAGCAGCCCCGCGTCACGATGGCCGCCCGCACCCGTGGTCGGGCCTCGTGGCGCAGGTTAGCGACGCCGGCGGAGCTTGTAGCCTGCGCCGGCGGCCCTAACCTGAGCCGCGAGGCTGGGCTGGGCCCCTCGTCACGATGGCAGACTAGACGGGTCCCGCAGAAGCCGGCACCACGAAAGGCCCGTATGACTATCATCGCCGCCGCAGACGGCTCCGCTCTCGGCAACCCCGGCCCCGCCGGCTGGGCCTGGTTCGTCGACGATTCCTGCTGGGCCGCCGGCGGGTGGAAGCACGCCACCAACAACCAGGGCGAGCTCAAGGCCGTGCTCGAGCTGTTCCGGGCCACCGCGCACCTGGACGACGACCTGCTCGTGCTCTGCGACAGCCAGTACGTGATCAATTCCATCACCAAGTGGATGCGCGGCTGGAAGGCGAAGGGCTGGCGCAAGGCGGACGGCAAGCCGGTGATGAACCTCGACCTGCTGCAGGAACTCGATGAGGCCCTGAAGGGGCGCAAATACCGGTTCGAGTGGGTCAAGGGGCACGCGAACCATCCCCTCAACGAGGCCGCGGACACCCGCGCCCGCGCCGTGTCAGAGGCATTCCAACGCAGTGCTCCGATCAACCCCGGCCCCGGCTGGGTGCGGGCGGGCGACGCCCCGCCGCCGCGACGGCCGGCCCTGACCGCACCGGCCACGAAGCCGGCTGCCGTGACCGCTCTGCCGGCCGCGCGGAAGCCGCCGGCCGGGCCGGCGCATCCGGAGCTCTTCGCGTTCGACGACGAGCCGGCCGGCTCGCACACAGTGTCGCTGGAGCTCTCTCCGGAGGCGCACGCCCGCCTGACCCGGCGCGCAGCCACGCTCGGCGTCAGCGTCGAGGAGCTGCTGCGCGGTCTGATCTGACCGATGAATCGGCCACCGCGCCCGCAGCGCCGTTCACGGCCCTGTGCTGGTCACGGCCCTGTGCTGGTCACGGCCCTGTGCTGGTCATGACCGTGTGCTAGTCATGACCCATGACACGTTTCCTCGGAGTGGATCTGGCCTGGGGTGAGGGCAGCGCCACGAAACAGGCCAACGAATCCGGCCTCGCCTGCGTCGACGAGAACGGGCGCGTGCTCGACGCCGGCTGGGCCCGCGGCACGGATGCCGTGGTGCGGTGGATCGAACGGATGTGGGAACCGGGGGCCGTCCTCGCCATCGACGCGCCCCTCGTGGTCGACAACCCCTCCGGCATGCGACTCTGCGAGCGGGAGACCGGCAGCCGCTACGGTCGCTGGCACGTCGCCGCGAACGCCTCCAACCTGGGTCTCCCCTGGCTCGCCGGGGTCGCGGTGCGGCGCCGGCTCGAGGCCGCGGGCTGGACCTACACTGACGGCCTCTCCGCGGTGCCGCCGCGAGCTTCTTCGAGTGCTACCCGTACACGACCCTGGTCGGCGCGGAGGAGCTGGGCTACTCCGACAGGCGTCCCCGGTACAAACGCATGGGCACCTCGCTTCCGCTCGGGGAACGCCGCACCGAGCGGGCGATCGTCTGCGATGACCTGATCCAGCGGATGTGGGGGCTCACCGGCGCCACCCCGCCGCTCGATCTGGGCTCGCATCCCGTCTCCGACGCCCTGATCACGACGGCCTCGCCCCTGCTCGACACGGCCTACAAGCACCGCGAAGACCTGATCGACGCCCTGCTCTGCGCCTGGACGGCGTCACTCTGGTGGCGGGAGGGCACCCGGCGCTGCCAGGTTCTGGGTGCCCGGGACGCCGTCTCGGACGACGGGCACCGGCCCACCATCATCGCGCCGGCCCGCCCGGAACAGCGCCGCGAAGCCGTCGTCCTGTCGGCGGCGCCGTCACAGTCGACGCCGTGCGGCTCTAGCGCACCGGGTACCAGCGGGCCTTGACCCGCTCGGTCACCTGCCACGACAACGGCTCGGCTCTGGCCTGGGTCGCCGCGACGACCTGGCGGCCGACCCGCAGAGCCATGCCCGTATCATTCGCCGTGAACCTGACCGTCGCCCGCGCCGATCCGGCGACCACGGCCAGGTCGGAGGCCTCCACGGTCGTCAACTCGGCGGCCGCGGCCGCCATGCCGGGCAGAACGGAGTCCGGGGTGACGCCCGGGCGGAGCGCCCCGATGATCAGGGTGATGCGGAACGAAGGCATCCTGCCAGCGTAGGGTGCCCGCTCCCCCGGGTGGCCACCGGGCGCGAAGAGGGGTTCACTGTTCACTGGATTTATCTGAAGAATCGAGGCACATCATGATCTGGCGCCGATCACTCCTGGTGCTCCAGGCCTTCCTGGCCGTCACCTCGTTCGCGGGCGGACTGGCCCTGATCCTGGGGCCGGCCATCGGCGGGCTCGGCATCACGCCCCCGCCGGAGTACCTGGCCGGCACCCCCTTCGACTCATATCTGGTGCCCGGCCTGATCCTGTTCCTGGTGGTCGGCGGCACCCACCTCGCCGCGTTCCTGCTGTTGTGGCGCCGCAACGGCCGGGCGGCGGCGGCAGCGGCCGCGGCGGCCGGGTTCGGCCTGCTGATCTGGGTGTTCGTGCAGATGGTGATCATCCCGTTCAGTGTCCTGCAGGCCGTCTATTTCGGCTTCGGCCTGCTCGAACTGGTGCTGGTGCTGCTCTCGCTCGACGTGGTCAACGCGCCGGATGCGCTCAACCCGAGGTCCGAGCAGCAGCCGACCCTTCCTCGGCCGGGAACCGCACCTCGACCTTCGCCCGGTCCGCCAGCTCGTCGCTGGCCAGATGACCTAACCCGATGATCACGACGCTGGGCGCATGCCCGAGCTGGTCCAGGACCGACCCGATGTCCAGCCCGGCGTACGGGTCGTCGACATCGAGCACCTCGGGACGCACCCCGAACACCGCGTCGGCTTCCTCGATCAGCAGGACGGCCCCGCGGTGCTCCGCCTGTTCGAACAGCCGGGTCAGCTTCTCCTCGGTCTCGGCCAGGGTGGCCCCGACGATGTCCGTGACGGGAACGGTCACCAGCGGCTTGCCCAGTTCCCGGGCGACGGATGCGGCGGCCTCGGCCTTCCCCGCGGCGTCCGCTCCCGTGAGCACCGCGATGGCTCCCGCGCCGGCCAGCTTCACCACGTCGCGCACGGTTCCGACGACCGCGACCCGTTCGGACGCGTCCAGGGTGAAGGAGGCCATCACGGCGAAGGAGAGCCGGAGTGGCTCGGCAGCGGCCGCCCAGAGTGCGGTGAGAACCTCCGTGGTCAGCGGCGAGGGCGACAGCCAGACCTGCAGGACGTCGGCCGACCCCAGCGGCACGCTCAGCACGGGGTGGCGCTCGATGGCCGCCCGCGCCGTGCCGAATGCCCGGTGGCTGCCGGCATCCGTGTCGCCGTCGTCGCCGGGGTAGGCGCTGACCAGGTAGTGCAGCTCCGCGATCACGCGGCTGGGACCCCGCTGGGTTTCCTCTCGATAGGTGATCAGGCTGTCGTAGTAGAGGAACAGGTTGACGGACGGGCCGGACACGCCCGTGCGCGGTGCGTTGAGCGGGTACGCGGTGACCTCCAGCCCGATCGGCGGCGAGGAGAGCATCTGCAGGAGCGCGACCGTCGTCGAGGCGATGGCCTGGCCGTAGTTGGTGAGGGAGGACATAGTGGCTCCGGCTTCCGGCCGCGGGGGCCGCAGCCACTGTCACGGTACCCCGGGTCGCCGCGCAGGTCGAGGTGTCGCCGCGGCCAGGCCGGGCCGCGCCGCGCCGCGCCCCGATGGGCCGGTCGCCGCGCCGTCGCCGTCGCAGTCGCCTACATAACGCTGTCGAGGAACGCCTTGGTGCGCGCGCTCTGCGGGTTGTCCAGCACCACTTCTGGCGGTCCGGATTCCACCACGACACCGCCGTCCATGAAGACGACGACGTCGGCGGCGCCCCGGGCGAACCCGATCTCGTGCGTCACGACGACCATCGTCATCCCGTCGGACGCCAGGGTGCGCATCACGTCGAGAACATCGCCGACCAGCTCGGGGTCGAGGGCGCTCGTCGGCTCGTCGAACAGGAGCAGCTTGGGGTCCATCGCCAGCGCGCGCGCAATCGCGACGCGTTGCTGCTGGCCGCCGGACAACTGGGCGGGATAGGACTGGGCCAGATTGGCGAGGCCGACCCGGTCGAGGAGTTCCAGCCCGCGGTCCCTGGCCTTCTGCTTGTTGATGCGGCGCACCCCGATCGGAGCGGCCGTGATGTTCTCCAGGGCGGTCATGTGGGGGAACAGGTTGAAGCGCTGGAAGACCATCCCGATCCCACGGCGCTGACGGGCGACCTCCCGCGGGTTCATCTCGAAGATCCGGTCCCGGCGCTGGGCATAGCCGACGAGCTCACCGTTGACCGAGATCCGGCCGCCGTCGATGCGCTCCAGGTGGTTGATACAGCGAAGGAAGGTCGACTTGCCGGACCCGGACGGCCCGAGCAAGCACATCACCTGGCCGGGGTTAACGGCGAGGGAGATGCCCTTGAGCACCTCGACGCCGCCGTAGCTCTTGCGCACCTTGAGCGCGCTCAGCAACGGTTCGACGGGCGCTGAGGCGGGAGCTTCGATGGTCATGAGGCGTCCTGGCTTTCGGTCCGGCGAACGGTGATCGGGCGGCGTCCGAGCAGGGCGCGCACCCGCTGGAAGGGCGTGGGCGGCAGGGTGCGGGCCTTGCCGCGCCCGTAATACCGCTCCAGGTAGTACTGCGGGATCGACAGCACCGAGGTGAGGAAGAGGTACCAGCAGCTGACCACGAGCAGGAGCTCGACCTGGCGAAGGTTCTGCGACGAGATCTGGGTGGCGACCGTGTACAGCTCCAGCACCGCGATCACCGACAACAGCGAGGTGTTCTTCAGCATCGAGATCGTCTCGTTGCCCATCGGCGGGATGATCACCCGCATGGCCTGGGGCAGCACCACCTTGAACAGGGTGAACACCGGGCTCATTCCCACCGAGTACGCCGCCTCGTACTGGCCTTCGTCGACCGAGAGCATGCCCGAGCGCACGATCTCCGCCGAGTAGGCCGCCTGGTTCAGGGTCAGGGCGAGCAGCCCCGCCGTTAGCGCCGGAATCAGGGTGTTGGTCTCCATGGAGAAGATCGTGAAGTCCGTGAACGGGATGCCCACCGAGATCTGCGCGTAGAGCAGGCCGAGGTAGCCCCAGAAGACGATCTGGATCAGCAGCGGGGTGCCGCGGAACGCCCAGACGTACAGCCAGGCCAGCGTGTTCATCACCGGATTGTTCGAGAGCCGCATCACGGCCAGGAGCACCCCTAGAACCGTGGACACCAGCATCGCGACGACCGTGAGGACCACGGTCAGCACGACGCCGCTTAGGATCCGCGGGTTGAAGATGAACTCGGTGATGGTGGGGTGGTTGATGTTCTCGTTCTGCCAGAGGGAGATCCCGAGGCTGACGAAGCCGATCAGCAGGAAGACGGCGAGGAACCAGCGCCACGGATGCCGCAGCGGAACCGCGACGATGTCGTCAGGATCGATCTGGGTGGCCGGCCCGGCCCCGACCGGGGTCGCCAGTGTCGCGTGCGCCAACGCTCAGGACCCGAGGTTGATTCCGGCCGCGTCAACGGCAAAGTCGCTCATGTCGTACTTGCCCAAAATCTTGGCGTACGACCCGTCCGCGATCACCGAATCCAGCGCGAGCATGAGCGCCTTGCTCAGCGCGGCATCCTTCTTCAGCACGCCGATGCCGGTGTACACCGGGTCGTAGCCGGCCGGGTTGGCCGGGTCGCGCACGACCTCGAAGAACTTCCCGTCGCCCGCGGTCTGCGCGGCGTAGGAGGCCACGGCGGAGTCCACCACGTCCGCGACGGCCTTGCCCGCCCGCACGGCGGTCTGCACGTCGGTCTCGAGCGGCAGTTCGGAGAGTTTCATCGGGCCGGGGCCGGCATCCGTGCACTGCTTGTCGTAGCCGCGGAGGATCTCGGCCTGCACGGTGGCTTTCTGCACCGCGACTTCCTGGCCGCACAGGTCCAGAACGGTCGCGATCTTGTTGGGGTTGCCGGCCGGAACGAGGATGGAGAAGCCGGCGTGGAGGTAGTCGACAAAGTCGACGGTCACCTGGCGCTCGGGGGTGTCGTTCATCCCCGACATGATCACGTCGTGCTTGCCGGACTGCAGGGACGGAATGATGCTGTCGAAGGCCTGAGTCTGCAGTTCCATCGTGACGCCGAGTTTCGCGCCGATGGCCTGTGCCAGGTCGTAGTCGAAACCGGTCAGTTTCTGGTTCTCGTCGAACATCTCCATCGGCGGGAACGGGATGTCGGAGGCGACCTTGATGATGCCGGCGTCCTTGTACTTCGCGGGCAGGGCTGCGGCGGCCGTCGCATCCACGTCGGCGGTCGACGGCGCCTTCTCGGTGGACGGCGCCGCGTCGGCGGTGGCGCAGGCGGAGAGCGCCAGCGTCGCCGCGATCCCGATCGATGCCACCATCAGCCACGACGGACCGGTGCGTTTTTCAGTGTTCATTCGTGCTCTCCAGACTGGGGTGTTGCTCGGGCTGGCCGGGACCGGGTGCGTCCAGGATGTTCGGGGGGGGGTTAGAAGGCGATGTCCACCGTGGAGGTGGTGAGGTCGGCCAGCACATCGGGCAGCACCTCGACGCCGATGCCGGGACCCGTGGGCACGCGCAAGTGACCATCCTCCAGCACGAAGGGGGCGGTGAGGTCCTGCGCATAGTAACGATTCGATGCGGAGGTGTCCCCCGGCAGCACGAAGTTCGGCAGTCCGGCGAGCGCGACGTTCGCGGCCCGGCCGATGCCGGTCTCCAGCATCCCCCCGCACCAGACCGGAACCCCGTGCGCCGCGGCGACATCGTGGATGCGGCGGGCCTCGAGGTAGCCGCCGACCCGCGCGGGCTTGACGTTGATGATGCTGCAGGCGCCGAGAGTGATCGCCGCGGCGGCGTCTCGGGCGGACTCGATGGACTCGTCGAGGCAGATCGGGGTCTTGATCAGTTTCGCCAGGGCCGCGTGCCCCAGGATGTCGTCTTCGGCCATGGGCTGCTCCATCAGGAGCAGGTCGAAGGGATCGAGTCGGGCGAGGTGACGGGCATCCGCGAGCGTGTACGCGGTGTTGGCGTCCACCTGCAGCAGGATGTCGTTGCCGAAGCGTTCCCGCACGGCGCGGACCGGGACGAGGTCCCAGCCGGGTTCGATCTTCAGCTTGATCCGCAGGTAGCCCTCGTCGAGGTAGCCGCCCACGGCTTCGAGGAGTTCCTCGATCGAGTCCATGATTCCCACGGAGACGCCGGCGGGCACGGTCTCGTGCACCGCACCCAGGTAACCGCCGAAGGACACCCCGGTTTCCTTGAGTTGGGCGTCGAGAATGGCCGTTTCGAGCACGGCCTTGGACATCGGATGCCCCTTCACCGGCGCCAGGGCCGTGGCGACGTGCTCGGCCGTCAAACGGTCGCCGAGCGCCTGGAGCCTCGGGATCAGGTGGTCACGCAGGACGAGGTCGCAGCCGTCGAGGAACTCGGAGCTGTACAGCGGGTCGGGTTCGGCGGCGCACTCGGCCCACCCCTCGGCGTCGGCGGTGCTCACCCGCACCAGCGTCGTCTCCCGTTCGGTGGCCGTTCCGAACGATGTCCGGAACGGGCTCACCAGGGGCAGGGTGACCCTGCGCAGTTCGATGTTCTCGATTCTCATTGCTGTCCTCCTGTTTCGAGCCGGTACCAGCCGCCTCGGGTGACTCCGACGGCCGAACGGCCCCGGCCGAATTCGGTGCTGAAGATGTCCCGCACGCTCGCCCGCCAGGCCGCTGCCTGCTCCGGATCGCGGCCGCGGAGGGCGACGATGTCGGTGGGCACGCGGCACCACAGTGAGCCGGCGCTCTCGGCGACGCTCGGCCGGCCGTCGGGCCCGATGCCGCGCACGTCGGCGGGGCCGAAGCCGGGCAGGACGGTGGCCAGGGGAACGCCCTCGCTGCAGGCGACGGATTCGCGGCTCGTCAAAGGCCAGACGGCGACCAGCCGGTCGCTCTGGTCGCCGGCGTTGATGTCGTCCTCCATCAGGCCGTAGAAGTTCTCGAGGTACTCGTCGGCGTGCGCCCCCAGCTTCGTGAGGTTGAACCGGGCATTACGGCTGACCAGGGGGTCGAAGGTCCAGGTCATGGTCTCGATCCCCCGGATCAGGGCCCAGGCCCGCTGGTGCTGCTTGAGGGCGAATCCGACACCGTTGTCGGCGAGGCCCGGCAGCACGCCCGCGATCAGGGAGTACATGGACGCGTTCCCCGGCGACACGATCGCCGCGGCCGCCCCGCAGAGCGTCCCGTTCTCGGAGTACGCGGCCGTGACGTTGCAGCCGGCGTGGCTGATGCTGCGCAGCAGATCCGTCGGGATCGGCGCTCCGTGCGGCGACGTTCCCCACACGGTGATCAGCAGGGCTTCCACGTCTCGGAGCCGATCCAGGTCAGACTCGTCGACGACGCGGATCCGGGCCGCTGCTGCCGCCCGGGCCGACGCGTCTCGCGCCTGGCGGACGAGCGGACTGACTTCGAGGCTGAGGGACATGGTCCAAGTGTGGTCAGAACCCGGCGCTCGATCCTCGTCGACCAGCACGAAGCTTAAGTGAATTCATTGTCGTGCAGCACAATAAGCCGCTACGGTTGCCGGGTGATGCAATCGAATCCGCCTGGACCGGGCATTGGCATTGGCGTCGCCGAACTGCTGCAGATTCTCGACGGCTCCGGCCTGCGCCTCGCCTCGCACCTGACCCGGATCCGCCTGCCCCTGACCAGTCCGACGCTGCACGACCCGCTCGGCACCGAGACCGGCCGGCGCAGCGGCATCCTCCTGGGCATCGGTCTGCACCCGGCCGCGCCGCAATCCGCGGAGGCCGTGCGGAACGCGGCCCGGCGGGGATTCGGCGCGGTCGTCGTGAAGTCGCTCGGGTTGAGCGTGGAGACCCTCGCGGCCGTCGCCGACGCCGAGGGAATCGCCCTGCTGGTCGTGGACGACGAGCTCGAGTGGCGCCAGGTGGACTCGCTCATGAATTCCGCCTTGACCACGGCGAGTGAGGCCGACAGCTCCCTCTCGGCCACCCCGGTCGGCGACCTGTTCGCGCTGGCCAACGCGATCGCCGCCCTGATCGGCGGTGCGACCGCGATCGAGGACCTCCAGACGCACATCCTCGCCTATTCGACCGTGCCGGGACAGGTGATCGACGACGATCGACGGGAGGGCATCCTCGGCCGGCAGGTGCCGGACCTGCCGGAGAACGCCGAGCAGTATGCGTCGGTGTTCCGGGCTCCGGGTGCGGTGCGGGTGCCCGGCCTGCCTCCGGGCCTGGACCGGCTGGCCGTGGCCGTCCGGGCCGGCGTTCAGCCGCTCGGCTCGATCTGGGTCGTCGACGCAGCCGCAGACCTCGACAGCGATGCCCTGCGTGCGCTCGAACGGGCCGCCGACATCGCCGCGCTGCACCTGCTGCGCGCCCGGAGCACCGCGGACCTGGCCCGCCAGCAGCGCGCCGAACTGCTGCGCCGGCTGCTCGAGGGCGGAGACGATTCCAGGCTCCTCGCCACCCAGCTGGGGCTGGACGCCGCCGGACCGTTCGTGGTGCTGGCGTTCCAGCCGGATCTGGCGGCAACCGGCGACGAGCTGCGGCTGTTGAGACTGATCGACCTGATCGCGATCCAGTGCGAGGCCCACCAGCACAACGCCGAATGCGTCGTGATCGGCGGCGAGGTCTACGCGCTGTTCAGCGGCGCGGCCGGGTCAGACCCGACGGGCGTCGAGGCCCTGGCGGCCCGGGTCGCGGACCGCTCGGCCACGGCATTCGGCATCACCGTGCGCGCATCCGTGGGGTCGGTGGTCTCGGCCCTGGCCGGCATCGCCCGGTCGCGGCACGACGCCGACCTGGTGCTGCTGCTCGTCGGGACTCTCCCGGGAGCCGGCTCCGTGGCGAGCGCCAGGGACGAGCGCAGCCGGCTGACGCTCCTCGAACTCGCGGAGATCTTCCGCCGCACCCCGCGGCTCGTTTCCGAGCAGGCGAATCGGGTGCTCGAGACGGATGCCCGCACGGGCACCGACTACGCCAAGACCCTGCGTACCTATCTGGACTGTTCGCGCGATTCGGCCGTCACGGCCGGCCGGCTGTCGGTGCATCAGAACACCCTCCGGTACCGCCTACGCCGGGCTCAGGAGCTGTTCGGGATCGACCTCGATGACGCGGACGACACCCTGACCCTGTGGCTCAGCCTGCGGGTGGCCGAATTCGACTGACCGTTTGCCCGAGCCTCACCACTCTGAGCCTCACCAGTCTTAGCCTCACCAGTCGGTGCGTTCGCGCTCCTGGGCGACGACCTCGTCCCGGTCGACGAGGCGGCGCAGACCGGCGAGCGGCTGCGCCATCCGGTGATTTCCGCGGATGCGCGGCTCCACCCGGTCGAGGAAGGCCCAGTACCCGGCGGTGAACGGGCACGCGTCCTCGCCCAGTCGCTTCTTCGGGTTGAACGTGCACGAGCCGCAATAGTCGCTCATCTTCGAAATGTACGCGCCACCGGAGGCATAGGGCTTGGTGGCGACGATTCCGCCGTCGGCGTGCTGGGACATCCCGACGACGTTCGCGGGCATCACCCACGGCGTGCCGTCGACGAAGGCGTTCGTGAACCAGTCGGTGAGTTCCGCCGGCCGGTACCCGCGTTGCAGCGCCCAGTTGCCGAGCACCATCAGGCGCTGAATGTGGTGGGCATGTCCCGTGCGGCGCACCTGGTCGAGCACGTGGCTCACGCACTTCGCCCGCACGCCCTGTCCGTCGAGTTCGAGGAACTCCCGCGGCACCGGCACCTGCGCATCCAGGAAATTACTGCGCCGCACGTAATCCTCGCCGAGGTGCCAGTAGAGGTGCCAGACCCAGTCCCGCCAGCCCATGATCTGCCGCACGACTGCCTCCACGCTCTGCAGCGGCGCTCCCCCGGTCTCGTAGGCCAGGACAACGGCGTCGATCACCTCGCGCGGATGCAGCAGCCCCAGATTCAGGGGAACGCTCAACCGCGAGTGGGCCATGGCGTCGTCGCCGAGCAGGGAGGCGTCCTCGAACGGTCCGAAGTCGCCCAGCCGCGTCTCGACGAAGTCGGCGAGCGCCGCCAGCGCCTCCGTGCGGGTCGCCGCGAACCGGCGTGGGCCGTCGTCCCCGATCAGACGGATGCGCCCCTCCGCCTGCCACCGGTCCAGGTCGGCGCGCACCTGTTCGTCGATGTCGTCCTCGACCGGGCGATACGGGTCGGGCAGGCCCAGGCTCACCGCGCCCTTCGGCGGCGGCTGACGGTTGTCGTGGTCAAAGTTGAACCGGCCGCCCTCCGGGTCGGGGCCGCGCATCAGCAGTCCCGTGTCGGTGCGCACCTGGCGGTAGAACTGGTCCATGATCAGCCGCGACGGCGGCCGCCCCGCCGCCCAGGCGGAGAAGTCCGCTTCGCTGGTGACGAAGCCGCGGCTGGGCAACACGTGCGCGCCGAGTTCCTGCACGAGGGCGCGGGAACCCCAGGAGGTGGGATTGATCACCTCGAGCTCACGACCGGTGAGAACGTCCCGGTAGTGATCGGCGCGGAGGTATTCCACCCGGTCGCCCAGCTCCCTGGCCCGGTGGCGCAGGGCGCTGAGGATCAGGTGCGCCTTGGCCCGGTGGTACGGGCGGCGCCCGAGCACCCCCACGGCCTCCACCATCACCAGCGGTCCGCCGTCATCGAAGTGGGGACCGAGCTGATCGGCAAACAGGAAGCGTGGCGGCATGGTGCTTCCGAGCCTAGATCACCCGGTCCCGCCCTGCCATGGTCGCCGAGCCCGCCCCGTGTTCCACCGGCCCCCGGTCCCGGTGCCGGTCCCGGTGCCGGTGCCGGTGCCCGTGCCCGTGCCCCAACGAATTCGACGGAGATTTTGCCCGAATCGGGATCAAACACCCGCAATCGCACTTTTTAGAGCCGTTTCTCCGTCGAATTGGTTCGCCGGGCATCCACTCCACCCTCGCTGCACGCGCCCTTGCCCGGCGGCCGGCGCTCACCTCAGTGCCCCAACGAATTCGACGGAGATTTTGCCCGAATGGAGCCCAAACCGCCTGAAACCCTGTTTTTGGATCAGAATCTCCGTCGAATTGGTTCGGCGCCGGACGCCGCGCCCGACCCTCGAGGAGCAGCGCCGAGCTTCGAAGCCGATGCCCAGCAACCACGGGTTAGCCTCTCTCCATGGGCAGGTTCGTAGACAGCTGGCGGTCACATCTCCTGGTGACATTTTCCGGGAACAGCGAGGGCCGGCCGAACTGGGTCGACAAGATCGAGCTCGGCGACGACGCGGGGTTCTTCGGCCCGGGCTCGGCCTCGTGGGCCGTTCACGGCGGGATGGCCACGATGGTCGCCGGCATCCGTGCACTGCTGATGCAGACCCTGCACCCGGGCGCCATGGCCGGCGTGCACGACTGGTCGCGCTATCAGGAGGACCCCCTCGGGCGTCTCGCCGGCACGATCCAGTGGCTGGTCACGGTGACCTTCGCCGACACCAAGCTGGCCGAGCTCGAATCGTCCCGGGTGGGGCGCTTCCATGACCGGGTGACGGGCACCTACCGCGACGCCCAGGGCATCGAACGCCCCTATGCGGCCGGCGACCCCGAGCTGCTGGCCTGGGTGCACATCGTCTTCACCGACGCCTTCCTGCAGTCCCACACGATCTGGGGTGACGCCATTCCGGGCGGCGCCGACGGCTACGTGCGCGAATGGGCGAAGGCGGGAGAACTGGTCGGCGTGCGAAACCCGCCGCTGTCGGCCGCCGAACTGAAGCAACAACTCGACGCGTTCAAGGATGCCGGCGTGCTCAAGAGCGACGAGCGCGTCGCCGAGGCGGTGCGTTTCATCCGCAACCCCCCGCTCCGGCCCGCGATGATGCCGTTCTACCGGGTCATGTTCGCCGGCGCGGTCGCGTCGATCCCCCGCGAATACCGTGACCTGCTCGGCCTCCGGCGGTCGATGCTGCCCGCGGTCTGGGCCACGGGCGCGGTGCTCGGCGCGGTGCGGTTCCTGCTCGGCCGCTCGTCGTCCTCGGAGGACGCGGCCCGGGCCCGGATCAAACGTCTCGCCGCCGCGAACCCCGCCTAGCCTCGGACCGGACGTCCGGATGCCGGGATGCCGGGATGCCGGGCCGTGCACACCGCCGGGCCTCGCACACTGCGGCGCGGAGGTACACCCCCTTGCCGCACGGACGTATTTGAGGAAATCTCTGAGAATGAGAGAAAACGACTGGGTCCTGAACGTCCACTGCCGGGAGTGCGGAATCGGTGGTACAGCCCACGTCGGGAACGACCGCCGCATTGTCTGGCCGCTCATCGTGCACGAGTCCAACTGCGAACTCGCCGACGCGCAGGATCTTGTGGAGTCGAGGCACGGCGAGTCGGTGTACGGCCGGCAGCCCGCTTTCGCACGCTGACCCCGGCGCCTTCGCGCACTGACCCCGTCGCAGAACACCGCCTCTTACCCCTGGTACCCCTCGCCGAACCGTGAGAAGACCTTGTTTCCGGAACGGAAACAGGGGCGCAACTCACGGTTCGGCGATGAAACGGGCGGCGATGAAACGGGCGGCGAGGAAACCGGCGACGAGGCAACGGGCGACGAGCGGCAGCCGAGTAACGGCTACCGGACGGGCGCGAAGAAGGCCGCGATGGCCGCGCTCAGCGCGAACGGGTCGTTCACGTGGCAGAGTTCGCGGGCCGAGTGCATCGACAGGAGCGGGATTCCGACGTCGACCGTGCGGATGCCGAGCCTCGTCGCCGTCAGCGGACCGATGGTCGAGCCGCACGGCACGTTGTTGTTCGACACGAACTCCTGATATTCCACGCCGGCCTGGGCACAGACACCTGCCCAGAGTGCCGCACCGCCGGCATCCGTCGCGTAACGCTGAGTCGCGTTGATCTTCAGCAACGGCCCCCCGCCCGCCACGGGCCGGTTGGCCGGGTCGTGCTTCTCCGGGTAGTTGGGGTGCACGGAGTGACCGGCGTCGGCCGATAGGCACCACGAACCGGCGTAAGCACGCAACCGCTCACTGACGGATGCCCCGAGCCCCGCCCCGATCCGGGTCAGGATGTCGTCGAGCAGCGGTGCGCTCGCGCCGGAGCGGGTCTGGGAACCGAGTTCCTCGTGGTCGAAGGCCGCGAACACCAGGATCTGATCACTGGGCTCCGGCGCGGCGAGCAGCGCCACCAGGCCGGCATGCACCGAGGACAGGTTGTCCATCCGGCCGGCGGCGAACAGTGCGTCGTCCAGGCCGAACCGGGCGGGGGCCGCCGTGTCGGCGGTGAGGATGTCGTACCCCGCGACCTCTTCCCCCCGCAGCCCGGCGAGTCCGGCAAGGTGCCCGACCAGGTCGGCCTGGCCGGCCTCCCCCACACCGAAGACCGGGGTCAGGTGTCGCTGCCGGTCGAGGGTGAGGCCCGTGTTGGCATCACGGTCGAGGTGGATGGCCAGCTGTGGGATGCGGCAGAACGGTCCGGTGCGCACCAGGTGCTCGGAGCCGTCGATGGTGGTCAGCCGGCCGGCGAGCTCGAGCTCGCGGTCGAGCCAGGAGTTGAGCAGTGGGCCGCCGTAGACCTCGACGCCGGCCTGCAGCCATCCGTGGGCCCCGATGGTCGGCTTCGGCTTGAGCTTGAACCCGGGCGAGTCGGTGTGGGCGCCCAGGATGCGGAACGGCGTCGTCGGGCCCGCGCCGGCCGGTTGCACCCAGGCGATGACCGCGCCGTCACGAACGACGTAGCGCCGTCCGGCCTCACCGGACCACTTCTCGGCTTCGTCGACACGGCTGAAGCCGGCGGAGTCCAGGCGTCGGGCGACCTCCGCGGCCGCGTGGTATGACGACGGGGAGGCGGTGATGAAGCGGGCGAAATCGTCGGTGTGGGTGGCGACGCTGGTTGGCGGGAAGGTCATGCATCCATCCAACCACTGGGGCGGGCGGGCCGGGCGCCCGGTCCCCGCCGCATCCCCTCCGTCAGGTGCGGAAAGTCCGGAAAGGTGCGATTCTCTCCACCGAAGCACCGAAGCACCGCAAGCACCCCGACCGTTGGGAGACCCGTGACTGAGAGCCCACCGCCCCGGGTGGCGTGCGCCGGGGTCATCTTCGACCTCGACGGGGTGGTCACCGACATGGCGTCGGTGCACGCGGCGGCCTGGAAGGCCCTCTTCGACGAGGTGCTGCCCGGCCTCTCCGCCACCCCCCAGCGCCCGTTCGACTCCGACGACTACCGGGGCTTCATCGACGGGCGCCTGCGGGAGGACGGCATCCGTTCCTTCCTGGCGTCCCGCGGCCTGACAGCGCCCGACGGGCCGGCGGCCGCAGCACGGCCCGCAGACCGGGCCGAAGCCGGGCTGACGGTGGCCGCCCTGGCCGAGCGCAAGCAGGAGCTGTTCCACGAGCTCCTCGAGGTCTCGGGGGTGCTCGCCTTCCCCGACGCGGTCACCCTGATCCGTCGGCTTCGCGCGGAGGGGATTCCGCGCGCACTGGTGTCCTCGAGCCGCAATGGCGCTGCCGTGCTCGCCGCCGCGGGAATCTCAGACCTGTTCGACGTGCGAGTCGACGGCGCCGACGCGGCCCGCCTGGGGCTGCCCGGAAAACCCGATCCTGCCCTCTTCGTGGAGGCCGCCCGCCGGTTGGGCGTGCCTCCGCCGCTGCTGGCCGTGATCGAGGATGCCGAGGCGGGCGTCCGGGCCGCGGCGCGCGGCGGCTTCGGACTGGTGATCGGCCTCGACCGCACGAACACGGGCGACCGGTTGCGGGACGCAGGCGCCGACCTCGTGGTCTCCGGGCTCGGCGACCTCGACCCGGCCGGGCTGGACCTGGCCGAGTTCAACGGCACGATCACCGAGCCACCAGGCCAGCCGGCCAACCCGGATGAACCGGCGGACCGGGCCGACCCGGCAGCCGACCCCACGCCCGACCCCACGACCGATCCCACCGGCGGCTGGGCCGGCGGCGAGTCGGGGAGCGACCCCTGGCTGCTCCGATACGACGGCTTCGACCCCGCCACCGAGGGGCTCCGCGAAGCGCTCTGCACGCTCGGCAACGGCTACTGGGGCACCCGGGGAGCGGCACCCGAAACCGACGCGGATGACGTGCACTACCCCGGCACCTACCTTGCCGGCGTCTACAACCGGCTGCGCACCGATCTGGGCACCCACTGGGTCGAGGACGAGAGCGTGGTCAACGCCCCCAATTGGCTGCCGCTCTGGTTCCGGGTGGCCGACGACGACTGGTTCCGGCCGAGCAGCCCCCAGGTGCAGACCTACCGGCAGGAACTGGACCTGCGGCGCGGCCTGCTCACCCGGGTCGTGCGGTTCCGCGACGACGCCGGCCGCACCACCCGGGTCACCACCCGCCGTTTCGTCTCCCAGGCCGCCCCGCACGCCGCCGTGCTGGAGACGACGTTCGAGGCCGAGGACTGGTCCGGGCCGATCACCGTCAGGTCCGCCCTGGACGGCCGGATCGCGAACCGCAACGTGGCCGCAGACCGGCTCCTCGCGAGCCGCCACCTCATCCCCCGCACGAACGTGGCCATCGACGCGGACACCCTGCTGCTGGAGATGGAAACCACCCAGTCCGGCATCCACATCGCCATGGCGGCGCGCACCCGGGCCTTCGCGGGCGACGAAATCCTGGCCCCGGAACGCCGGGTGCAGACGGATGACGCGGGCTGGGTCGCGCAGGAATTCGAGCTGCAGCTGAGCCCGGGCCGGCCGGTCAGGGTGGAGAAGATCGTGTGCGTCAGCACCTCACGGGACCGGGCGATCGCCTCCCCGGCCCGGTCGGTGACGACCTGGCTTCGCCGGCTGACCGACCCGGCCGAGCTCCTCGCCGCGCACGAACGGGAGTGGGAGATCCTCTGGGACGAGTTCGCCGTGCAGCTGAAAACGGGCACGCGCCAGTCGCTCGCGCTCAATCTGAACACCTTCCACGTGCTGCAGACCCTGGCCGACGTCGACGCCGACCTGGACGCCAGCATCCCGGCCCGCGGCCTGCACGGCGAGGCGTACCGCGGACACATCTTCTGGGACGAGCTGTTCGTCTACCCGATCCTCACCCTGCGTCGGCCGGACCTCAGCCGGGTGCTGCTCGGCTACCGCTACCGCCGCCTGAACGAGGCGCGGGCCGCGGCCCGCGAAGCCGGTTTCGAGGGGGCGATGTTCCCGTGGCAGAGCGGGATCGACGGGCGGGAGGTGACCCCCACCGAATTCCTCAACGTGCGCACCGACGAGTGGATGCCCGACAACACCCGGCTGCAGCGGCATGTGGGCCTCGCCGTCGCGTACAGCGTCTGGCAGTACTACCAGTCCACCGGCGACACCGACTTCCTGATCCACCAGGGCGCCGAGCTTCTGCTCGAGGTGGCGCGGTTCTTCGCCAGCCTGGCCCGGTACGACGAGGCCGACGACCGCTACGACATCGTGGGCGTGATGGGGCCGGACGAATTCCATGACGGCTACCCGGACGCCCCCGGGGAGGGCCTCCGGAACAACGCGTACACCAATGTCATGGCGGCGTGGGTGCTGCTCCGGGCGGCGGAAACGGTTTCCCTGCTCGAACGAAGATACTGTCGCCCGCTCTGGAGCCGGCTGCGCCTGCGGCCGGAGGAGGTCAGGCGCTGGGAGCACATCAGCCCACGGTTGCGGGTCCCGTTCATGGCCGACGGGGTGCTCAGCCAGTTCGAGGGTTACGAGGCCCTGCCCGAGCTCGATTGGGCCGGCTACCGGGCCCGGTACGGTTCGATCGGCCGCCTGGACCTCATCCTCAATGCCGAAGGCGACAGCACCAACAACTACCGGGCATCGAAGCAGGCCGACGTTCTGATGCTGCTCTACCTGTTCTCCGCCGAGGAACTGCGCGAGCTGCTCGGCGGCATGGGCTACTCCCTGCCGCCCGAGGCCGTGGTGCGCACCGTCGACTTCTACGCCGCCCGCTCCACCCACGGGTCGACCCTGAGCAATGTCGTGCACTCCTGGCTGGAGGCCCGCCGCGACCGCGAACGGTCCTGGCAGTTCCTGAACCAGGCGCTCGACAGCGACCTCGCGGACATCCAGGGTGGCACCACGCACGAAGGCATCCACCTCGGGGCGATGGCCGGCTCGGTCGACATGGTGGTGCGCTGCTACACCGGGCTGGAGATCCGGGACAACATGCTCTGGCTGCACCCGGTGCTCCCGGCTGAACTGACCTGGGTGGCGTTCGGCATCAACTACCGGGAGCAGCCGATCCGGCTGGAGCTGACGCCCACGAATCTGAGGCTGCACCTGCACGCCGGCGGCGCCACCCCGATCCGGGTGCGCGTCGAGGGCCGCGAAGCGATCCTCTCCCCCGGACAGACCCGCGACTTCCCGCTCGGACCCTAGCGGCCGACCCTGGTCCGAGGCTGCGGCGGATGCTGCGCGGGCCTTGCAGGCACCCGCACCCCGGCGTGTACTGGAGGGGACTTCACCTTCATACGTTCCGACTCCACCCATGGACGCCAAGAGAGGAAACCATGTCCACGATGATCTTCGTCAACCTGCCCGTCGCCGACCTGAAGCGGTCCACCGACTTCTTCAGCGCACTCGGCTATTCCTTCGACCCCCGGTTCACGGATGAGAACGCCGCCTGCCTGGTCATCGACCAGGACCACGTCTACGCGATGCTGCTCACCACGGAGATGATGAAGCGATTCACCCGCAAGTCGATCGTGAACGCACGCGAGGGCACCGAGGCCATCCTCGCCCTCAGCGCCGACAGCCGGGAGGCGGTCGACGCCCTCGCCGACAAGGCACTCACCTCCGGCGGCAGCGCCTCCAATCCCCCCGACGACCAGGGCTACATGTACAGTCGCAGCTTCCAGGACCCGGACGGGCACCTCTGGGAGGCGTTCTGGATGGACCTGGCGGGAATGGAGAATGCCGCCACGCAGCAGGCCGCAGACCAGGCCGCCGGCGTCTCCGACGTGCAGCGGTAGCCCGGTCTGGTCTGCCGGTCTGCCGGTCTGCCTCACACCTCTGTCTGCAGGGCCGCCCGCGCGAACGCGGCCCCGCCGGGCGTGATGGCCCACCGCAGGTAATCGTCGCTGCGGTCGATCACGCCCAACTGGTGGAGCAGCCGCCACTTCGTCAGCACGAGGGCGAACGCGGCAGCGCCGGAGAGCGGCTCCCCNCTCCCCGTCCGGTTGCACCCAGCCGACGGTTTCGAGGCTGAGGGCCAGCATCTCCTTGAACAGCTCGCTCTCGTCGAAGCCCCGCCGGGCGATCAGCAGCAGCAGCAGGTTGATCGCATCCGTCTCCACCGCGGAGCGGCTGACGTGGATGGTGCGGGCGAGATGCCACCACAGCTCACGCGGCGCCTCGGCGAGCGCCCGGCCCCGGCTGGTCTGCAGCAGGCTGCCCCGGGTCACCCGCAGCAGGCCGACCCTGACCAGGTGCTCGCGCAGTTCCCGCAGCGGCAGGATGTGCACCTCCCGGTTCACGGCCACCGGCCAGCCCCAGTCCAGCTCGGTGGTGGCCTCGACCACGATCGCGGGAGGGAGGAAGCCGGCCGCGGTCAAACGGATGCCGTCCGCGCCGACGCGGCGCAGCATCCACTGCACATGCCCCACCATCCGGCGCATCGCCCGCTCGTGCAGCAGAATCGTGTCGGTCACCCGGGCCTCCGCCACCACCAGCCGGAAGCCCGCGATGGAGTCGGGGTGCATGCGGGTTTCGAGTTCCTGGATGACCTTCACGCTGCGAGCATAGCGAGTCCCGATCGGGGGCCGGACGCACCCGGGCGAGACCGGTCCGGTCCGGCCCGACGCTGACGTAGCCTTGGACGCATGGCCAGAGACATCGCAACTTCCACCGTCGTCGACCGTGACGGCATGCTCGACTTCGTTCGCCCGCGGCACCGGATGCTGCTGGCCACCACCCGCGCCGACGGCCGCCCACAGATCTCGCCGGTCGCCGGCGGGGTGGACCCCGACGGCCGGATCGTGATCTCCTCGTACCCGTCCCGGGCCAAGACCCGCAACGCCGAGCGCAATGTGCACGCCTCCGTGCTGGTGCTCTCCGACGACTGGGACGGCGGCTGGATCCAGGTCGACGGCGACGCCGAGGTGCTGCACATGCCCGAGGCGGCCGACGGTCTCGTCGAGTACTTCCGCTGCATCGCCGGCGAGCACTCGGACTGGGCCGAGTACCGGGCCGCCATGGCCCTGCAGGACAAGTCGCTGATCCGCATCGTGCCTACCCGCTGGAGCCCGATCGGCACCGGCGGCTTCCCCGCCGACGTGGCCGCCCGGCTCGACGCGCTCTAGTCCCCCACCGGCCCGCCCGCAGCCCGCGCCTGCCCACACTCGCCCGCGCCCGACCTCCCGCCCCTGCCCGCGCCCGCGCCCGCGCCCGCCCGCAGCGTC
>NZ_SOFY01000057.1 GCF_004402595.1 Cryobacterium shii | reverse complement strand
ATCAGCTGCACAGGTGAATCTGCCGCCTCTGCCGGGGCGGCTGGTGACTGCGGTGCGGATGCTCCTGCCATGCCCCGATTTTAGCAAAAAGCGTACGTGTTGTCGAGACTATCTCAACTATTTACCAAAGTATTTCGCAGATAGTTACGAATGAGGCGGGTGTTACTCGTGGGGCTCCCCGGCCGGTGAGGCGCCGCAAAACCGGGCCCGAAACCCGGCCGAGCCGTGAGTTCGGACCCTCTTCAGGCACAAAATAGGGGCGGAACTCACGGCTCGGCGATGAACTGCGGGGCGCTTGAGGTGTCGGCGCATCCGGACCGTGACCCCTGACACGGGCCCGCCTGGAAAATCGGCAGGAACCCCGCCCAGAAGCCGGCAGGAAGCCCGCCTAGAAGTCGGGCAGGAAGGCCTGCCAGACGGCTCGCCGCTCGCCGCGAGGATCGGATTCGACCCGGTCCTCCTCGTCGATGATCAGGGTCAATCGGTTGGTCTCCGTGTAGGTCGGCCAGGTATCGTCCGGCCGCCCGGTGCAGGCGAAGCGCAGCCAGTGGGTGCGCATCCGTTCGCCCGCGCTGACGAAGCGCTCCCGCCCGCCCAGCAGGCTCATGGCCCGGGCAAAGGGGAAGTCGACCTGGTCGAACAGGGCGAGCAGCTCGATGCCGTGTGTCGCCCCGAGGCCGAGCAGGTGCATCAGCCGCGGCGCCAGGTCGAAGCGGTAGACGTACACCGGCGCCACCCGGGAATGCAGTTCGCCGAGCTGCATGCTCGGGTACCAGAAGACGAAGTCGCTCCCGAAGTCCGCTGCCGAGCGATTCTCGGGCAGGCTGGCGTAGACGGTCCGCATGGCGTGGTGCGAACTCACCGGGGCGTGGTCGAAGATCGCGGCGATGCGCATCGGCGAGCGGGGGAGCACATCCACCCTCCCTGTGAACACGGAGCCCTCCCGCTCGTTGGTGCCGATGATGAGCGGCACCCGATGGGCGTTCCCGTTGCGGAACGCATCGAGGGGGCGTTCGGGCAGGAAATCGCCGTCCACCACCGGAGCGAGGCAGAAGGTGCCCGGGTAGGCGTCCGGCGTGCGCGCCGAGACGACCAGCGCGACCCGGGTCAGGTCGCTCACACTGGCCATCGACAGGAGCTCGTTCGGAGTCAGGGCGGACGTGTCGGGCGGAGAGAGCGCGCGCAGCTCCGCCACGAACTCCGCCGCCCAGCCGGCGCTGAGCGCGTGCGAGAACGACGCGCTGATCGGCGTGCTCTGGGCGATGGCACGGGCGAACAGGCCGGAGGCCGACGGCATCGCCATCAGGGTGATCACCGCGTTGGCGCCCGCAGATTCCCCGAACACCGTCACGTTGTGGGGGTTGCCGCCGAATGCACGGATGTTGTCCCGCACCCACCGCAGCGCGGCCACCTGATCGCGCAGCCCCGGATTGCTCTCCAGCGGGCGCTCGGGGGTCGAGTACCGGGAGAAGTCGAGGTAACCGAGGGCGCCCAGCCGGTAGTTGAAGCTCACGTACACGACCCGCCCGCTGTGCACGAACCGTTCCCCGCGGCCGGTGAAGTCATGCGAGGATCCCACGCTTTAGCCGCCGCCGCGGATGAAGACCATCACCGGGCGTCCCAGCTGTTTGCGGGAGGGGGCCGCCGGGCGCAGCACATTGATGGTCAGGCAGTCCTCGCTGGCCGGCACTCCGGGCTTGGCGCCCTTGAACTGTCCCTTGTACACCTGGGGAGCGACGTAGCCGAAGGTGGAGGCATCCCGGACACCGTCCCAGGGAACCACCGGCTGGGGGGCACGGAACCGCAGGTCGCCCACCGGCGGAGCCGCGTACGGGATCCCGCGCCAGGCCAGGATCCCGTTCTCCTCCACCCCGCGCACGATCCCTCCCGTGACCCGAACGTCCAGTCGGCCGCGCGCTGTAGGTGGCTCATGGGTCAGCGTCGTGGTCATGGTGTCCTCGTTCCTGCGTCGGTCTCCTGCAACGGTGGCGCCGCCGCTAGCGGTACTCCGGGTTCGGCTGGAAGCCGAAACGCTCGCCTCGGTCCCATTCCCCGCGGAGGTTGCCGTAAGCGGGGATGCCGCCGTTGGCCTTCAGGATCGCGGCGAGGTGCATCAGGTTCCAGGTCATGAAGGTGGTGTTGCGGTTCGTGAACTCGTTTTCCGGTCCGCCCGAGCCGGGGTCGAGGTAGCTCGGCCCGGGTCCGATCTCGCCGATCCAGCCGGCATCCGCTCCCGGGGGGATCGTGTAGCCGATGTGCTGAAGGCTGTAGAGCACGTTCGACGCGCAGTGCTTCACGCCGTCCTCATTGCCGGTGATGATGACCCCGCCCACCTTGCCGTAGTAGACGTACTGGCCCTTGTCGTTGAACTCGCCCGACATCGCGTACAGCCGCTCGATGATCCGTTTGGTCACCGAGCCGTTGTCGCCGAGCCAGATCGGACCGCCGATCACGAGGATGTCGGAGGTGAGTACCTTGTCGAACAGGGCCGGCCAGGCATCCGTCGCCCAGCCGTGTTCGGTCATGTCCGGATACACGCCGGTGGCGATGTCGTGGTCGACGGCCCGGAGGGTCTCGACATAGACGCCCTGCTCGTGCATGAGGTTCGCGCTCAGGTTGATGATGCCCTGGGTGTGGCTGATTTCGGGGCTGCGTTTGAGGCTGCAATTGATGAACAGGGCCCGCAGGCCGGCGTATTCGAAGGATGCCTGGGTGTTGCGGGTCGGGGTCATGGCGCCAGTTTTGCACCGGCCAATGACCTCGGCTAGGGCCGCGCGGTCGCCCCGAACCCCGGTGCGGAACCTGAGCGGTCCGAATAGCTGATATGATTTCTGAGTTGTCTCCGAGCGCTTAGCTTGGTGGGCAGCCTGCGCTCGTAGCTCAACGGATAGAGCATCTGACTACGGATCAGAAGGTTGGGGGTTCGAATCCCTTCGGGCGCACAGACAGGCACGAACAGAAAAAGGAAACCCCCCGCATCTTCGGATGCGGGGGGTTTTTTCTGCGATGCACGTCGCGATGCACGTCGCGCTAGCGCGTCGCGACGACTTGCCGTACCAGACGGTCCGGCTCACGCCTGACGTTGGTGCGGTCGCAGCCGGAACACGCGAGCACGTAGACGGGGAGCGCGAGGCTCACGGCGTGGGCCGGGTTCGGCGTGAGGCGGGCGGCTGAGTGACAAAACGGGCACGTAATCCTCATGGCTGAGGCTCCTCTTCTACTGACTTACCCGCTACGGACCGTAACGCGTAATTCGAAGTTAACTCACGTCGCCGCCAGGCAGTAGCCCCTTGACCGGCAGGGGCAGCCTGTGCATGCTAGGCCGGTTCGGCGTGCTCGATCACGAAATCGGACCCGGGGAAGACCACGCTCTCGTGCCCCTCGCCGAACCGCACGAGGTAGGGCGGTTCGCCGTTCGGACCCCGAACCTCGACGATTTTCCCGTGGCGATCCGGTGTCTCCACCGTCTTTCCCCGAATGATGATCCGATCTCCCTGCGATGCGTGCATGGGAACCCACCTCCTGGGCGTTAGGTTACGCCGACCCTCCCGGCCTGCACAGGGCGCGGGCGTTCGGGCTGCGCTCGGGCCGCGTGCGGGTCAGGGCTCGCCGCGCAGCCGATCGCACAGAGTCGTGAGCTGCGTGAGCTCCTCCGTGCTGAGAGCGTCACCGATGCGGTCCGTGATAGTGCCCATGTGCTGCACCGCGACCCGGCGGAACAGCTCGTAGCCGACATCCGTCAACTCGATGATGGCCCCGCGGCCATCGGTGGGGTCGGTGAGCTTGGCCACGTACCCCCGCAACGCCAGCCGGTCCACCAGACGGCTCACGCTGGGCTGGGTGAGCAGAACGTGTCCGTTTAGATCGCGCAGGCGGATCCGACGGTTCGGCTCCCTCGACAGGTTGAACATGACGTCGTACTCGTTGAAGGAGATTTCCCGGGACGGAAAATCTGCGGCCAGGCTGCGCATGATGGCCACCTGGGCGCGGAACAGGGACTCCCATGCGGCTACGGCCACGGCTCGATCGCTCACCCGGCCTCCCAACCTTGTTTCAAGGATAGAGACTCCAGCGGTGACCCGCCGCTCGGGATGCGATCCGGGCGGAATCCAAGAAATAAAACCTGCCAAGGCTAGCGGTCCGTTACGCGTTCGTTATATATTCATTGAGCGTCAACCGTTTGCTGTGGCGGAAGGCGTGAAATGTGATTGCAGGACACTCTTGGTGCAAGGGAAAAGGGCCGGCCGTAGCCTCTACGACCGGCCCTTTGTCATGACCGGACGCCGGAACCTGGTCCCTTCGCCCGGTGCGGACTTGCGCTCGCGCTCGCGCCCGCGGCGTCAGAAGACGTCGGGGCTGGGCGTGCTCGACTGGCGGATCGAGACGTCCGCGTGCCGGTCGAAGCGGTACCCCACGCCGCGCACGGTGCGAACGATGTCTTCGTAGCGGCCGAGCTTGGCGCGCAGGCGGCGCACGTGCACGTCGATCGTGCGCTCGTTCGGGGCATCCTCCTCGTCGGCGGCGTTCCACAGCTTCGAAATGAGTTCGGAGCGTTCGATCGTGCGGCCCTCCCGCAGCACGAGGTACTGCAGCAGTTCGAATTCCTTGTAGGTGAGGCCAGCCGTCTCGTTGTCGAGGATGACCCGCTTGCGGGAGATGTCGACCACGACTCCGCTGGGTGCGCGGTCGGGATCCTCCGTCTCGGTGCGGTGCTTGGCCAGCGCGGCCGGGTCCTGCAGGGCGAGGCGCACGACATCGACGTCGCGGCCGCCCGCACCGGTCGGGGCCAGGGCGACAGCCGCGTGGGTTTCGGACGCCGGGGCGATGCTGTTGGTCAGGGCCTTGAGGGCCTCGACGATGCGGCCGAGGCTCGTACCGGCCGCGGCCGCCTTGGCCTCGTCGATGCCGACGTAGAGAACAAAGCCCCGGGCCTGGGTGCCGTCGGGCACGGCACGGATGCGGGGCGCGGCGGGTGCCGGGGCGGCCTGGAGTTCCAGGCGGGCGGCCTGGGCTGAGCGGGCGGTGTCAATGTGTGCAAGCGACATGGGAGTGATCCTTGGCTGGGGTGGTGCAGGGAACCGGACGCGTTTCCGCGATGCCTGGGTTCGAAAAAGTGAGGCCGATCACGGCCGGGGCGGAGTCGGGGACTCCGTGGAGTTCAACCGGCCGGCCGCGAATTGTCAGCGGGGCGGGAACTGGGCGAGAGGGTCGCTGTCAGCGGGACATTCGGCAACACGCCGCGCAGCTGCCGGGCATCATCATGCCGGCAGTCCCGGGGGCCTCGAAGGAGGTTTGGGGGCGTGCGCTCGTTGTCATAGTTGCGAGTAAAGCCCACTGTTACGGCGTGTGTCAATTCCGTGACGACGGATGACGCGGTGTGACGCGCATCACGTTCGCCAACCCGGCGGCGGGTCGGAGGATCCGCCGTCGATCAGGAACGGGTGAAAGATTCCGTGACGAAATGCAATTTCATCAAAGATTCATGAACGGAGCGGGCTGCGGTGTGTTGCGGATCGAAGGAACTGCAACACACCGCAGTCGGTGGGGATGAGAAAAGGAACTAGACCAGGCCGTAGAGGCGGTCTCCGGCGTCGCCGAGGCCAGGCACGATGTAGCCGTGCTCGTCGAGACGGTCGTCGACGGCGCCGAGGACGATGGTCACCTCGCGGCCAGCGAGGGCCTTCTCCACGGCGGCGAGGCCCTCGGGCGCAGCCAGGATGCAGATGGCCGTCACATCGACGGCCCCGCGGTCGAAGAGGAACTGGATGGCCGCGATCAGCGAGCCGCCCGTTGCCAGCATCGGGTCGAGCACGAAGCACTGGCGGTCCGACAGGTCGTCCGGCAGACGCTCGGCATACGTGTTGGGTTCGAGGGTCTCCTCATTGCGCGCCATGCCGAGAAAACCCACCTCGGCGGTCGGCAGCAGCTTCACCATGCCCTCGAGCATGCCCAGGCCGGCGCGGAGGATCGGTACGACCAGCGGCTTGGGGTCACTGATCTGCACCCCGCGGGCCTCGGACACCGGGGTCTGCACGGTGACTTCTTCGACCCGCACGCCTCGGGTCCCCTCATAGGCGAGGAGGGTCATCAGTTCTTCGACGAGGGACCGGAAGAGCGGCGACGGAGTGCGCTTGTCCCGGAGAACCGTGAGTTTGTGGGTGATCAGGGGGTGGTCGGCTACGTGGACTCGCATAGGCTCAATCTACTAGTCGGGGGAGGGAATCGGATGGGCGAGCAGGGTCAGAGGCACAGCGAATGGATGCAGCTTGCCCTCGCCGAGGCCCGGACCGCCCTCGACACGGGCGATGTTCCCGTGGGCGCGGTGGTGCTGGACGCGGCCGGACAGGTGATCGGCCGCGGGCGGAATGAGCGGGAGCTGCTGCAGGACCCGACCGGCCACGCCGAGATGGTGGCCATCCGGCAGGCGGCCGCGACGCTGGGGGACTGGCATCTGACCGACTGCACCCTCGTGGTGACCCTCGAGCCCTGCGTCATGTGCGCGGGCGCGATCCTGGCCGCGCGGGTGCCCGTGGTCGTCTTCGGCGCCTGGGATGAGAAGGCCGGCGCCTCAGGGTCGGTGTACGACGTGCTGCGCGATCGCCGGCTCAATCATCGGGCCGAGGTGTTCGCCGAGGTCGAGGCGGCCGAGTGCGGCTCTCTGCTCAGGGACTTCTTTGCGGATCCAGCCCGCCGAGCCATTCGCTGAACATGGCGCGGGAAGCCCGCTGCATGCCGCTCGAGTAGCGTTCGCGGTCGCGGCGCAGTGCCGCCGGGTCGAAGCCTTCGGCGGCCACCTCGGCCTCTGAGGCGATCAGCCAGACCTCGTGCATCTCGTCGGTGACCTCCGGGTGGAACTGAACGGCCAGCGCCCAGTTTCCGATCGCGAAGGCCTCGTTGCCGTACTGGGGTGACCCGGCCAGCCGGGTCACAGTGTCGGGGAGGTCGAAGGTGTCGCTGTGCCACTGGAAGACGGGCACACCGGCGACATGTCGCACGGGGGAGTCCGCGCCGGCCGTCGTCGGTTCCACCGCGCGGTAGCCGATCTCGTTCGTCGGCCCGCGGTAGACCCGGGAACCGAGGGCGTTCGCCATCAGTTGCGCCCCCAGGCAGACGCCGAAGACGGGCCGTGCGGCGGTGAGGCGCTGCCGGAGCAGTTCGACCTCATCGTGCAGGGCGGGGAACCGGTCGGCCTCGTAGACGCCCATCTCTCCGCCCAGCACGACCAGCAGGTCGGCGGCCTCGGGGTCGATGGCCCGAACATCCTCGGTCAGAGTGTCGACGTACCGCACCGTGTAGCCCTATTCGAGCAGCACCGGTTCGAGATTTCCCAGGTGGATCGTGGCGTCGTGTCGCAGGACGACCGCGGTGCGGGTCATTCACTCCCCTTGATGACGATGGTGTCGGTGGGGGGCGCCGGGCGGTTCGGGTCCACGAAGATGTCCGGCTCGAGGTAGATGACCCGGGCTGCGGGCACGGCCTCGCGGATGCGGTTTTCGACGTTGTCGATGCCGGCCGCGACGTCGGAGAAACGGGTCTCGGCGTCGAAGGCGACCTTGGCGGCCACGAGCAGTTCGTCCGGACCGAGGTAGAGGGTCTTGAGGTGGATGATCTTCCACGTCTCCGGGCCGGCGAGGATGGCGCGTTCGATGGCCGCGGCATCCTTCGCCCCTGCGCCCTCGCCGACGAGCAGGCTCTTGGTCTCGATGCCGAGGACGATGGCGACCAGCACGAGGAGCAGGCCGATGAGTAGGGTGCCGACGGCGTCCCAGATGGGGTTGCCGGTGATGATGGTCAGGCCGACGCCGAGGAAGGCGAAGACCAGGCCGGCGAGGGCGGCGATGTCTTCGAGCAGCACCACGGGCAGCTCGGGCGCCTTCGCGTGCCGCACGAACTGCACCCAGGACTGGTTGCCGCGCACGTGGTTCGACTCCTTGATGGCGGTGCGCAGGGAGAAGGATTCGAGCCCCATGGCCACCAGGAGCACCACGATCGGCAGCCAGGGCACCTCGAGCGGGTGCGGGTGCTGCAGTTTCTGCGCGCCCTCGTAGAGCGAGAAGACGCCGCCGATCGAGAAGAGGATGATCGACACCACGAACGCGTAGACGTAACGCTCACGGCCGTAGCCGAACGGATGCTCCTTGTCGGCCTCCTGGCGTGACTTGCGCCCGCCCACCAGCAGCAGCACCTGGTTGCCGGAGTCGGCGAGGGAGTGCACCGCCTCGGCGAGCATCGAGGAGGAGCCCGAGAAGGCCCAGGCCACGAACTTCGTGATCGCGATCCCGAGATTGGCTGCGAGGGCAGCCACGATTGCCTTGTTTCCGCCCGATGCACTCATGCAGCCAATCCTAGAACGCCCGTCGCTTGTGGTCCTCACGCGGTCGGCACAGGGCGCGAAACTAGACTCCCGGTATGACTGCGACTGTTCCGACCACTCTTCCCACCATCACGTTCCTCGGTGCCGGCTCCATGGCCCGGGCCGTCCTGACCGGGCTGCTGAAGCCGGAGGTGACCGTGACCGGGGGCATCCGGGCCACCAACCGCAGCACGGCCAAGGCCGAGGAACTGGCCGGGATCGACGGCGTCACGGCCTGGGCCACGGATGTCGACCCGGAGGCGAACCTCAAGGCCATCGCCGGCGCGCGCATCGTGATCGTCGCCGTGAAGCCCCCGATGGTCCCCGACCTGCTGGCCGAGATCGCCGACAGCCTCGAGCCCGGCACGCTGGTCGTCAGCGTGGCCGCCGGCGTCACCATCGCCACGTTCGAGGGTCTGCTGCCCGAATCGGTGTCGGTCATCCGCTCGATGCCGAACACGCCGGCCCTGGTCGGAAAGGCCGTCACCGGGTTGAGCGCGGGAACGCGGTCCACCCCCACCGACCTGGAGCTGGCCCGGACCCTGTTCGGCACCGTCGGCGACGTGCTGGTCGTGCCGGAGGAGAAGCTCGACGCCCTCAGCACCATTTCCGGCTCCGGCCCCGCCTACGTGTTCTACCTGATCGAGCAGCTCACCGCGACGGCCGTCGCCAAGGGTTTCACCCCCGAGGAGGCCGCGGTCATGGTGAACGGCACGTTCCACGGCGCGACCAGCCTGCTCGCCGCATCCGCTCTGTCGCCGACCGAGTTGCGCCGACAGGTGACGAGCCCGAGCGGAACGACCGAGCGCGCCGTCTGGGAACTCGAAAAGGGCGGCCTCAAGGAACTCTTCGACCGCGCGACGGATGCCGCCCTCGCCCGCGCGCGCGAGCTCGCCGGCCACTAGCTGAACCAATTCGACGGAGATATTGCTCTAAGAAATAGGTTTCGGGCGATTCGGAGCCGAAACGGGCAGAATCTCCGTCGAATTCGCTCGGGCAGGTGCTGTTCACCCGGCGACGGCCAGGCGCGCGCCCCCGGCAACACTCCGCCCGGCGTTGAACCAATTCGACGGAGATACTGCTGTAAAAAAGCGGTTTCGGGCTGTTTGGGCGCGATTTCGGAAAAATCTCCGTCGAATTCGCTCGGGGACGGGGACGGGGCCGGGGACGGAGACGGCCGCGGACGGCGGGTGAGGCTAGGAGTCGAGGGCCGCGAACCGCTCGATGTCGGACTCGGTGCCGGAGACGATGATGAGGTCCTGGTCGGTGACGACCGTCTTCTCCGTGGCGTAGGTGAACGGCCGGCCGGGGCTCTTCACGCCGACGACGGTGACGTTGTACTTCTGGCGCAGGCCGGATTCGGTCAGGTTGAGCCCCCGGATCGGCTTGGGCGGGATCATCTTGACCAGGGCGAAGTCGTCGTCGAACTCGATGAAGTCGAGCATCCGGCCCGAGACCAGGTGGGCGAGGCGCTCGCCGGCCTCCGCCTCGGGGAAGACGACGTGGTTGGCGCCGATCCGCTCGAGAATGGTGCCGTGCGACTTGGAGATCGCCTTCGCCCAGATCTGCGGGATGCCGAGGTCGACCAGATTGGCGACGATCAGCACGCTGGCCTCCACCGACGAGCCCACCGCGCAGACGGCGATGGAGAAGTCCTGGGCCCCGATCTGCCGGAGCGCCTCGAGGGAGGTGGCGTCGGCCTGCACCGCGTGGGTGACCCGCTCCGACCACTTCTGCACGAGCGCCGCGCTGTCGTCGACGGCCAGGACCTCGCGACCGAGGCGGTCGAGCTGGCCGGCGGTGGCCGCCCCGAACCGGCCGAGGCCGACGACGAGCACGGGGGCGTCATGCCTGATCCGGTCAGCCAACGATGGGTCTCTCTTCCGGGCGGGTGAACAGCTGCCTGCTCTGGCTCGCGGCGAGTGCCGCCGCGAGAGTCACTGTACCAATCCTGCCCATGAACATCGTCGCCGCGAGCACGTACACCCCGGCGGGCGGCAGTTCCGCGGTTAACCCCGTCGAGAGGCCGCAGGTGGCGAAGGCCGAGATCACGTCGAAGAGCACGTAGTCGAACGGCGCCTTCGAAATCTGCAGGATGACGATGCTCGCCACCGCCACGGTCGTGGCGCCCCAGAGCACCACGCTCACCGCCAGCCGGAGGATGTCGCTGGGGATGCGGCGGCCGAAGGCCTCCATCTCGGTGCGGCCGCTGGCCTCGGCCATGGCCGCCAGAAATAGGATCGCCAGTGTGGTCACCTTGATGCCGCCGGCGGTGGACGCCGAGCCGCCGCCGATGAACATCAGCATGTCCGTGGCGAGCAGGCTGGACCCCTTCAGATCGCTCACGGTGATCGTGGCGAAGCCCCCCGACCGGCTCATGACCGACATGAAGAGCGATTGGAAGATCGTGTCGCCCACGCCCAGCGACCCGAATGTCTTCGGGTTGTCGAATTCGAGGGCGATGTAGACGGCCACACCCGCCAGCATCAGCACCACGGTCGTGAACAGCGTCAGCTTGACGTGCACCGACCAGCGCCGCGGGCGCCGCCAGCCCCGCGAGACGGCGTAGATGACCGGGAAGCCGAGGCTGCCCAGAAACACCCCCAGCATCAGGGCGCTGAGAAACCAATAGTCGTCGGCGAACGGGGCAAGGGCACCCACGTTGGGGTTGAAACCGGTGTTCGTGAAGGCCATGGCCGAGTAGTAGACGCTCTGCCAGGCCGCCTCTCCGACGGATGCCCCGCTCGCCAGGATCCGCGGGAAGAGCAGCGCGGTGACGACCGACTCGATCGCGAAGGCGCTGATGGCAACCGTCACCAGCAGGTTGCCCACCTCGCCCAGTCGTACCGTCTGCCCCTCGTTGACCGGGCCGGCGTGGATCCGGGACGGGTTCGTGTCGCTGGCGGCCATCAGCTTGGCGCGGAGGCCGAGGCGCCGGGAGATGACCATTCCCATCAGGGAGGCCAGGGTCAGCACTCCGACTCCGCCGATGTTCACGCCCACGACGATCAGGATGTTGCCGAACGCCGACCAGTGCGTGGCCATGTCCACCGTGGACAGGCCGGTGACGCAAATCACGGACACCGCCGTGAACAGGGCGTCATGGAGCGGGGTCAGCGTGCGCGCCGCCGACGCGATCGGCAGGGAGAACAACAGGGTGAAGAGCAGGATCAGCGAGGTGAAAACGAGAATGGCGAACCGCGACGGCGACCGGCGGGCCAGGCCGTCGACGGAGTCCCGTGCGCGGAGGTACCAGCGGGTGCGGCGATGGGCGAACGCGGCGCCGGCCATCATCGTCTGCATTGAAAACCTCCTCCGGGCCCTCGACCCGGCAATCGCCATGGTATCCCCCACCGGGAATGAGTAGCCTTGGGGCATGGCAGACATCTTCGGCGTGGTGGCGGATTCGACCCGACGCGAAATACTACGCATTCTCCTCGAGCGATACAACCAGTCGACCGCGGCCGGTGGCGAGCTCAGCGTGTCTGACATCGTCGACAAACTCGGCCTCAGCCAGCCGACCATCTCCAAGCACCTGAAGGTGCTCCGCGAGGCCGGGCTCGTGGGCGTGCGGGAATCCGGCCAGCACCGCTACTACCACCTCGATTACGCGCCGCTCGAGGAGATCGAGGACTGGCTCATCCCCTTCCTCAGTGTGGACTTCGACGCGACGGCCGACGAGGCCGCGGCGGAGAGCGAGGGGCTGAAGGTCGAGCAGCGCGCGTTCGCCATCGCCATCGGCAAGGCATTCGCCGACACGTCATTCCAGATGGCGCATGCGGTCAAGGACGCCAAGCCGCGGAAGTGGCGCAAGAACGACTAGACGGTCTTGACGAGTGCATCTATAGTGACGTTCTAACACACGGGCACCGCCTGTACCAGACCCGTGAACGAGAGTGCGATCGGGTTCGGGAGGGCGCGTCATGTCGTCAGATCTATCGGATATTCGCTTCCTCACGGTGGCCGAAGTCGCGGCTATGATGCGGGTCTCGAAGATGACCGTGTACCGGCTCGTGCACTCGGGCGAACTGCCCGCCATCCGTTTCGGCCGCTCGTTTCGGGTGCCGCAATCCGCCGTCACCGCGGCCATCGAGCGTCCCATCGCGGACACCGCGTGAGCCGGATTGTGCACACCGGGTCAGCGGCCCTTCTTTTTCCGGTAGGCTGATACTTACCGTGTCTGTCGCGAATCCCGCGGCTAAACCAATTCTTTTGTGAGGTCCGTGTGGGTTCTGTAATCAAGAAGCGACGCAAGCGTATGGCGAAGAAGAAGCACCGCAAGCTGCTTCGTAAGACTCGTCACCAGCGTCGCAACAAGAAGTAGTCCGTTCTGAACCGGTGACGGTTCTAGTTCGCAAGCTTCCAACCGTGTAACGGCGTGAGCGCTAGGTCCTTGGACCTAGCGCTTTTTGCTTGCGCGGGCGGCCGCCGCGATGCTGCCCCGTTTCATGCGCATCACCGGCCAGTGGCGCGCCACGGCATACCGGTGGAGGCGGGCATCCGGGTTCACGACGACGGGATTGCCGACCAGGTTCAGCAACGGAATGTCGTTGCGTGAATCCGAGTACGCCCAGCAGTGCGACAGGTCCGCCCCGCTGGCCACCGCCCGGGTGCCCGCCGCGCGGGCTTTCCGGTCTCCGTGACAGACCCCGTCGGCGAGTCGCCCGGTGTAGACGCCCTCCACGGCCTCCAGCACGGTACCGACCGCCCCGGTGAGCCCCAGCCGTTCGGCGATGACGTCCGCCACCTCCTGGGCGGTCGCGGAGACCAGCCAGACCTCACGACCGGCCGCCAGGTGCGCCCGGGCGACGGCGACCGTCTCCGGCCACAGCCGGCGGAGCAGGCGGGCGTCGAAGATCTCGCGGCTCAGCACGGTGATCTCGGCGCGGGTGTGGCCTACGACGACCTCCAGCGCGCGCTCACGCACGGTCGCGAGGTGCACCCCGTTCTCGCCGACCGCGATGAACCGGGCCTGCTTCCAGACGAATGACAGAATCTCCCGGCCGCTGATCATGCGCCGCCGCCACGCGCCGATGCCGAGGTGGTACAGGCTGGCACCGCGCATCAGGGTGTTATCGACGTCGAAGAACGCGATGGCACGGGTGGCGGTGGCTTCAGACAAGTGCGCTGAGTCTAGTTGCGCGGGCGCCCGCGGGGCCAGCATAGGCTGGAGTCATGGCTACCGCACTCCTCACCCTGATCGGCAAGCCCGGCTGTCACCTCTGCGACGACGCACGTGACCTGGTCGGCAGCGTTGTGACCAAGCTGGCGGAGGACCCGTCCGCCCCGAAGATCGTGCTGGAGGAGAAATCGATCCTTGACGACGCCGAGCTGCACGCCCTCTACGTCGAAGACATTCCCGTTCTGTTACTCAACGGCAAGGTGCATAACTACTGGCGCATCGATCCGCTCCGGCTGCGCACGGCGCTGCTCGCGGTGACCTGATGATCCGCCACATCGTCTCCTGGCAGCTGGCCGAGACAGAGCCGGCCGCGAAGGCCCGGGTCGCGGCCGAGATCGCGTCGAGGCTCACCGCACTGGTGGGCGTCGTCGACGAGATCCGTTCGCTGCGGGTCGACGCGGATGTCGCGGGCGGCACCAACTGGGACGTGGTCCTGGTGGCCGACTTCGACGACTTGGCTGCCGTCGGCCGGTACCAGGTCCACCCCGCGCACCAGGCCGCGGGAACCTACATCCGGTCGGTCGTCACCGCCCGGATGGCCGTCGACATCCTGCTGTAACCGGGTCCGGGGTTAGGGCTCGAGGCGGGTCGGGCCGCGGAAGAGGTAGGTGACCTCACGGATGCTGGCCTGGTGCAGCATCAGCATGAGTACGCGGGCCAGGCCCATGCCGAACCCGCCGTGCGACGGAACCCCGTAGCGGAAGAAGTCGAGGTAGCCCTCGATCTCCTCGGGGTCGACGCCCTTCTCCTTCGCCTGCTCCACCAGGATGTCGATGCGGTGCTCGCGCTGCGCGCCGGTCGAGATCTCGGTGCCGTTGAAGATCAGGTCGTAGCTTTTCGTGATGCTCGCGTCGCCCTCGTGGCGCATGTGGTAGAACGGCCGGATGCTCGAGGCGTAGTCGGTGAGGAAGACGAATTCGTGGCCGAAGGTCTCGAGCACGTAGGCGGCGATCTGGCGTTCGCCCTCGGGGTCCATGTCGTCGTCGTCGCGGGGGACCTCATAGCCGCGGGTCTTGACGATCTCCTTGGCCTCGGCCAGCGGGATGCGCGGGAAGGGCGTGCTGGGAACGGTGACCTCGACCCCGAACAGGGCCAGGACCTCGTCGCCGTGCTTCTCCTTGACGGCCGTGAAACCGGCGACGAGCAGCTCCTCGTGCAGCTTCATCACGTCTTCGTGGCTGTCGATCCAGCTGATCTCCGAGTCGATGCTGGTGAACTCGGTGGAGTGGCGGCTGGTGAACGACGGGTCGGCACGGAATGCCGGCCCGACCTCGAAGATCTTGCCGAAGCCGGCGGACTGGGCCATCTGCTTGAAGAACTGGGGGCTCTGCGCGAGGTAGGCCTTGGTGTCGAAGTACTCGACCTCGAACAGCTCGGCGCGGGATTCGCTCGCGCTGGCCATCAGCTTCGGGGTGTGCAGTTCGATGAAGTCGTTGTCGATCCAGTACGTGCGCAGCGCGTGCTCGAACGTGGTCTGGAGACGGAAGATCAGGTTCTGCTTCGGCTGGCGCAGGTCCAAGAAACGCCAGTCCAGGCGCTTGTCGAGGCTGGAATCGGCCGCGATCGGCGTCTCGGGGATGGCCACGGTGACGACTAAGAGGGTCGCGAGCTTGATCTCGATGCCGCCGAGCTTGACCCGCTCGTCGTGCTTGAGTTCACCGGTGACGGTGACGAAGCTGCCCTGCGAGAGGGTCGAGATGGTGGTGGCCGGTTCGTCGGCGACGACGGCGCCATCGGCATCCGTCGTGCGCGGGTTCACCAGCTGCACCGCGCCGGATTCGTCGCGCAGCACAACGAACTGCACCTTCTTCTGGTCTCTGACGGTATCGACCCATCCGGACACCGTCACGGTTCCGTTGTCGAGGGCGGCCAGGTTCTTGATCAATATGCGCTCAGTCACCGGTCAAGTTTAGCCGCACGGCTCTCGGCGTATTCGCGGGTACCCTCTCCGTAGACTGGGGATGTGGTAGCCAATCAGGTACATCTCGTGCGGCACGGCGAGGTTTTCAACCTCGAACGTGTGCTCTACGGACGCCTGCCCGGCTACCGTCTGTCCGACCTGGGTGCGCAGATGGCCGAGGCCGCTGCCGCCGATCTGGTCGAACGCGGCCGCCCCGTCGCCCGCATCGTCTCCTCCCCGCTGCAGCGGACGCGCGAATCCGCCGCCCCGATCGCGGCGGCCTTCGGGCTTTCGATCGACATCGACGAGCGCATCATCGAGCCGGCCAACGTCTTCGAGGGCAAACGGATGCGGGGCCCGGACGGCGCCCTGCGTGACGCCCGCAACTGGCCGGCCCTGCGTAATCCGCTGCGCCCCAGCTGGGGCGAGCCGTTCGAATCGATCGTGCAGCGCATGCTCGCCGCGATCGAGGATGCCCGCAGGTCGGTCGATGAGGGGGACGTCGTACTCGTGAGCCACCAACTGCCGATCTGGATGGTGCACCGGGCGCTCGCCCGCGAGCGGCTGGCGCACGACCCGCGCAAGCGACGCTGCGACCTGTCCAGCATCACCACCCTGTCCTGGCCGGGCGACCGGCTGGTCGAGGCCGGCTACACCAATCCCGCCCTGGCCCTGCAGTCCGGCGCCACCGACGTGGGGGCCGTATGACCCGCCGGCCCCGCACGCTCCTGATCGGCCTGGTGGCAGGTGCCCTGCTGCTGACCGGCTGCGCGAGCGACCCCCTGGCCGAGCAATACCGCGAGGGCAGCAGCAAGGGCTTCATCGCGGGCGACGGCAGCTGGACCGAGATCCCGGTCGCGGACCGCGGCAACGCGGTGACGTGGAGCGGCGCGGATGAGACCGGCGCGGCGGTGACCAGCGAGGACTACGCGGGCAAGGTCGTCGTCGTCAACTTCTGGTACGCCAGCTGCGCGCCATGCCGCGCCGAGGCCCCGGCCCTGCAGAAGCTGAACGCGGAATTCGCCGGCACGGATGCCCTCTGGCTCGGCGTGAACGTGCGCGACCAGGCCGCGAACGCGATCGCGTTCAACGAGAGCTTCGGCATCACCTACCCGTCGGTGATGGACGTGGACAACGGCAGCATGCAGCTGGCCTTCAGCGGCAGCATCCCGCCCAACGCGGTGCCGACCACGCTGGTGCTCGACCGGTCCGGCCGGGTGGCCGCCCGGATCCTCGGCTCCCTCACCTCGCCGTCCATCCTGGAGACCCTCGTGCGCGACACTATCGCCGAGGAATCGTAGGCGTGGACAACCCCTTCGGCGAGATCGTCTTCAGCGGGCAGCTCCTGGTGGCCATTCCGGTCGCCGTTCTGGCCGGCCTCGTGTCATTCGCCTCGCCGTGCATCCTCCCGCTCGTGCCGGGCTACCTGGCCTACATCGGCGGCTTCACCGACGGCCGCTCGACCGCCGTGCGCGGGGATCGGCGGGGCCAGACCCGGCTGCTCACCGGCGTCGCCCTGTTCATCCTCGGCTTCACCCTCGTCTTCGTCCTCACCGGTGTCGTCTTCGGCGTGGCCGGCTTCTGGCTCAACCAGTACCGCGACCTGGTCACCCGCCTCGCCGGGGTGGTGGTGATCCTGCTCGGCCTCGTGTTCGTCGGGCAGTTCGGCTTCGCGCAGCGCATCGTCAAGACCTCCTGGAAGCCGAAAATGGGACTCGCCGGCGCCCCCGTGCTCGGAGCCGTTTTCGCCGTCGGCTGGACGCCCTGCACCGGGCCGACCCTGACGGCCATCAACTCGCTCAGCCTGACCACGGGTTCGCCGTGGCAGGGTGGTCTGCTGGCCCTTTTCTACGCGCTCGGGCTCGGCATCCCGTTTCTGTTGATCGCGCTCGGCCTAAGCTGGGCGACCGGAGCCGTTTCGTTTCTGAAACGGCACATCCGGGCGATCAATCTTCTGGGGGGCCTGCTCCTCGTCGTCATCGGTGTGCTCATGGTGAGCGGGCTCTGGAATGTCTGGCTCCTCGACCTGCAAGGAACGATCGGAAGTTATGTCCCGGCCCTCTGACCACTACGACTCGCCGGCCCTCGCGGCGGTCAGCCAGCCGCGCCTCGGCTTCACCGGCTGGCTGCGCTGGTTCTGGCGCCAGCTGACGAACATGCGCACCGCCCTGTTCCTCCTGCTCCTGCTCGCGATCGCCGCGGTGCCGGGTTCGCTTGTTCCCCAGCGCAGCTCCGACCCGAACGGGGTCACCCAGTACTTCGCCGACAACCCGGACCTCGCCCCCGTGCTCGACAAGGTGCAGGCGTTCGACGTCTACTCGTCGGCCTGGTTCTCGGCCATCTACCTGCTCCTGTTCATCTCCCTGATCGGTTGCGTCATCCCGCGCACCAAGCACCACTTCCAGGCGCTGCGGGCGAAGCCGCCGACCACCCCGGCCCGGCTGTCCCGGCTGGCCGGCTTCACGGAGCGCACCATTCCGGCCGGCCAGAGCGCGTCCCTCGCGGTCGATTCGGCGAAGCGGATGCTGAAATCCGGCGGCTACCGGGTGGCCCTGTTCGAGCGCGGCCGGGAATTCTCGGTCTCGGCCGAGCGCGGCTACCTGCGCGAGACCGGCAACCTGGTCTTCCACTTCGCCCTGGTCGGCATCCTGATCACGGTCGGCTTCGGCAGCGGCTTCGGATTCAGCGGCCAGCGGGTGCTCGTCGAGGGACAGACCTTCGTGAATACCCTGCTCGCCTACGACTCGTTCAACCCGGGCCGGTTCTTCAACGACGAGAGCCTCAAGCCCTACAAGCTGACCCTCGACGACTTCAAGGTGAAGTACGAGACGAAGAACCTCAAGGCCTACGGCCAGCCGCTCGACTTCACCGCAGACGTCACCGTCACCCATCGCGGTGAGGCGCCCGAAAAAAGCCAGGTGAAGGTCAACGCCCCGGCGCGCACGGGCGGCACCGACGTGTACCTGCTCGGCAACGGCTACGCGCCCAAGATCACCGTGAAAGACCCGAACGGGGTGGTCGTCTTCACCGATGCCGTGCCCTTCCTGCCTCAGGATGCCAACCTCACCTCCCTGGGCGTGGTCAAGGTTCCCGACGGCCTGGCCGAGCAGCTCGGCCTGATCGGTTTCTTCTACCCGACCCAGGCGACCATGGACTCCGGGGCGTTCTTCTCCTCGTACCCCGACCTCGAGTACCCGCTGCTCACCCTGAACATCTACTCCGGCGACCTCGGCCTCGACAAGGGCGTGCCGACATCCGTCTACGCGCTCGACACCGACAAGATGACCCAGCTCACGGGCGGCAAGACCGGCACGAAATCGATCGAGCTGAAGCCGGGGGAGACCCAGCAGCTGCCGAACGGGCTCGGCTCGGTCACGTTCGACGACGCCAACCCCGGCGCGAAAGCCGGCGACTTCTCGGGCTCGGTGCTGCGGTTCGCGTCGTTCGACATCCACCACGACCCCACCCAGCTGTGGGTGCTGACCTTCGCCGTTCTCGCCCTGCTCGGCCTGCTGACCTCGCTGTTCGTGCCCCGTCGACGGGTCTGGGTCAAGGCGATCGAAGAGGCCGACGGGTCGGTGCGGCTCGAGTACGCCGGGCTGGCCCGCGGTGAGGACCCCGCCCTCGAATCCGCGGTCGCCGAACTGGCCGACCGGCACACTGACCTGCTGCTTTCCACCGAAACGGCCGCCACGGCATCCGACAAGACTTAGGCTGACACAGTGAATCTCAACGAGCTCTCGATCCTGAGCCTCTACTCGGCCATGGCCGTGTACGCACTGGCCTTCATCGCCTTCTCCTTCGACCTGGCCAAGCGCTCGGCCGCGGTCAAATCCGCGGCGGAGCTGACCGGCGAGGCGGAGAGCCGGCGGGCGGCCGCCGAGGAGTCGCACGGGCTGAAGTCGGGGGGCACCACCACCCTCACCCGGATCAGCGCGCGCATCGCCAACGACGCCGCCACCCCCTACGGCCGGTCGGCCAGCCTGCGGGTGGGCGTCTCACTCACCGTTCTGGCCTGGCTGATCCACCTCGTGGCCGACGTGCTCCGCGGCGTGGCCGCCGAGCGGGTGCCGTGGGCGAACATGTACGAGTTCGCGATGACCGGCACCCTGCTGATCGTGACCGTGTTCCTGATCGTGCTGACCCGCGCGGACCTGCGCTTCCTCGGCACCTTCGTCACCGGCATGGTCCTGGTGCTGCTCGGCATCGCCGCGCTGCGCTTCTACGTGGAGGTCGCGCCCCTGCCGCCCGCGCTGCAGTCGGCCTGGCTGGTCATCCACGTGTTCGTCGCATCCCTGGGCACCGGGTTCTTCGCGCTCGGGTTCGCCCTCTCCGGCGTTCAGCTGCTGCAGTTCCGGCGGGAGGCATCCGTCGCCGGCCCGACGGGCGGCCGGCTGCGGTTCCTGGCCACGCTGCCCTCGTCGGCGACGCTGGAAAACCTGGCCTATCGGGTCAACATCATCGGATTCATCCTGTGGACCTTCACCCTGATGGCCGGCTCGATCTGGGCCGAACAGGCCTGGGGCCGCTACTGGGGCTGGGACACCAAGGAGGTCTGGACGTTCATCATCTGGACCATCTACGCCGGCTACATCCACGCCAGGGCCACGCGCGGCTGGCGCGGGTCGCGGTCGGCCTGGCTGGCCATCATCGGCTTCAGCGCCGTGATGTTCAACTTCGGCGTCGTCAACGTGTTCTTCAAGGGACTGCACGCCTACTCGGGTCTCTAAACCCTCGCGGGTCGACTCGCGCCGGGCGCTTCCGTGGCCAACTCAGGAGATCCGGCACCAGTGGTGGCGTGATCCGCACTGGTCTGCGGCTGCACCGATGCGGGCGCAGGGGATTTCCTGAGTTAGCCCCGTGCCGGGCCGGGCAGGAGTGTCACCGGAGCCTGCTCGGCCGGAGGCGAGCCCGGCTACCCGGCTAGTCGGCCAGGAGGGCGTGGCAGCGGGTCAGGCGGGCCAGCCACCAGTCGCGGCGGTCGTCCGCGGCCGCATACTGCTCGAGCAGTGCCGGGTCGGGCGTGACCCGGCGAACCGGGATGCGACCGTCCACGGGGAGGAGCGGGTCGGTGGTGACATCCGCGGCCAGCAGTGAGGCCGTGCCCAGGCCGCAGTCGAACTCGAGGTTCGGGATCGCCCCGGCCAGGTGGGCGCCCATCGAGATACCGACCGAGGTGTCGAGGGCGCTGGAGACGACGGCCGGGAGACCGGCCTGCTCGACCAGGGCCAGAGCGGCATGGATGCCGCCGAGCGGCGCGGCCTTGATGACGAGGATGTCGGCCGAGCCCGTGCGGGCCACGAGCAGGGGGTCCTCGGCCCGGCGCACGCTCTCGTCCGCTGCGACGCCGACGTCGAGGTACGCGGTGCGGCGGCGGATCTCGGCGAGTTCCTCGATCGTCGCGCACGGTTGCTCGACGTATTCGAGGTCGAATTCGTTCAAGGCGTGGATGGCGTGCTCGGCCTCGTCCACGTTCCAGAGCCCGTTCGCGTCCACACGGATGCGCCCTTCCGGGCCGAGAATCTTCCGCACGGCCCGCACGCGTGCGACATCGTCGGCGAGGGTCTGGCCGGGGTCGGCGACCTTGACCTTGGCGGTGCGGCATCCGGGGAACCGAGCCAGGACTCCGGCGACGTCCTCGGCGGAGACCGCCGGCACGGTGGCATTGACGGGGATGCTGTCGCGCAGGAGCGCGGGGGCGGCCAGCCAGCCGAAATCGATCGCGGCTCGAAGCCAGGCGGCGGCCTCGGCGTCGTCGTAGTCGGCGAAGGGCGAGAACTCGGCCCAGCCCTGGGGGCCTTCCAGCAGGAGCGCCTCCCGGGTGTCGATCCCGCGGAACCGCGTGACCAGCGGCAGGGCGACGACGCGGGCAGATCCGAGCAACTCGGCAAGTGTGGGCAGCATGTTTCAAGTGTGCCAGCCGCGCGGCTGCCCCGGGGACGGATCTCGTGCCCTGACGGCGCAGCGAGCCTCCGGAAGCGGGTACTGCCCGGGCGAGCGCGAGCGCTGGCGCGAAGCAGTGCACGCCTCCCGACCGACCGGCTGCTCTGTCGGAGCCGCTCTACTGGATCAGAGCACGTCCTGGTTGAAGACGCCGTCCACGTCCAGGTCGATGTCGTCGCCGTTGTCTCCCTTGACCCGCAACATCGCGAACGGGATCCCCGGGGCGATCAGCAGGAAGGCATCCTCGAACCGGCCGCCGCCGCTGTTCACCCGCATCCAGTAGGGGGCACCCGAGAGAACAGCCGCGTCGACCTCCGCCTGGATCGATTCGATCGATCGGCCGCCGAGAGAGTACTGCTGGCCGCCGTACACAATGTCGACTCGAGTCACGATTCGTCCTTCACTGTCACTGTTGCAGGTCGATGAGGTTCAGGCACGAGCTGGAGGCCGCCGGACGAATTCGCGGACAGCATCAGGGCTTCGATCCATTCGCGGTTGAGGCTGGGGGAACGGCCGCCGAAATACTTGTAGGACAGGGGGATGGCGGGGTGCAGCCAGATCGTGCTGCGCCCGTCGCCGCCCTGGGGGTCGTCCCGCCAGGTGAAGTAGAAGCATTCCCCGCGTCGCAGCTTGGCCCCGACCACAACCTGGATGTGAGCGAGCACCCGGTCATCGAAATCGGCTGTCAAGGTTGAGTTGTACGTGAGCTTTCCCATGTTTCCCCCACCCGACATCGCTTGCTTCAGACGATATCCCGATTGAACCAACAACTCTACGCTCAATTCGGGGGGGGGGGGGGGGGGGGNGGGGGGGGGGGGGGGGGGGGGGGGCGGGCCCTGGTCCGGTCTCCTGACCGGGTCTGGCTAGTCCCGCAGATAGCGCTCGAGCCGGGGAACGTGCAACAGGCCGAGCGCGCGCTTCTCGATCTGCCGAACGCGTTCCCGGGTGACGCCCTGTATGGCCGCGATCTGGTCGAGGGTGCAGGGTGCGCCTCCGTCCAGGCCGAACCGCGCCGTGAGGATCGATCGTTCCCGGGCGGGCAGGGCCTCGAGATAGAACTCGATGTCCGCCTTCCGGAGCGTGAGCGTCGCGTACTCGTCCGGCTGGGGCAGGTCATCGTCGATGATCAGTTCGGAGATGTCGCCGAGACCGTCGCCGACGGGGGTGTGCAGCGAGATCGGCTCGTTGTCGTATTGCAGCAGCCGGGACACGTCGTGCGCGGGAATCTCGGATGCCTGGGCGAGCTCCTGCAGGCTGGGCTCGCGGTCGAGGGTGCCGGTGAGGTCTCGGCGGATGCGCTTGATCTTGTTGAGCTTCTCCGCGGTGTGCACGGGGATGCGGATCATGCGGGATTTGTCGGCCATGCCGCGGTGGATGGCCTGGCGGATCCACCAGGTGGCGTAGGTGGAGAACTTGAAGCCGGTCATGAAGTCGTATTTCTCGACGGCGCGGACGAGGCCGATGTTGCCGTCCTGCACGAGGTCCATGATCGGCATGCCGCGTCCGGAGTAGTGCTTGGCGATGCTGACCACCAGGCGAAGGTTGGCCTCGATGAAGCGGTTCTTCGCACGGTGGCCGTCGTGGGCGAGCCAGGCGAGTTCGCGAGCGAGTGCCGAGTCGTCGACTCCTTCGGTCAGTCTCTCGGCCGCGAACAGGCCGACTTCGATCCGCTGGGCGAGTTCGACCTCGTCGACCGCGGAGAGGAGGGGACCCCGGCCGATGCGGCGCAGGTAGTCGCCGAAGGCATCCGTGCTGCCGCGGCCGTACGCCGGCGTGGACGCCGCGGCCGCCGAACGTGGCGACGTCGCGGTCGCCGGGGCATCCAGGAGGGTCGCGTCGGGCCGGTGCGGCTGGCGCGCCGCGTTGCTCACCGGAGCACCGCCCCGGCGGGGGCCTGGCGCATGGTGAGGCTGGCGGTGGCGCGGTCGAAGGAGGAGAAGTAGGAACGTTCCCGCGGGCGGCCGAGGTTGGTCACCTCGAAGGCGTCATCGACGCGCTGGATGAAGCCGAGAAGGGCCGACGCGTCACCGTCGGCGATCAGGCGATCGCTGACCCGCCATTCGGTGGGGGAGATTTCGTTGATTCCGATGTCCCGGCCCTGCATATTGTTCATTGTCCTCGTCACGGTTGCTGCTTTTTTCATTTCGCGGCTTGTTGCGCGTGCTCCGGTGTCGGCCATCACTACCTCCGAGTCGAACTGAGATGACCAGTACACATTGTGAAATCGTGGCCCTCAAGGGGGTTGACTTGGCCCGCTTTCGAGGGGTAGTGATCAGGATCAGGCGGGTCGCCCCGCCCGCGTAGGCTGGGGGCATGATCGAACAGGTTTCCGAGATCTTCGACCCGACCCAGTGGCAGGATGTCGCGGGTTTCGACGCTCTCACCGACGTCACGTATCACCACGATCTGACCGGTCGGATCGCCCGGGTGGCGTTCAACCGCCCCGAGGTGCGGAACGCGTTCCGCCCGCACACCGTGGACGAGCTGCACGCGGCCCTGGAAGACGCGCGGATCAACCCCCGCATCGGCGTGGTGCTCCTGACCGGCAACGGACCGAGCCCGAAGGACGGCGGCTGGGCGTTCTGCTCGGGCGGCGACCAGCGCATCCGCGGCCGGGACGGCTACAAGTATGCCGAGGGCGAGACGGCGTCCGGCATCGACAAGGCGCGGGGCGGACGCCTGCACATCCTCGAGGTGCAGCGGTTGATCCGGTTCATGCCCAAGGTCGTCATCGCGGTCATCCCCGGCTGGGCGGCCGGCGGCGGGCACTCCCTGCACGTGGTCTGCGACCTCAGCATCGCCAGCGCCGAGCACGGCAAGTTCAAGCAGACGGATGCCGACGTCGGCTCCTTCGACGCCGGCTACGGCAGCGCCTATTTCGCCCGGCAGGTCGGGCAGAAGGCCGCGCGCGAGGTGTTCTTCCTCGCCCGCGAATACTCCGCGCAGCGCGCCCTCGAGATGGGGGCGATCAACGCGGTCGTGCCGCACGCCGAGCTCGAGGCCCTGGCGCTGGACTGGGCCCGCACCATCCTGACCAAGTCGCCCACCGCCATCCGGATGCTGAAATTCGCCTTCAATGCCGTGGACGACGGCCTGGTCGGCCAGCAGGTGTTCGCCGGGGAGGCCACCCGCCTCGCCTACGGCACGGACGAGGCCGTCGAGGGGCGCGACGCCTTCCTCGAGAAGCGCGACCCCGACTGGGGCCCGTACGACTGGCAGTTCTAGGCGGCCATGACCCGTGTGCTGCGGGTGGTCCCCGTCGGTGACCCGCTCGACCTGATGGAACCGCTGCGGCGCGCGCTGGCCAACAGCGACGACGCCGTGATGCCGGTGCCGGGGCCGGACCCCGAAACCGGGGCGCCGACCGTTCCGGGCGTGGGCGTGGGCGTGGGCGTGGGCGCGGACCGGGACCCGGCGCGGGTGCCACGCCAGGTGGCCGTGGTGATCGAGACCTCGGGGTCGACCGCGCGGCCCAAGCGCGTGATGCTCAGCACCGACGCCCTGCTCAGCAGCGCGGCGGCGTCCAGCGGGCGGCTCGGCGGCCCCGGCCAGTGGCTGCTGGCCCTGCCGGCGCACTACGTCGCGGGCGTGCAGGTGCTCGTGCGCTCCCTCGCCGCCGGCACGACGCCCGTGGTCCTGCCGGCCGGGCACTTCGATCCGGCGGTCTTCGCCGCCCATGCCGACCTGCTGACCGATCCGTCCCGCTTCACCTCGGTGGTGCCGGTGCAGCTGGCGCGGCTGGTCACAGCGGCCGCCGATGACCGTTTTCTCCGGGCCACGCTGCGCCGCTTCACCGGCATCCTGGTCGGCGGCCAGGCCCTGCCGCCGGGGCTGTTCGAGCGCGCGCGGGAACTCGACCTGAACCTCATCACCACCTACGGCTCCTCGGAGACCGCCGGCGGCTGCGTCTACAACGGGATTCCGATCGGCAACACCGAGGTGCGCTCGGTCGCCGGGCAGCTGGAGATCTCGGGTTCGGTGCTCGCGGAGGGCTACCTGGACGACCCGGAGCTCACCCGCGACCGCTTCGTCGACGTGCGCGGGGTGCGCTGGTACCGCACCGGCGACCTGGGCGAGGTGGACGACGCCACGGGGGTCGTGCGGGTGCTCGGGCGCATGGACAACGTGATCATCTCCGGGGGCGAGAAGGTGTCGCTGGACGCCGTGGAACGGATCGTGCGCGCACTGCCCGGCCTCGGCGAGGCCCAGGTGGTCGGGGTCGACGACCCGCAATGGGGGCAGGTCCCGGTGATCGTGCGGGACGGCGCTGCCGGGGCAGGGACCGGGCCGGGCGCGGATCCGGCCGCGCTCGCCCGAGCCGGCGAGGCGGTGGCATCCGTTCTGGGCCGTGCCGCCCGGCCCGCGCGGATCGTGACGGTGTCCGCGATCCCGCACCTCGCTTCCGGCAAACCCGACCGGCAGGCGCTCGGCCGGCTCCTGGACGATCTGCGCGGCGCGGGCGAACCCGGGCACGAGCGGGGGCACGAACCGGGTCGGTGACCCGTAAAATGGGCGCGTGACACAGAGAGCGCGGCCGGAACGGCCCACACAGCAGCGAGCGAACCGCCCGGCGTCCACGAAGACGCACGGCAAATCCGGCAATCCGGCACGCCAGAGCGCGGTGGCCGCGCGCGGACGGTCCGGTCCCGCCACGGCGGCGGACTGGGTGTCCGGGGCGCGCCTGCGCACGCTCCCGCTCGCCATCGCGCCCGTTGCCCTCGGCACGGGGGCGGCCATCGTCGCCAGCGGCCCCGGTGTCTTCCACCCGGTGCGCGCGGTGCTGGCCCTGGTGGTGGCCCTGTGCCTGCAGATCGGCGTGAACTATGCCAACGACTACTCCGACGGCATCCGTGGCACCGACGCCAACCGGATCGGGCCCGCCCGTCTGACCGGGAGCGGCGCAGCCACCCCGCGCAGCGTACTGACCGTGGCGCTGGCCTTCTTCGGCCTCGCCGCGCTGGCCGGCCTCACGCTCGTGGTGCTGACCGGGCAGTGGTGGCTGCTGCTGGTGGGCGCCACCGCCATCGTCGCGGCCTGGTTCTACACCGGGGGCCGCAAGCCGTACGGCTACTTCGGGCTGGGCGAGGTCTTCGTGTTCGTCTTCTTCGGCCTGGTCGCCACGATCGGGACCACGTTCGTGCAGGTCGGCACCGTGAACACGGAAAGCTGGCTGAGCGGCGTCGGGATCGGCCTGATCGCGATGGCCGTGCTGATGGTCAACAACCTGCGCGACCTGATGCCGGACAAGGCGTCCGGAAAACGCACCCTGGCGGTGCTGATCGGAAACCGGGCCGCCCGGATCGCGTTCTGCGTGTTCCTGCTGGTGCCGTTCGGGATCGCCGGGTTCTTCTGGTTGTTCTACCCGCTGGCCGGCTTCACGTTCTTCGTGCTGCTGCTGGCGCTGCCGGCCGCGGTGATCACGGTCACGGCGAAGACGTCGGCCGAGCTGATCCTGGTCTTGAAGCTGACCAGCTTCTCGGCCCTGGCCTACGGCGTGCTACTCGGCCTGGCGTTCGCGCTCTGACGCCTTGGGCGACTCCGACGCCTGTACTCTGGATGACTCCGACGCGGCGGCCGCTTCGGCGCGATCCAGCGAGGCGTCCTCCGAGGCGGCATCCGGGTGGATCACGTCCTTCTCCGGGTGTCGCGCCTGGTACAGGTCGAGGGCGACCTTCTCGCGCGGCTTGCGCAGCAGGATGTACGACAGGCTGACCCCGATCAGGGCAGCCAGACCCGTGGCCAGCCACCACTCGAACTGGAGGGTGAGCAGGACCGCGAGCGGAACGGCGAACAGGAGCACGCGGAGGACCGAGTAGGACAGCCAGGTGGGAACAGCTTTCATGCCTTCAGTTTAGGTCGCGGGCATGAACGAGCACTCACCGATCTCACGGCTGAGCGCCCTACACTATCTGCATGGTCCGCCTGCTGTTCGCCCTCGGTGTCGTCGTCGTCATCCTCACCATCTACACGCTGGTGGATTGCGCGCTGCTCCAACACTCCCGCGTGCGCGGGCTTCCGCGCTGGGTCTGGATCTTCGTCATCATCCTGATCCCCGTGATCGGGCCCGTGCTCTGGCTGCTGATCGGTCGTGGTCGCACGGGCGCCGGCCGGAACGGCGGCCGAATTGTGCGCTCCGTCGCCCCGGACGACGACATCGACTTCCTCAAGGGCCTCGACCGGGCCAAGTCAGAGCAGGAACACCTCCGGGCCCTCGAACAGGAACTCGCCGATCTCGACAAGGAGATCGGCACCCCGGATTCCCGGAACCCCGGCGGCCCCGGCCAGACCGGCGCCGGCGGGTTGGAACCGAAGAAGTCCGAACCAGGCGAAGGCGACCTGCCTGGCCGTCGGGATGCCTGAACGCGTCGCCAGCGGTAGCCCGGCCACGGACTTCAGCGTCGCCCTCCTGGGCGAGTTCGTGCGCCTCGGGCTCCGTGATGTGGTGCTCAGCCCCGGCGCCCGGTCCCAGGCCCTCGCGCTCGTCTGCGCCGAGCTGGAGCGGATCGGCCTGATCCGGCTGCACGTGCGCATCGACGAGCGGGGCGCCGGCTTCCTGGCGCTCGGGCTCGCGGTCGAGTCCGGACTGCCCGCCCTGGTCATCTGCACCTCCGGCACGGCCGTGGCCAACCTGCATCCCGCCGTGCTCGAGGCGCATCACTCCGGGGTGCCCATGATCCTGCTCACGGCCGACCGGCCGAGCGAGCTGCGCGGCATCCGTTCGAACCAGACCACCGTGCAGCCCGGCCTGTTCGGCGTGGCCACCCGCCTGTGCGTCGACGTTCCGGCGCCCGATGGGGCGGCCGAAGAGCACGCGGTGGCCGTGGCCCTGGCCCGGCAGGCGACGGATGCGGCAACCGGCGCGTTCTCGGCCGACCCGGGTCCGGCGCAGCTGAACCTGGCGTTCCGGGAGCCCCTGTCGGCCCCGGTGGTTCTCACCCCCGAGGAGATTCTCGAGCACCCGGCCGGTGAACCTGCTGCTGAACCGCCTGCTGAAGCTGCCTCGGTTCCTGCCTCCGTTCCTGCTCCTGCCCCTGCTCCTGCCCGGGCGGACGACCGGTCGGTGCCGGTCGTCGTGGTCGAGGCCGGCCCGCGCACGGTGGTGATCGCGGGTGCCGGGGCGGGTGCTGCGGCCGAGGAACTCGCTCGCGCCGGCGGCTGGCCCCTGCTGGCAGAGGTGTGCAGCGGCGCCCGGTTCGGGCCGAACCTCGTGGCCGTCTACCGGGAGCTGCTGAACGCATCGGACCTGGGCGCACGGATCGAACGCGTGATCGTGTTCGGCCACCCCACCCTCAGCCGCGAGATCCCGGCCCTGCTCAAGCAGGACGGCGTGGACACCATCGTGGTCGCTCCGACGGGCGCCGAGTGGTTCAACCCCGGGCACCGCGTGCGTGTCTTCGCCCGCGCGGCCAGTGTGCCGGAGGAGACGGCGCAGGCGGCCCAGCGCCCGGAAGCACGGGAATGGCTCGGCCGCTGGGTCATGGCCAGCCGCCACCTGCTGGCCGTCCAGGTCGCACGGGATGCGACCCCGATCGGCGAACGCGGCATCACCCGGCAGGAGCTCGCCGCCATGCGCGCTCCGATCAGCCGGCCGATGCTCGTGGACGCCGTGTGGCGTGCCTCCTGGCCGCACGACCGGCTCGTGTTCGGGGCGTCACGGCTGATCCGCGAGGCCGACCGCCGGGTTCCGGGCAAGAAGATCTCCGCCCACTCCAACCGCGGCCTGGCCGGCATCGACGGCACCGTGGCCACGGCCGTCGGCATCGCGCTGGCCAGCCAGACCGGACCGACGCCGCAATCCACCGGAGTCACCCGGCTGCTGCTCGGCGACCTGACCCTGCTGCATGACGTCGGATCCCTCCTCCTCTCGCCGGGCGAGGCCCTGCCTCGCCTGCAGGTGATCGTGGGCAACGACGGCGGCGGCACCATCTTCGACGGTCTCGAGGTGGCCGGATCCGCCCGGGCCGAATCCGTCAACCGGGTGCTCTTCACCCCGCAGAAGATCGACCTGGCGAACCTGGCCGCGGCCTACGGCTGGTCCTATGGCCTGGCCGCGACCCGCAGTGACCTCGAGCGGGCCCTCACCGCGCCGCATGCCGGGCCGAGCCTCCTCGAGGTGCCGCTGACTCGCTGATCGGTTTCGTCGGCCGAGTCGCCTGAGTCGCCGCGCCGCCTTGCTGCTGGCGTGCGCGAGCCTGCCGAGCCAGACTGGAGGTGACGAAGGGGCGCACCGTGGGCGGACACAATGAGAAAATTTGGACGGACGATCCGAGGGAGCGGCTGCGAGTCACCGCCGGATTCCGGCTCGCCGACGTCGACCCCGGCGGCACGCCCGGCTTCGCGGGGGTGGGGCAGAAGAACGCCGACGCCGCCCTCGACGCCGGGGTCGGCGAACTCTCAAACCTGCAGGAGATGCTGTTCGCGAACAGCCGGTCCGGCGACCCGCTCCGGGTGCTCCTCGTGTTGCAGGCCATGGACACGGCCGGCAAAGGCGGGATCGTGCGCCACGTCGTCGGCTCTGTCGATCCGCAGGGCGTCCGTCTGTCCGCCTTCAAGGCTCCCACCGAGGAGGAACGCGCCCACGACTTCCTCTGGCGGGTGCGCAGGCGACTGCCCGAGGTCGGCCTGATCGGGGTGTTCGACCGTTCACACTACGAGGACGTGCTGGTCGGCCGGGTGCGCGCGCTGGCCTCGCCCGCCGAGATCGAGGACCGCTACGAGAAGATCCGGCAGTTCGAGAACGAACTCGTCGGCCAGGGCACCACGATCATCAAGGTCATGCTGCACATCGGCTCGGACGACCAGAAGGAACGCCTGGCCGAGCGGCTGGAACGGCCGGACAAGCACTGGAAGTACAACCCCGGCGACGTCGACGAACGGATGCGATGGGACGCCTATATGGACGCCTACCAGATCGCCCTTGAACGCACGTCGACCTCGGCGGCGCCGTGGTTCGTGGTGCCGGCGGAGAAGAAATGGTACGCCCGGCTGGTCGTGCAGCACCTTCTGATCGACGCCCTGCAGCGCCTCGACCTGACCTGGCCGGCCGCCACGTTCGACGTCGCCCAGGAGAAGGCTCGCCTGGCCGCCACCTGACCCGAGAATCCCCTAACGGGCGCCAATGCGGCCAAAACGTCGGTATAGCCCAACCCATGCCGGCGTTTTGCCCGCACTCGCGGGCCTGGGGGTCGCCTGGGGGTCGCCGGGGGCGAGGGGGGAGGGGGAACGGGCTAGCCGAAGGCCTCGACGACGGGGCGGAACTTCATCCGGGTCTCGGCGAGCTCGCGGTCGGGCTCCGAGTCGAGCACGATGCCGCAACCGGCGTAGGCGGTGACGTCGCCGGTGGGGCTGACCTGGGCGCAGCGCAGCGCGATGGCCCACTCGCCGTCGCCGTCCGCGCCGACCCAGCCGACCGGTCCGGCGTAGCGGCCCCGGTCGAACGGCTCCAGCTCGCGGATCAGGGCGAGGGCCGTCTGCGTGGGGGTGCCGGCGACCGCGGCGGTGGGGTGCATGGCCGCGATCAGGTCGAGCGAGTTCGATCCGTCGCTCAGGGTGCCCTCGACATCCGTGGCCAGGTGCCAGAGGTTCGGCAGCTTCACCGTGAACGGGATCTCACTCGTGGTGAGGTGCGAGGTGTGCGGCCGGAGTGAGGCGAGCACGCTCTGCACGGCGAACGCGTGCTCGTCGCCGTCCTTGGTGGAGGTGGCCAGCTGGAGGGCCGCCTCGAGGTCGGACGCGGCATCCGCGCCCCTGGACACGGTGCCGGCGAGCACGCGGGCGTTCACCTCGCCGTGATCGGCGCGGATCAGCGTCTCCGGGCTGGAGCCGACGAGGCCGTCGACGGCGTAGGACCAGCAGTCGGGGTAGCCCAGCGCGAGCTCGCTCACGGCCCGGCGCAGGTCGGACTCGGCGGGCAGCCGCCCGACCAGGTCACGGGCCAGCACGACCTTGTTCAGGTCGCCCGCCGCGATCCGGCCCACGGCCTCGCCGACCGCCCGGCGATACCCGTCGGGCGTCAGCGCGCCGGGGAGCAGGGAGATCCGGTACTCGTTGCCCAGGGGGTGCAGGCCGAGCGGGATCGCCGGCCGCGTCGTGCCGGTGGGCCAGACGCGGGTCACCCAGCAGAGGCCGTTCTCGCGGCCGACGATGACCTGCGGCACGATCAGCACGCTGGTCTGGGCCGAGGTGTCGTCGAAGGCGAACGCGCCGAACGCCAGCAGGCCGGTGCCGGTGCGGGCGAGCGGGTCGGTCACGGTCGCAGCGGCGACGACCTCGCGCCAGGCTGCTGCGGCATCCTCGAACCGGGTGGGACCGGAGAATTCGAGCCGCAGGGCCGTGCCGATGCCGGCCAGCCCCTGGTTGCGGCGCATCCAGAGCAGCGGGTCGTGCGAGTCGAGCAGAAGAATGAGTTGGCGGATGTCGGCGAGGGGGGTGGTTTCAACCGTTAAGGCCTGAGCATTCACGTCCTCAGCCTAGGCCAGCCGGTCTGGATGCCTGCCGAGTCCGGGGCAACCTAGACTGAGGGAGTGAGTAGAGCAGACCTCAATAAGCAGCCCGAGCAGGTCGCTGCCATGTTCGATCAGGTCTCCACCCATTACGACCGCACGAATGCGGTGTTGTCGGTCGGAAACGCGGCCCTGTGGCGGATGGCCGCGACCCGCGCCGTGAACCCGAAGCGCGGCGAACGCATCCTCGACATCGCCGCCGGCACCGGCACCTCCAGCGTCGCGCTGACCAGGACCGGCGCGCACGTCGTGGCCGCCGACTTCTCCGAGGGCATGATCAACGTCGGCCGTGAACGCCACGCGGGCAACCCCCAGGTTGAATTCGTGCAGGCGGACGCCACCGCCCTTCCCTTCGCCGACAACGAGTTCGACGCCGTGACGATTTCGTTCGGCCTGCGCAACGTGGTCGAGCCGAAGAAGGCGCTGGCCGAGTTCTACCGGGTGACCAAGCCCGGCGGCCGCGTCGTGATCTGCGAATTCTCCACCCCGCCGTTCGCGCCGATCCGGGCCGGCTATTTCGCCTACCTCAATCACGTCATGCCTCTTGTCGTCAAGCTCGCCTCGTCGAACGCCGAGGCGTACGACTACCTCGGCGAGTCGATCGCGGCCTGGCCCGACCAGTCGACCCTGAGTGCCTGGCTGCGCCATGCCGGCTACGATGCCGTCGCCTACCGCAATCTGACGCTCGGTATTGTGGCCCTGCACCGCGGCGTCAAGCCGGCGGATGCCGCGGCCGTAACGTCCTGATTCCTCCCAGAACCCATCGATAGGCTGACAGAGTGAAACCGAGCCTCCCCCTGTTCCGTCGCGGCTCCTCCGTGACGAGCCAGCTCGGCCTCAGCGACCGGATCTTCTCGAGCGCGAAGGACCGTGGCCTGGCCGCCGGCATCGACGCCGGCCTCGAGCAGGTCGAGGCGAGCCTGCTCGGCGAAATCGTCTTCACGGATGAGATCGCCAACGTCACCACCCGCTACCTGCTGAACGCGGGCGGCAAGCGCGTGCGCCCGATGCTCGCCCTGCTCACCGCGCACCTCGGCAACGGCAATCTCGCCGACGTGGTGACCGCGGCGACGGCCATCGAGATCACCCACCTGGCCTCGCTGTACCACGACGATGTGATGGATGACGCGGACCAGCGCCGCGGTGTGCCGAGCGCCCAAATCGTCTGGGGCAACTCGGTCGCCATCCTGACCGGGGACCTGCTCTTCGCCCGCGCCAACCAGCTGATGGCACGGCTGGGAGAGCGGGCCATCCGTTTGCAGTCCGACACCTTCGAACGACTCGTGCTCGGCCAGCTGCACGAAACGGTCGGCCCGCGCGCCGACGAAGACGCCGTCGAGCACTACATCCAGGTGCTCGCCGACAAGACCGGGTCCCTGATCGCCTGCGCCGCGCAGGCCGGGATCATCTTCTCGGACGCGCCGGACGAATTCGAGCAGCCGGTGATCCAATTCGGCGAGCGGATCGGCGTCGCCTTCCAGCTCATCGACGATGTGCTCGACCTCTCGCCCCAGCCGCTGGAGACCGGCAAGGTGCCCGGCACCGACCTGCGCGCCGGCGTCGCGACGCTGCCGCTGCTGCGCCTGCGCGAGCGGGCCCAGCACGATGCGGCGGCCGCGGCACTGCTCGAACGCCTCGAACGGGACGTGATGACCAGCAACAGCGCCGTCTCCGAGGCCGCCGACTCGGCGATCACCGCCCTGCGCGAGCACGACGTGACCGCCCAGACCCTCTCCGAGGCGCACGGCTGGGCCCACGACGCCGTCGAGGCGCTCGCCCCCCTGCCCGACGGCTCGGTCAAGAAGGCCCTCACCCGTTTCGCCGACACGATCGTGGAACGATCCAGTTAGAAAGGCTCCCATGACCAAGTTGCGATTGGCCATTGTCGGCGCGGGACCCGCGGGGATCTATGCCGCCGACATCCTGCTCAAGGCGGAACGGAACTTCGACGTCTCGATCGACCTGTTCGACCACCTGCCGGCGCCCTACGGGCTCGTCCGCTACGGCGTCGCCCCCGACCACCCCCGCATCAAGGGCATCATCACCGCCCTGCGCGATGTGCTCGACCGCGGCGACATCCGCGTCTTCGGCAATGTGCGGTTCGGCATCGACATCACCCTCGACGACCTGAAGAAGCACTACAACGCCGTCATCTTCGCGACCGGCGCCGTGCACGACGCCGACCTGAGTATCCCGGGCATCGACCTGGAGGGCTCCTACGGCGCCGCCCGGTTCGTGAGCTGGTTCGACGGCCACCCCGACGTGCCCCGCACCTGGCCGTTGGAGGCGAAGGAGGTCGCCGTGATCGGCAACGGCAACGTGGCGCTGGACGTCTCGCGCATTCTGGCCAAGCACGCCGACGATCTGCTGAGCACCGAGATCCCGGCCAATGTGTACGAGGGCCTGAAGGCCTCGCCGGTGACGGATGTGCACGTGTTCGGCCGTCGCGGACCGACCTCGGTCAAGTTCACGCCACTGGAACTGCGGGAGCTGGGCGAGCTGCGCGACGTCGACATCGTCGTCCACGACGAGGACTTCGACTACGACGATGCCGCCCGCGACGCCGTCGCCAGCAACAAGCAGGTCTTCGTGATCGACAAGATCCTGAACAAATGGCGCGAGCGTCCGGCGGGCACCGCCAGCCGCCGGCTGCACCTGCACTTCTTCGCCAAGCCCCTCGAGATCGTCGACGACGGCACCGGCCGGGTCGGGGCCATCCGCTTCGAGCGCACGGCCCCCGACGGGCAGGGCGGCGTCGTCGGCACCGGCGAGATCCGCGAACTGCCGATCCAGGCCGTGTACCGCGCCGTCGGCTACTTCGGGTCGCCCCTGCCGGGCGTGCCGTTCGACAAGAAGCACGGCGTGATCCCCAACCGGGAGGGCCAGGTGCTCTGGAAGGGTGACCCGTCGTTCGGTTCGAAGGGCGCCAACACGCAGATGTACGGCGTCTACGCCACCGGCTGGATCAAGCGCGGCCCGGTCGGGCTGATCGGCCACACCAAGTCCGACGCCATGGAGACCGTGCGTCACCTGATCAACGACCTCGGAAACTGGTGGCGCCCGGAGTCCCACTCCGAGGAGAGCATCGTCGAACTGCTCGACGAGCGCGGCATCCAGTACACGAACCTCGACGGCTGGCACCGGCTCGACCAGCATGAGCTCGCGCTCGGCGCCGCAGAGGGCCGCGTGCGCGTCAAGGTCGTGCCGCGTGACGAGATGGTCGAGATCTCCCGCGGCGAGGGCTGACCCGCTCCTAACGAATTCGACGGAGATCCTGCGGTAAAAACACCCTCTTCGGGGTTTTCGGGCCGCAATCGGCAAAATCTCCGTCGAATTGGTGAGCGCGGCGGCGGGGGTGGGGCGCCGGCGGGCCGGAGGTGGCGGGTGGCGGTGGCCGGGTGCCCGGTGCCGGGGCGGCGAGAGGAGGGCGGCGGCTCGGTGGCTAGCGGAAGTTGACGAACTGCAGGGCGACGTCGAGGTCCTTGCCCTTGAGCAGGGCCATCGTGGCCTGCAGGTCGTCGCGGCTCTTCGAGCTGACCCGCAGCTCGTCGCCCTGGATCTGGCTCTTGACGCCCTTGGGGCCCTCGTCCCGGATGATTTTGTTGATCTTCTTCGCGTTCTCCTGGTCGATGCCGGCCTTCATCGAGGCCTCGATCCGGAATTCCTTGCCGGAGGCGAAGGGATCGCCGGCGTCGAGGCTGCGCAGCGAGATGCCGCGCTTGATCAGCTTCGACTCGAACACCTCGAGGATCGCCTTGACCCGCTCCTCGGAGTTGGCCTTCATGAGCACCTTCTCCCCGCTCATCTCGATCGAGGCGCCGACGTTCTTGAAGTCGTAGCGCTGCGCGACCTCTTTATGCGCCTGGTTGAGGGCGTTGTCGACCTCCATCGGGTCGACCTTGCTGACGATGTCGAACGTTGAGTCTGCCATGCCTGCAATAGTACCCAGTGGGCGACTATTCGCCCGGTCGGGCCGCGCTCGAAGGCGCGGCCCGACTCGGCTGGCGGCGCGGGTGACGCGAAAACCGGCTGGCCTCAGACCTCGACAGCGAGTTCGTAGACCTCCCCTGTCGGGTGGCCGGCCTTCTCGTGGACACGCATGACCGCCTCCTTCGAGGGCCCGGTGGACAAGCAGAACACCTTGCCCGACTCGGGATCAAGCCAGGCTTTCTCGAAGGTCATGCCCTCCTCGTCCTGAATCGCGACGTCGGCCGCGTGCGCTTCGGCCAGCTGTTCCTTTGTGACCCCGACGAATCCGTCGTGCACGTCCATGAATCGTGGCATTTGATGCAACCTTTCTCTCGTGTTGGGCCCAGCGTGTGCAGATGCGACGAGTCAAGCATCGGTTGTTCCACTGATCAAGGCGAGAGGGCGGGTTCCGGACTGACCGGATGGCCCGCGAGCGTTGGACTGCCGGGGTTATTCGCCGGGCCGGGCGGTGGTCGAGCGCACGACGAGCTCGAACGGCATCGGGGTGTTCAGGGACGACAACCGGTTCTGGCCGGGGCGCAGCCGGTCCAGCAGGATCTCCACGGCCTTCTCTCCCTGCCCCTGCGGGAACTGCGCGATCGTGGTCAGACCGAAGAACTCGGCGAGATCGTAATCGTCGACCCCGATCACGGAGACGTCCCGCGGCACGACGAGGCCCAGGTCGCGGGCGGCGAGGATGCTGCCGATCGCCATCTCATCGGACGCCGCGACGATCGCGGTCGGCCGGTCGTAGGGGCTGCCCAGGAGCTGCTTGGCCGCCTGGTACCCGCCGCCCATGGTGAAGTCAGCGGCCTGGAAGAGGGCCGGGTCCGGCACGACGCCGGCCTCGGCCAGGGCCTGTTCGTAACCGACCCTCCGGTTCGTCGGCAGGTGGAAGTCCAGGTCGAGGTCCTTGTTGCCGCCGATGTGGGCGATGCGGGTATGGCCGAGAGCGAGGAGATGCTCGGTCGCGAGCCGCGCGATGGCGACGTCGTCGACGGTCAGGGTACGCACGCCCTCGATCGGGCCGCCGATGCCGACGAGCGGCTTCTGCAGCGCATGCAGGCGGGCCACCTCGTCCTCGGTGAGTTCGAGCGAAATGGCGATCACGGCATCCACTCTCTGGCGCAGCAGGAAGTGCTCGAACACGCTGCGGCGCTCGGCCTCTCCGCCGGTGAGACTGTAGAGGGTGAGGTCGTAGCCGCCCCGCAGCAGGGCCTTCTGGGCGCCCTCGACGACGCTGGAGAAGAACCAGCGGTTGAGGAACGGAACCACGACGCCGATGTTCTTCATCCGGCCCGACGCGAGGCTCGAGGCGGTGGAGGAGACGACATAGCCCAGCTCATCGGCCGAGGCTTCCACCTTGAGCCGGGTCGACGGGGATACATGCCCGTTGCCGCTCAGGGCGCGCGAAACGGTGGCGGTGGAGACTCCCGCGTGCCGAGCAACCTCGTCGATGCCGACCATTGGGTTCCTTAAGTAAGTGACAAACAGGCCTTCTCTGATCTTATCCACCAGCCGATCAGTGCCGGGTGCGGGGGCTGATTTCTTACTGGGGACAAAAACCTTGTATTCTATTCGAGCGCCTCCGGTCACGTGTTCTTCATATGGTCGGGTGCGCATTGGCAAGTTACCCAAGTGGCCAAAGGGATCTGACTGTAAATCAGCCGTCTTAGACTTCGGGGGTTCGAATCCCTCACTTGCCACTCTTTCTTCCGCACGCCGTAGCGTTGAGCCATGACAACTCCTGGCTCAACCGAATTGCTGCGTCTCGCCCAGGACGCCGCGCTCGCCGCGGGGGAGCTGGCCGCCCGGCGCCGAGCCGAGGGCGTTCAGATCGCCGCGTCCAAGTCGTCCCCGGAAGACATCGTCACGAAGGCGGACCGGGAGACGGAAACGCTCATCCGCCGGCTGCTGGCCGCGGCGCGGCCGGATGACGGATTCTTCGGCGAGGAGTCGGAGGCGACGCCGGGCACATCCGGGCTCACCTGGGTGGTCGACCCGATCGACGGCACCGTCAACTACCTCTACCGGATCCCCGCCTGGGCGGTCAGCATCGCCGTCGTCGAGGGAGACCCCGATCCGGCCACGTGGCGAACGCTCGCCGGTGCGGTGCGGAACCCGTCCGGCGACGAGCTGTTCAGCGCGTCCGTCGGCGCCGGCGCCTGGCTGGGCGAGAGCCGGCTGCGGGTGCCGACCGCGGCGCCGGTGCCGCTGGCCTTGCTGGGCACCGGATTCTCTTACCGGGCGGACGAGCGGCTGCGGCAGGCGGACGTGGTGCGGGGCCTGATCGGCCGGGTGCGGGACATCCGTCGCATCGGCGCCGCGTCGCTCGACCTGTGCTCGGTGGCGGCGGGCCGTCTGGACCTCTACTACGAGCGCGGGCTCAAGCCCTGGGATCACGCGGCGGGCGCGCTGGTGGCCCGGGAGGCCGGGGCCCGCGTCGGCGGCTTCGGGGCGGACCGGGAGGGAATCGACCTGGTGATCGCGGGCGCCCCTGACCTCTACTCGGCGCTCGAGCCGATCCTGGCCGACCTGTTCGGCGAGTTCATGGATGGCGACCGGCGGCCCTGACCGGTAGCGCCCGGCACCCCTCCCAGCCCCGGAAAGACGGGGGAGGTGAGCCGTCTCGACGGCTCGTGGGCAGGCGGTCGAGACGGATGCTTGCCCCCCCGCTTTCGGGTGTCATTCCGTCTCGCGGAATGGGTGATTCGGCCTTCTGTTGGTAGCGTGTAGTGATTCGTTACTTTTGCAGTGGCCGAAAAGACTACTGTGACTCCGCCCCCGCGCCGAAAGATCTGCCTTTTGCTCCCTCACTCTTCAACATCGGCTGCACCTTCGCCCGATGCGAGTGACCCCGCGAAGAAGCACCTTACGCGTCGCGAGTTGCGCGAACGCGATGCGCGCGATCGCGCGCGGGCGTCGCGCGAGGCTGTCGCTGCCGCGCCCCTCATCGCCGCACCGGTCGAGCTCGTCGAAGCCGCCGTTCCGGACGCTGAGCCGCTCGAGAGCGTGGAAGTCCCCGCTGCGGACGAGCTCGTGCCGGAACCGGCCATGGAAGCCGCCGCGCCCGGTGTCGAGCGACTGCAGGCTCCCGTTTCGGCCGTGACCACGGCAACGGCGATCCCCTTCCCCACCCGCGCCCAGCTGCGCGCCGACCAGCCCCGCGAGCGCCCGGCCCGGGTTCGCCGCGCCCCGGCCTCCGAACGTCTGGCTCCGGCGGCCCGCGCGCGGGCCGCCGGCTCGTCGACGTCGCCCGGACC
>NZ_SOFY01000073.1 GCF_004402595.1 Cryobacterium shii | reverse complement strand
CGCGAGCGACTGCCCCTCGTCAGCGCGATGGGTCAGGGTTCGGGAGCTGTTCGAGCCGAGGATCGAGGCGAGGTCGCCGGTCGCGAAGCGGCCATAGGTTGCCGCCTCGCCCAGGGCCTCGTCGACTGCGGTCAGGCCGCTGATCTTGGCCAACGCAACCGCGTCGGCCATCTTCACGTTCATCCGCGTCGTGCCCGCCGCCGCGGCCTCAAGCAACCTGGCCTTGACCCCGGAGGGTGGACACGGGTTAAGCGGCGAGTTGGATCTCTGCGGCTTGTGACGAGTATTGCATCTCGAAGTCCACTGGCGTGACATGCCCGATCGACGAGTGCCGCCGGCGGCGGTTGTAGCGGTCCTCGATCCACTCCGCGACGCCTTGGATCGCGCGGGCCCGGGTGGGCCAAACCCTGCGGTAATAGAACTCGGTTTTCAGGGTAGCGAAGAAGCTCTCGGCCATCGCGTTGTCCCAGCAGATCCCGGTATATCGCATCGACCGGGTGATGCCGTTCTTGGCGGCGAAGAGAGTGATCTGTTCCGACGCGTACTGGGCGGATTCAACCGGTCGTCGCAACACCGGTGCTTGCGGTCAACAGTAGCTCGTTCATCGCTTCGGCTGGCGTCTTGAATCCGAATGTCTTACGGGGGCGTTCGTTCAGGGTCTTGGCGACGCCGTCGAGATCGACGAGGGCGTAGCGGGTGAAGTCGGTGCCTTTGGNTGGATGCGGAGTCTGGCGTGTTGGGCCATCTCGGCGCCCTGGTCCCAGGTCAATGACTTGCGCAGGGTCTCGGGCAGACCGGTGATGGCTCGGGCGATCGCATCACAGACGGCGTCGGCGCCGTGTCCGGCTGTCGCGGGCCCGTTCTTCACCTGAGCGCCGATCATCTTGTGCTCGTCCATCGGAGACCGGTGCAACAGCATCGTGAACCTCGTGGTGCGTTCGACCAGGGTACCGATCGCGACCCCGCCCAGTCCGAGGATCAGATCCCCTTCCCAGTGTCCGGGAACGGCCCTGTCGTTGGCTTCCGCGGGTCGGGCGGCGATCATGACCTCCGCCGACAGGAAGCTCTTACCGCGCTTGGCACGGGCCCGCGGCACTCGCAACGCCCGACCAGTGCGTAAGGCGGTGGTCAGCTCGCGGCGCAGCGCGCCACGACCCTCGATGTAGAGGGCCTGGTAGATCGCCTCATGAGAGATTCTCATGCTCCTATCGTCGGGGAAATCGACCTTGAGCCGACCTGCGATCTGCTCCGGGCTCCGCGCTGAGGACCAGCGGCGATCCTGGCATGGCCCATGACGACGCCCGTTCCACGCCCTGATCCCGGGAGCTGCGGCGGGCGTGCCATCAGCGCGCGTTACCGTTCCATCCAACCGGGCCTGAACGTACTCGCGCAACTGTGGGCTTCCCGCGAGCTT
>NZ_SOFY01000052.1 GCF_004402595.1 Cryobacterium shii | reverse complement strand
GCAGGTTGCGGTCGATGCCGGAGGCGGCGGCGAGGTCGAAGTCGTCGAGGGTGGCGCCGGTGGGGAGGTTCGCGAAGCGGAACCGGCCGGAGAGGCGTCTGAGCTGCTGCGGGGATTTCGGACAGCGGAATTAGTGGATTCTTCTACGCTGCCAGGGCTGACTGTTGATAACCATAGTGGACTTCGTTAGGACGCCGGTAACCGAGAGCGGAGTGCCGACGCCGGCTGTTGTAAAACCCCTCGATGTAGCGAATGACGTCGCTGCGAGCTTGTGATTTGGTCGCATAAACGGTCCGGTAGACGCGCTCGTTCTTGAGCATCGAGAAGAACGATTCCGCCATGCTGTTGTCCCAGCACACGCCCGTGCGTCCCATCGACGAGCGCATGCCCAGGCTAGTCACCAAGGCCCTGAAATCGGTCGAGGTGTAGACACTGCCCCGATCGGAGTGCCAGATCGCGTCAGGCTCGATCTGGCTCGTTGCGGCGGCGTTCTTGAGAGCGTCGGCGACGAGCTCGGTGCGCATGTGATCGGCGATGGACCAGCCGACGACTTTCTTGGAGTAGCAGTCGATGACGGTGGCCAGGTAGATGAACCCTTGCCAGGTGTGGATGTAGGTGATGTCGCCGACGAACTTCACCCCGGGGCGGTCGGCGGTGAAGTCCCGTTTGACGAGGTCGGGCATGCTCGCGGCGGCCTCAGCGTCAGCGGCGGTGGTGATGCGGAATGGGCGCGGCTGACAGGCCACCAGGCCCTGGTGGCGCATGATCTGCCGTACCAGCTCGGGTGAGCACTCGGTCTTTTCCGCGGCGAGGTCGGCGTGGATGCGCCGGTACCCGTAGGTGCCCTCGGACTCCTCGAAGAAGTATTGGACCCGGGCTATCAGGGTCTCCCGGCGGGCCGCGGTGGCCGATTGCGGACGCGTGGCCCAGTGATAGAAACCGGACGTCGAGACGGTCAACCACAGGCACATTTTCACCACCGAATTCAGGTTGGCGGGCTCTGATTTTTGGGAATCGATGAATTCATACTTGCTCACTACCGCTGCTCCCGGGCGAAGTAAGCGCTGGCTTTTTTCAAGAAAGCGGTCTCCGCCCGCAGCTCCTGAACTTCACGCTCGAGCTCTTTCAGCCGGGCCCGTTCCGACACCGTCAGATCCGCCTCCGTGCCGCCGTTGGCCTCGCGGTACTTGATCAACCAGTTGCGCAGAGTCTCCGGGCCGACGCCGTATGCGGTGGCCACGTCCTTGATTGGTTTGGATGTGTTGATCACCTCGCGGCACAGCTCGTCCTTGAACTCCTGGGTAAATTTCCGACGTGATGCGGTCATGCTGATCTCTACTTTCAGTAGTCCCTCATTTTAAGAGGGCCCACTGTCCGAGAACTCCGCGGCAGGTCATACCAACTACGTGGACTACCCGTACCAAATACGACTATCCGCCANCCGTCATGCTTCATTCAGGGCCTCTTCCTGGGCGACTTTGATGCGTCTTAGACACCGCAATCAAACCCCAGGGAGAGGCTCCCGCCGCTTAAGCAGCAGGGTTCAGAACAAGAAGTGGGCAGATCTCATGGCCACCAACGGGCAGTTCTACTGGCCGTCAGCGGGCAGTTCCGTGGCCGCCTATGGGCAGTTTGGCATGGCCGCTAACAGGGCGATCCCGCCACGTTGAGATCGCCAACGGTGGCCGGTCGTGCGTCCGATCCCGACGCGCTTCGCGGCTGCGATCGGTCCGATCCCGGCGAGTATGAATTCCCAATACTCGTCTTCGCGGTTGAGGTTTCTCTTGCGCCCACGTCTAGCCATCTTCACACTCCAAATCTTGGTGGAGTGTTGCGACGAGGCCGAGAACTCGCCGAGCGCAAACGGACTACCTTTCAACGAGCGTCGACAGCTGGTCAAGTCCAAATGTGTGGTGTAACGGGTTTTCCGCGTGATTCTTGGATTTCTAGGCGCTGAGGGCGCCGAGTTCGGTTGTGGGTTCCTCCTTGTCGG
>NZ_SOFY01000038.1 GCF_004402595.1 Cryobacterium shii | reverse complement strand
CACGACGACCGCCACAGCAACGCCCCGCCCGCTGCGGCCAAATCGGCCCGGATCTCGTCGCATCAACTTCGAATAGGCGTTACTGACACACGCTCCTAGAGAAAATTTTCCCGTAGCGCCCAGCCGGGGCCGTGATAGAGCGAGTCGATCTCGGTGTGCTGTCCGCCGGTGATCGCTGCGATCCGTGACGCGAGCGTCGACTTTCCTACGCCGGAGACGCCGGCGACGAGTACGCGGCGAAGGCGAGGCGGAAGGGAGTCTTGTGCGCACAACACCTGTTGAGCGTAAACCTTCAAGGCCAACCCGATCCGATTCGGAGCTGTGGACGCTCAAGGTTGCGCCAATGGGCAGTGTTCGGTAGTCGATCAATCATTCCCACGGCCGCCCCGTCTAGTGACCAGCGACCGTGCCCGACTTCGCGCGAGCGGAAGTTCGTGGCGGGGGTGCCCCTGTAGAGTTCAATAGGCACCACGCAGTCGCTCCAGTCCTGCGCCGGAAGGCCGTAGGGGGAGTTATTGACCGGGAGTAACCCGATGACGGGTAGGGCAGTAGCCGACGACCGGGGCGCGGTGCTCGTCGTCGATGACGACGAGATGATCGTGGGCCTGGTCGCGCGAGGGCTCCTCGCAGCCGGCTACCGCGTCACGACGGCCTCCAGCGGCGCCGAGGCACTGGAGAGACTGGCCGAGGCGGTCCCGGACGTCGTCGTCTCCGACGTCAACATGCCGGACATGGACGGCTTCACCCTCGTGCAGCGACTGCGCGAGGACTCCCGGCTGCGTTCCCTGCCCCTGTTGTTCCTCACCAGCCGCGCGGAGGCCGCGGACGTGGTGTCCGGCATGCGTCTCGGCGCGGACGACTACATCACCAAGCCCTTCGACCTGCCGGTCCTGGTCGCTCGCGTGGACGCCAAGCGGCTACGGCCGCCGGTGCCTGCTGACCGACTGCAGACTGACCGCCGCACGGGGCTGGCCTCGTCCGCGACGTTCATGGACGAGCTCGACCGGGAGCGCGAGCGGGCGCTGCGCAGTGGCCGCTCGGGGCACTTGGCACTGCTCGGGCTGAACGAGTCCGGGAGCATCCGTGCGCGCTTCGGGGAGCGCGGGGTCGACGAGGTGTTGCGGCAGGTCGCCGATGTGCTCGGCGCCGTGGTCACGCCGCTGGAGACGGCCGGCCGTACCCCCGATGGCGGCTTCGGGCTGCTGCTGCCGGAGACGTCGTCGGACGACGTGCGCGACCTGATGCAGGGACTCTCCGAACGCCTCGCCGGCCGCCGCCTGGACGTCGAGGGCTCAAAGGTCAGCGTTACCCCGCTCGTCGGATACGTCCCGCTCGACGCCGTCCAGTCGGCCAAGCAGGCGGTCGAGCAGGCCGGCGCGGCGCTCGAGCACGCGCAGATGCACCTCGATCTGCGGCCGATCGCGTACCGTCCCGAGATGCTCGCCGAGGCCGAGGCCGCGGCACCGCGCCAGCCTCGGCCGCTTCTCGAGCGGCTGCGCACGCCGTTCCAGGTCGCGCTGACGTTCGTCATAGGCATTGTGCTGCCGTACTTCGTCTACCTGTTGGCTGACCGCGCGGGTTTCGACATCACACCGTTCGCCTACCTCGTCGTCGTCTTCTCGCTGCTGGTGACAGGGATCGCGATCTGGGTCGAAGGACTGCTCGCCCTGAACCCGGCGCAGCCGCCTCCCGCACCAGAGGAGCAGGACGGAGGTCCGGCGTACCCGCCTGCGAGTGCCGTCATCGCGGCGTACCTGCCGAATGAGGCCGCGACCGTCCTGGAGACCGTCGAGGCCTTCCTGGGGGTGAACTACCCCGGCGACCTGCAGGTCGTGCTTGCCTACAACTCGCCCGTCCCGCTCCCGGTAGAGCGCGTCCTCGGCGAGCTCGCGCAGCGCGAGACGCGCTTCACTCTGCTCAAGGTGGAGGGGAGCACGTCCAAGGCGCAGAACGTCAACGCCGCCCTGCAGATCGTCACTGGTGAGTTCGCTGGTGTCTTCGATGCCGACCACCTGCCCGCGGCAGACAGCTTCGTGCGCGCCTACCGCTGGATGGCCGATGGGTACGACGTCGTGCAGGGCCATCCGGTGGTACGAAACGGCGACGCCTCCTGGGTGGCGCGCACCGTAGCGGTCGAGTTCGAGATGATCTACGCAGTCAGCCACCCCGGCCGGGCGAAGCTGCACCAGTTCGGCATCTTCGGCGGGTCAAACGGCTACTGGCGCACGCAGCTGCTGCGCGAGACGCGCTTCCGCGGCTCGATGCTCACCGAGGACATCGACTCTGCCCTGCGGGTCGTCGAAGCCGGCTACCGGATCGGCTCCGACCCGTACCTCATCAGCCGCGAGTTGGCGCCGACGACGCTGCAGGCACTGTGGAACCAGCGGATGCGCTGGGCGCAAGGGTGGTTCCAGGTGTCCCTGGGCCACCTCTTCGGGGCGCTGCGCAACCCCGGGCTCACGCCCAGACAGCGGTTCGGCTTCTTCTTCCTGCTGGGCTGGCGCGAGGTCTACCCCTGGCTGAGCGTCCAAATGTTCCCGCTCATCGCCTTCTACGCCCATCGCGCCGGCGGGCCGCAGCACCTCGACTGGTTCGTCCCGGTGTTCGTCCTCACGACCATCTTCACGCTCAGCGTCGGGCCGTGGCAGACGTTGTTCGCGTATCGCCAGGCCGATCCGGAGATCCGCTCCCGCACGGCGTGGTTTTGGCTGTACCTCGTGGTTGCCTCGGTCTTCTACACCGAGTACAAGAACGTCATCGCACGCGTCGCGCAGGTGAAGCAAGCCATGCGCGAGAAGGCCTGGAAGGTGACGCCCCGGGCCGCCGGGACAGGGGGGGCGCCGGAGGGCGGACTCACCGCGCCGGCTGTCGGTCCAGCGGCCAACGACCCCGAGCACCCGGCGGACGAGCCGCTGGTCCCGCCGCCACTGCCCCACCACACGACTTCCCCAAGCCGTACGTCGTGACCACCTCACGCGAGCACACCCGCGTCAAGGCGCTGCGGGCGCTAGGGCTGCTCGACCAGCCGGGCCAGGAGCGCTTCCGCCGGATCGTGGATCGTGCGAAGCATCTGCTGGACGTGCCGGTGGTCTACATCAATCTCGTCGACGAGACGCGGCTGTGGGTCGTGGCCTGCACCGGACAGACCGACCCCGCGCTGGATCACGACGCGTCGTTCTGCCACTTCGTCGTCGTGGACGACGCCCCGGTGCTCGTCGGCGACGCATCCACGGACCCGCGATTCTGTGACAATCCGCTCGTCGTCGGCCCTCCTCGCCTGCGCGCCTACGCCGGCTACCCGCTGCGCTGGGACGGGCAGGCTGTGGGAACGCTATGCGCCTTCGACGTCGTGCCGCGCACGTGGAGCCGCGCGGACCTGGAAGTCCTGGCCGACATGTCCGCCTGGGCCGAGCTCGAGCTCGGCGCTGAGGAGGTGCAGCGCCGGCTGGCTGCCGCTGAGCTGGCACAGCGGCTCACAGACTCCGTACTGCGTTCGGCGGGCGACGGGATCTGCGCGACGGACGGGGAGGGCCGGCTGGCGCTCGTCAACCCCGCGGCGTGCGACCTGCTCGCGGCACCGGCCGAAAAACTGCTTGGCCAGCCGCTGCACGAGTTGCTGCACCCCCAGGACAGCTCGTGCAGCGACGACGACTGTGCGCTCGGCGCGGCGCTGCGCGACGAGCAGATGCTCGTCGGCGTGGACGACGCCTTCCGTCGGCAGGACGGTGAGGTCTTCCTGGTGCAGCTTTCGTTTGCGCCGTTGCGGCAGGACGACCGGACAGCTGGCGCAGTGCTGGTCTTCCAAGACGTCAGCCAGCGGCGGGAGGTGGAGCGGCTCAAGGACGAGTTCGTCTCGGTGGTGAGCCATGAGCTGCGCACCCCGCTGACCTCGATGCGCGGCTCGCTCGGCCTCCTCGCTGCCGGGGTCGTCGCCGAACTGCCGCCCGAGGTGCAGTCGCTTGTCGACATCGCCCTCACCAACACCGACCGCCTCGGTCGGCTCGTGGCCGACATCCTCGATCTCGAGCGCCTGTCCGCGGGGCACATGCACGTCGTGCGCCGTCCTCACCGGCTGAGCGACCTAGTCGCGCTGGCGCTCGCAGCCGTAGAAGGGATGGCCGCTCAGGCCGGCGTCCGACTGGAGCAGGAGACCTCCGACGACATCTGCTGGGGCGATGCCGACCGACTCGCCCAGGTGCTCGTCAACCTCCTGGGCAACGCCGTCCGCTTCAGCCACTCCGGCAGCGCGGTCCGCGTCACCGCCCGGATGCGAGAGGGTGAGATCCGCTTCGAGGTGTGCGACAAGGGCCGTGGCATCCCGCCCGACCGGGTCGAGCAGATCTTCGAGCGCTTCGCGCAGGTCGACGTGAGCGACGCCCGCGAGAAGCAGGGCAGCGGCCTCGGGCTCGCCATCTGCCAAAGCATCGTGCATGCGCACGGCGGCCGCATCGACGTCGACAGCATCCTCGGGCATGGCTCCACGTTCACGGTCGTGCTGCCGCAGCGCAGGCCGCGGAACGAGCCGTGGCCCGGCCCCCTCCGGCGCAAGGAGGAGACGTGACGCGCTGCGTGCTCGTCGTCGACGACGAGCCGGACATCCGCGCAGTCGCCCGACTCAGCCTTGAGCGAGTCGGTGGCCTGCGGGTGATCGAGGCGTCTTCCGGTATGGAGGCGCTGGATATAGTTGCCTCGTCCCAGCCGGACGCGGTCCTTCTCGACGTTATGATGCCCCGCGTCGACGGCCCGACAACGTATGCGCTGCTGCAGGCCGACCCGCGCACCCGCGACATCCCGGTACTCCTGCTCACGGCCCGGGCCGATGCCACCGAGCGAGAGCGGTGGCTGGCCGAGGGCGTGCGTGGCGTGCTGGCGAAGCCCTTCGACCCGATGGAGCTGCCGCGTCTGGTGTCCGAGTCGCTGGGATGGGGACCGTGACCGACGCGGTCGACGGTTTCCTCGCCGAGATGTGGGAGCGGTACGGGTACCTCGCCGACCAGCGCGTCGCGGCACTCGAGCGGTACGTCGAGGCCGGAGGTGGAGACCGCTCGGGTGATGTGCTGGCCGACGAGGCCGAGTCCGCCGCCCACAAGCTCGTCGGCGCGTTGGGCAGCTACCGCCGGCCCGGATCGGAGCAGGCCGCGGTTGTCGAGCGGCTGGTGCAGTCGCGCGCTCCGGTCGACGAGGTGGCTGCGGCCGTGCGCGAGCTACGCCGGCTCGTCGGCTGAGGCCCAGCGTCGGCGCAGCCTCAACGGGGGCTCCTGAGCTGGTTCATGACCCCAATGCCAGGGCCCACGGCGTCGGCCAGCCATTCCCAAACGCCACTCCCCCGAGACTCCGGAACTTCGGCGAATTGTAGCCAACCTACGTCCGTGGACGTCCCGCTGACGAACCGTTGCTTAGGTGCTGGCGATCACAGCGCTACGGTGAATCGGGCGAGCAGTCGGATGAGGTTGATGTAGTCGTCAGGCGGGAGAGCATTCTGAACTTGCCGCCGGACTCGATCGACGACGGGCGTGAGGTCCGTCTGCGTCTGNAGGTCCGTCTGCGTCTGTGACGGCGCTCACTGAAATTCCCCAGTTCTGCTCACTGAAATTCCCCACTCCGGGTCGCTTCCGCACATAGAAGCGGGCCTTCCTCGATGCTGATGGTCTTCGACCACGCACCAGCTCGAGAAAGGCCCTACTCCTATGCTTTCAGAGGAGGACGACGTGGACATCCACGCGCTCAAACGGCAAGGGATGACGATCAGCGAGATCGCCCGCCGCACCGACCACGACCGTAAGACCATCCGCGCCTATCTGGCCGGACAACGCACCCCAGGAGTGCGTCAACGCGCCGCCCCGGACCCGTTCGACGCGTTCATCGACTACGTCACCGCGAGGCTGACGGAGGACCCGCATCTCTGGGCCGCGACGCTGCTGGACGAGCTCGTCCCGCTGGGCTTCGAGGGGTCGTATCAAACCCTGACCCGCCAGATCCGAGACCGGAGCTTGCGGCCGGCCTGCACC
>NZ_SOFY01000013.1 GCF_004402595.1 Cryobacterium shii | reverse complement strand
ACTTGTACTTGGCGGTGTAGGTTCGCCGCCGAGCACGCTCGGGAACCTGAGGATCGGGAACATCTTCCATCCCTACAGCTTGCCCGGTCGAGCTGGGCCTTGTCATCACTGCGTTCGTCAAGGGGAACTCCTTCCCCGCCCTCTACAACACTATTCGGGACGATCCCGGTGCCTTGTCCAAGGTTGACAGAGAGGGGTCGCCCGGACAGGTCCGGGAGCTTTTGACCCGCTATCGACAAGGGCCCAGCCCTGGACAAGGAGTACCACTGATGGCTCGAGGAGAGAACCCCGTCCTGGAGACGATGACCGACATCAATGCCGTGTCACTGGCCAGCACCGAACTGGACGACCGCTCGCTGATGCTCGTCCGGATCGCGGCACTCGCCGCGACTGACGCCCCGGTCATGTCCTACCTGCTGCACGTCGGACCCGCGGAGGACGCCGGCGTGACCGTGGAGGATGTGGAGGATGTCCTCGTCGCCGTCGCACCGATCATCGGCACTCCGCGCACCATGGCCGCCGTGGGCAAGATTGCGGAAGCCCTCGGCATCGCGATCGAGCTGGGGTCGGAGGATACGCAGTAGCAGACAGGCAACAGGAACCGGCCAGGTCCTGGAGTCCGGCCCGCGAGCCTCAGAAAGCGGGGGCCGGGCGCGGACCATTACCGAATGGGAGAACACCGTGAGCAGATCCCCCCACGCGTCCCGGCATCCGGCCCGGCGCCTCAGATCGCTGGTCGGCATGCTGGCCGCCGCACTCGCGCTGAGCGGATGCGCGAACTCGGCACCCAGCAGACCGTCGCCCACGACCTCAGCGTCGGCCTCAGGGTCTGCCTCTGCGTCGACGCCGAGCGCGGGCGCTGCGCCGTCGGCCGATCAGACCCCCTGGGCCGGTGACGTCTGCATCTCGACCTCGACCCTGAAGTCCGATCTCCAGGGGCTGGCGACCGCAGCCACGACGGGCGGCGGCAACGCTCACGACGACGCTCAAGGACGTCCCCGCCAGACGTGAGGACGATCCCGAGCTGGTGGCGGTGCGGCAATCCGCTGATGACCTGGACACGTCTCTCGGCGCCCTCGAGGCGAGCGTGGCCGCCGTTGACGGCAAGACGGGAACGGCCCTGGTCACGGCGATCGCTGCCGTCGTCAGTGCCGCCGGCGACTCACTGGCGGCACTGGCGGGCACGGTGGAGGCGATCGGGGCGGCCGCCGCGGACACCGGGAGCACGATCGGTCAGGCATGCGACGCGGTACCGGAATGCGATGTGCTGACCGAATAGTGCTGACCGAATAGTGTCTGGCCGAATACTGCTGCCCGGTCAGAGATCGGCGAGCAGGCTCACGGGGGATTCGATGCAGGCGGCCACGAAGGTGAGGAAGCCGGCGGCGGTTCCCCCGTCGCAGACCCGGTGATCGAAGACCAGGGACAGCTCGACCACGGTGCGCACCGCGAGTTCGTGGTTGACCACCCAGGGGCGCTCGATCATGCGGCCGATGCCGAGGATCGCGGCTTCCGGGTGGTTGATGATCGCGGCCGACCCGTCGACCCCGAGCGCACCGAAGTTGTTCAGGGTGAACGTGCCTCCACTCAGCGCGGCCGGGGGGAACGCTCCGTCCGCGGCCTGGCCGACCAGACCGGCGATGGAGTCCCGCAGCTGCCGGGTCGTCAGAGCGTGGGCGCCGTGCACAACCGGCACCATGAGCCCCCGCGGAGTCTGGGCGGCGATGCCCAGATTGACGGCGCCGTGTTGCAGGATTTCCTGGCTCGCGGTGTCCACCGACGAGTTCAGCAGCGGGTACCGGCGCAGCCCGGCCACCGTGAAACGGGCGATCAGGGCCGTCACGCTGAACCGCTCACCGGTCGCCGCGAGCAGGCGGTCGCGGGCCGCGAACAGCTCGGTGGCGTCCACGTCGAGCCAGACGGTCGCCTCCGGGATCTCCCGGCGCGAGGTCGTCATGCGCTCGGAGACCACTTTTCGCAGTCCGCTGATCGGGATGCGGATGTCTTCCGGCTTCATCGCGGCCTCTGGGGCGGCCGGGGGAGCTGCCACGGGAGCCGCCACGGGAGCCACGAAAGCTGACGCGGGAGCCGCCACGGGAGCTGCCACAGCGGTTTCTGCCGCCGCGGCGGCCCGGTCGCGAATGTAGGACTCGACGTCCCGGCGCAGCACCAGGGCGTCCGGGCCGCTGCCCTGCAGGGTGGTCGCGTCGAAACCGTTCTCGCGGGCCAGTCGCCGCACCAGGGGCGAGACGACCGGGGACCGACCGGAACGTGGGGTGGGCGCCACCCGCGGCGGAGTCGCCGGAGTCGCCGGAGTCACGGCGGCCGGCTGCGCGGCGCTGGAACGGATGCCGAAGCGCCCCTGGGCGGGGCGGCGCACCGGGCGGGTGTTCTCACTCGTGCCGTAGCCGACCAGCACGGCGCCGGATGCCGAGCCCGCGGGCGCGACGGACGAATCGGCCCCCGAGTCGGCGCCCGAATCGGCCCCCGAGTCGGGAGCAGGGGGCGCCGGGGACGGCGGTGGGGTGGGCGTCCCGGCCGAGGGGGCGACGGTATCCGTCACCGTCAGGATCACCTGCCCGGCGTGGACGACCTGGCCGACGTCGCCGATCAGGGCTTCGACCACGCCGCCGTAGGGGGAGGGCAGCTCGACGATGGATTTGGACGATTCGACCTCGATCACGGGCTGGTCGATCGCGATGGTGTCGCCCACAGCGACCAGCCACGAGACGATTTCGGCCTCGGTGAGTCCCTCGCCGAGGTCGGGGAGGATGAAATTCTGTCCCATCAGGACCACTCCCAACTGCCGAGGGCGGCCAGGATGCGGTCGGGGGTGGGCAGGAAGTACTCCTCGAGTTTGGGCGACGGATACGGGATGTCGAAGCCGGTGATCCGCAGGATCGGCGCGGCGAGATGGAAGAAGTTGCGTTCGGTGAGCCGGGCGGCCACTTCAGCGCCGTACCCGCCGAACTGGGCGGCCTCGTGCACGACGGCGGCGCGCGAGGTCTTCCGCAGGGACGCGCCCACGGTCTCGTCGTCGAACGGGGACAGGCTGCGCAGGTCGATCACCTCGATCGAGAGACCCTCGGCTTCGGCCAGCTCCGCGGTCGCCAGGGCGGTCTTCACGGTCGGACCGTACGCGATCAGCGTCACGTCGGTGCCCTCCCGCAGCACGAGGGCGGTGTTCATCGGAGCGGTCTGCACCGGCAGGCTGAGCTCGGCCTTGGACCAATAGCGGCTCTTGGGCTCCATGAAGATCACCGGGTCGTCGCTCCGGATCGCCTCGCGCAACATCGAGTACGCGTCGGCCGGGTTCGACGGCGAGACCACGGTCAGGCCGGGAGTCGCCGTCCAGTAGGCCTCGGACGAGTCGGAGTGGTGCTCCACCCCGCCGATGTCGCCGGCGTAGGGAATCCGGATCACGATCGGCAGCGAGATGCGGCCGCGGGTGCGGTTGCGCATCTTCGCCACATGCGACACGATCTGCTGGAACGCCGGGTAACTGAAGGCGTCGAACTGCATCTCCACCACCGGCCGCAGACCGTAGATGGCCATGCCGATCGCCGTTCCCACGATCCCCGACTCGGCCAGCGGGGAATCGCTGACGCGGGTCTCGCCGAACTCGGCGTACAGGCCGTCGGTCACTCGGAAGACGCCGCCGAGCGGCCCGACGTCCTCACCGAACAGAACCACCGTGGGGTCGTCGCGCATCGCGTCCTGGATGGCCGCGTTGAGGGCGGCCGCCATGGTGAGGCTGGCCGGGGGGCGTGTCTCTGCGAGAGCGGGGAGCGTCATCGGGTTGCACCTGACTGGGTTGCGTCCGCGGCGTGCGCGGCGTGGTCGGCGTAGTCGGCGAGCTCGGTGGCCAGGAAATCCCGCTGTTCCCGGAGCGCCGTGCGGGGGGTGGCATACAGGTGGTCGAACAGCTCGAGCGGATCCACCGGAGCCGTGCGCGTCATGCAGTCCCTCGTCGAGGCGGCCAGATCTTCGGCCTCCAGCAGGATGTCCGCGCGCTCCCGGTCCGACAGGGCGCCAGACTCGGAGAGGAAGGTGTCCAGGCGTGCGATCGGATCGCGCCGTCGCCAGATCTCCAGGTCGCCGGCATCGCGGTAGCGGCTCGGGTCGTCCGAGTTGGTGTGCGCCTCCATCCGGTAGGTGAGGCCCTCGATCAGGGTGGGACCCTGGCCGGCCCGGGCGTTCTGCACCGCCGCCGAGGTGACCGCGTACATCGCGGCGACGTCGTTGCCGTCGACGTAGTAGCCGGGCATGCCGTACCCGATGGCCTTGTCGGCGATGGTGCGGCAGCGCATCTGCTTGTCGAGCGGCACGCTGATCGCGAACTGGTTGTTCTGCACCAGGAACACCACGGGGGCCTGCCAGACGGCGGCGAAGTTGAGGGCCTCGTGGGTGTCGCCCTCGCTGGTGGCGCCGTCGCCGAGCAGGGTGAGCGCCACCGTGCTGTCGCGCTTGAGTTTGGCGGCCGTGGCCAGCCCCACGGCGTGCAGGGCCTGGGTGGCCAGCGGGGTGGCCTGCGGGGCGATCTTGTGCTCGTAGGCGTCGTAGCCGCTGTGCCAGTCGCCGCGGAACGACGCCAGGATCTGCTCGGGCTTCACTCCGCGGGTGAGCAGCGCGATGCTATCCCGGTAGGTCGGGAACAGCCAGTCCCCGCTGTCGAGGGCGGCGACCGCGGCGATTTCGCAGGCTTCCTGGCCGAGCGCGGACGGGTAGGTGGCCAGGCGGCCCTGCCGGGTCAGCGCGGTGACCTGCACGTCGAATCGCCGGGCGACGACCATCCGCCGGTACAGACTCAGCAGGGTGGCCGGGTCGGGCAGGGTGAGCCCCCCGGTCTCGTCAGGGGCCACCGCCCGGCCGGCGTCATCGATCAGTCGGAGGGGTTGCGGCACCGAGAGCGTGCTCTCCGGAAGGTGCTCGACATTGAGGCTCATGACGCAATGGTGCGGCATCCGTCGCCCGGCGACGATATCGCCGTGACGGTTGTGAACGAATGGCCCGAAGCGGATCCGCGCCGAACCATTCGACCGGTGAAATCAGGTCGTCAGCGCCAGATGTCCGGCGCCAGGGCCGGCGCGTGACCCGCGATTTCCTCGAGGATCAGGTGCGAGCGGGTCGAGACCACGCCCGGCATACTGTGGATGTCTCGCAGGATGGCCTGGCTCAGCTGTTCGTGGTCCGGCGCGCTGACGGTCAGGATGATGTCGATGTCACCGCTCACCGCCATCGCCTTCTCGACGAAGGGGAGTTCGCTCAGCCGGGCGGCGATGTCGGCCCAGGACACGTCGGCGATCTTCACGATCACGAGGGCCGTGACCTTCAGGCCCAGGGCCGTGCGGTCGATCTGAGCGCCGAACCCGGTGATGACTCCCCGCTCGACCAGGTTGTGCAACCGCGTGTGCGCGGCCGTGCGGGAGACGTGCACCAGGGCGGCGAGCTGCCTCGTCGACAGCCGGGCGTCCCGGCTGAGTTCGGCCACGATCCGTCGGTCGATCGGGTCGAGCCCGGCGGAGGCCGCGGGCGCCGGGTGCTGCGTCATGGTATTCCTCGGGCTCGGGCGGCTCAGGCGGGGGAGTCGTCGCTGTTCTGTCGGCGGAGTTCTGTCGGCGGAGTTTCAGACTACTGCCAGCTCCAGGGAGGCGCGCACGGCCCGCAGGTAGTGGTTCTTCGGCCAGTACCGCAGCCGCCGCGGCAGTCGCGGATAGACCACGGCGGTGAACCTCAGCAGGCGATCGAAGCGGCGCTGGGACCGCGGTGACCAGGACAGGTCGAACAGGCCGCGAACGGAGGCGGGGAGCAGTCCAACGGTCACGAACCGGCCTGCCGGCATCAGCACCCGCAGCCAGAGCGGGCCGGTCCGCGGGTGCAGCAGCTGGCGGGCGACGGCTCGCGTGGTGGCATCCGTCTGCAATCCCGCGACCTGCTCGCTCCAGTAGCGGGCGAAGGCGGCCCGGTCGCGGGGCCAGAGAGCGGCCGGCATCTGCAGCGAGGTACCCAGCACGGCGTACTCCTGGTACACCGCGTCGGCCGTGGCCTCGTCCAGCGGGCCGAAGACGAGTTCCCGCATCCTGATCGCGGAGTCGTAGAGGGTCGCGGCCACCCAGAGCTGCAACTCCGGGGTGAAGGCGCTGTAGGCCGGCCGGCCGGGTGCTGCGGGTGCGTTGACGGGCCCGTGGGCGAGATTGACGCGGCGGGTCGCGCCGGCGGCCTCCTCGGGTGTGCCGAACACCACGGCGTAGACGTAGCTCAGGGTGCCGTTCAGGCGGTTCAGCGGATGGGCGACGAAGTCGCTGTGGTGGGCCACCCCGTGGCCGATAGCCGGATTGGCGATCTGCAGCAGGATGGAGCGTCCGCCGGCGGCGATCAGGACGGCCTCGCCGGCAATGTCGCTGAGGTTCTGGTCTCGCAGCTTCATGGTGCTCCTCCCGGCTGAAATCCGAGTGTAAAGCGGCGACAGCAGAAATGGATGGGAATAATGCGCAGTCGTATGCACTTGCATATAACCGACGGCGAGAATCCACCGTCCCACGGATTGAAGGAGCACCCATGACTGAGACCACCGCAGTGAGCATCCCCGGCTACAAGGCCGGAACCTGGACGATCGACCCGACCCACAGCGAGGTTGGCTTCAGCATCCGTCACATCATGATCAGCAAGGTCAAGGGCAAGTTCGAGATCTTCGACGCCACCATCGTCACCGGTGAGAACCCGCTCGAATCCAGCGTCACGGCCACCGCCCAGGTCGCCTCGATCAACACCAACGAACCGAACCGCGACGGCCACCTGCGCACCGGCGACTTCTTCGACGCCGAGACGTACCCGACCATCAGCTTCGTCTCCACCGGCGTGCGTGCGGCCAAGGGCGACTTCCTCGTCGACGGCGACCTCACGATCAAGGGCGTCACCAAGCCCGTCACCTTCGACTTCGAGTTCGGCGGCTTCGCCACGGACCCGTACGGCAACCAGAAGGCCGGCGCAACGGCCAAGGCCGAGGTCAACCGCGAAGACTTCGGTCTCACCTACAACGCGGCCCTCGAGACCGGCGGCTTCCTGCTCGGTGACAAGGTCACCATCACGCTCGAGCTCCAGGCGGCACTGCAGGCCTGATCACAGGGCTTACTCCCTGACGGGAGCGCGTCCAGACCGGAGCGCTTCCCGACCGGAACAAAGGAGGGACCCCGCCACGGGGGGTCCCTCCTTTCGTGCTTTCATGGGCACTATCTGGCGAGTTCACGCCCGTGCACGGTCAGCGCCCAGATTACGGCGACGCCCGCGACGATGAAGAGCATGGCCCAGAACGGGTAGTACGGCAGCCAGGCGAATGCCACCAGCGTTCCGATGAAGGCCAGGATCACCCCGAACGTGCGCGCCCACACCTTGCCGGTGAAGAGCGTGCCGCCGGCGATGATCGTCAGGATGCCCAGAATCAGGTGCACCCAGCCCCAGGTCGTCGTGTCGAACTGGAGCACGTAGTTCTCCGTTGCGACGTAGAACCCGTCCTGCGCCAGGGCGGCGATCCCGGCGATCAGCCACCAGCACCCCAGCATGAGCATCATGAAGGCGGCGAAGGCCGCCGCACCGACCGTCCATCCGCTGGGCTCTTGTTCAGTCATGGGAGACCTCCTCCTTCTGCAGTTGTGCAAACTGGTGCGGTTCGGCGGGGGTCCTAGACGGCGATGTCACGACCGTGAACGGTCAGGGCCCAGATTGCGGAGACGCTCGCGACGATCAGCAGAATCGCCCAGTACGGCTAATGCGGCAGCCAGGCGAATGCCTCCAGCGTTCCGATTAAGGCCAGGATCACGCCGATCGTGCGAGCCCAGACGGCTCCGGTGAAGATGGCGAACCCGGCGAGCAGTGTCAGGATGCCCAGGATCAGGTGAATCCAGCCCCAGGACGTCGTGTCGAACTGGAGGATGTAGTTCGCCGTGGCCACGTAGAAAGTGTCGTCCACCAGGGCGACGATTCCGCCGATGATCCACCAGCTGCCCAGCATGAGCATCATGAAGGCCGCGAAGGCGGCCGCTCCGATTGCCCACCCAGTTGCCTCTTCTTATATGCGTCTGATCTGCTCATGAGTACCCTCCTTGTTCATGCCCAACGGAAGTGTTCGGCGTCGAGAATTGCGCTCTCACCTTCGGCCGGGGGCGGCGGATTGTGAACCTCCCAAAGGGTTCTTCGAGGGAGTAGCCACGGCGGGATCAGCCGGTGGCCGTGATCGCGGCCCTGACCTCGTCCAGGGCCCGGACCGGGCGTTCCTCGTCGGCCGCCACCGGTCTGACGGCGATGGTGGCGGCGTGCCCGATGGCCCGTTCGATGGCCCCGCGTAGTCCGGCTGCGGCGACGACGATCAGGGCGGCGAAGCCGGAATCCAGGAGCTCACCCAGGTCCTGCAGATCGGCGCGAGTCATTCCCCGCGCGACCCGGCCGGCGATGGCGGACAGTCCGGCTCCGGAATAGGCAGTCCAGCCGGCGGCGCCGATGCCGATCGCGGGCAGCAGGACAACGGCCAGTCCGGTGGCCAGACCCCATCCCGTGCCGACCGACCTGCCCCGAGCGGGAACGGTGTCGGACCTGATGTACAGCTTCGCGGTGCCGTCGCCCTTCTTGGCGATCACGGCGGCATCGAACGAGCGGATTCGGTCGCCCACGCCGACGGGTCCCCTGTCGACCGGCCCCGCGCCGTAGAAGTCTCTGACGGCCTGGAAGTCGCCTTCGGCGGACGACACGTCCCGGTACGTCCCCACGAACGCAAGATGGCTCACGGCCGTGGTGCAGATCCAATTCCGCCTGAGCGGTCTGAGCGAAGCCGAGCAGGAACGGCTCACCCCGTTCGGCGGCCAGACCGGCGAGCCGCTCAGCCAGGACCCAGGCCTCAGCCGATCGCCCGAGCGCCTGCCGGGTGAAACAGAGCGCGACCAGGCCGTGCACGAAGTGGATGGACGCGCTGCCGGCACGGTCGTCCACGAGGGGACCCAAAATCTCCTCCGCCCCGGCCAGATCGTTCCGGGCGTAACGCTCGATCCCGAGCAGGTACCGCCCGGCGGCCGCCAGGTCGGGCAGCCCGTCCTCCTCCCCGTGGGTGAGGAGGTTCTCGGCCCCCGCGCGCACGGTGCGGAGATCGACCTCGAGCCAGGCGGCGTGCGCACGACCCAACTCCCACGGTCTTGACCGATTGGCGCCGAGGACGGGATCGAGGCTGCTGTCTTCGGCCGCGGTGAGTGCGGCGGGGTAATCTCCCGTGGCCTGCAGAGACACGATGCGGAGCGCGCGGCCGAAGGCGGTTTGTCGTTCCCGGGTCCGCGGCAGCGAGGCCAGGCCCCGTTCGGCCAGCCGAAGCGCGTCGCGGGCGTCACCGGCAGCGAGAGCCAGGCAGCCCCGGAGCACGTCCTGACTTCCGCCGAGGTCCGAGTCCTCCTGCCCGGGGAACGTGGCAGCGGGCCCGGACGCGAGCAGTTGGTCGATTCGGTCGACCGCGCTAGCCAGGACCCGGCCCTGGCCGCCCGCTCCCATCAGCGCCCAGGTTTCCAGGCTGAGGATGCGAGGGTCCCGGTCGGCCTGCTCGCGGGGGAACCGGGTGAGCAGCCGTCCGAGCCGGGGCCAGTCGCCCTCGTCGAGGAGGCGCTGTCCGCGGGACACGACGATCTCGGCCGCGCCGCGCAGGTCATCGGCGGCGAGCAGCTGGTCCAGCGCCTCGTCGGGAAACCCGTTGCCCGCCAGCCAGGCCCCGGCCCGCCTGCGCAGCGCGGCCACATCCGTTGCCCGGCTCTGCTCGAGTTGCGCGCGGAGGAGGCCCCGGAGGAAATGGTGATAGCGGTACCACTCGCCTGCGCCGCCCAGGCGGGAGATGAACAGATTGTGCCGTGACAGCCAGTCGAGCACCTCCCGTCCCGTGGGGTGCACGGCGTCCGGGTCCCCATCCGCGAGCAGCGCGTCGCACAGAGGGGCGCAGAAACGGTCGACGACCGAGATCATGAGGAGGGGCCGGCGTAGCTGGGCGGGCTGGGCGGCGAGCACCTCTGAGGCCAGGAAGCGGTGGATGTGCTCGTCATCGAAGTGACCGGTCGCGCTCGAGGCCAGGGCGGCCGGGTCACCCCGGTTCCGCCGGGCGGCGAGACCGAGCCGCAGGCCGACCGGCCAGCCCTCCGTCTTCTCCTCGACCGCCGCGGCGAGTTCCGCGTCCACGGGCGCGCCCAGCTCGCGAGTCACCATCTCTTCGATCTCCTCCCGGGTGAATCGCAGATCGCGCTCCCTGATTTCGGACAGTTCCCCGTGCGGTCGCAGCTCGTCGAGGGACAGGAGGGGATCGAAGCGGGTCAGGAAGACCGGATGAAGGCCGCGGGGCGGATGCCGCAGAATCGACTCGAAGAGGCGGTTCACCGGCGCTGACGCGACCAGGTGGTAGTCGTCCAGGACCAGCGCCAGGCGGGCCGGGAGCACCTCCAGCTCATTGAGCAGGAGCGTCGTCAGCTCCCGCTCCGTCAGTCTCTGCGGCGCCCGGCTCTCGGTTTGGGGCAATGCGCGGGGGAAGACGGCCCGCACGGCCGCGGTGAGATAGCCCAGGAAGAGGGGGAGTTCACCGTCGCCGGGCTCGAGGGACAGCCAGGCGGAGGGCATCCGGGTCTGCTCCAGCCACTGGCAGGCCAGGACGGTTTTGCCGTAGCCGGCCGGGGCGGCGAGGATCGTTGCGGTCAGTGGGGTGCCGCCGTTCAGCTGTTCGAGGAGCCGCGGTCGCTGGAGCGAGCCGGCGGCGACCGCGGGAGGCCTCAGTTTGCTCGCGAGGATCAGGCTGAAGGCGCGGTCTCTGCCCCGGCGCTGCTGCTCCGCGACCATGCCCGGGACCCCCTTCGCGCCAGCCGACCGGATCGACGGTCCGACCGTGTCGCCGTAGCGATGTCACCCTAGCGACAGTGAGGCGGATTCGATAGGTGATCGGGCCGGGGCAGCGGCTGGTGTTGCGCCCGCTACTCGCCCTTGATCTCCTCGCGCACGCGGCGCAGGTCCTCCATCAGTGACCCGATCAGGATCCAGTGCTGCGGATGCGGCGTGAAGATGACCAGGGGCTCCGTCAGGGCCGGCGGCTCCACGACCGGGTTCACCGGCGTCTGACCCGGGTGGTCGACGTGCTCGGCCAGTAGCCGGAGGTCGTGGGCGGCCCGGCTGAGTTCGACGGTGATCGCCAGCACGGTCGGTTCCAGGTGCAGCGAATGGTCGTAGTGGTCACGGAGCGCGCGCGTCATCCCGATGGTGCGCGTGACCAGCGCCGTCAAGCGGTTGTAGAACTCCTCGTCGACGTCCAGCAGCCGCCGGTGCACCCCGTGCCGCGGATTGAGGGTGAGGCTCTCCTCGGCCTGCTTGATCGCCTTCTCCGCCTTCTCCAGCATGGGGCGGAGCAGGCGGGCCTTGATCATCATCTCTTCGATCTGGCCGGCCTGCTGCGGAAAACGAAGGGCGTCCACGATCCGGTCGAGCGTGTCGGCGACTTCGCGGCCCAGCCGCACGACGGCATCGTGTGCCGGGCTCAGGAGCACGGGCGGCACGATCAGGGCGTTGACGACCAGTGCGGCCGCGGCCCCGATGATGGTCTCGATGATCCGGTCCCGCGCGTACTCGGGCGTGGAAGCCCCGAGCGAGAGCACCAGCATGGCACTGATCGGGATCTGGCTTGCCGAGCTCGGAGCCAGGCGCAGCGCCCAGGCGAGCATGATGCAGAAGATAATCGCTGCCAGCACGATCCAGCTGGACTCCCCAAAGGCGATGCCGACGGCGTAGGCGATGAGCACTCCGCCGATGACGCCGAGACTGCGTTCGACCGCGCGGCCGAGGGTCTGGTTGATGTTCGGTTGCACCACCAGCAGGGCCGCGATCGCGGCGAAGATCGGCAACTCGGTCTGCAGGAGAGCCTGCGACAGGATCCAGCCGAGCGCAACGGCGACGGATGTCTTCACGGCCTGGAGAAGGGGAATCCGGCTTTCGGATCGCAACCGGGCAGTAATCCTCACGTGCTCAGGTTAGCGGAACCACCGGGTCCGGGGCGCCGCGACCGGGCCGGATGGTCACCGGCCGCCCGGAGAACCGAGCATAGTCATCGATCGCCCGCTCGAAGCCGGCCCATTGCCGCGGCGTCATGGTCTCGAAGGGTGCAGCCTCGACCCAGACTCCTCGCGGCGTGGTCTCGGTGCGCCAGGTTCCGACCACCCGGCCGTCGGAGAGGATCAGCGGCAGGAAGATGCCATTGCGACCGGGAACCAGGAGCGGAAAACGGTCGTCGGGGACAACGACACTGCGACCGCGGTACCCGAGCAGATACTCGTCGAAGCCGGGCAGGGCGAACACGGTCGAGCGCCGCTGCGGCGCGGAACCGGGAAGGCCGGCCTCGGCCGAGGCCGCCAGAAAATGGGTCACGCCGCCCAGATCGATTTCGATCAGGTCCTTCCTCGCCACCCCGAGTCCGATCCGGATGTCGGCCAGGGTCAGCTGGGACCACCAGGCCAGATCCTTCGCCGTGGCCGGGCCATGCCCACGGAAGTAGCGGGTCGTGAGTTCTCCCAGGGCTTCGTCGTGCTCGAGCCGACGGGGTGAGGGCACCCACTCGTCCAGGAGCACGAGTGTTTGCGCCGTACCGGTGTGCCTGCCCCAGCAGAGAGTCCCGGTGAGGGCGAGGTTCGCCACCAGGTGGTAGCCGCGCTGGCCTCCGGTGGAGATCCCCTGCGCTTCGAGTGCCGCGAGGAAGCCCGCTCGCGTCAACTCGCGACCGCCGGAGAGCGAGTCGAGGGCAACGGTGCGTGCGCCTTCGATCGCGGAGTCGTCGAGGCCGAGCTGTGCTCGCCGCGTGCGCATTCCGGCGAGCACCCGGGGCGCGCTGAGGCCCAGCATCCAGTGCAGGTCAGGAGCGGGGACGAAATGAAGGGTGCCGCGCAGGGGCCAGGAGCGCACGAGCACCGCCGTGTCGATCGCCCGCGCGACGTCGGAGACCGTCGATCCGGGCACCCGAACACCGATCGCCCACAGGCCGGCCCGATAGTCCTGGGCCTGCACGGCCAGCATCCGTCCAGCGACCGCCCCGGGGTTCGAGAGTGCGGGCCCGGAGAGCCCGTGGCATCCCAAACGCATCCGGATGACATCGGTGCGGGAGGCTCGCGTCGCCATGAGCCCAGTATGCGACGGATGCCCCGCGACTGCCGGTTAGGGCAGGTCGTCGTCCGTGCGGGCGCCGAAGACGATCTCGTCCCAGCTGGGCATGGAGGCGCGTCCACGTTTTCCGGCGGCCCCGGTGGAGCGGGCCGGCGGTGTGGCAGGGGTCGAACGGGCGGGGCTCAATCCGGCAGGTGTCAATCCGGCAGGGGTCAATCCGGCGGGGGTCACTCCGGCCGGCGCCGATCCGGACGAGGCCGCCCCGGGGGAGGTCTGGTTCGTGGCCGCCTGGCCGGCGGCCGCCTGGGTCGACCAGAGGTTGCGCGCAGACGCGGACCGGTTGCCGGCAGCGGGCGAGTCCGCGGCGGGGGTGACGGTTCGGTCGACGGTCTGGTCCACGAGATGGATCCCCGCGGCGGAGGCCTGTCCCACGCCGTTGCTGAGCGTGCTCTCGGTGTTGGTGCTTTCGAAAGCCGCGGCTTCGCGTTCGCCGCGGCGGCGGCGCAGGGACTCCAACAGGTCCGCGGTCTCGCTCATGCTCTGGGGTGGTTCGTCGGCGCGCTTGATGGCCGCCCGGGAGACGGCATCCGTCGTGCCGGCCGATCGGGAGTACGGAATCGGGTCCAGGAGCGGTGCGGTGTCGTTGAGCAGTTCGTCGGCCAGTGATTCCTTGAAGGTGAAGGCGCCGCTGTCGAACCGTGACACATCGGCCAGGCTCGTCTCGGCGCCGACCGCGCGCAGGCGGGGAATCAAGGCACCCTTGAGTTCGCCCTGCTGGGAGAGCGCGATGGCCTCGTTGCCGACGGGGGAGAGGGAGTTCTTCTTCGGTTCGAAGCCCCAGCGGGCGTCGTGGTCGATGTCGTCGGCGGTGAACGCGAGTTTCACGATCCAGCCGGCGCCGGGCTCTTTCCAGCTGGCCCAGCGCTCATTCGTGGCGCCGAGCGACGCGAGGCGCTCCCGGATGACGGTGCCGAAATTCGCCCCGCCCTCGATCGGGTCCGGGTCGATGGCCGTGTGCACGGGCACTCCGAGCGCGCAGGACACGATGTACTCGCGTTCGGCGACGACCGGGCCCTCGAAACGGCGCACGAAGTCGATGGAGGCGCCCGTCACGGTGGCCACGTCCTCCGCGGACATGCCGGCCCTGATGTGGGCCTGCACTTCCCGCGGGCTCAGCTTCGTGCCGGCCGTGGATTCCGTCTGGGTTTGGCGAAGCCTGGACTGGAGAACTTCATCGATGGGGATCCGAAAACGGTCGCCCTCCTCTGACGCTGCGAGCAGCGCACCGTTCTCGACTCCAATAACTTTCAATTCCTGCATGTTGAAAGCCCTCTCGCGATCACTAGTGCAGCCAAGACTGCCATGTAAAACCCGAATATTCGGGGAATACGCCGGGCGTGCCGCAAGTTGACAACTGTGCCGAAGAAAAGACTCGGCGCGTAGTTTGCTATTCCGCCCGGATTGTTGGAAACTATGGCCGCCGAAATCGTTTCTCGGCGTAACTGAAATGGATGGGTATGGCAACCGATTACGACGCACCACGGAAGACCGAAGACGACTCTGAGTCGATTGAGGCCCTCAAGGAGCGCGTACCCGACAAGATGTCCGGTGTCGTAGATGTCGACGACTCGGACAACCCCGGTGGGTTCGACCTTCCCGGCGCCGATCTGTCCGACCTCGACCTCGATGTCGTTGTCCTGCCCCCGCAGGCCGACGAGTTCACCTGCGTCGAGTGCTTCCTCGTGAAGCACCGTTCGCAGATGTCGCACGAGACCAAGCTCGGCCCGGTTTGCCTGGAGTGCGACTCCTAAACGCGCTTAGATGCTGGACGCTGGCCGTCGTGATCCATTGATCGCGGCGGCCAATTTCTGTGGGTGGCGGGTCGACACGAGCCAGTACGGCGCCGGATCGGTGGCATCCACGATGGGGATGCGCACGACGGGGCGGATCCAGCCGCGGATGAGCAGCCAGGCGCGCGCATTGAGGTTGCGCCCGCGCTCCAGGACGGCGTCGTCTCCGTCGAAGGCCTGCGCCTCGCCGAGGAGATCGGTCGAGATGCGCGCGCGGCCGGCGGACAGTTCGCCCTGGCGCACTTCGACCACCGGCGCCGAGAGAAGCAACCCGGCCACGCAGGCGGCATACAAACCGATGGCGATGAGGATTCCGGCGAGCATGGATATCGGCGCGAAGACGAGGATGCTCGCGGGGATGATCAGTGCGGTGGCAAGGTACGGCGCGGGAGGGGCCCACAGTTTTTCGCGATATTCAGGCATGGCTCTATTCGATCAGACTTCTGCACTAGCCTCGACACGTGGCAGAAAGCGTCGAAGTCCTGATTACCGCGTCCGTCCTCCCGAGTTACGCGCATCCGGGTGATGCGGGAGCGGATCTTCATTCCTCCCAGGCCCTGGTCCTGGCTCCCGGTCAGCGTGCCCTGGTCGGCACGGGCGTCTCGATCGCCCTTCCCGACGGCTACGCGGCCTTCGTCGTTCCCCGCAGCGGACTCGCCGTCAAGCACGGCATCACCATCGTCAACGCGCCGGGCACGGTGGATGCCGGCTATCGCGGCGAGATCAAGGTCGCGCTGCTGAACACCGATCTGGCCGAGCCGCACACGATCGCGGTCGGCGACCGCATCGCCCAGCTCATCGTCGTGCCGGTATCCCGGGCCACTTTCATCCCGGTCGACCGCCTTCCGGGCAGTCAGCGCGGCGAAGGCGGATTCGGCTCGACCGGCCTCACCCAGCACATCACTGGAACCGATACGTCAGGAGACAACCAGTGAGCGACATAGCGAACTCGGACGAATTCCCCGGAGCCACGGCCAAGTCAGCTCCGGAGGACCGCGCGACCGAGGGCCCGCTCGACGAGGTGGAGGCCAACCCGGTCCGGCCCTACGTCGACCTCGGTGGCGTCAAGATCCTGCCCCGGGAGGGACTCCACCTCCGGCTCGAAATCGAAGAGGGCAGCAAGCGCGTGGTGGCCATCGGGCTCGACTACGCCGGGTCCACCCTGCAGGTGCAGCCGTTCGCCGCCCCGCGCTCCAGCGGCCTGTGGAACGAGATCCGCGACCAGATCGCCGACCAGATCGGCAAGCAGGGCGGCACCACGACGCTGCGCGAGGGACCGTTCGGCCCCGAACTCGTGGCCGAGATCCCGGTTGCCGCCGGACTGGGCACCGGCGAGACGAGCCGGCTGGCCCGGTTCATCGGCGTCGACGGCCCACGCTGGTTCCTCCGCGGCGTGATCGCCGGGGAAGGCGCCGTCAATGCCGAAGCCGCGAGCCAGATCGAAGACCTGTTCCGCAGCATCGTCGTCGTGCGCGGGGCGGCGCCGATGCCGCCCCGTGACCTCATTCCGCTGCGGATGCCGGCCACCCCGGCTGGCGCGCCCGAGCCGGGCAACGCCTGAGGGACGCTCGTATGACGGACGCACCGGAACAACCCGACGCCCCTGCACCCGAGGCCCCTGCGCCGGACACCCCCGCACCCGACGCCCCCGCCGCGCGGAACGACGGCACGTCCGGCGGTTCCGAGGCATCCGCTGTCTTCGCCGAGGGCATGGCCGCGGCCGCGCGGCGGGCCGGTTTCACTCCGGCCGCCGAGGGCGAGCCGATCAGCGGTCGCGCCCTGCTCGCGGCGATGGGCGGCATCCGTGGGCTGGTGGAAGCGGTTATTCCCGGGCTCGTCTTCCTGATCACCTACACCTTCATCCGTCAGCTCATCCCCGCACTGATCGCCCCGGTCGCGATCGGGGCGGCCTTCATCGTTGCCCGGCGACTCGTGCGGCAGACGGTGACGCCCGCCGTCGGCGGACTGGTCGGCCTGATCGTCAGCGCCGTACTGGCACTCTTCACCGGCAAAGCGGAGGACTTCTACCTTCCGGGTTTCTGGACCAACGGCGCCTACGGGGCGGCCCTGCTGATCTCGGCGCTGGTCGGCTGGCCCCTGGTGGGACTGGCGGTCGGGTTCCTGATGGGGGACGGGGTGTCGTGGCGGGCCCACGCGTCCAAACGCCGTGTCCTGACGATCCTCACCCTGTGCTGGGCCGGACTCTTCGCCGTGCGCCTGGCTGTGCAGCTTCCCCTGTACTTCTCCGGGAATGTGGAGTGGCTCGGCGCGGCGAAGCTCCTGATGGGCATCCCTCTGTATGCGCCCCTTCTGGTGATCTCGTGGCTGATGGTGCGATCGGTCTACCGCGCGGCGGACGACGACGCGAAAAAGTGACGCCACGCGGGGGTAAACGGCACGCACGTGACGGATACGACGCTAGAGTTATCTCTACGTCAAGATAGTTTGGTGATGAGCATCGCCCGGGCGCGGACTGCCGGTTAGGTAACCCTTACTGGCAGCGGCAGGCGTCCGGTCGTCAGGATTGGGGATTGCGGGCGGTTTTCCGTCGGTTTCCACGAAGGAGAGGGCATCGTGTCTGCACTGAATAACGCGGTAGTGAACAGTTTTGGAGCCAAGGACACCCTGCGTGTCGGTTCGACGGACTATGAGGTCTTTCGTCTCGACGCGGTCAAGGGCTACGAGAAGTTGCCGTTCAGCCTGAAGGTGCTTCTGGAGAATCTTCTCCGCACCGAGGACGGCGCCAACATCACCGAGGCGCACATCCGCGCCCTGGGCGAGTGGGTCCCCACGGCGGAGCCCGACACCGAGATCCAGTTCACGCCCGGACGCGTGGTGATGCAGGACTTCACCGGTGTTCCCTGCATCGTCGACCTCGCCACCATGCGTGAGGCCGTCGCCGAACTCGGCGGCGACCCGAAGAAGATCAACCCGCTCGCTCCGGCCGAGCTCGTCATCGACCACTCCGTCATCGCGGACCTGTTCGGCACCGCGGACGCCCTCGAGCGCAACGTCGAGATCGAGTACGAGCGCAACGGCGAGCGCTACCAGTTCCTGCGCTGGGGTCAGACCGCGTTCAACGACTTCAAGGTCGTGCCCCCGGGAACCGGCATCGTGCACCAGGTCAACCTAGAGTACCTGGCCCGGGTCACCATGACCCGCACGGTCACGGATGCCGCAGGCACCGAGGTGCTGCAGGCCTACCCCGACACCTGCGTCGGCACCGACTCGCACACGACCATGGTCAACGGCCTGGGCGTGCTCGCCTGGGGCGTGGGCGGCATCGAGGCCGAGGCCGCCATGCTCGGCCAGTCGATCTCCATGCTCATCCCCAAGGTGGTCGGTTTCAAGCTCAACGGCTCCATCCCGACCGGCGTGACCGCGACGGACGTCGTGCTCACCATCACCCAGATCCTGCGCAAGCACGGCGTCGTCGGCAAGTTCGTCGAGTTCTACGGTGCGGGCGTCGCCCAGGTGCCCCTGGCCAACCGCGCCACCATCGGAAACATGAGCCCCGAGTTCGGCTCGACGGCCGCCATGTTCCCGATCGACGACGTCACCCTGGACTACCTGCGCCTCACCGGTCGCAGCGAAGAGCAGGTCGCGCTGGTCGAGGCCTACTCGAAGCTGCAGGGCCTCTGGCACGACGCCGACAAGGAGCCCGCCTTCAGCGAGTACCTCGAGCTCGACCTCGGCACCGTCGTCCCGTCGATCGCCGGCCCGAAGCGCCCGCAGGACCGCGTCATCCTCAGTGAGGCGAAGTCGCAGTTCGAACTGGACCTCCAGAGCTACGCGACCCAGGATCTGACCGTGGTGGACGCTGCCGTCGAAGCGTCGTTCCCGGCCTCGGACCCGATCGGTTTCACCGCCGAGGACGAGAACCTCGACCACGTGGTCTCGCACAGCCACGTGAGCCACGCCCCGGTCAGCGTGTCGCGCCCCGTCGCCATCACCACGGAGGCCGGCGCGAGCTACACGCTCGACCACGGAGCGGTCGCCGTCGCGGCCATCACGTCGTGCACGAACACGTCCAACCCGAGCGTCATGCTCGCCGCGGGCCTGCTCGCCCGCAACGCGGTCAAGAAGGGCCTGACCAGCAAGCCGTGGGTCAAGACCACTCTGGCTCCGGGGTCGAAGGTCGTCACCGACTACTACGAGAAGGCCGGCCTCACCGGCGACCTGGAGGCCCTCGGCTTCTACACCGTCGGCTACGGCTGCACGGTCTGCATCGGCAACACCGGTCCGCTGATTGACGAGGTCACGGCCGCGATCAACGAGAACGATCTCGCCGTCACCGCGGTGCTCTCGGGCAACCGCAACTTCGAGGGCCGGATCAGCCCCGACGTCAAGATGAACTACCTGGCGAGCCCGCCGCTGGTCATCGCCTACGCCCTCGCGGGTTCGATGAACTTCGACTTCGAGACGGATTCCCTCGGCACCGGTTCAGACGGCAACGAGGTGTTCCTCAAGGACATCTGGCCTGACTCCGCCGAGGTGCAGGCCACGATCGACAGCTCGATCGACACCGCCATGTTCACGAAGCAGTACGGCGGCGTCTTCGAGGGCGACGAGCGCTGGCGCTCCCTGCCGACGCCGAACAGCGAGGTCTTCGAGTGGGACCCCGAGTCCACGTATGTGCGGAAGCCCCCGTACTTCGAGGGCATGACCATGGAGACCACCCCGGTGGTCGACATCGTCGGCGCCCGCGTTCTGGCCAAACTGGGTGACTCGGTCACGACCGACCACATCAGCCCCGCCGGTTCGATCAAGGCGGACAGCCCGGCCGGCGCCTACCTGCTCGAGCACGGCGTCGAACGTGGGGACTTCAACTCCTACGGCTCGCGCCGCGGCAACCACGAGATCATGATTCGCGGAACCTTCGCGAACATCCGTCTGCGCAACCAGCTGCTTGACGGCGTCGAGGGCGGCTACACCCGCGACTTCACCGTCGACGGGGCTCCGCAGGCGTTCATCTACGACGCCGCCCAGAACTACCAGGCCCAGGGCACGCCGCTGGTCATCTTCGGCGGCAAGGAGTACGGCTCGGGTTCGTCTCGTGACTGGGCTGCCAAGGGCACGAGCCTCCTCGGGGTGAAGGCCGTCATCACGGAGAGCTTCGAGCGCATCCACCGCTCCAACCTGATCGGGATGGGCGTCGTTCCGCTGCAGTTCCCCGCGGGGCAGAGCTGGGCGACGCTCGGCCTGGACGGCACGGAGGTCGTCACGATCACCGGGCTCGACGAGCTGAACAACGGCACCACCCCGAAGACGGTCCACGTCACGGCCGTGCCGAGCGAGCAGTCGCCGGCCGGCAAAGCGACGGTCGAGTTCGACGCGGTCGTCCGCATCGACACCCCGGGTGAGGCCGACTACTACCGCAACGGCGGCATCCTGCAGTACGTGCTGCGTTCGCTGGTCGCGTAGCCTCCCTGAGTCGGCTTTCGGCTGGCTCTCGAAACCGGCGCGTAGACTCGGTCTGACCGAATCTATGCGCCGGTTTCTTTTTTTGGCGGCGGATGGCGCAACGCGAAAGGTGTTAACGATGGCACTGCTGGACACGATCTCCGGACCCAGGGACCTTGACGGTCTTTCGAAGGATGAACTGGTCCAGCTCGCGGCCGAGGTGCGGGAATTCCTCGTGCGCGAGATCTCGAAGACCGGCGGCCATCTGGGGCCCAACCTCGGCGTCGTCGAGCTGACCATAGCCATGCACCGGGTCTTCGACTCGCCCAGGGACGCGATCGTCTTCGACACCGGGCACCAGTCCTATGTGCACAAGCTGCTCACCGGCCGCCAGGACTTCAGCGGGCTGCGCCAGTCCGGCGGCCTGGCCGGCTACCCCCAGCGCCGGGAATCCGTGCACGACATCGTGGAGAGCTCGCACGCGTCCAGCTCCCTCTCCTGGGCCGACGGCATCTCCCGCGCGTTCGAGATGACGGGGCAGAGCGACCGCAACGTCATCGCCGTCGTCGGCGACGGTTCCCTCACCGGCGGCATGACCTGGGAGGCGCTCAACAACATCAGCGACGACAACACGCGCCGGCTGATCATCATCGTCAACGACAACGGGCGCTCGTACGCGCCCACCATCGGCGGAATGGCGCGGTTCCTCAACACGGTGCGCACCCGGCAGGCGTACCACAGCGCCTACCTGACCAGCCGCCAGGCCTTCGAGCGGATGGGGGCGCCGGCGCGGGCGTTCTTCCGCGGCGTTCGCGGCGGCATGCACGGCTTCCTGGCCCGGTTCTCCAACAACGAGGCCCTCTACTCGAACCTCGACATCAAGTACATCGGACCGGTCGACGGCCACGACCTGCAGGCCATGATCGAGGCCCTGCGGCAAGCGAAGGGCTACGGCGCGCCCGTGATCGTGCACGCCATCACCCAGAAGGGCAAGGGCTACGACCCGGCCGTCCAGGACGTCGCGGACCAGTTCCACGCGGTCGGGCAGATCGACCCGGAGACGGGGGAATCCACCGAATTCTCCAGCGCGCCGTCCTGGACGTCCGTCTTCGCCGACGAGCTGCTGCGGCTGGCCACCCTGCAGCCGAAGATCGTCGGCATCACCGCGGCGATGCTGCGCCCCACGGGCCTGCACAAGATGGCGGAGCGTTTCCCCGCCCGGGTGCACGACGTGGGCATCGCGGAGCAGCACGCCGTGGCCAGTGCCGCCGGGCTCGCGTTCGGCGGCCTGCACCCGGTCGTCGCCCTGTATGCCACGTTCGTCAACCGGGCGTTCGACCAGGTCCTGATGGACGTCGCCCTGCACCAGGCGGGCGTGACATTCGTTCTCGACCGGGCCGGGGTCACCGGACCGGACGGTCCCAGCCACCACGGAATCTGGGACCTGGCCATCCTGCAGGTGGTGCCGGGCATCCGTCTCGCCGCGCCCCGCGACTCGGTTCGCCTGTGCGAGGAGCTCGAGGAGGCCGTCGCGGTCGACGATGCGCCCACCGTGCTGCGGTTCCCGAAGGGGAGCGTCAGCGCCCCCCTCGACGCCGTGCGGCGGCTGGACGACGGGGTCGACGTGCTGCTTGAAACGGCCCAGAAAGATGTCCTGATCGTCACCGTGGGCCCGATGGCGGCCATGGGCCTGGATGTGGCGGAGCGGCTGGCGGCCCAGGGCATCGGCGCCACGGTTGTCGACCCGCGCTGGGTCGTGCCGGTGCCCCGGAGCATCATCTCCCTGGCCGCGGAGCACCGGATCGTGGTCAGCATCGAGGACGGCATCCGGGTCGGCGGCATCGGCACGCGCATCCGTCAGGACCTGCGCGAGGCGGGCGTGGACACGGCCGTGACCGAGCTCGGCCTGCCGGACGAGTTCCTCGACCACGGCACGCGCGCCGAGATTCTCGAACGGGTGGGACTCACCCCCCAGCACATCGCCCGCGACGTCGTCGCAATGGTCCTGGGCAGCAAGATCCCGCATGCCCGGGCTCTGCCGTCAGATCGTACCGACAGCGGCAGCATCCCCGCGAACCGGGCCGGCCAGGACTGACCCCGGCTGACCCCGGTCCTGACTGACCCCGGAGCGCGAAAAACCCCGCCGAACCGTGAGTTCGGCGGGGTTTTCCGGCCTGAAAAGCGGTAAAGCTCACGGCTCGGTGAACCGCGACTGCCGGGTTACTCGCGGACGGCGGACTGCACCGGGGCTGCCCCGACGCCGCGAATCAGCGGCGTGTGGAAGGTGCCGCCGAAGACCCGCTCGCTCGCACCGACACGGTCGAGATACGGGGTCACCCCGCCCATCTGGAACGGCCAGTTGGCGCCGAGGATCATGCACAGGTCGATGTCCTCGGCCGCGTGCACGACGCCGTCGTCCAGCATCCGCTTGATCTCGTCCGCGAGGCCGTCCTCGACCCGGCGCAGGATCTGCTCGCCGGTCATAGGGGCGGTTCCGCCCGCGACGATCTTGATCGCGCCCTTGTCGAAGCCCTTGGCCTTGCCCTTGGCGTCCCGCTCGATGACGGTGCCGTGCTCGGCCAGCCGGTGCAGGTTCTCGCTCTCGAAGAACCGGTCGGGGAAGGCGGCGTGGTGGGTGTCCAGCACGTGGGCGCCGACCTTGAGGCCAACGAGTTCGAGCAGCTCGAACGGGGTCATCGGCATCCCGAACTTGGCCAGGGACCCGTCGACGACCTCGAACGAGGTGCCGGTGTCGACGGCGTGCATGGCCTCGCCGAGCAGCTTAGCCAGCAGCCGGTTGACCACGAACCCGGGGGTGTCCCGGGTGATGACCGCGTTCTTGCGGAGCTTGGCCGCGACGACCATCGCCGTCGACAGGGTGACGTCGTTGGTCTCGGGTGTGTTCACTACCTCGATCAGCGGCATGACGGCCACCGGGTTGAAGAAGTGGAAGCCGACCAGGCGTTCCGGGTGGGCCAGCTTCGCACCGATCTGTTCGACCGAGAGCGACGAGGTGTTGGTGGCCAGGATCGCGTCGGGGGAGATGTGCTTCTCGATCTCCGCGAAGACGTCCTGCTTCACGCCGAGCTCCTCGAACACGGCCTCGATCACCCAGTCGGCGTCGGCGAACTGAGCCTTGTCCGTGGTGCCGGTGACCAGGGCGCGGAGCCGGTTCGCCTCGTCGGAGGAGATGCGCTTCTTGATCTCGAGGGCGAGGATCTCGCCGTGGATGTAGGCCACACCCTTGTCGACCCTGGCCTGGTCGAGGTCGGTGATGACTACAGGCACCCGCAGCCGACGCACGAAGAGCAAGGCGAACTGGCTGGCCATCAGCCCGGCGCCGATGACGCCCACCTTCTTGATCGGGCGGGCGAGGGCCTTGTCCGGAGCTCCGGCCGGCCGCTTGGCCCGCTTCTGCACCAGGTTGAAGGCGTAGATGCTGGCCTGCAGCTGGTCGCCGGCGATGAGCTCGGCGAGGGAATCGTCCTCGCGTTCGAATCCCTCCTGGCGGGTGCCGCTCTTGGCGGCCTTGACGAGATCGAGGGCGATGTAGGGCGACCGTGCGACGGTGCCGATGCGGCTCTCGAGCATCTTGCGCGCGATGCCGACGGCGACGTCCCATTTCACGAGCCGCTCGACCTTGCCGGGCAGGTTGGGCCGGGCGACCTTGATGGTGCCGGAGATGACCCCGTCGGCCCATTTGATGGACTGTTCGAGGAACATGGCCGAGTCGAACTGCACGTCGGCGATGCCGAGCTCGAGGGCATCCGCGGCCTTGAGCACGCGGTGCTTGAGCGGATTTTCGATGATCACCTTGAGCGCGTTCTCGATGCCGATCAGGTTGGGCAGCAGGTACGAGCCGCCCCAACCCGGGATCAGCCCGAGTGAGACCTCGGGCAGCCCGATCGCCGGAGCGGTGGCGTCGACGGTGCGGAAGTCGGCGTTCAGGGCGATTTCGAGCCCGCCTCCCAGGGCCATCCCGTTGATGAACACGAAGGAGGGAACGCCCAGTTCGGCCTGCTTGCCCAGCGCGTAATGGCCCAGCTGGGCCAGCAGCTTGCCCGTCGCGAGCGACGGGATCTCGCTGACCTTGCTCAGGTCGGCGCCGGCGGCGAGGTAGAACGGCTTGCCGGTGACGGCCACACCGTGGATGTCGCCGAGGGCGGCACGCTCCCGGAGCAGGTCCATCGTCATGCCGAACTCGAGCAGGGTGACCGGGCCGAGGGTGTTCGGACGGGTGTGGTCCCTGCCGTTGTCGAGCGTGACGAGCGCCAGGGTCCTGCCCCCGGACAGTGGGACATCCCGCACGTAGGAGTGGGTGACGACCTCATCGGCCGACAGCTCGACCAGCGGGGTGAAATCGAGTTCTGAATAGTTGCTCATCGCTTGCTTGCCTTCCGGTTGAAGTTCGGGTTCTCCCAAATCACGGTGCCGCCCTGGCCGAGGCCGATGCACATGGCCGTCAGACCGTAGCGGACCTCCGGGTGCTCGCTGAACTGGCGTGCGAGCTGGTTCATCAGGCGCACGCCGGAGGAGGCGAGCGGGTGTCCGATGGCGATCGCGCCGCCGTACTCGTTCACCCGCGGGTCCTCGTCGTCGATGCCGAAGTGGTCGAGGAACGAGATGACCTGAACGGCGAAGGCCTCGTTGAGCTCGAACAGGCCGATGTCGGTGATGCTCAGGCCTGCCTTGCGCAGCGCCTTCTCGGTGGAGGGGACGGGGCCGAGGCCCATGACTTCCGGTTCGACGCCGGCGAAGGCGAAGCTGACCATTTTCATCTTGACGGTCAGGCCGAGGTCCTTGGCGGCCTTGCCGCTGGCGAGCAGGCAGGCGCTGGCGCCGTCGTTGAGCCCGGATGCGTTGCCGGCCGTGACCCGTCCGTGGGGGCGGAACGGGGTCTTGAGGGACGCGAGGCCCTCCAGCGTAGTCTCGGGGCGGGGAGCCTCGTCCTGGGTCGCGAGACCCCACCCGGCGTCGCTCCGGATCGCCACCGACACCAGGTCGGGCTGGATCTTGTCGGCGGCGTAGGCTGCGGCGACCTTCTGCTGGCTGCGCAGGGCGAACCGGTCGGACCGCTCCTTGGTGTACGACGGGAACCGGTCATGGAGCCGCTCGGCCGTGGCGCCCATGTTGAGGGCGTCTTCGCTGACGAGCCGCTCGAGCAGGAAGCGCGGATTCGGGTCTGCTCCGGAACCCATCGGGTGGCGACCCATGTGCTCGACGCCGCCGGCGATGGCCAGGTCGTAGGCGCCGAAGCCGATTCCCGCGCCAAGGGTGGTGACGGCGGTCATGGCGCCCGCGCACATCCGGTCGATGGCGAACCCGGGTACCGACTTCGGCAGTCCGGAGAGAAGTGCCGCCGTGCGGCCGAGGGTGAGTCCCTGGTCGCCGGTCTGGGTGGTGGCGGCGATCGCCACCTCGTCGATCCGTTCCCCGGGGACCGACGGGTTGCGTTCAAGCAGCCCGATCATGGCCTTGACCACGAGATCATCCGCCCGGGTGTTCCAGTACATGCCCTTTTCGCCGGCGCGTCCGAACGGGGTGCGAACCCCGTCCACAAACACGACTTCTGCTCTATCGGCCACTTTGCCTCCATCAATCGATCAGGTGTCGGTCGATCCTAAGGGGGAGCAGAAGGGGGGTCGAATCCTTGGACGGTTTCTACGAATCCGTTTCCGGGGGGACCTCGATCGTTTGGTGGACTTCGACAAAGGCATCGGCGATCCGTTGTGCAGTCACGTCAATCTGCCAGGCGCGGGCGCCCAGCCTCCCGAGCGCCTCACCGATGGATTCGGGGTCGATGGTCTCGGGCGGCGTCCAGGCCACCCGGCGCACGTAGTCGGGCGTGATCAGGTTTTCGAGGGGGATCGCCAGCTGTTCCGAGACCTCGGTCAGGGCAGTGCGGGCGGCCTTGTAGCGCAGGTCGGCCTCCGGATTGCGATCGGCCCAGGCGCGCGGCGGCGGGAGCAGGTCCGCGTTGCCGCGCAGGGAGGGCAGGTCGGTCGAGGCCACCCCCTCGAGGATGGCGCCCCACCAGCGATCGAGTTCGCTTCGGCTGGCACGACCGCTGAACTCCCGGAGGTCGGCGAGGGCCTGTTTGGACGCGGGCATCGCGCGTGCGGCGGCGGTCAGGGATGCGTCCGGTACGAGCCGGCCGGGGGAGATGTCGAGCTCCTGGGCCAGACGGTCGCGGGCGAGCCAGAGCTCGCGGGCCACAGCAAGGCCTCGCTGGCCGCGGATCGAGTGCACGCCGGAGAGCCGCCGCCAGGGTTCGGGGCTGACGGCTTTGACCTCGCGGGCGAGCACGGCGGCGAATTCCTGGGCGGCGATGTCGGTTTTCAGGTCCGTTTCGAGCATCTCGGTCATGCGGTCACGCAGATCGGGGAGCAACTCGACGTCGAGCGCGCCGTACACCAACCAGGCTTCCGGCAGCGGCCGGGTCGACCAGTTGGCGGCGGAATGTTCCTTGGCCAGGTGGATGCCGAGCAGCTCTTCAACGACTGTGCCGAGACCGACCCTCGGAATGCCCAATAGGCGCGCGGCCAGCTCGGTGTCGAAGATGCGCTTCGGGTCGAGGCCGACCTCGCGCAGGCAGGCGAGGTCCTGGCTCGCGGCGTGGAAAATCCATTCCTCGCCGCCGAGGGCCTCGTTGAGTTCGCGGAAGTCGCCGATCGCGGGCGGGTCGAACAGGAAGGTGCCGGCACCCCTGCGGAAGATCTGGATCAGGTAGGCACGCTGGGAGTACGTGAACCCGGAGGCGCGCTCGGCATCGATGCCGATCGGTCCGGTGCCGCCGCGAATGGCTGCGGTCGCCGTCAAGTAGGCATCCCGCGTGTCGATCACTGTGTGATCAGCCACGACCGGTTCGGCGTGTGGACAACATGCTGACTCCTTCGCCAGTGGGGGGAAGGCCTGCGAGCATGCAGAGCAGCTCGCCCCATCCTTCGACGTGGGCGGCGAGATTGTGGTCCAGCGGCGTCCACGAGGCGCGCAGTTCGATCTGCGCACCATCGCCCTGCCTGGCAAGTTCGCCGAAGCCTGACGAAATAATCTTAGTCGCCGTGCCTGATGCCGCGGAATACCGAGCTCCGTGGGCGGCCAGTGCATCGACTAGCCACGCCCAGGCGACCTCGGCCAGGAACGGGTCCAGGCCGATGTCCGTCTCCAGGGGAGCCTGCGCAAAACAGACCACACGGAAGGGTCCGCCCCAGGCCTCGGGTTCCTCCGGGTCGTACAGCAGGATGAAGCGACCGGTGCCCAGGTCCGAGTTGCCGCCGTGGCGGGCCGGCGTGACGTCGGCCGAGAATGCCACCGCGTGTGGGGCCAGGCTTCCCGGGGCCGTGATCTCGTTCACCACGAGTTCCGCCCGGATGCGTGCGCGACGAATCGACGTCAGGGCAGCGGCAAACTCCGGGGGGAGCGTTTCCTGTGTTTCGGGCACGTGTGCAGACTAGAGTTTTTTCCGGGCGGTGTCTGCGAGGCACGCCGGGCAGGGGCAAGAGCTATGCGAGCATCACACGGGCGGGCCGAAAGTGCGGTGAAGGTCATCGCGACCGCCGGGTTGATCGTCGCGGGCGTCGGCGTCGCAGCCGGCGTTGGAATCAGCGCCCTGATGGCCGTGATGGCCCGCCGGATCGTCACGCCGTCGACGAAGAGCGACGAGGATGTGCGCGTGTACGCCGTCGACCTCGCGGCCGGGACCATCGCGTTGCAGTCGACTCCGGACTCCGTTCTTCGCGGGGACTACAGCTTCTGGTTCTCGGCCAGCAGCGGCCACGCCCACGTGGGGGAGATCCTGCGGCAGACGTCCGATCGGGTGACCCGGCGCATCCTGCGCGTCGACTACGGTGATCTCGCGGCGGCCGTGCGAGGCCGGCTGGCCGGGTACTCCTTCCTCGGCCCGTGGGACCTCGGCGTCGAGTTCGAAGACGTGAGCGTTCCCACCGGCGCGGGTGAGGCGCCGGCCTGGCTGGTGGTTCCGCCCGAGCCGGACGGTCGCTGGGTGATCCAGGTGCACGGTCGTGGCGTTCAGCGCCAGGAGACGCTTCGCGCGGTGCCGGTGTTCCGATCCCTCGGCTACACCTCTCTTCTGGTCTCGTACCGCAATGACGGGGAGGCACCCGGCAGCGCGGACGGCCGGTACTCCCTGGGCGACACGGAATGGCTCGACATCGAGGCGGCGATCGCGTTCGCCGCGGGCCGGGGCGCCACCGAGATCGTGCTGATGGGCTGGTCGATGGGAGGCGCCATCGTGTTGCAGGCCGCGACTCGATCGATGCTGCGCCACCTGGTGGTGGGCATCGTGCTCGATTCGCCCGTCATCGACTGGGCCGACGTCGCCCGGTTTCAGGGCGGCACCCTCGGGCTGCCCGCCGTTGTCGCCAGCGGGGCCCTGGAGGTTCTCGGCCGGCGTTGGGGCGGCCTGGTCACGGGCCAGGCCGGCCCGATCGACTTCGCCCGGCTGGACTTCGTGACCCGCGCAGCCGAGCTGGACCTGCCGGTGCTGCTGATGCACAGCGATGACGACGGATACGTGCCGGCGACCGGTTCCCGGGCCCTGGCGGAGCGGCGCCCCGACATCGTGACGTTCTTGCCCTTCGCCGTCGCCCGGCACACGAAATTGTGGAATTACGACCGCGAGGGGTGGAATCAGGCGATCACGAACTGGTTGGGCGAGATCTCTCCCACCGGGCGTACGTCGCACCCTGATCGTCCAGCAGGAGCTGCCGAAGGCTGAAACGGCTCGTAACGGCCTGATCCGACTCGAGCAGCGCGCGGCTGCCGAGCACGATCTGGGGGCTGGTGGACAGGCAGAGTTCGTCGACGAGGTCTGCGGCGAACAGACGCCCAGCCAGGACGGGCCCTCCCTCGCACACGATCCGGGTGAGGCCTCGGGAGTGCAGGGCGTCAACGATGGCGGCCGGGCGAAGGAGCCCGTCCACGTCGTCGACCACAACGATGGTGGCGCGGTTCGTCCCGTCGACGGCCTCCACCCGGCCGACCGCGGAGCGGGGGCAGAGGATGTACACCGGCCGGTCCGACGTGGTGGCTGAGGCGTGGAGTCGGTGCCCGCCGAGGTTTCCGGTGGACGTGACGACGGCGAGGGCAGCCCGGGCCGGCACGACGTAGCCTTCCGCCCGCACGCTGCCCGCGCCGACCAGGACGACGTCGGACAATTCCCGGATCACGCCGAGGATGCGGCGGTCCTGCTTGCTCGAGAGGGACTCCGAGGTCCCGTCCGCGCCGGCGACGCTGCCGTTCAAACTGCCGATCATATTGACTCGGAGGTAGGCATCCGTTTCAGGCGCGTAGCGTGCCAGCAGCCAGTCGCGGCCCGCGGGGTCGAGCCCGTCGACCGCGCCGGCGATGTCCTCGGCCGCGCGGGGCTCCGGGAAGACCCGGGTCAGGGTCACGCAGGGTCCTCACGCAGTCGCCGCTTGGTGCGGGCGAGCATGGCGGTCATGCCGCGGATCCGCAGGGGCGATACGGCCTTCGTCAGGCCGATCGAACTCGGGTAGTCGTCTGGAACCAAGAGCACTTCCGCCCGGCTCAGACCCGACAGCCCCTGGGCCAGGATCGACGCGAAGCCTCGGGTCGTCGGGGACTCCCGGGGTGCCGTGGCGTACAGGTGCACCGCGTCATCCTCCACCTCGACGAACATGAACACGGGGGACTGGCACTCCACGACGCGTTCGAGCAGGTCGGGGTGTTCCTCATACCGTTTGGGCAGCGCCGGCAGCGCATCGGCGAATTCGAGCAGCAGCAGCAGGCGGTCCTGCTCCTCGAGTGCGAGGAAGTCGTCGCGGATCTCGGCCAGTTTCTCAGGCAGTTCGGTGGAAGTCATCGAAGACAAGTCTGCCATGCGCCCGATTCAGCGGGGCCGGGCGGGGAGGTACACGAGGGTGCGGGGTTCGGCGACTTCCGTGCCGTCGAGGTAGGTCTCCCAGGGCGGACCCGTCGCTTCCGTCACAGTCTGGGAGCCGGCTTCCCCGAACGAATTCGACGGAGATTTTGCCCGTATCGGCCCGGAAGCTCCGTAAATCACTGTTTTAGGACAAGATCTCCGTCGAATTGGTTCTACGCCGGATAGTCCGCTCCGCTGTGGAACGGCGGCCCCACCTGGGCGCGGCGGGTCCGACTGTGCGTGGACCGCGCAATCGCCCGTCGGCTCCGGCGGGTTCAGCTCCTAGCGCGGGGCGGGGGCCGCGCCCGGCTCGGCGCCCACGGCGATCGGCACGTGCACGGCATTGCCCCACTCGGTCCAGGATCCGTCGTAGTTGCGCACGCCCTCGAATCCGAGCAGGTGCGTCAGGACGAACCAGGTGTGGCTGGACCGCTCCCCGATCCGGCAGTACGCGATGATGTGGTCGCCGTCGGTGAGGCCGGCCTCGCTGCGGTAGATCTCGTCCAGTTCGCTCCGAGCCCGGAATGTGGCGTCCGGGGCCGCGGCGCGGGCCCAGGGCACGGATGCCGCCGACGGGATGTGGCCGCCGCGGAGGGCGCCTTCCTCGGCGTAGTCGGGCATGTGGGTGCGTTCGCCGGTGTACTCCTCGGGGGAGCGCACGTCGATCAGGGGGTTGCCGAAGTGCGCGAGGACGTCGTCACGGAAGGCGCGGATGGGCGCGTCGTTGCGCTCCACCACCGGGTACTCCGCGGGAGTGATGACCGGACGGTCGCGGGTCAGTCCGCGTTCCTCCGCGATCCATTTCTCACGTCCGCCGTCGAGGAGGCGCACGTCCTCGTGTCCGAAGAGGGTGAACACCCACAGGGCGTAGGCCGCCCACCAGTTGCTCTTGTCGCCGTAGATGACCACGGTCGTATCGCGGGAGATTCCCTTGCCGCCGAGAATCGCGGCGAAGGCCTCGCTGCCCACGAAATCACGCTCAACGGAGTCGTTGAGGTCGGTGTGCCAGTCGATCTTGACGGCGCCCGGGATGTGTCCGGTTTCGTAGAGCAGCACGTCTTCGTCGGACTCCACGACGACCAGGCCGGGACTGCCGAGGTGGGCCTGCAGCCACTCCGTGCTCACCAGCCGCTCGGGATGGGCGTAGGCAGCGAACTTCGGTGCCGGATCGAGATCAACGGGCATGGGGAAACCTCCTGGCGAGCGTCCGAAGACACCGGAATGGATTGAGCGCGGTTTAGGCTGGTCAGCGGCCCGCGTTCGAATCTACGCGGTATGGGTTGTGATCGCATTCGCGCCGCAGTACTTCGACGCCGACGCTCCGACCGTGACGAATCCGACCAGAAAACGGGTATTCCAGCATGGCTCCACACGCCCTCCGTCAGGTGCACCGTTTGGCTGACCGCTCTCCGAGCATCACCGGGTCGGAGATCGTGGTGGAGCTCGTGCCGCCGCCCCAGTTCGAGCACGCCTCCTTCGAGTCGTACCGTCCGGACCTGAATTTCCCGTCGCAGCTCGAGGCGGTCGGACGCCTGAACACGTTCGCGGGGGCCTGGCTGCCCCAGCGGCCCAGCGGGTTCTTCTCCCGCACCCGCAAGGCCAAGCCCGAACTCCCGGGGATCTACCTGGACGGCGGGTTCGGTGTGGGCAAGACCCACCTCCTCGCCGCGCTCTGGCACGCTGCACCCGGCCCCAAATACTTCGGCACCTTCATCGAGTACACCGCGCTGGTCGGGGCCCTCGGCTACGCGGCGACCGTCAAGCAGCTGTCCGGCGCCAGACTGATCTGCATCGACGAGTTCGAACTCGACGACCCGGGCGACACGATGCTGATGACCCGGCTGCTGGGCGAGCTCGTCGCCTCGGGCACCCGGGTCGCGGCCACCTCCAACACGCCGCCGAACTCCCTCGGCGAGGGCCGATTCGCGGCGATCGATTTCCTGCGCGAGATCCAGGCGATGTCCGCCAATTTCGAAATCGTGCGCATCGACGGGCTGGACTATCGCCGCCGTGACATCGAGGGCCATGCCATCGCCGTGAGCCGGGACGAGCTGGACCAGATGGTGCCGGCGCTGGTCGAACGCGGCTCCGCGGTGACCCTGGACGATTTCGGCGCGTTGATCCGTCATCTCAGCACGGTGCATCCGTCGAAGTACATCAAGATGATCCACGGAATCGACGTCATTGCCCTGTCCGACGTCTACCTGCTGACCGATCAGACGGATGCGCTGCGCCTGGTGGCCTTCATCGACCGCGTTTACGACGCGGAGATTCCGATCATCGCCAACGGACAGCCCCTGAACGAGGTCTTCGACCAGGAAATGCTCTCCGGCGGCTATCGCAAGAAGTACCAGCGGTCCCAGTCGCGCCTGGTGGCGCTGACCACGGGAGAGCTTCCGCCGCACGACTGACCCGGGCCGGCCCGGTGGCCGTCTGGCGGGAAACGCGATGTTAACACCGTCGCACGGCGCGTAACGCGGCCGAAACATACCGGCGCACTTCCCGAAACCTGACAACTCCAAACTGACTCTGTACCCGCCGAGACACGATCAATGCTCACCCTGTGCACGTCGACGGCAATCACTGTTAGTTAGAGAGAGGTAACCATATCCATGGTTGAACTGTCAGTCCTGATGAACGCCACAACAGACGAAATAAGCCTGAACGTCAACTCCCTGTGGCTTCTCGTCGCGTCAGCCCTCGTGCTCCTGATGACTCCCGGTGTTGCCTTCTTCTACGGCGGCATGGTCAAGGCCAAGAGCGTCATCAGCATGATGATGATGAGCTTCGGCGCCATGGGCGTCGTCGGCGTGCTGTGGGTCGTCTTCGGTTACGGGCTCGCCTTCGGGCCTCCGCTCATCCCCGGCTTCCTCGGCGACCCGACCAGCTTCCTCGGCCTGACCGGCCTGCTCGGCGCCGGCGAAGACGGAACGCTGAACCCCGACCTGAACGGGCTGGCGTTCGCCGGCTTCCAGGCCACCTTCGCCATCATCACTGTGGCCCTGATCTCCGGAGCGATCGCCGACCGTGCGAAATTCGGCGCCTGGCTCATCTTCGCCGCCGTCTGGTCGACGCTGGTCTACTTCCCCGTCGCATACTGGGTCTTCAACCTCGCCGACGGCTGGGCTCCGGCCGCCCTCGGAGTCAACGACTTCGCCGGTGGAACCGCCGTGCACATCAACGCCGGTGCAGCCGGCCTCGCTCTGGCCCTGGTGCTCGGAAAGCGCGTCGGCTTCAAGAAGGGCATCTCCAAGCCCCACAACGTTCCGCTGACCCTTCTCGGTGCGTCGCTGCTGTGGTTCGGCTGGTTCGGCTTCAACGCCGGCTCGGAAGCTGCCGTCGACGGTGTTGCCGCCCTCGCCTGGGTCAACACGCTCGTCGCACCCGCCGCCGGCATCCTCGGCTGGCTGATCGTCGAGAAGATCAAGGACGGCAAGCCCACCTCGATCGGTGCGGCATCCGGTGCTGTTGCGGGACTCGTCGCCGTCACCCCGGCCTGTAACATCCTCACCCCAGGCTGGGCGATTGTCCTCGGCGTTCTCGTCGGCGCGGTGTGTGCGGTCGCCATCGACCTCAAGTTCAAGTGGGGCTTCGACGACTCCCTCGACGTGGTGGGCATCCACCTCATCGGCGGCATGATCGGCACCCTGTTCATCGGCATCGTCGGCTCGGGCATCGGCCTGCTCGACACGGGCAGCTTCGCCCAGCTCGGCGTGCAGGCGCTGGCCGCCTTCAGCATCGCGATCTTCTCCTTCGTGATGGCCTACGCCATCGGCTGGGTGATCCAGAAGACGATCGGCTTCCGCATCAACAACGAAGACGAGGTTGCCGGAGTCGACACGATCGTGCACGGCGAAGAGGGCTACGCGCTCGACACCGTGTAGCGGCAGCTCCACTCACCGCACCTGTCGTTCCACGGGCGGCGGCGCATCCGGTTCCTTCGGCTGCGCCGTCGCCCTTCTACACTCCTTGACTGGCTGGCAGAACTGAGCCATGCTCACGATGCTCGCACTGACCCGAACGGTGCGAGCGCTCCGCTCCGGTCCCGTTCAGTCGAGACCGGGGCGGGCCCTCTTTTTTCCCCGGCCCCCAGTTCCATTTTTGATCCGGATGCCGCCGGTGCCGATAGCGTGGACTCACGCACGTCACCGCCGCACCGCCCAGCTCATTCCCGTGCCCGCGCCCACCGGCGCCGGCACGAACGGAAGGATTCCATGTTCGAGTTCCTGCTCAGTCCCATCCCCGGCTTCATCGCCCTGGCGGTCGTCGTTTTCCTGATCGGACTGATCTACGCCAAGACCGTCTACAAGAACGCCGGGCCGGACGAGGCCCTCGTGATCACCGGCAAGAAATCCAAGAAGACCATTGTCGACGGCCAGGCCCTGGAGGAATCCGGTCAACGGGTCGTCCATGGCCAGGGCGTGTTCATCACCCCGTTCTTCCAAAAGGCGTTCAAGATCAGCCTGCGCAGCCGTGCGATCGAGATCACGGCCGTCGCCCAGGACCAGAACGGCGTCACCCTCACCGTCGAGGCCGTCGCGATCGTGAAGGTCGGCGACGACCCGGCAGCGATCCGGGCCGCCGCGCAGCGCTTCCTCGGTCAGGACAAGAACATCGACGGCTTCGCGCAGGAGGTGCTGTCGGGGTCGCTGCGCTCCTCGATCGGTGGCACGAACGTCATGACGATCATCCAGAAGCGGGACGAGCTCGGCTCCTCCGTGCTGGCGACCGCCCGTGAATCCCTCGCCAACCAGGGCGTCGACGTCGACTCCTTCGAGATCAAGGGCATCACCGACGAGAACGACTACATCCGTGACCTCGGCCGGGCCGAGCAGGCCAAGGTGCGGCGCCAGGCCGAAGTGGCCGAGCACCAGGCGAACCGGGAAGCTCAGGAGGCCGCGATCCTGGCCGAGCAGGCCATCGCCGAGGCGCAGAACACGCTCGCGCTGCGCAAGGCCGCCCTGCAGCTGGACACAGACAAGGCCTCCGCCGAAGCCGCCGCGGCCAAGCCGCTGGCCGAGGCCAAGGCCCAGCAGTCCATCGTGCAGCAGCAGGAGCTCACCGCTCAGCGCCGGGCCTCCCTGCGCAAAGCCGAGCTGGAATCCGAAGTGAACGCCATCGCCGATGCCGACGCCTACCGCATCCGGGTGACTGCCGTCGCGGCGGCCGAGGCCGCGGTGGCCGCCGCGAACGCCGATCGGGACAGCCGCATCGCGAATGCCGAGGCGATCCGCGCCGAGGGTCAGGCCAACGCCGACGCCATCCTTGCCCGCGGTACGGCGGAGGCGACCGCCACCCGCCTGTCCGCCGAGGCTGTGGCTGAGCAGAGCGAGGCGCTCATCCAGTTGCGCATGGTGGAGATGCTGCCCGAGATCGCCCGTGAGCTGGCCGCCCCGATGTCGAACATCGACAACCTCACCGTCATTTCCACGGATGGCGCCAGCCAGCTGACCAAGAACGTCGCCTCCGGTTTCACCGAGGTCGACGGGGTGCTGAAGTCGACGATGGGCGTCGGTATCCGGGAGCTTCTCGGCAACCTGGTCGGCGGTGTCGCGGCCGGAGCAGCCGCGGTGAAGGTGTCCACGCCGGTGCCTGCCCTCACGACCGCCCAGCAGGCCGACGTCGACCACGCCCTGGCTGCTCCCGCCGTCGAGGCCTAGCCGCAGAGCCCAGGGGAGACTGTTCGATGACGGATGCTGCGATGGACCCGATCTCGGCGATCGCGCCGCTCCTGGCGGGGCGGGCGGCCGCCAGTCAGCGCTGGTCGCATCTCATGTTCTTGCACTGGCGCGTGGACGCCGCCCTGGTGGCGCCCCTGCTCCCGGCCGGGCTGGTCCCGGACGAGTTCGACGGCACGAGCTGGGTCGGTCTGATCCCGTTCGTGCTCGACCGCGCCACCGTCTTCGGCAGCCCACCGATCCCGTATTTCGGCACGTTCGTCGAGGTGAACGTGCGGCTGTACGCCGTGGACGAACAGGGTCACCGAGGCGTCGTCTTCGTATCCCTCGAAGCGTCCCGCCTCGCAGCCGTGCTCGCGGCCCGCGCCCTGTTCTCGATCCCCTACATGTGGTCCCGCACGCGCCTCGAGGTGTCGTCGGGTCCGGGGAGCACCGGGCAGGGGAGTGCCGGGCCGGAGTTTCACTACACGTCCAGGCGCCATCTGACCGGGTCGGCCCACACGGACATCGTGGTGCGTCCCACCAACCGTCCGGTCGTCGGGGACCTCCTCGCCGATTTCCTGACCGCGCGCTGGGCATTGTTCACCCGCACCCGCGGTCGCACGGTGCACCTGCGCAACCACCACGAGCCCTGGGCGCTCTACGAGGCCGAACTCCTGCGGCTCGACGACACCCTGCTCGCCGTGGCGGGCTTCCCCGGGTTGGCCGAGCGCCCGCCGGATTCCGTGCTCTACGCGCCTGGGGTCACGACCTGGTTCGGGTCGGCCGGCTGAGAGTCGCCGGGTCTGAGTGCAGTGACCGCCGCCGGTGTCGGCAGTTTCAGTATTTCGACTTCTCCTCCACACTACGGGTCTGATCGGTTTATCCACGGTGTCCACGGATGCCGGGCGAGTGTCGGTGGGTGCACATAGCGTGTTCCCCATGAAGCCGTCAATCATCGAAGAGCGAGAGGCCATGGGCCGGCATTTCGACGCGATCGCGGAGGCCGAACGGGACATCGCCGTGGCCTTCGCCCGGCGGGCCGAACGGGTCGAGGAGGCGCGCCGGTTCGGGCAGGCGATCGCCCACCACAAGGCCCGGGTGCCGGGTGCCCGCTGGGATGCCCGCGAGGTGGCCGAGCGGGAGTTCTCCAGCGAGCTGGCCTGCACGATCCGGGTGCCGCAGCGCACGGCGGAGAACCTGGTCGCGGAGTGCCGGGCCCTGGCCGTGGAGCTGCCCGCGACCCGGGCTGCGCTGGCTTCGGGGGAGATCAGCTACCGGCATGCGCAGGTGGTGGTCAATCAGGCGTGGTCGGTGCCGGAGGAAGGGCGCGCGAAATTCGAAGCCGCGGTGCTGAAGTCCGCGGGCACGCTCACCGCGTCGAAGCTGAAGTACAACGCGCGGATTCTGCGGGAGCGGTGGCACCCCGAGACGATCAGGGCCCGGCATCAGAAGTCGGTGAAGGACCGGGCGGTGTTCTTCGAGCCCGAGCCGGACGGCATGGCCTCGCTCACCTTCTACGCGAGTGCGGAGAAGGCGCAGGCCGCCCACGAACGGATCACGCTGATGGCCCTGAGCCTGCAATGCGCCGAGGAAGACCGCACGCTGACCCAGTTGAAGGCGGATGTGTTCGAGGATCTGATCCTGGATGGGGTCACGCCGTCGGGCCTGGGAAAGGGGATCCGGGGTTCGGTGAACATCACGGTCCCGGTGTTCAGCCTCATGGGCCTCAACGACGAACCCGCCCACATGGAGGGTTACGGCCCGATCGACGCGGACACGGCCCGCCGGATCGCTGCCGGCGCGCCGAGCTTCACGCGGCTTCTGGTGCATCCGGAGACCGGGGTGGTGCTCTCAGTGGGCCGGGACAGGTACAAGGTGCCGAAAGACCTCAAGAAGTACTTGCGGGTGCGGGACGAGACGTGCCGGTTTCCCGGCTGCAACCGGTCGGCGGCGCATTCCGACATCGATCATTCGCTCGATTGGCAGTTCAACGGTTTGACCGCGGAGGACAACCTCGCGCACCTGTGTCCGCCGTGCCACGCGCTCAAAAGCGAAACCGGGTGGACCGTGAAACACCTCGAAGATGGTGTCCTCCAGTGGAGGTCACCGAGTGGGCGGGCGTTCATGAGTGAGCCGGCCACGGTCATCCGTGCGGTGGAACCCGAACCTCCGCCGGGGGAGTCCGCGAAGACATCTGTGCCTCAACCCTCGCCGTTCTGACAGTCGCCTTGAGAATCGTTCGAGACCCGGTGCCCGGTTCGCTGGCGTGGCGGCCGGATCAGGCGAGCAGACCGAGGAAGCGTCCGGCGAACCCAGCGCACGCGACCGTCGCGACGAGGAACACGGCCACCCAGATGACACCGGGGATGTGCGTCAGACGCGCCAGCTGGTCGGCGTCGGAGGCGCTGCCGCGGCTCCGTGACCGGGAGCGGTGCAACTCCGCCACGGTGCGCACCGCGCCCAGCAGCAGGAACGCCGTGATCAGCAGGGCGAAGACGCCCTGCACCGGGGGAGAGGCGAACCAGGTGATGCCGAAGATGACGGCCGCCGTGACCAGGACCGACCAGAGCCCGAACCAGTTGCGGATCTGTACCAGCAGCAGTGCCAGGGCAACCAGCAGCAGCCAGAGCAGGCCGATGTCGTAGCCGAGGCTGAGCATCCGTGCAGCGCCGAGCCCCAGGAGAGCGGGCGCCGGATACCCGGCCAGGAGAGTCAGCACCATTCCGGGCCCGCGGGGGCGTCCGCTGCTGACCGTCAGCCCCGAGGTATCCGAGTGCAAACGGATGCCGCCCAGCCGACGCCCGCTCAGCGTCGCCACGACGGCGTGCCCGCCCTCGTGCGCGATCGTGATGACATGGCGCCCGATGCGCCACAGACCCGGCACCAGCACGAGCAGGGCGGCGGCCGCGATGGTCAGCCAGGCCGTGGCCGCCGGCAGCGGTTCGTTGCGTGCGGAGAGTTGCCCCCAGAGTGCGACCAGCCCGTCCATGGTTGTCAGCCTAGGTCACGAAGCGAACCCCCTAAACTTCTCCGTGGGGGGTCATCAAGCAGGCTGATGAGGCTAGTCCCCATATCTCTGGAGACGCCCATGCTCGCGAACCTCATCATCGCCGTCGCAGCCAACCCCGGCCCCTTCGTCGAACCCAACCAGACTGCCGGCGAGTCCGCCCCGGTGCACGCTGCTCTGATCGCGTTGATTCCTCTCACTGGCCTGCTGGTCATCGCGGTCCTGCTCTGGTACCTCGTGCATAGCAGCTACGTCAAATTCCAACGGGCCACACTCATCGCCATTGGCGTGCTCGCCGTCCTCATCGCCGCCAACATCGTGGGCCTCTCCGTCGCCTACAACGCTGAGGTCCGCGGGATCGCCGCAGCGACCGCGCAGGCTGAAGCCGACTACAGGGAATCGGTGATCACGTTTCTCTCAGAGGACTACGGGATCACCGTCGGCGGCAAGGCGGCCGGGGAGCTCATCGCCGGACACAGCGTCACGGTGCTTCACGAGGGCGTGGACACACTGGTTGAAGTCGACGTGGACGGCAGCGACAAAATGGTGGTGTACCTGCCCGATAGACGGACGCTGGCACCGGTCCAGTAGGCCGCGGCAGGGTGGAAACAAAAAAACCCCGGAGAACCGGGGTTTTTTGTTGTGGGCGATACCGGACTCGAACCGATGACCTCTTCCGTGTGAAGGAAGCGCGCTACCAACTGCGCCAATCGCCCATTGTGGTAAAAACTGTGAAAGAACTGCAACCACGAGTCTTGATACTAGCCCAGAGCGGGGACGCGGCGCACATCGAGAGGGCCGCAACACGCCGGGGCGGCTCGGTTTGAAAATGCACGGGAGTATCGGCTAGAGTCTTCAAGCGCGCAGAAATGCGCGCAGTTGCGGATGTGGCGCAGTGGTAGCGCATCACCTTGCCAAGGTGAGGGTCGCGAGTTCGAATCTCGTCATCCGCTCGAATTGGATCGGTCGCAAGTCCGGTTCTTTTTGATATGTACCCTATGTGGTGGGTTGGCCGAGAGGCGAGGCAACGGCCTGCAAAGCCGTGTACACGGGTTCGAATCCCGTATCCACCTCCAGACTTGAGAAAATTCAAGATCTGGGCGATTGGCGCAGCGGTAGCGCGCTTCCCTGACACGGAAGAGGTCACTGGTTCGATCCCAGTATCGCCCACAGATGAACCCCCGGCTCGCCGGGGGTTTTTTCTTTGCCCCTGGACGTCCTGGGGAACACCGGTCGCGCCCGCGTCGATCCTGATCGACGGGCGACCGGCACGAGTTCGCAAGCCGACCGGCAACAGGAAAAGGCCTGGTTAACCTTTGTTTTTTCTGCCTCACCGGGCAGAATCACCGGGGAGGGTGCGGCGGGCGCGGCCGGAATCGGCTAGAGTCTTTCAAGTCAGCGGAAACGCAGACACAGTGCGGATGTGGCGCAGTGGTAGCGCATCACCTTGCCAAGGTGAGGGTCGCGAGTTCGAATCTCGTCATCCGCTCGAATTGAATCGGTCGAAAGGCCGTTTCTTTTTGGTATGGACCCTATGTGGTGGGTTGGCCGAGAGGCGAGGCAACGGCCTGCAAAGCCGTGTACACGGGTTCGAATCCCGTATCCACCTCCAGACTTGGAGAAAATTCAAGATCTGGGCGATTGGCGCAGCGGTAGCGCGCTTCCCTGACACGGAAGAGGTCACTGGTTCGATCCCAGTATCGCCCACAGATAAACCCCCGGCCCGCCGGGGGTTTTTTCATCCCACGATGTTGTTTTCCGCGCGCTGCGCTGGCCCAGGGCGCGATGGTGTCATCCGGACGGGGGATACCGCTCCGGCCGGCCGTGCACCAGTCTCGACGGGGAGGATCGTTCATGGAGTGGTTGGTGCCGTTTGTGCTCCTCGCAGTTTGCGTCCTCGTCGTCACGGCGTGGCTGACGCGAGTGGCCAACTACGCTCCGGTGAGCCTGAGGCCTCCCAGTCGCCGGATCTCGGACGCGCCGGTGCGGCAACGGGTTCCCGCACTGCCCCCGCAGCAGCCGGCCCCCCTCCGCAGCTCCGTCGCCGGCGACCTTCTGTCCAGCCAGGACGGCGACCGCCTCCTCGTCGCTGACATCCGCGGCCTCCCGCCGCTCTATCTGCAGCACCGTGCCGGGGAACTCTGGCTGACCGAATCGACGACCGGCCGGCTCGTCGGTCTCGGCGACCGTAGCCTGGCGGGACTGGGAATCTGGATCATCTGGCTACGCAACATCGACTCCCGCACGATCGTGGCGAGGGAAGGGCTGCTGCACCCCGGGGCGACCGTGCGTCTCCAGCGGGACCCGGGCCCGCTCTGCGGTGCGAACGGCATCTCGGTGCATGCGGCGACCGGCCGGCGGGTGGGCTGCGTCAGCCCGCTGATCGCAGCCAGGCTCACCCGCGTACTCGATGCAGGCACCACGCTCCAGGCGGTGGCGGTCGCGTCCACCCCCAGCCCGCCGCAAGCGGGCCCGCCGAAAGCCGGCCTGGACTGATCAAGGTTCTGGCCGCGTCCCCGGACACCCTCGCCCACCTGTCCCGCCGGCTGCCCTGACCCGCGGGAGGAGGGACCGGGCCACGTGCGCCGCTAAAGTTGGAGGGGTTCGCACAATATTGAGGAGTTATACACGTGGTTGACGGCTTTGAGCTTTTCACCGACCGGTCCGTTGTCGCAATGCGCGTCAATGGCGAGCTCAAGGATCTCGCCACCACGGTGACTCCGACGGATGCCGTCGAACCGGTGACGATCGGCTCGCCCGATGGCCTCAGCATCCTGCGCCATTCGGCCGCCCACGTGCTCGCGCAGGCCGTGCAGACCGTGAATCCCGCCGCGCGCCTGGGCATCGGCCCGCCCGTGACCGACGGTTTCTACTACGACTTCGACGTGGCCGAGGCGTTCACCCCGGACGACATCAAGGCCCTCGAGAAAGCCATGGACCGCATCATCCGCCAGGGGCAGCGGTTCGTGCGCCGGGTGGTGACCGACGACCAGGCCAGGGAAGAACTCGCCGCGGAGCCGTACAAGCTCGAACTGATCGGGCTCAAGGGCGGTGCGGCCGAGAGCGCCGACAACGAGTCGGTCGAGGTCGGCGGCGCCGAACTCACCATCTACGACAACGTGGACCCCAAGACCGGGGAGACCCTCTGGAAGGACCTCTGCCGCGGCCCGCACCTGCCGAACACTCGCATGATCGGCAACGGGTATTCCCTGACCCGCCTCGCGGCCGCCTACTGGCGCGGCTCCGAGAAGAACCCGCAGCTGCAGCGCATCTACGGCACCGCCTGGCCCACCAAGGACGAACTGCGCGCCTACCAGGCCCGCCAGGAAGAGGCCGCCAAGCGCGACCACCGCAAGCTCGGCGCCGAACTCGACCTGTTCAGCTTTCCCGAGGAGATCGGCTCCGGCCTGCCCGTGTTCCACCCCCGTGGCGGCATCATCCGCCAGGAGATGGAGGACTACTCCCGCAAGCGCCACACCGAAGCCGGCTACGACTTCGTGTACACGCCGCACATCACCAAGTCGAACCTGTTCGAGACCTCGGGGCACCTGGACTGGTACGCCGACGGCATGTTCCCGCCGATGAAACTCGACGCGGAATACGACGCCGACGGTCACATGACCCGCCAGGGCGTCGACTACTACCTCAAGCCGATGAACTGCCCGTTCCACAACCTGATCTTCCGTTCCAGCGGCCGCAGCTACCGCGACCTGCCGATGCGCCTGTTCGAATTCGGCTCGGTCTACCGCTACGAGAAGTCCGGCGTCGTGCACGGGCTCACCCGCGTGCGCGGCATGACCCAGGACGACGCCCACATCTACACGACCCGCGACGGCATGAAGGAGGAGCTCACCTCCACGCTCAACTTCGTGCTGAAGCTGCTCGCCGACTACGGGCTCGAGGACTACTACCTGGAGCTCTCCACGAAAGACCCGAAGAAGTTCGTGGGCAGCGACGAGGCGTGGGCCGAAGCGACCGAGACCCTGCGTGAGGTCGCCGAAGCATCCGGTCTCGACCTCGTCGCCGACCCGGGCGGGGCGGCGTTCTACGGGCCGAAGATCTCGGTGCAGGCGCGCGACGCGATCGGCCGCACCTGGCAGATGTCCACCATCCAGCTGGACTTCAACCTGCCCGAGCGTTTCGACCTCGAGTACACCGCGCCCGACGGCTCGCGTCAGCGCCCGGTCATGATCCACCGAGCCCTGTTCGGGTCGATCGAACGCTTCTTCGCGGTGCTCACCGAGCACTACGCCGGGGCATTCCCGGTCTGGCTGTCCCCGGTGCAGGTCGTCGGCATCCCGGTGTCCGAGCAGTACGGTCCCTACCTCGACGAGATCGTGGGCCGGCTGAAAGCCGCCGGGGTGCGCGCCCAGGTCGACCACTCCGACGACCGGATGCAGAAGAAGATCCGCAACCACACCAAGGCCAAGGTGCCGTTCCAGCTGATCGTCGGCGAGGACGACCGGAACAACGAAGCGGTCAGCTTCCGCTTCCGCGACGGCACACAGGAGAACGGGGTGCCCGTGGACGACGCCATCCGCCGCATCGTCGCCTCGATCGAGACGCGCGCCCAGGTCACGACGCAGGGCCAGGCCTGAGATGAACCGTGACGCCGGGGGGTTCGAGGGAACCGAACAGTCGTCCGACTTCGCAGCCGTGCCGGATGCGTTCCAGCGGCTGTGGACTCCGCACCGCCTCGTCTACATCCAGGACGGCCAGCAGCCGCACGCCGACGACTGCCCGTTCTGCCTGGCGCCGGAGATGGACGACGAGAAGGCCCTGATCGTTGCCCGCGGTCGTTATGCCTACGTCCTGCTCAACCTGTTCCCGTACAACAGCGGTCACCTGCTGGTATGTCCGTACCGGCATATTGCGACGTATGACGAGGCGTCGCCGGAGGAGGTCGCCGAGATTGGTAGCCTGACCCAGATCGCCATGGGCGTGCTCAAGGCGGTCTCGCACTGCGACGGCTTCAACATCGGTATGAACCAGGGCCGAATCGCGGGGGCGGGCATCGCCGGCCACCTGCACCAGCACATCGTCCCGCGGTGGGCGCTCGACTCGAACTTCTTCCCGATCATCGCCGGAACTAAGGCCATTCCCCGACTTCTGGGCGATGTTCGCCGCGAAGTGGCCGAGGGCTGGCCGCAGAGCACGAACTAGCGCAGAGCACGAACTAGCGCAGAGCACGAACGAGCAACACTTTCCCGCCCGGCCCCTGCCGGGCGGAACCCATCCAGTGCAAGGAATAGAATTACAGCCATGACTGAAACCACACCCGCCGAGCAGTTTGGGTCGAGCCGCGTCAAGCGCGGACTCGCCGACATGATGAAGGGCGGCGTCATCATGGACGTCGTCAACGCCGAGCAGGCGCGCATCGCAGAGGACGCCGGCGCTGTCGCCGTCATGGCCCTCGAGCGTGTGCCGGCCGACATCCGTTCCCAGGGCGGCGTCGCCCGCATGAGCGACCCCGACCTGATCGACAGCATCATCGCCGAGGTCTCCATCCCGGTCATGGCCAAGGCGCGCATCGGCCACTTCGTCGAAGCGCAGATTCTGCAGGCCCTGAACGTCGACTACATCGACGAGTCCGAGGTGCTGAGCCCCGCCGACTACGTCAACCACATCGACAAGTGGAACTTCACGGTTCCCTTCGTCTGTGGTGCGACGAACCTGGGTGAGGCGCTGCGCCGCATCACCGAGGGCGCGGCCATGATCCGGTCCAAGGGCGAGGCCGGCACCGGCGACGTCTCCGAGGCCATGAAGCACATCCGCACCATCAAGGGCGAGATCGGCCGCCTGTCGTCGCTGAGCAAGGACGAGCTGTACGTCGCCGCCAAGGAACTGCAGGCCCCGTACGAGCTCGTCGCCGAGATCGCCGCCACCGGCAAGCTCCCCGTCGTGCTGTTCGTCGCCGGCGGCGTGGCCACCCCGGCTGACGCGGCCATGATGATGCAGATGGGCGCGGACGGCGTGTTCGTCGGCTCCGGCATCTTCAAGTCGGGCAACCCGCAGGCCCGCGCGAACGCCATCGTCAAGGCCGTCACGTTCTACGACGACGCCAGCGTCATCGCCGCCGTCTCCCGCGGTCTCGGCGAAGCCATGGTCGGCATCAACGTGTCCGATCTGGCCGCACCGCACCGCCTCTCTGAGCGCGGCTGGTAGTCACTCGTCCGTGAGCGTTGGAGTTCTCGCCCTTCAGGGTGATTTTCGGGAGCATGCCGAGGTTCTCCGGTCCCTCGGCGCCGACGTCGAACTCGTTCGCCGCCCGGAGGAACTGGCCCGCGTCAGCGGGCTGGTGATCCCGGGCGGCGAGTCCAGCGTGATGGACAAACTGGCCAGGGCGTTCGGCCTGGCCGAACCGCTGGCCGCCTTCGTCCGGAGCGGGCTGCCCGTCTACGGCACCTGCGCCGGCCTGATCATGCTCGCCGACACCGTCATCGACGGGATCGCCGGCCAGGAGAGCATCGGCGGTCTCGACATCGCCGTGCGCCGAAACGCCTTCGGTTCCCAGACTCTCTCGTTCGAGACCGACCTCGACGTGCCTGTCCTCGGCGACGCTCCCGTGCACGCCGTGTTCATCCGGGCCCCGGTCGTGGAGACCGTGGGCCCCAGGGCCCGGGCGCTGGCCACTCTCGCCGACGGCCGGTGTGTCGCCGTCGAGCAGGACAACCTGCTCGGCACGTCTTTCCACCCCGAGATCACCGGGGAGAACCGTTTTCACGAGTACTTCCTGGGCAAGGTGGCCGCGGCCGGTTTTCGCGGCTAGGGTCCGTACATGACCCGGTCGGTTGCTTTCCTGCGCGGCATCAACGTCAACGGCATCAACATCAGGATGGCGGCCCTGCAGTCCGTCTTCCGGGAACTCGGATACACCGGGATCAGCACGGTGCTTGCCAGCGGCAACGTTCTGTTCACGACGAGTGAGACGGATGCGGCGGCCACGAAGGCGCGGATCGAGCGGGCGCTCTCCGACACCTTCGGCTACCGGGCCTGGATCATCCTCGTCGACGTCGAGTGGCTCGACCGGGTCGTGCGGGCGTTCCCGTTCGACGCGGACCGCGAGGGGTGGCATCCCTACGTCGTGCTCGGGTCAGACCGGTCCGTGCTGGACGAGCTCCTCGGCGCGGCCGGCGACGCGGACCCCGACACGGAACAGATCAGGTCAGGCGCCGACGTGTTGTACTGGCAGGTTCTGCGGTCGGTGGGCGTGGGCAGCCCGTTCAGCAAGCTGAGCGGCAAGGCCCGGTACCGGGCGAGCACGACCACGCGCAACCTGCGTACGCTGCAGAAAATCCTGGACCAGCCCCCGGGCGCGTGAAGCCTGCTCCGCCGGACACCGCGGGTTAGAATGTGGGGTACCTCAGGGTGCGACGACCAGAGAGCCAAGCGAGACAACGGGAGATTCATGTCCGGACATTCCAAGTGGGCGACAACGAAGCACCAGAAGGCGGTCACCGACTCTCGTCGGGCCAAGGCGTTCGCCAAGTTGATCAAGAACATCGAAGTGGCTGCCCGCATGGGCGGCGCCGACTTGTCGGGAAACCCGACGCTGGTGGACGCGATCCAGAAGGCCAAGAAGACCTCCGTCCCGAACGACAACATCGACCGCGCCGTCAAGCGTGGTGCAGGCCTGTCCGGTGAGGTCGTCGACTACACGACCATCATGTACGAGGGCTACGCCGCGCACGGCGTCGCCATCATGATCGAGTGTCTGACCGACAACAAGAACCGGGCCGCCGCCGAGGTGCGCACGACCGTCTCCCGCAACGGCGGCAACATGGCCGATCCCGGCAGCGTGGCCTACAACTTCAACCGCAAGGGCATCGTCGTGGTGCCCAAGGGTGACAACGTCACCGAAGACGACGTGCTCGCGGCCGTGCTCGACGCCGGTGCCGAAGAGGTCGTCGACGACGGCGACAAGTTCGAGGTCTTCAGCGAGGCCCATGACCTCGTCGCCACCCGCACGGCGCTGCAGACCGCCGGAATCGACTACGACTCCGCCGACATCGCATTCGTGCCCCAGCTCAAGATCGAGGTCGACGCCGAAACCGCCCGCAAGGTCTTCAAACTGATCGACGCGCTCGAAGAGCTCGACGACGTGCAGAACATCTACAGCAACTACGACGTGTCGCCCGAGGTCATCGCGGAGCTTCAGGCCGAAGCCGAGTAGAGGCCGTGTCAGTCCGGGTCCTGGGCATCGATCCCGGGCTGACCCGTTGCGGCGTGGGCGTGGTCGACGTGAACCCCAACCGCACCGCGACCCTCGTCGACGTGGCCGTGCTCCGCAGCGCGGCGGACCTGCCGCTCGAGCAGAGGCTCCTGCTGATCAGCCGGGGTCTCGAGGAGATGCTCGACCGGCACCAGCCCGAATTCGTGGCGATCGAGCGGGTGTTCGCCCAGAACAACGTGAGCTCCGTCATGGGCACGGCGCAGATCAGCGGGGTCGCCCTCCTCCTCGCGGCTCAGCGCGGGCTGACCGTCACCCTGCACACCCCCAGCGAGGTCAAGGCCGCGATCACCGGTTACGGGTCCGCCGACAAGGCGCAGGTCGGCACGATGGTCGCCCGGGTGCTCGGCCTGGCCGAAGTGCCCAGGCCGGCGGATGCCGCGGACGCGCTGGCCATTGCGATCTGCCACGCCTGGCGCACCGGCGCATCCGGTGGCACCCTGCCGACCGGCGCCGCCGTCCCGGTCGGAACGCTGACCCCGGCCCAGAAGGCATGGCGCGCCGCCGAACGCGGCTCCGTGTCGCCGGTGACCCGTAGTGTTAAGCGGTGATTGCATCCGTACGTGGCCTCGTCCTGTCTGCCCTGGGTTCGACGGCCGTGATCGAGGTCGGGGGAGTGGGGCTGGCCCTGCAGGTCACCCCCGCGACCGCGCTGACGCTGCGGGTCGGCACCGAGGCCCGCCTCTCCACCACGCTGATCGTGCGCGAAGACTCACTCACGCTCTACGGGTTTCCGGCCACGGACGAACTCGAGGTGTTCGAGCTGCTGGTCGGGGTGACCGGCGTCGGACCGAAATCGGCCCTCGGTGTGCTCGCCGTGCTCAGCCCGAACCGGATCGCACAGGCGGTCGCCTCCGAGGATGACGCCGCTTTCCGCAAGGTCAGCGGCATCGGCCCCAAGACCGCCAAGTTGATCGTGCTCTCCCTGGCCGGCAAGGTCTTCGTCTCGGCCGCCGCCGCCACCGCCGCGGCTCGCCCGGCCCCCACGAGCGCGTCCGCGAACGTGCAGGCCGCCCTGATCGGCCTGGGCTGGTCTGAGCGGGTGGCCGCTCAGGCGGTCGAGGAGACCCTCGCCGACACGGCCGATCCCGAGCAGGTCGGGGTGGCCAGTCTCCTCCGGCTGGTCCTGGCCCGGCTCGGCCCGGCCCAGCAGGCTTCGGAGCGCCGCTCATGACACCCGAACCGCGCCTGGCCGGCGACCCCGGGGTCGAGCTGACCAATCCCGTTCTGGAAGGCGACGCGGAACTCGCGTTCGAAGGCGCCCTCCGGCCCCGGAGCCTGGCGGAGTTCGTCGGCCAGCAGAAGGTGCGCAGCCAGCTGCAGCTGCTGTTGACGGCGGCGACCATGCAGGCCCGCACGCCGGACCACATCCTGCTGGCCGGCCCGCCCGGGCTGGGCAAGACCACCCTGGCCATGATCATCGCGTACGAGGGCAACCGGCCGCTGAGGATGTCCAGCGGCCCGGCCATCCAGCACGCGGGTGATCTGGCCGCCGTGCTCTCCTCACTGATCCCCGGCGAGGTGCTCTTCATCGACGAGATCCACCGGATGGCCCGCTCGGCCGAGGAAATGCTCTACCTCGCGATGGAGGACTTCCGGATCGACATCATGGTGGGCAAGGGTGCCGGCGCCACCTCGGTGCCGCTCGAGCTCGCCCCGTTCACGCTGGTGGGCGCCACGACCCGGTCCGGGCTGCTGCCCAACCCACTGCGCGACCGGTTCGGGTTCACCGCCCACCTCGAGTTCTACGCGGACCACGAGCTCGAGGAGGTGCTGGCGCGTGCCGCCGCACTGCTCGACTTCAGGATCGACCGGGAGGCCCTCGCCGAAATCGCCGGTCGGTGCCGCGGCACGCCGAGAATCGCCAACCGGCTGCTCCGGCGGGTGCGCGACTACGCCCTGGTGCACGGGGGGGACGCCGACCTGGCCGCCGTCCACGCGGCCCTGGAACTCTACGACGTGGACGCGATCGGGCTCGATCGGCTCGACCGGGAAGTGATGCGCATCATCCTGACCCGTTTTGGGGGTGGGCCGGTTGGCCTGAACACACTGGCGGTGTCCGTGGGGGAAGAGTCGGAGACCATCGAGGCTGTCGTGGAGCCGTTCCTGGTGCGGATAGGCTTCCTCACGCGCACCCCGCGCGGGCGCGTGGCGACCCCCGCAGCGTGGCGGCACTTCGGTCTCGTCAACCCGCAGGACGGCGCTCCGAAGGTCCCATAACCTCGATGACCTATAATTCGAGTTGGTTCGTAAGGAATCAGACGCACAAGCTTCGGCCATCGCGCCGCAATCGGAAGGTTTCACAGTTTTATGGATCCGTTGACTCTTGTCATGCTCGTCGTTCTCGCGGCGCTCGTTTTCTTCATGTTCCGCAACAGCCGCAAGCGCCAGAAGGACCAGGCCGCGCTGCAGGCCCAGATGGTTGCCGGCGCGGAGGTCATGACCAACTTCGGGATGTACGGAACCATTCTCTCGATCGACGAGGAAGCGAACAAGGTCGCCCTTGAAATCGCACCGGGAACGGTCGTGCAGCTGCACCGCCAGACCATCGCCCGTGTGATCGAGCCGACCGTGGCCGAGTCCGAGGACGCACCCGTTGCCGAAATCGGCCAGGACACCGCCGGCGTCATGAACGAACCCGAGTTCGGTCAGCGAGTCGCTGATGCAGACACCGACGAAGAGCCCAAAAAGGGCGATGCGTAACCAATCCCTCTCACATGCCCGCGCCGTGACGGCGCGGGCATGAGCACAGAAAGCTGAGTTCACAGGTGGCAAAGTCGTCTCCGGCCAAAAAGGCCTGGCGTTCCCTCACGTGGCTGGGGGTGATCATCGTCGGTCTGATCGCTCTCAACACCGCCGGCGTCCTCACCGGCGGCGGTTCCTGGACGCCCAAGCTGGCCCTCGACCTCGAGGGTGGCACGCAGATCATCCTCGCGCCGAAACTCGAATCCGGTCAATCAGTTTCGCAGGAACAGCTGAACAATGCCGTGTCGATCATCCGGCAGCGCGTTGACGCGTCCGGCGTCTCCGAAGCGGAGATCAACACGCAGGGCGGCCAGAACATCGTCGTCTCGATCCCGGGCATCCCCGACGACGCCACCATCAACCGGATCGAGTCCTCAGCGAAACTCGAATTCCGCCCCGTCCTTCTGGCCGACGCCCCGTCGGCGGCCAGCGTGGGCGCGGACGGCGCGGCGACCCCGGCCCCGAGCGTCGACCCCGACCTGTCGAGCACGCCGACCGCGGTACCCACCGACGCCAGCGACCCGAGCTGGATCACCCCGGCGCTCCAGGCCCAGTACGACGCCTTCGACTGCACGAAGCTCGACACCAGCAACGTCGCCCCGGCGGACAAGCCACTCGTCACCTGTGAGACCGACGGCTCGGTCAAATACATCCTCGGCCCGGTCGAGGTCAGCGGCGAGAACGTCTCGGACGCCACCAGCGGCCAGGAGACGAACCAGAGCGGCGCGACCACCGGCCAGTGGGTCGTCAACATGAAGTTCGACAAGACCGGGACCAAGGCGTTCGCCGACGTCAGCACCCGGTTGAACGGCCTCGAGGGCGTGCGCAACCAGTTCGCCATCGTTCTCGACGGCCAGGTCATCTCCGCGCCCCGCACGAACGCGGCGATCACTGACGGAAACGCGCAGATCAGCGGAAACTTCACCAAGGAATCGTCCAAGACGCTCGCCGACCAGCTCAAGTTCGGCGCCCTGCCGATCAGCTTCACGGTGCAGAGCCAGGACACCATTTCCGCGACGCTCGGCTCCTCCCAGCTCCTCGGCGGTCTCATCGCCGGTCTGATCGGACTGATCCTGGTCGTGATCTACTCGCTGATCCAGTACCGGTTGCTCGGGGTGGTGACGATCGCTTCCCTGACCGTCGCGGCCCTGATCACGTACCTGATCATCACGACCCTGTCCTGGCGGGAGGGTTACCGACTGTCCCTCGCCGGGGTGGCCGGGTTGATCGTTGCCATCGGAATCACCGCCGACTCCTTCATCGTCTACTTCGAGCGCGTGCGCGACGAGCTGCGGGACGGTCGCGGACTCGAGTCGGCCGTCGAGGCCGGCTGGAAGCGCGCTCTGCGCACCATCCTCGCCTCGGACGGCGTGAACTTCCTCGCCGCCGGCGTGCTCTTCATCGTGGCGGTCGGCAACGTCAAGGGCTTCGCCCTGACCCTCGGCCTCACCACGATCGTCGACGTCGTCGTCGTCATCCTGTTCACCCACCCGATGCTCCAACTGCTGGCGCAGACCCGGTTTTTCAACGAGGGTCACCGCTTCAGCGGACTCGACCCCCGGGCGCTCGGTGCCACCTACCGCGGCCGTGCCAAGTTCCAGCCGTCCACGCAGGTCGCAACAGGCAAACTGTCGTCGGCCAGTAAAGAAGCCGCCAAACGTCAAACCATCGCCGAACGCAAGGCGCAGGACCTCGTCGGTTCCAGCACCGATCGCTTCTCGAACGGGAAGGAATCCTAATGGCCAGCTTCTCCCAGTTCGGCAATGACCTGCACACCGGCAAGCGATCGTTCAACATCATCGGCCGGCGCAACACGTGGTATCTCGTCGCATCCGTCATGCTCCTGATCGCCCTGGTCGTCCCGCAGCTCCGCGGCGGGTTCGTCTTCGGCATCGAGTTCACCGGCGGATCCGAGTTCGTGGTGTCAGACCTGCCGAAGCAGGACCAGGCCACGGCGTCTGACGCCGTCAACGCCGTGGTGCCCTCCGCGGTCCCCAAGGTGTCCAACGTGGGCAACAGCGGCATCCGGGTGCAGACCGACCAGCTCAGCGCCCAGGACAGCCGCGATGTGCGCACCGCCCTGGCCGACGCCTACTCGGTTCCGAAAGACCAGGTCACCGCGTCCTTCATCGGCCCGTCCTGGGGTGCCGACATCACCGGCCAGGCTCTGCGCGGGTTGGCGATCTTCCTCGTCCTCGCCGGGATCGGCATGGCCCTGTACTTCCGCACCTGGAAGATGGCCCTGGCTGCCATGGTCGCGCTCCTGCACGACCTCGTCATCACCGCCGGGTTCTACGGCATCACCGGGTTCGAGATCACCCCCGCCGCCGTGATCGGCTTCCTGACCATCCTCGGCTACTCGCTGTACGACACCGTCGTGGTGTTCGACAAGATCCGCGAGAACACCGCTGAGGACGTCACGGATTCGCGCCGCACATTCGGAGAATCGGTCAACCTCGCCGTCAACCAGACCCTGGTGCGTTCGATCAACACCTCCGTCGTGGCGGTGCTCCCGGTCGGATCGATCCTGTTCATCGGTGCCCTCGTGCTCGGCGCCGGCACCCTGCGGGACATCTCGCTGGCGCTCCTGATCGGAATCATCGCCGGGGCATACTCGACGATCTTCATCGCGTCGCCGCTGTACGCCCAGCTGCGGTCCAGCGAGCCGGATATCCGCAAACGGGACCTGAAGGTTCTCTCCCTTCGGGCCAAGGCCGACGCGACGACGACAAAATCCGCGGAGAAGATCACCGCCTAGGCCGGGAGTCGGTCCCCACCTGGCGCCGGTGGTATCAGGCCCGGGTGGCGAACAGCCATAATTGTTGTGAGGGATGGAGGTGACGGATGACCGATCTGACGTCTCCTCCTGCCTCCCCGGCTCCGGTTCCGCCCGCCTCGCTCCGGCGCCTCGTGCCGCGCATCTTTTCGCGGGCTCAGCCGGTCGGAGCTGTCGACACCCTCTTGAAGACCGTGCGGATGCACCACCCGAAGGTCGACCTGTCGATCATCGAACGCGCGTACACCACGGCGGAACGGGCTCACGAAGGGCAATTCCGGCGCAGCGGTGAGCCGTACATCACCCACCCGGTCGCGGTGTCGCAGATCCTCGCCGACCTCGGCATCGGCCCCAAGACGGTGGCCGCCGCGCTCCTGCACGACACCGTGGAGGACACCGAGTACACCCTCGATCAGCTGCGGAGCGATTTCGGCGACGAGATCACCATGCTCGTCGACGGGGTGACGAAGCTCGACAAGGTCAAGTACGGCGACAGCACGCAGGCCGAGACCGTGCGCAAAATGATCGTGGCGATGTCGAAAGACATCCGGGTGCTGATCATCAAGCTCGCGGACCGGCTGCACAACGCCCGCACCTGGGGCTTCGTGCCGGCGGAGTCAGCCGTGCGTAAAGCCACCGAGACCCTTGAGATCTATGCCCCGCTCGCGCACCGGCTGGGCATCCAGACCATCAAGTGGGAACTGGAAGACCTCTCGTTCGCGGTGCTCTACCCCAAGCTCTACGCAGAGATCGACAGCCTGGTCAAGCAGCGCACCCCTCAGCGCGAGGAATTCGTTCAGCACGTCATCGACTCCATCGTCGACGACCTCAAGGCGGCCCGGATTCGCGGCAAGGTGGCCGGCCGGCCCAAGCAGTACTACTCGATCTACCAGAAGATGGTCGTGCGCGGGCGCGAGTTCGACGAGATCTACGACCTGGTCGGCATCCGCGTGCTGGTCAATTCCGTGCGCGACTGCTACGCGGTGCTCGGGGCGATCCACGCGCGCTGGACCCCGCTGCCCGGCCGGTTCAAGGATTACATCGCCACCCCCAAATTCAATCTCTACCAGTCGCTGCACACCACCGTCCTCGGGCCGAGCGGGCGCGCGGTGGAAATCCAGATCCGCACCCAGGAGATGCACCAGCGCGCGGAATTCGGCGTGGCCTCGCACTGGAAGTACAAGGAGCAGACCACCGGCAAGACCTCCGGGCCGGGCCCGCAGAGCGACACCGACATGGCCTGGCTGGCGCACATCTCTGACTGGCAGGCCGAGACGGCAGACCCGGGGGAGTTCCTCGATTCGCTCCGGTACGAAATCGGTGCCAAAGAGGTCTACGTCTTCACACCCAAGGGCCGCGTCATCGGCCTGCCGGCCGATGCGACCCCGGTCGACTTTGCCTACGCCGTGCACACCGAGGTCGGCCACCGCACGATGGGTGCCAAGGTCAACGGGCGTCTCGTGCCTCTCGAGAGCCCGCTGATCACCGGCGACGTCGTGGAGGTCTTCACCTCCAAGAATCCGGACTCCGGGCCCAGCAAAGACTGGCTCAACTTCGTCAAGAGCCCACGGGCGCGCAACAAGATCCGCCAGTGGTTCACCAAGGAGCGCCGGGACGAGGCGATCGAACAGGGCCGCGACGCCATCGCCCGCGCCATGCGCAAGCAGAACCTGCCGCTGCAGAAGCTGATGAACCAGGACTCCTTCGCCGAGGTGGCCGCGGTGATGAAGTACGAGGACGTCTCCGCCCTCTACGCCGCCGTCGGCGAGGGTCACGTGTCCACCCAGTCCGTGTTGGAGAAGGTCGTCGCCACGCTGCAAAGCGTCGAGGAGAGCGATGCCACCGATCTCCCGTTCGCACCGAACGGGCGCACGCAGACGCTCCGGAACAGCGATTCCGGCATCCTGGTGCGTGGAGCCCCGGACATCCTGGTCAAACTCGCCCGCTGTTGCACCCCGGTCCCGGGCGACAAGGTCGTCGGATTCATCACCCGCGGCGCCGGCGTCTCGGTGCACCAGGCAACCTGCCGCAACGTTCAGTCCCTGCTCAAGGAACCTGAGCGCATGATCGACGTGGACTGGGCGCCGACCTCCAAGAGCCTCTTCCTGGTTCAGATCCAGATCGAGGCCCTGGACCGCTCCGGACTCCTGTCGGACGTGACCCGGGTGCTGTCCGAGCACCACGTCAACATCCTCTCCGCCACGGTTCACACCTCGACCGACCGCTTGGCGATCAGCCGGTTCGTTTTCGAGATGGGGGATACCACCCACCTCGACCGGGTGCTCAACGCCGTGCGGCGCATCGACGCCGTGTACGACGTCTACCGCGTCAACGACGGCTAAACCGGCAGCGTCGGCTGAACCGACAACGTAGGCTCAGCCGGCAGGGTGTCCAGTAGGACCTGCGCCTCGTCGAGGCGGGCCAGGGCCTGGGCCTTGTACGGCACGTTGGGGCCGGCGCAGAGCCGGCGGGCCGGATCGGCGCTGCTGTGGCCGGCGAATCGCAGGAGCGCGGCGATCAGTGGCGGCAGGGCGCACGCCCGCAGCGAATCCCCATCGGCATCCGGGTCCAGGTTCCACCGCGCCAGGTCCACGACGGTCCGGAGGGGGCGAGTGACCCGCAGGCCGGAAATCGTCTGCACCTGGTCCGGGCTGCAGCTGACCTCGCGGATCCGCAGCCTCGGTGAGGGAGCCAGATGCATCCGGGCGGCCGTGTGGACGCAGAACTGGTGCTGTCGCGGCTCCGGGGTGAGGCCGTAGATCCACGCGGCGGTCAGCCGCTCCGCGATCGCCCGTGGAGACACGAGGAGGCCCGCCGCGCGAGCCCGGCTCGGGGCGTCGCCCGGCTCGTCGACCGGGCACCAGAAATCGCCCAGCTTGAACACCTCCCCGTCGAGGCGCGCGCAGCACAGTTCAGCGAGTGGAAGGTCCCGGGCGGAAAGCACCGGCTGCAATCTGAAGCTCATCGGACCAGCGTGCGGTCCGGTCGCGGGCCGGATACAAGAAGAACGGGGATCTGTGGACAGATCCCCGTTCTCACTTCTGTTGACGAACCCGGTTCGAGCCGGGGCGCGTTACTGGCCGATGGCCTTCAACCACGCCTTGCGGGTCTCCAGGGCCTCGGTCGCCTCGGCGATCGCGCGAGCGTCCTTGCTGTCCTGGGCCGTCGCGAGCTCGGCCTCGAGCTTGGCGATGGCGTCGTGCAACTGACCGGCCATGCCCTCGGCACGTGCCTTGGTCTCCGGGTTGTTGCGCTTCCAGTGGTCGTCGTCGAGCTTGCGAACGGCGGCCTCGACCTTGCGCATGCGGTCTTCGACCAGCTTGACGGAGTCGCGCGGAACCTTGCCGATCGCATCCCACCGGCGCTGGATCGCGCTGAGGGTCGTGCGGGCCTTCGTGCGGTCCGTTTCGGTCAGGAGCAGTTCGGCTTCGGTGAGCAATTCGAGCTTCTGCTCCAGGTTTCCGGCGAACTCCTCGTTGTCCTGCGCGTCGATTTCCGACTTCACGGAGTACAACACGTCACCGGCGGCCTTGAACTTCGCCCACATGGCGTCATCCTGCTTTTTGCCGCTGCGGCCGGCCAGCTTCCACTCGTCGAGAAGGTTGCGGTAGGCCGGGATGCCGTCCGCGCCCTTCGGCGCGAGGGCTTCGGCCTGCTCGATCAGGTGCTGCTTGCGGTTGCGGACGTCCTTGTGGGCGCTGTCCAACTCGGCGAAGAACGCCTTGCGGTTCTGTTCGATCGTGGTGCGGGCGGCCCGGAATCGCTTCCACAGGTCGTTGGCCTCACCCTTGGGGATGCGGGGGGCGTCGTGCTGGTGAGCCTGCCACTTGGCGAAGAGCGCCTCGAGGGCAGCACTGGTCTGCTTCCACTGCGTCTTGGCCGGGTCTTCGGCCGCGAGGGCCTCTGCTTCGGCGACGATGGCGGCGCGCTCGGCGATGGCGGCGACAGCAGCGGCCTTCGACTCGGCGCTCTGCTGCTCCGTGAGCTCGCTCACGGCGCCGCCCAGGGCGCCCAGGCGGGCTGCCAGTGCGGCCAGGTTGCCGACCGCGTTGGCGTTGGCTACCGTCTCGGTCAGGTGAGCGACGGACTTCGCGATGTCGGCCGCGGGCGCGCCACCCTTTGCACGCTGTTCCAGGAGCGTGACCTGTCCGTTGAGTTCAACGTATTTGCGTTCGAAGTAGGCCAGCGCCTCTTCCGGCGTCGCGTCGGGATACTGTCCCACGGCGCGTTCACCTGTCGCTTCGCGCACGTAAACCGTGCCGGATTCGTCTACGCGACCCCATGGTTGCTGATCTGTCGTAGTCAAGAGCCTCACCTTAATGATGTCGTCGGGCGCTCACGAGGGAGCCGATACTGCGTCTAGAGCCAATACTGCGTCAAGCCTATTGCAAGCCCGCGCATGGTTTAGGTGATTCTACTGAACTGATACCTGTGTGATCGTCGTCGGCACCGCGGGAGCGCCGTCCGCGGAGCCGCCGGTGACGCCGGCATCCGTGATCTGCGCCTTGATCTGGTCAAGTCCGCCGGTGACCTTGCCCAGCACCGTGTAGCCGCCGACCGCGTCGGCGGGGATGGTGGTGTCGTCGTAGACGATGAAGAACTGGCTGCCCATGCTGTAGGCGTTGCCGCCCTGTCGGGCCATGGCGAGGGTGCCGGCCGGGTACACGTTGTCCGCGGGGGCGTTCTCGACCGGGCCATAGCTGTAACCGGGCCCGCCGGCACCGGTGCCTTCGGGGTCGCCGCACTGCAGCACGAAGAATCCGCCGGTGGTCAGACGGTGACAGGTCAGGTCCTGGTAGAACCCCGAATTGATCAGACTGATCGTGGACGACACGGCCTGCGGTGCGGCGGCGCCGTCCAGTTCGATCTCCAGTGGAATGCCGTTCAGGGCCATCGTGCCGGTCCAGGTGCGGCCCTCGGCCAGGGTCGTGGGCGGGACATCGCCCGAGTTCGCGCCGGCCGGCGCCGTCTCACTCGCCGACGGGGTCGGGGTGGCCGGCGTGGAGGGCGCGACCTTCCCGGAGCCGCCGCTGAAGAAGGCCAACTGCGCGCCCACGGCGAGGGCGAGCACGGCCGTCACCGCTATACCGGCAAAGATGTTGTCCCGCAACCGACGCTTCTGCTGGTGCTCGTGCACCGCCCGCCGGGCCTGGAAGGCACGAACCCGCACACGCGCCTCGCGGGATTCGCGGTCTTGTTTCTTGTTCACTACCACGTCGTATCCTCCAGGGGGCCGCGCACGGCCAGATCACGCAGGGACGGCCCGGCGCGATTGACGCCCGAACCACGTTGAACTCTACGCAACCGAGTGAATCCAGACAAACAGGGTCGCGGGCCCGTCGCCCGGCACTGTTCGCCCGGTCACCGGCACAAACTACGCTGGACCTATGGCTGATGTTCAACCGGGACTACGCAGCGGTGCCACACCGCTCGCCGTGCGGATGCGCCCGAAGAGTCTCGACGAGGTCGCCGGCCAGAAGCACCTGCTGACTCCCGGCTCGCCGCTGGTGAGCCTGGCGAGCGACAAGACGGGGGAGCAGGGCGCCGTCTCCGTCATCCTCTGGGGCCCGCCCGGCACAGGCAAGACCACGCTCGCCCAGGCCATCGCACACAGCTCCGGTCGTCGGTTCGTGGAGTTGTCCGCTGTCTCGGCCGGCGTGCGTGACGTGCGCCAGGTGATGGAGGAGGCGCGCACGAGTCGTGACCTCTACGGGCTCTCCACGGTACTTTTCCTGGACGAGATCCACCGTTTCAGCAAGGCCCAGCAGGATGCCCTGCTCCCGGGTGTGGAGAACGGGATCATCATCCTGGTGGCCGCGACCACCGAGAACCCGTCGTTCTCGGTCATCTCTCCGCTGCTGTCACGGTCCCTGCTCCTGACCCTCGAGACCCTCAGCGACGACGACCTCGGCATCGTCGTCGACCGTGCCGTGGTCGAGCCGCGCGGTCTGGCGGACCGGTTCGTTCTCGACCCCGAGGCCCGGGCGGCGATCATCCGGCTCGCGTCGGGGGACGCCCGCCGGGCGCTCACGGCGCTGGAGGCCGCATCCGTGTCGGCGGCGTCGGCGGTCAGGCCGGCGGAATCCGAACCGGGAGCGGACGAGCGGCCGGTCATCACCACCGAGATCGTCGCCCTCGCCGTGGACCGGGCGTTGCTTCGCTACGACCGCAACGGCGACGAGCACTACGACGTGATCAGCGCGTTCATCAAGTCTGTTCGAGGATCCGACGTCGACGCGTCCCTGCACTACCTCGCGCGCATGATCGAGTCCGGCGAAGACCCGCGATTCATCTGCCGCCGCATCATCGTCCTGGCCTCGGAAGACATCGGCATGGCCGATCCGCAGTCCCTCCTGATCGCCATCGCCGCCGCGGACGCCGTGCAGTACATCGGCATGCCGGAGGGTCGCATCCCACTGGCCCAGGCGGTCGTGCACCTGGCCACGGCGCCGAAATCCAACGCCTCTTATATGGCGTTGGACAAGGCCATCGCGGATGTTCGCGCCGGCAAGACGGGCCGCGTCCCCAAACATTTGCGCGACGCCCACTATTCCGGCGCCAAACGGCTCGGTCACGGCCGGGGCTACCGGTACCCCCACGACGACGTCCTCGGCGTGCTGGCCCAGCAGTACCCGCCGGACGAGATCGCCGACGCTCGCTACTACGAACCCACCGAGCACGGCAACGAGCGCGAGGTCTCGGCCCGGCTCGCCAAGCTCCGCAAGATCATCCGCGCCCGCTAGCAGCCCGCAGCCCTCCTCCTCCCTCGTGCCTCCTCCCTCGTGCCTCCTCCCTCGTTCCTCGTGCCTCGTGCCTCCTCCCTCGTGCCTCCTCCAGCCTCCAGCCCCCAGCCCCTCGCCCTCGCCCCGCTCCGCTGTGCCCCGCCCGATGAACGAATTCGACGGAGATTTTGGCCAAACCGGCCCGAAACAGTCGGTATGAGCCGTTTTAGAGCAGAATCTCCGTCGAATTGGTTCGGGCGGGGTCGGGCGGAGGGGGCGGGCAACGGAGTGGGCAGCGGGGCCGATGTGGTAGCCTGAACGGGCCTACAACTGGAACGGCATGCGGCTGCGTCCGTCTCCAGATTTGGATGGGTTTCGCTCTGTAGCCGGGCGTCCCGTGGCAACCACCCCTCTGAACTCCCATGACGCCGGTCTGTGCTTTTGCACACCAGGCTCGCGCCCTGGTTTCCCCTGTTTGCAGTTCCATCGAAAGGACACCGTGTCTACCAAGTCACGCACCCGCAGTAAGACCCGCCTGTCGCGGGCCCTGGGCATCGCCCTGACCCCGAAGGCCGCCCGCTACCTCGAGAAGCGTCCGTACGCACCGGGGGAGCACGGTCGCACCAAGCGCAAGACCGACTCCGACTACGCCGTTCGTCTTCGCGAAAAGCAGCGCTTACGCGCCCAGTACGGCATCCGCGAGGCTCAGCTCAAGATCGCCTTCGAGGAAGCTCGCCGCGCCCAGGGACTGACCGGTGAGAACCTCGTCGAGATTCTCGAGACCCGTCTCGACGCTCTTCTCGTGCGTTCGGCCATCGCCCGCACCACCGCCCAGGCCCGTCAGATGATCGTGCACCGTCACATCCTCATCGACGGCCAGCTGGTTGACCGGCCCTCCTTCCGCGTGAAGCCGGGTCAGCTCATCCACGTCAAGCCCAAGAGCGAGGGCATGGAGCCGTTCCAGGTTGCAGCCGCCGGCGGTCACGTCGACGTTCTCCCGAAGCTCCCGCCGTACCTCGAGGTCGAGATCGACAAGCTGCAGGCCCGCCTCGTGCGCCGCCCCAAGCGCATCGAAATCCCGGTGACCTGTGAAGTCCAGCTCGTCGTCGAGTACTACGCGGCCCGCTAGGTTTTTTTACCTGCGCCGCCGTCAGGCAGCGCTTCTGAACTACGCTGGAGAGCGGATCACCCTTGGGGTGGTCCGCTCTTTGCGTTTCTGCACGCCGAATGTCGGTGCATGCCGATCGAGGAATGGATGGTTGGTCAATGTCTGGTGCAGATATCGTCGGTCTGGTTTTTGCGGGCGGCTTCGCCGTCCTGGTGCTCTTCCTGTCCGTCCCGCTGTTCAAGCTCGGGCGCGTCTTCGATGAGACGACCCTGGCCATCCGAGACCTGAGCCACAACGTGACACCGCTGCTCGAGGAATCGACGAAGACCCTGCAGGAGACCAACGCCCAGCTCGCCCGGGTCGACACCATCACGTCGAATGTGGCGGATGTCACGGGCAATGTCTCCGCGATGGTGGCCCTGGTCGCCGCGACCGTCGGCGGTCCGCTGGTCAAGCTCGCGGGCTTCTCCGCCGGCGTGCGCGCCGCCCTCGGGGCCGCCCGACCGGCCCTCACCCGTCGGCGCCGGTAGTCCGGCGCAGGGAGTCGGCTATTCTGGAAAGAAGCCGTTCGAGTCTCGGATCCGGGTCTCCACACACGTCAGGGAGCATTGTCATGAAGAACTTCATCTGGTTCGTCGTCGGTCTGGCCACGGGGCTGCTCCTCGCCCGTGAGGGCGGTAAGACGCGTCAGGGCAAGCAATTCTTTGCCGATCTCGACACCAAGGCCCGCGAATTCGGCGAGGCCATCTCGGACGGTTACCGCAAACGCGAGGCCGAACTGCGGGACGCCATCGGCGATATCGCTGCGGAAGCCGACGACTCGATCGAAAAGCTCACCCAGCCGTAAATTTCCATCTTTTTCCCGCTACAACGAACTACGGAACTAATGCAGACTGCTGAAATTCGCGGGCGCTGGCTCGACTTCTTTGCCGATCGCGGACACACCGTTGTCCCCTCCGCTTCGCTCGTCAGCGACGACCCCACACTCCTCTTCACGGTGGCCGGCATGGTTCCGTTCGTGCCCTACCTGACCGGTCTCGTACCGGCCCCGTACCCGCGCGCGACGAGCGTGCAGAAGTGCATTCGCACCAATGACATCGAAGAGGTCGGCAAGACGCCGCGTCACGGCACCTTCTTCCAGATGAACGGCAACTTCTCATTCGGCGACTACTTCAAAGAAGAAGCCATCGGGTACGCCTGGGAGCTGCTCACCACCTCAGAGGCCGACGGCGGCTACGGCTTCGCGGAGAAAGACCTCTGGGTCACGGTCTACGAAGACGACGACGAGGCCTTCCGCTACTGGCGCGCCCTCGGCCTGCCCGAGAACCGGATCCAGCGCCTCGGCATGGACACCAACTACTGGTCGACCGGCCAGCCGGGCCCCGCCGGACCCTGCTCCGAGATCTTCTTCGACCGCGGTCCCGCCTACGGCATCGACGGCGGTCCGGCCACCGACGACGACCGTTACGTCGAAATCTGGAATCTCGTCTTCATGCAGTACCTGCGCGGCGAGGGCACCGGCAAGAACGACTTCATCATCCTCGGCGACCTGCCGAAGAAGAACATCGACACCGGAATGGGCCTCGAACGCGTCGCCTTCCTCAAGCAGGGCGTCGAGAACATGTACGAGATCGACCAGGTGCGTCCGGTCCTCGACCGTGCCGCGGAGCTGTCCGGTCGCCGTTACGGCGCCGTGCACGATGACGACGTGCGGATGCGCATCGTCGCCGACCACGTGCGGTCGTCCCTGATGCTGATGAGCGACGGCGTCATGCCGTCCAACGAGGGCCGCGGGTACATCCTGCGCCGCCTCATGCGCCGGAGCGTCCGCGCCATGCGCCTCCTCGGCGTGGAGGGCTCCACCTTCCCCGAGCTCTTCCCGGCCTCACGCGACGCCATGGCCGGGGCCTACCCCGAGGTCAAGGCCGACTACTCCCGGATCAGCCAGGCGGCGTACGCGGAGGAGGAGACCTTCCTCCGCACCCTCGCCAGCGGCAGTGCGGTCCTGGACCTCGCCGTGGCGAAGACCAAGAAGGCCGAGAAGGTCGTTCTCCCGGGCGACACCGCGTTCCTCCTGCACGACACCTACGGCTTCCCGATCGAGATCACCCTCGAGATGGCCGAGGAGGCCGGCCTCAGCGTCAACCGCGACGCCTTCGACGCCCTCATGGCCAAGCAGCGCGCAATGGCCAAAGCCGACGCTAAGGCCAAGAAGACGCACCTCGCCGACCTGTCGGTCTACAGCGCCTTCCGCGCGGCGGGGGAGACGCTCTTCACCGGCTACGACGCCCTGCAGACCGAATCCAGCGTGCTCGGCATCATCGTGAGCGGACAGTCCGTCGACCGCGCCGTTTCCGGTGAGATCGCCGAGGTCATCCTGGCCGAGACGGCGCTCTACGCGGAGTCCGGCGGCCAGGAGGCCGACGCCGGCCTGATCGTGGGAACCGGCTACGAGCTCGAGGTCCTCGACGTGCAGAAGCCCGTCAAGGGGCTCATCAGCCACAAGGTCCAGGTCCGGTCCGGCGAGGTCGGTGTCGGAGACGCGGCCACCAGCGTCGTCGACCCCGATTGGCGCCGCGGCGCGCGCCAGGCCCACTCCGGCACGCACGTGCTGCACGCAGCCTTGCGCCAGGTGCTCGGCCCGAACGCGCACCAGTCCGGCTCCTACAACAAGGCCGGTTTCTTCCGCCTCGACTTCTCCTGGAACCAGGCTCTGTCCCCGGCGACCCGCAGCGAGATCGAAGAGATCTCGAACAACGCCATCCGGGACAACCTGCCCGTTCAGACCCGCGAGCTTCCCCTGGCCGAGGCGAAGGCCCTCGGAGCCATGGCCCTGTTCAGCGAAAAGTACGGCGACCGCGTGCGGGTGGTCGACATCGGCGGCCCCTGGTCACGTGAACTGTGCGCGGGAACCCACGTCTCTTCCAGCGCGGAGATCGGAATGATCAGCCTCGTCAGCGAGGGCTCCGTCGGATCCACGAACCGCCGGGTGGAATCGCTGGTCGGCCTCGAGGCCTTCCGCGACCTGGCCGCCGAACGCGCCCTCGTCTCCCAGCTGACCGCGAACCTGAAGACCCCCCGGGATCAGCTGCCCGAACGCATCAACGAGCTCGTGCAGAACCTCAAGGCCGCCGAGAAGAAGATCGCGGCCTTCGAAGCCCGTGCACTCACGGACAAGGTGCCGGCCCTCGTCGCGTCCGCCTCCACGGCAGGTTCGGTCAAGGTCGTCGCCGAGAACGTCGGCACGCTGAATTCCGCCGACGAACTGCGGATGCTGGTGACCGCCACGCGCACCCAGCTGGGAAGCGGCCCGGCCGTCGTCGCCCTCGCCGCGGTGGTCGGCGAGAAGCCGGTCGTTATCGTGGCCACCAACGCCGCGGCGCGCGAGTCCGGCCACCGGGCCGGCGCGCTGGCCAAGCAGGTCGCCGGGATCCTCGGCGGCGGCGGCGGCGGCAAGGACGACCTCGCCCAGGGCGGCGGCACCGATGTCGCGGCCATTCCGAACGCCCTCGCAGCCGTCACCTCAGCCGTAGCGGGCTGAGCAGCATGCGTCACGGCGTGAGAGTGGGAGTCGACGTCGGGACAGCGCGGATCGGGCTCGCCCGAAGCGACCCGCACGGCATGCTGGCGACGCCGGTCGAGACCGTGAGTCGCGACCAGTCCGGCAGCCTGGACGTGGTGCGGATCGCGGCCGTGGTGGCAGAGCTCGACGCCATCGAGGTCGTGGTCGGCCTGCCCCTGGCGCTGTCCGGAAACCGGACAGCATCGACCAACGACGCGGTGGGTTTCGCAGAGTTGCTCGCCCGGACCCTGTCGATCCCGGTGCGACTGGTCGACGAGCGCCTGTCCACGGTCGCCGCCCAGTCGGTGCTGCGCGCCGCCGGGCGCAAGGCCAGGACCCAGCGCCCAGTGGTCGATCAGGTCGCCGCCACTATAATTCTTCAACATGCCCTCGACACCGAACGTGCTCTGGGAACGCCACCCGGCTCGGCGGTGGCTCCGACCGAAGGGCCGCCACAGTGACGAATCCCCCCGCTGATCCCGACAGAGTGCCGGTCGAAGTCACGCCGTCGGGCTGGGACGCCCTGCTCAGTGGCGGCGTGAACAGCAGCGGCGGCGTGAACACCAGCGCCAGCGCGCCCCGCGACCCCGCCGTTCCGGGAGCGAACGCATCCGCGTCGCCGACGGTACCGTCGCGCCGGGCCCTGGGGGAATCGCAGCAGCCGGGCACGCGTTCCAGCCGGCGCACCCAGCTCGGCACCGAACCGCCGCGGAAGAAGAGGCGGCGGGGCGCCTGGGTCGGGCTGATCATCACCCTGGTCGTGGTCGCGTTGCTGGCTGGCGGCGTCCTGCTGCTGCAGGAACCCCTCTCGAAGATCGTCGCGGCCGTGCAGGGGCCCGCAGACTACGCCGGGAAGGGCACCTCGAAGGTCGTGGTGATGATCCATGACGGCGAAACCGGGCAGGACGTGGCAGACTCCCTCGTCGACCAGGACGTGGTGAAGAGCTATGAGGCCTTCTACTCCCTGCTCCTGAAGGAGTCGCCCGCGCCGGTGTTCCAGCCCGGCGCCTACCGGCTGGCCAGCAAGATGAGCGGCCGCGCGGCCCTCGACGCGCTGCTCGACCCCGCCAGCAAGCTCGAGCAAACCGTCGTGATTCCCGAGGGCACCGCCGCGGTGGACGTGCTCCAGCTGGTCTCCGAAGGCACCAGCATCCCGCTGGCCGACCTGAAGGCCGCCGCCAAGGACGTCGTCGCCTACGGGCTTCCGGCCGAGGCGACCTCCCTCGAGGGCTTCCTGTTCCCGGCCACCTACACCTTCGCGCCCGAACTGTCGGCCGCGGACGCGATCAAGACCCTCGTCGATCGTCAGTTCCAGGCCCTCGACGACGCCGGGGTGGCTCCGGAGAACCGCTGGAAGACCATCGTGTTGGCCTCCCTGATCCAGCGCGAAGCCGGCCTGACCGAGGACTACTACAAGGTCTCCCGGGTGTTCCTGAACCGGCTCGACCCGGCGCAGTGGGAAACCGGGCTGCTCCAGTCCGACGCCACCGTCGCCTACGGCACCGGGGAGACCCACCGCGTGACCACGACGGACGCCGAGCGGGGCGACCCCGCCAACCCCTACAACACCTACCAGCACCCCGGCCTGCCGATCGGGCCGATCTCCAACCCGGGCGACGCCGCGATCGACGCCGCCGTGCACCCGGCCGACGGCCCCTGGCTCTACTTCGTGACCTGGAACCTCGACACCGGCGAAACGATCTTCTCCGCCACGGCGGCGGAGCATGACGCGGCGGTCGCCAAGTGGCTGGCCTGGATGGACGAGCACCCCGAATATGGCTAGGCACGCGGCATCCGTTGCCCCCCGGCGCCTCGCGGTGCTGGGGTCGCCGATCGCGCACTCGTTGTCACCAGCGCTGCACCGGGCCGCCTACCGGGCGCTCATGCTGGACTGGAGATACAACACGGTCGAGGTCACCGCCGACGGGCTGGCCTCCTTCGTCGGCTCGCTGGACGCCGACTGGCTGGGCCTCTCCCTCACCATGCCCCTCAAGCACGAGATCCTCCCGCTCCTGGACGGCGTCGACCGGGTGGCAGCCCAGACCGGTTCGGTGAACACCGTGCTGTTCGGCCAGGCCGACGGCCGTCGGACCCTGCAGGGTTTCAACACGGATGTCCCCGGCCTGGTACGCGCTCTGGCCGAAGCCGGGGTGCGTCGGGCCGACCACGTGACCGTGCTCGGCGCCGGCGCCACGGGGGCGTCCGCTCTCGTCGCGGCGGCGGACCTGGGCGCCGAATCGGTCGACGTCCTGGTGCGAACCCCGGCGAAGGCGGCCGACCTGATCGAGCTGGGCCGCAGCCTCGGCGTGGTCGTGACCGTCGGGGAGCTCGCGGATCTCGCCGATCCGAGCCGGCACAGCGAACTCGTGATCAGCACCCTTCCGGGCGGGACCGCCCTCGGCGGCGAATTCCCCGCCGACCTGCGCCGCCGGGCGCCGCTCTTCGATGTGAGCTACTCGCCGTGGCCGAGCGAACTTGCCCGGTCGTGGGCCTTTGCGGGAGGCAGCGTGTCATCCGGGCAGGGGATGCTGCTGCACCAGGCCCTGATCCAGGTGCGCATATTCCGTTCGGGCGATCCGTTCGAACCGCTTCCCGGCGAGGACGCCGTGCTGCAGGCCATGCGCGGCGCCCTGACCGGACAGGCTGTGACAGGATAGTGGGCATGCTTCGTTGGCTCACTGCCGGAGAGTCCCACGGCCCCGAACTCATCGCCATTGTCGAGGGTTTGCCCGCTGGAATCCCGGTCACTCTTGATGCGATCCGCCTCGATCTCGCGCGCCGCAAACTCGGCTACGGCCGAGGCGCGCGGATGAAGTTCGAGCAGGACGAACTCAACATCTCCGGTGGTGTGCGCTACGGGCTCACCCTGGGCGGACCGGTCGCCCTGCGCATCGGCAACACCGAATGGCCCAAGTGGGTCGACGTGATGAGCCCCGACGTTCCGAAGGAGACGCCCAGCGGTCGAGGCCGCGGCGCGCCCCTGACCCGGCCCCGGCCCGGTCACGCCGACCTCGCCGGCATGCAGAAGTACGGTTTCGACGAGGCCCGCCCTGTGCTCGAGCGCGCCAGCGCCCGAGAGACCGCCGCCCGCGTCGCCCTCGGCGCGATCGCGCGTTCTTTCCTGTCGGAACTGGGCATCGGCCTGGTCAGTCACACGCTGTCCATCGGACCGGTGCGGGTGCCGGACGACGCCCCGCTCCCCGTTCCGGGAGACGTGGACGCCCTCGATGATGACCCGCTGCGCTGCTTCGACGAGGCCACCTCCGCCCGGATGGTGGCCGAAGTCGACCTGGCGCACAAGGAGGGCGACACCCTCGGCGGCGTCGTCGAGGTGCTCGCCTACAACCTTCCTCCCGGGCTCGGCTCCTTCGTGCACTGGGACCGCCGGCTCGACTCGCAACTGGCTGCCGCGCTGATGGGCATCCAGGCGATCAAGGGTGTCGAGGTCGGCGACGGCTTCCTCACCACGACCAGGCGCGGCTCGGACGCCCACGACGAGCTTGTCCAGTCCGACGGCCGCATCCAGCGGGTCAGCGACAAGGCCGGCGGCACCGAGGGCGGCATGAGCACCGGGACCGTGCTGCGCGTGCGGGCCGGCATGAAACCCATCGCGACCATCCCGCGGGCCCTCCGCACGGTGGATGTGACGACGAGTGAGGCGGCGCCCGCTCACCACCAGCGCTCCGACGTCTGTGCTGTCCCGGCGGCCGGCGTGGTGGCGGAGGCGATGGTGGCTCTCGTGCTCGCGAACTCGGTCCTGGAGAAATTCGGCGGGGACTCGATCGAGGAAACCCGTCGCAACCTGGAGTCGTACCTGGCCCACATCCCGGCGAACCTCAAGACGAGCGCGTCCAGCGACGCCTCCCTGTAGTAATGCGGGATGCAGCGAAGCCGACGCAGCAGCACCAGAAGCAGCAGCACCAGGAGCAGCAGCACCAGGAGCAGCAGCATCCAGCCAAACCGCTGTTCCCGCTCGTGTTCATCGGTCCGATGGCCGCCGGGAAGACCCGGATCGGCCGTCTCGTGGCCCGCACCCTCGACGTGCCGTTCGTCGACACCGACGCGCGTATCGTCGCGGACCACGGTGCGATCAAGGAGATCTTCGAGCAGCACGGTGAGGAGCACTTTCGTGCCCTCGAACGCGAGGTGGTGGCGCAGGCGCTGACCGAGAAAGCCGTCGTGTCCCTCGGCGGGGGAGCCGTGCTCGACCCCGACACGCAGGCGGACCTGGCCCGCTGCAGCGTCGTCTACCTGAGCGTGTCGGCCCAGGCCGTGCGCAGACGGCTCGGCGGCGGCAAACGCCCCCTGCTGCGGGGCGGCATCGCCGATTGGAAACGCATCTACAACCAGCGGCGCCCCACCTACGAGGCGCTGGCCAGCATCCGCTTCGACACATCGCACCGTCCGTTGGACGCCATTGCCGATGCCGTCGTGACCTGGACCACAACGAGAACGTGACCGGAGCCATCGTGTCTGAAAATACAGAATCAAAAAACACCTCCCCTGAAAGCGTCGAGCCCGCCACCACTGTGATCACGGTGAACGGAGTCGACAGCTACCCCGTGTTCGTGGGCCGGAACCTCCTGGACGAGGTCGTGGAACAGCTCGGCCCGAAGGTGGCCAAGGTGCTGATCGTGCACACCTCCCACCTCGGTGCCCGCGCGGCCGCCCTGCGCGAGAGCCTGCTCGGCCGGTACGAGGTGCTGATCGCGGAGGTGCCCGACGCGGAGGGCGCCAAGCGGGTCGAGGTGGCGGCATTCTGCTGGCAGGTGATGGGCCAGGCCGACTTCAGCCGGACCGACGCCGTGATCGGCTTCGGCGGCGGCGCCGTCACCGACCTGGCCGGTTTCGTGGCCGCCACCTGGCTGCGCGGGGTTCGCCTGGTGCAGATCCCGACAAGCGTACTCGCCATGGTCGACGCGGCCGTCGGCGGCAAGAACGGCATCAACACCGCCGAGGGCAAGAACCTCGTCGGCACGTTCTACGCCCCGGCCGCCGTGATCTGCGACCTGGACACCCTGGCCGACCTCCCGCGCAACGAGATCCTGGCCGGCTTCGCCGAGATCGTGAAGGCCGGCTTCATCCAGCTGCCCGAGATCCTCGACATCGTCGAAGCGGATGTCGCGGCCGTCACCGACCCGGCCACGCCGCAGTTCCGGCGTGTGCTCGAGCTTGCGATCGGGATGAAGGCCGAGGTCGTCGGGCAGGACTTCAAGGAGTCCGGACTGCGGGAGATCCTGAACTACGGGCACACCCTCGGTCACGCGATCGAGCACGCGGAACGCTACGGATGGCGTCACGGTGCCGCCGTCGCGGTGGGCATGATGTTCGCCGCCGAGGTCGCCCGGCTGAGCGGGCGCCTGTCGGACGCGGCCGTGGACCGGCACCGCAGCATCCTGGAATCGCTCACCCTGCCGACCACCTACCCGGTCGGGCGGTGGAGCACCCTGCTCGCGACCATGCAGCGCGACAAGAAGACGCGCAGCGGCATGCTGCGTTTCATCGTCCTGGACGACATCGGCAAGCCCACCGTGCTCGAAGGCCCCGACGCCTCGCTGTTGTTCGCCGCCTACCAGGAGATCGGCTCCTGACCGGGTGCTGCGCCTATACTGACGTCTGATCCGGGTACATCCCGATCGCCCCTGACCACAGTTGTTCAAAGGTTGCATGACGAGTCCGTGGACCGTTGGTTCTGCGTCGGATCTGAGCGAGGGCAGCTTCGTCAAGCTGGCGCGGGCGCACGAGGCCGCGGTCCTGGACAAGGTGGCGCGGCCGGGTGTGCGCAAGCTGGTGCAGGAATCCTGGGACCGGTCCCTGTCACTGCGACTCGACCCGTCGAGGCTCGCCCCGGAGCGGGAGCTCACGTTCGACGAACTGCGGGACAAACGAGACCAGCACCCCCTGGCGTCCGTCCTGGCCGTGGTTCACAACCTGCTGATCCGTCACTCCTTCGATTCCGGGCTGATCGTGGCGATCGGGGACGAATTCGGCCGGCTGCTCTGGATCGACGGCGACCGGGAGGTGCGCCGGCGTGCCGAGGGGATGCTGTTCGTCGAGGGCTCCGACCGGTCGGAGCGACGGGTCGGCACGAGCGTTCCGGGAACGGCCCTGGCCCTCGACCACGGCATCCAGATCCAGCGCGCCGAGCACTTCAACCACCTCGCGCATCCGTGGAGCTGCACCGCCGTGCCCATCCACGACCCGGACTCCGGTGACATCCTCGGCGTCATCGACATCACCGGCGGAGCCGAGGCGGTGGCCCCCCAGACCCTCCCGCTGGTGGAGGCGGCCGTCGCCGCGATGGAGGCGGAACTGCGCATCCAGCGCCTGAGCGCCTCCGCGGCGGCGCCCACGGTGGCGCGGTTCTTCGGCCGGGCGCTGCCGGCACCCCCGGTGCGCACCTCTCCGGCCCGGTTGGAGGTGCTCGGCCGGGACCACGGTCAACTGGAGAACGACGGCGGCGCCGGGGAGGTCAGCCCGCGCCACGCCGAAATTCTGACCCTGCTGGCGTGGAACCGGGACGGGCTCTCGGCCGACCGGTTGTCGCTGCTGCTCACCGACCAGGCGAACGGGGTCGACAACCTCAGGGCCGAAATGGTGCGGCTGCGGAAGGTGCTGGAACAGACCAGCCCCCGGATCGGCATCGCCTCCCGCCCCTACCGCCTCGAGACCCCTCTCGAGCTCGACGCCCAGCGGGTGCTCGCCTTCCTCGAGCGGGGCGCGCACCGGGTCGCCCTGGGCGCCTACCGCGGACCGGTGCTGCCCGGTTCCAGCGCGCCCGGCATCATCGAGATCCGCACCGAGGTCTCGGCCAGACTGCGCGAAGCCATGCTCAGCGACGCCTCCGCCGAGTTGCTGCTCGAGTACGCGCGCACCGACGAGGCCACCTATGACAGCGAGGTCTGGCGGGCCTGCCTCGAACTGTTGCCGGCCCGGTCGCCGAAACGGGCATCCGTCGTGGCCCGGCTCAAGCGGATCGACGCCGAAATGCAGCAGAGGGGCACCGAGGCCGAGCCTCGCAAGATCCCGCAACGCTGAAGCAACGTTCTCCTTCCTAGGCTCAAGGCCAGGTCCGCAGCAGGCGGACCCCACCGACAACGTCGTCGACGAGGAGAGATCATGACCGTCTATTCCAACCCCGGAACCCCGGGCGCCCTAGTCACCTTCAAACCCCGCTATGAGAACTGGATCGGCGGCGAGTGGGTGAAGCCCGTCCAGGGCCAGTACTTCGAGGACATCTCGCCCGTCAACGGAAAACCATTCGCCGAGGTCGCCCGCGGAACCGCCGAAGACATCGAGCTGGCACTGGATGCCGCCCACAGGGCCGCGCCGGCCTGGGGGAAAACCTCGTCGACCGAGCGCGCGGCCATCCTGAACAAGATCGCCGACATCATCGACGCCAACCTCGAACTGCTGTCCGTCGCCGAGACCTGGGAGAACGGGAAGCCGGTCCGGGAGACCTTGAACGCCGACCTCCCGCTCTCCTCGGACCACTTCCGGTACTTCGCCTCGGCGATCCGGGCCCAGGACGGCGAGCACGCTGAGCTGAACGGCGACATGGTCTCGTACCAGTTCCACGAGCCGCTCGGCGTCGTCGGGCAGATCATCCCGTGGAACTTCCCGCTCCTGATGGCCGTCTGGAAGCTGGCCCCGGCCCTGGCAGCCGGCAACGCGATCGTGCTCAAGCCGGCCGAGCAGACCCCGGTGTCGATCCTGGTGCTGATCGAACTGGACGGCGACATCCTGCCTCCGGGAGTGCTCGACGTCGTCAACGGGTTCGGCATCGAGGCCGGCAAACCGCTCGCCTCGTCGTCGCGGATCCGGAAGATCGCGTTCACGGGGGAGACCTCGACCGGGCGCCTGATCATGCAGTACGCGAGCGCCAACATCATCCCGTCGACCATGGAACTCGGCGGAAAGAACCCCAACATCTTCTTCAGCGACGTCGCCCAGGAAAAGGACGCCTTCTACGACAAGGCCCAGGAAGGCTTCGTGCTGTTCGCGTTCAACCAGGGCGAGGTCTGCACGGCCCCCAGCCGGGCGCTGCTGCAGAAGCCGATCTACGACGACTTCCTCGGCGACGCCGTCGAACGCACCCGCAAGGCGATCCAGGGCAACCCGCTCGACACGAACACGCAGGTCGGCGCGCAGTCCAGCAACGACCAGCTCGAGAAAATCCTGTCCTACATCGACATCGGCAAGAAGGAGGGCGCGAAGCTGGCCCTCGGCGGCGAACGGGTCGACCTCGGCGGCGAGATCAGCGGAGGCTACTACGTGGAACCGACCATCTTCGAGGGACACAACAAGATGCGCCTCTTCCAGGAGGAGATCTTCGGCCCGGTGCTCGCAGTGACGAGCTTCACCGACTACGACGACGCCATCTCGATCGCCAACGACACCCTCTACGGGCTCGGCGCCGGTGTCTGGTCCCGCAACGGCAACATCGCCTACAAGGCCGGCCGGGACATCCAGGCCGGCCGGGTCTGGGTGAACAACTATCACGCCTACCCCGCCGGAGCGTCATTCGGCGGTTACAAGAGCTCGGGGATCGGCCGGGAGAACAACAAGCTCGCGCTCGGCGCGTACCAGCAGACGAAGAACCTGCTGGTGTCGTACTCCGAGGACGCGCTGGGCTTCTTCTAAACCGCACGCCGTATTCGAACAGCCCGGGCCCACCCGGAGCATGCGGGGGACCGCCGCGACGAGCAATGGCCGGTGGTCCTCCGCCCCAGGACTCGACCGATCAGAAGGGAACGGCCATGCCGCAGGAAAGCGTCATCGCATCGATCACCATCCCGGGGGAAACCAGTGCTCGGGTGGAGTTGACCCCGGTCGCGGTCGAACTAGTGCGGAGCCTCTGGGACGAACACGGGCCGCTCATGTTCCACCAGTCGGGGGGCTGCTGCGACGGTTCCTCGCCCTGAGCTACCCGGCGGGGGAGTTCATCACCTCCGACCGGGATGTGCTCCTCGGCCGGCTGGACATCGCGCCGTCCGCAACGGAACCACGCGTGATCGATTTCTGGATGTCTGCCGAGCAGTTCGAGTACTGGAGCCACACCTTCCTCAGCGTCGACGTGGTGCCCGGCCGTGGCGGCGGCTTCTCCGTCGAGGCCCCGCGGGGCGTGAGGTTTCTGCTGCGATCCCGGCTGATGGAGTCGTTCGGGTAACCGGTTGCCCGGCGGCCCTGGCGGGGATTCCTCCCCAGGCCCGACGGCCGACCTGAGCCTGTGCAGACCCGCCCCAGGCCTCCACGCTCGGGCACTCTGGTGCACATGACCAGCCCACTCCGAATCGAAGACGCCGCTCCCGTGACCACGATGACCGAGGCCAGGGAGCGAGTCGCCGACCTGATCGGCCACGCCATCCGCCGGCAGCTCTGGTTCATGATGCTCGATGCCCAGGGATGGCAGATCCCCCTCCTGATCCCCGTGGACGGGATCCCCCTCCGGCCGGATCCGGGTAGCGTCACCGGGATGGCTGCGGCGATCACCGAGGTACTGCGCTGCCACGGGCCCGGAGGCAGCGTCATCCTGACCCTGGAGCGTCCCGGCGCGGCCGCCCTCACCGCCCCCGACCAGGCCTGGGCACGAGAGCTCAGCGTTTCGTTCGGCAAGGTGGTCCGAATCACGGGCATGTTCGTCGCCCACGACGAGGGGGTCTGCGAACTCGTCACCGGCCCTTCGGCTGGAGCGGCAGCCCCGCCAGGTGAGCCCTCGGTCAGGGCGCGAAACCGGGTGTGAAGATGCTGCGGATCAGCAGCACGAGCTGAACGATCAGGCCGATTCCGGTGCCGACCATGGCCGCGATCAGGACCGCCCGGATGAGCACGGTCCAGTCGAAGGAATAGTCCTGGAAGTCGAACGGGACGACCTCCCACAGGCCGACCAGCACGGCGAGACCGATTCCCAGGGTGATCAGATCGCCCAACGCCCTGATCGGGGGGAGGTCGAGCACCAGATACACGGCGTTCACGATGATGCCGACGATCAGGGAAAGATTGAAGATGCCCAGCACCTGGCTGGTTTCCGGGGTGAGGAAAGGGACGGACTGCCACCCCGGCCAGGCGTTGACCAGATACAGAATCACGGCGTTGACCGCGATCGCAATTGCGAACCCCGCTTTGCGCGCGGCGGGACTCGTCGTGCGTCGTGGAACGGTATCGGTCACGGTGTCTCCATCCCGGGTCTCCCACGTCCGCCTCAGCGTCGCCGGCCCGGCAACCTCAGTGCGTGTCCATCTCCGTGGCCGCCTGGGCCAGTTGGGTCTGGAGTTCTTCGGCATCAACGTCGAGTTGCTTCTCGGTTCGCTTGTCGGCACGGATTCCGGCCTTCTGGAGTTCCGCGGTCACCTCCTCCTTGCCGATGATGATGAGCACCGCCTGACCGGAATCGAGGGCTTCCCCGAGTTCCTTGACGTCGTTGCGGGACAGCGCGCGAGTGAACCGATCAGGCCGCCGGCCGCACCGCCGGCCGCCGTCATCCCGATGATCGAGGGCGGAAACAGCAGGCCGACCACGGCCCCCGCGGCGACTCCCGTCCAGCCCGCGTGCCTCGTCTCCGACCTCTTGATCGTCACGCTGCCTTCAGCCTCCTTGGTGGCGATTGCGGCGTCGTAGGTGCCGATGACCTTGGCATCGTGCATGTCACGCACGACCTCAAGGTCGTCCTTGGCGATCTCCGGATCGTCACATACGCCGAGGAAGAGGAATACCGGCTCTTTTTCTTTAGACATTTTCGGGTACCTCCGTGGTTGAGTGTTTTGGGTGAGTGCTGGACGCCCTCGGTGAGTCCGAGGTCATCGCCCCGCAAAACCCGTTGGTGACGGTACCGACGCGGTCATGGCCTGTCAACCATCAGATGTCGCCGCTGTGAGCGTTCAGGGCGTCGGTCTCAGGCGCCCTTCTCGCCCGGGTGGAGCATGACGCGGCAGTCGATGCACCACCACGCGCCGAGGATGGCTTCCGTCGGCCCCAGACAATCGGGACAGTAGGGGGCGCTCAGATAATCGGGGGAGGAATCCATACCCTGAGTGTGCCGCCGACTCCCGGAACGGGCCAAGAGGATTGCGCGCGGGTGACGGTCTAGCTGGGTCCGGCGGCCGTCCTCGCAGACCTCAGTGTCCTCGCAGACCTCAGTGTTCTAATATCGACCGTATGGCACTCCTGTATCAGGCCGAGTTGAGGCCGTCCAAGATCGAACTCATCGAGGCGTGGGCTCCCACCCAGCCGTGGTTTGCGGGGAGCGCCGGTGCGACCTTCTCGAACGTCGGGTCATTCCGCTTCGACGATCCCGCCGGCGAGGTGGGAATCGAGACAATACTTGTCCGCGCAGGGGACGGCCCACTGCTACAGGTTCCCCTGACCTACCGCGGGGCGGAGCTCGAGGGCGCAGACGAGTGGCTCATCGGCACCATGGCTCACTCGGTGCTCGGCCGGCGGTGGGTGTACGACGGGGCCGGCGACCCGGCCTACCTGACCGCGGTGGCGACGGCGGCGCTCACGAGCGGCGGCCAGGCCCAGCTTCACATCGACATCGACGGCGAGCGGGTCGTGCGGGAGCCGACGGCGTTTGTCGTCGGAAGCGGGACGCCGGCCGCATCCGTGCCCGTGGTGCCCGCGGGCACACGGGTGTCCACCCGGTCTGAGCAGGGAAGGACCGTGGTGGAAGCGAGTGATCTTCGCCTCGTCGTCCTCCGCGTGCTCGGCGCCCCGGGAGCAACGATGCGCGCATTCAGCTCACAGGAGGTGCTCAGCGGCACCTGGTCGGGCCAGGCCGAGCCCCGAGCGCTCGTGCTGGTTCAGGCGGCCCCGGTGGAGACATCCGTGCCCGCGGATGACTGAACGCACCCTGATCCTGCTGCGACACGCCAAGTCGGACTGGTCCGGCCCCGGATCTGACGTCGACCGGCCGCTGGCCGGTCGCGGGCTGCATCAGGCGCCTTCAGCTGGGCGCTGGCTGGCCGATAACGTGGGCGACCTCGATCTCGCCGTCGTGTCACCGGCGACCCGGGCTCGCAGCACGTGGGAGCTGGCCTCGGCTGAGTTGGACACCACGCCGGAGACGCGGATCGACGATCGGGTGTACGCCGCTTCCGCGGGTGAGCTCCTCGCCGTCGTTCGAGACCTGCCCGACGACGTCGAAAGCGTCGTTCTGGTCGGGCACAACCCCGGCTTCGAGGGCCTCGTGTCACTTCTCACCGGAGAGTTCGTCCCGATGAAGACGTCAGCCCTCGCGGTGATCGGCTGGATGGGCCCCTGGTCGGCCGCCGGGAGCGTCTCCGCGAGCCTGCGCGCATTGGGACGGCCGCCTCGGGGCCTGTCCGGTCGCTGATGGCCCGCTCAACCCCGCGGTTCAGCTGAGATCCGCGAGGAAGTGTACTGTCGTCGGCGTACATGCCACTACGACGAAAAGGGCGGACAACGGGATGTGAACGGGTTGTGACCGCCGCCTTCGCCCTCGATGCGAAAGGAATGCCCATGACCGAAATCGTCGATATTGAAGCGGCCGGAGCGGAGCCGGAGGACACCCTCGGCCCGGTCGACTGGATCGTCGTGGAGTTCCCGGGCAGCCGGTTCAACGGCTCCATCGGACCCGAAATCGCGTCGTTGGTCGAACAGGGCGTGGTGCGGGTGCTCGACCTGTTGATCATCAGAAAAGATGCCGATGGCGCCCTCGAAGTGTTTGAAATCGAGGACCTCGAGGAGGCGGAGTTGGGCGAATTGCGTTCCTTTGAGACCGCTCTCGCGACGCTCCTCAGCGAAGACGATGTGACGGCCGTCGCCGAAGCCGTCGAACCGGGCAGCAGCGCTGCCCTCCTGGTCTGGGAGAACCTCTGGGCTGCTCCGTTCGGTTCCGCGGTCCGGCGGGCCGGCGGCCAGCTCATCGCGAGCGGGCGCATCCCGACCCAGACGCTCCTGGCGGCGCTTGAGGCAGACCGGGCAGATGAAACAGACGACCTGGAAGGGATCTGACATGCCCATTGCACGCAGAAGAGTCGGCCGTCCGGGAGTGGTCGGTCACGCACCGATCGCACGAACCGCGGCCGTTGTCGGTACCGCTGCTGTGGTCGCCCACGGTGTCGCCCACGGTGTCGACCGCCGCAGCGACCGTCGTGACGACAGGCGCGATCGGCGCTGATCCGAAGCCTGCTGATCCGGGGTTCAGTTGCTCGGAGCCGTGCCGACGACGTAGGCCTTGACGACGTCACGAGTGTGGAGCGGCCCGGTGCCGGAGAGGGGGGCCACCTGGACGGACCAGCGTGGCGAGGACCGGTCAATGCCGTCTGCGCTGCCGGCCCAGACGGTCGCCGCTGCGCATCAGACACCGTTCACCGTCGGCGAGCAGCAGGCCGAGGGGTTGCGCGGCCGGTGGTGCGGGGACCGTGGGGAGATCGCCCTTGCTCGTCATCCTGGCCAGGTCGACCTTCCACGGGTCCCGGAAGCAGAGCACGGAGCCGGGGGAGGCGTCCTTCCAGCAGGCGACGGCGTAGACGCTGGAGGGGGAGCAGCTGAGGATGTTGTCGTCGACGGCGACCAGGGAGGGCCGCGCATTCGTCGGGGTGGTTCCGCAATCGACCGTGACAGCGGAGTCGTCCGTGACGGTGAACCCGGCCGCGGGCAGACCGGCCTGGGAGACGGGGCGAACCACGACCTGGTCGGTGGGGGCGGACCCGCTGCCAGTGGTCGACGGTGCGGACGACTGCGCGGTGCAGCCGGTGACGAGCACGAGTGCGCTGCCCAGCACGATCAGGGGCAGTGAGATCAGGCGAAGTGAGCGCATTTCGGCCCTCCTGTTCCGCACGGCCAGGTCTTTCTGGTCGTTGCCGCCGACCAGTCGTCGACCAGTTGTCCCGGCCTTTCGAAGGCAGACGGTACCCGCGGCGAAATCTGGCGTCAAGTCCTCAGGGCCGCACACCGAAGCGGCGGCCCTCGGCCGGGTCTAGATTGAACGACGACACCCCAGGCTCGTTCGCATCGAGGAGGATTTCATGGCCGCACGTGTGCTCTGGTCGCGCATTCTCGTCGCCCTCGGCGGGATCGGGATGGCGCTGGGAGCCGTCGATCCGGTGGAAGGTTCCCTGCTCATCCTTCTCGGCAGTGCCCTGGTCGCGTTCGGCCTGTTTCTCGGCAAGCGAGAGCGACCCGTGCTGCTCTATTCTCTGTGGGTCCTGGTCCTGATCGCGTTCGGCGTCGGGGCGTTGTTCGCACTGAGCGCGGTCGGCGGCATCGGCGGCGGGAGCGGGCGTTCGATGTGGTGGGGAGTGCTGATCCTGCCGTATCCGATCGGCTGGCTGATGGCGCTTGTCGGTGCGATGTACCTGTTGGTCCGATATCTGAGGGACCGCAGGCGCGCGCCTCACCCGTAGCGGCGCTCAGGGGTGGCGCGTCCCCCGGCCGTCGAGGACGGCCCGGTAGCCTTGCTGATAGGTCGGGTAGGTGAAGACGAAACCCGACTCGAGCAGGAGCCGGTTGCGGAGGCGCTTGTCACCGCCGCGGTGGCTCTCGGTCGCGACGGTTTCCGGCAGCGGCAGGCCGAGCTCGGTGGCGAGGAAGTTCAGCACCTCCCGGCTTACCACCGGGGCGTTGTCCACACCGAGGTAGAGGGGTTCGGGCGACTGGTTGCGACTCATCAGGTGCACGATCGCGGCCGCTGCGTCGTCTCGGTGAATGCGGTTCGTGTGCCGCGACTTTGCGGACACGGTGGCGCCGCCTTCCCTGACCTGGGTGATGAGACGCTCCCGGCCGGGGCCGTAGACGCCGGCCAGCCGGAACACGACCGCCGAGGGAATGCGCGAGTGCAGCAAGTGTTCGGCTTCGAGCAGGATGGCGGCGGTTCCGGGCCGGGGGTTCGCCGGCGTCTGCTCGTCGACCCAGCTGCCATCGGACACGTCGTAGACGGCAGTGGAGGAAACCAGCAGGAACCGGTGCGGCGTGACCCGCGCGTCGTCCAGGCCGTCGAGGAGGTTGCGGAGGCCGTCGACGTAGGCCGCGCGGTAGGCCTCCGGGGTGGGGCTGCCCGGGGTGAGGGCGACGATGACGATCTCGGTGTCGGGCGGCACGACCGGCTTCTCCCTGCTGAGGTCGACCGACTGGCCTGAGATGGCCGCGGGGAGCAGCTCTGTTCGACGGCGCAGTCCCACGACGTGGTGGCCGAGCTCCGCGAAACGCAGGCCGACCTCCGTGCCGAGGTCGCCGCATCCTGCGATGAGTATCGTCATCGATCTCCAATGTTCCGTCTAACGGTAGCTTCTCCAGGACTGAAGGGACGGCGGATGCCATGATCGAAGCGGGGGTTGCCCCCAGGCTGCCGCATTCGCCCGGCCGTGCACCGCAACCGCCTGGCCCGGGGGAACATGTTTGCATGGAGTGATCTGAGAATACCGATCATCGCAGCGCCCATGGCGGGAGGTGCGTCCACACCTGAGCTCGTCGTCAGCGTCGGCGAGGCGGGAGGGCTGGGGTTCCTGGCCGCCGGATATAAGACGCCGGATGCGACGGCCCAGCAGATCATCGAGGTGCGGCAACGCACGCATCGCCCCTTCGGTGTCAACGTGTTCGTTCCTGGGCCGCCGCTGACTGACCAGACTGGAGTTGAGTCCTTCCGTGATGAACTGGCCGGGACCGCGCGGGCATACGGTGTGGAGCTGCCACCGATCCGGGTCGCGGATGACGACTGGTTCCCCGAGAAGCTGGCCCTGCTCGCCGAGCTGCGGGTCCCCGTGGTGTCTTTCACCTTCGGGCTGCCGCCGATCGAGTGGGTGCGGGAGCTGGGCGCTGCCGGCTCATACCTGATTGCGACGGTCACATCCGTTCAGGAGGCAGCGCTCGCCGGGGAACGAGGAATCGACGCGCTCTGCGTTCAGGGCACGGAGGCGGGAGGCCACCGAGGGACGTTCACCCCGGTTGAAGAGCCGGGGACAGTACCGCTGGCCGAGCTGGTCTCCGCCGTCCGTGAGGTCTCCCGGCTGCCGATCGTCGCAGCCGGCGGCATCCATTCCGGGGCGCAGATCGCCGCCCTCCGGGAGTCGGGAGCGGTCGCCGTGCAACTCGGAACCGGGTTCCTCCGCACCGATGAGTCAGGGGCCCACCCGTCGCACCAGGCTGCGTTCGCCGACCCGCGATTCTCTCGGACCGTGATCACGCGGGCGTTCTCCGGCCGCCCCGCCCGCGGCCTGCTGAACGCGTTCATCACCGAGCACGACGCCGCCGCACCCCGGGCCTATCCCCAGGTGCACCACCTCACGAAGGGGCTTAGGGCGGCAGCCGGCCGGCGCGGCGACCCGGACGGACTCGCGCTCTGGGCAGGCACCGGATACCGGTCTGCGAAAACCGGGCCTGCTTCGGACGTGCTGATGGGGCTGTGGGAGGAGACGCGCCTCGCGCCAGGCGCGGAAACGGAAAGGGACGTGTGACTGACCCGGTTGCTCGAACAGAGGTGGATCCGCTGCTGCCGGGTTCGCGGGATCCTGCTCAGGTTGCAGGGGGGCCGCGCTGTGGGAATCGTTGACGGCGAGGCCAGCGTCGGGCAACCCTCAGAACGGTGCGGGATCAGGGCCGGGATCGAGCACAGATTCCGGTGCAGGCTGCGGCGGCGGTTCCGGTGCCACGGCACGGATGACCGTGGCCGGCTCGGTCATGAACGAGCGCCCACTCGGTGACATCCACTCCAGAACACCCAATTCGAGGTGCTTGACGCTCCACCCGGTCTCGCTTTTCAGCGCATGGCACGGCGGACACAGGTGAGCGAGGTTGTCCTCGGCGGTCAGCCCGTTGAACTGCCAGTCCAGCGAATGGTCAAGGTCGGCATGCGCCGCCGACCGGTTGCAGCCGGGGAACCGGCAGGTCTCGTCCCTCACCCGCAGGTACTTCTTGAGGTCTTTGGGCACCTTGTACCGGTCCCGGCCGACCGAGAGCACCACCCCGGTCTCCGGATGCACGAGAAGCCGGGTGAAGCTCGGCGCCCCAGCTGCGATCCGCCGCGCGGTGTCCGCGTCGATCGGGCCGTAACCCTCCAGATGGGCCGGTTCGTCGTTGAGACCCATGAGACTGAACACCGGGACCGTGATGTTCACCGAACCGCGGATCCCCTTGCCGAGTCCCGACGGCGTCACCCCGTCGAGGATGAGGTCCTCGAACACGTCCGCCTTCAACTGGGTCAGGGTTCGTTCCTCCTCCTTGCTCTGCAGGCTCAGGGCCATCAGCGTCACCCGTTCGTACGCGGCCTGCGCCTTCTCCGCGCTGGCGTAGAAGGTGAGCGACGCCATCCCGTCCGGCTCGGGCTCGAAGAACACGGCCCGGTCCTGCACGGATTTCTGATGCCGGGCCTTGATCGTCTCCGGGTGCCACCGCTCCCGCAGAATCCGCGCGTTGTACTTCAGCTTCGAGGCGGTGAGAGTCGACGCGGATTTGAGTACCGCCGCTTCGAACTTCGCGCGCCCTTCTGCGGGAACCGACCAGGCCTGATTGATCACCGCCTTGGCGTGCTGGTAGCTGATCTCGCCCGATGCGAGCGCGGCCCGGGTCGCCGGGAGGTCACAGGCCAGGGCCCGGCTCTCCGCGACCAGGTTCTCCGCGGTGCGCTGCGGCACCCGGATCGTGCAGGCCAGTTCGCTGGAGAACTCCCGCTCGGCCACCTCCCGGGCGTCCCAGCGGGCACCCGGAATCCGGGCGGCGTTGTGGGCGATGGCCTGACCGAATCTGCGGGCGTCTTCGATCAGGCGAGCGACCTTGGCCTGGGCCCGGGCAACCTCACTGTGGGCGTCTTTGATCGCGTCGAAATGCCGGCCCATGGCCTCTCGCTCTTCGATCACTGCTGGCTTCATGAGGAACACGCTACGGGCACCCACCGACACGGCCCCGGCATCCGTGGACACCGTGGATAACCTGATCAAACCCACATTGTGGAGGACAAGTCGCACCCCGACAAGCAACACGGAGTGCAGTGGAGAACCGAGGGGAGCCTCTAGGCTGTGGTGATGACCACAGTCCTCGTTCTGAACGGCCCCAACCTTGGACGACTCGGCAGTCGCGAACCCGACGTCTACGGTTCGGCTGACCTCGACCAACTGCGGGCAACCCTCGTGCAGGCGGCACCCGCCGGGGTCACCGTCGATGTGCGCCAGACCGACGATGAGGCCGAGCTGATCCACTGGCTCTACGAAGCCGTCGACGAGCGGATCCCGGTGATCCTGAATCCGGCCGCGTTCACGCACTACAGCTACGCGCTGCGGGATGCCGCCGCCCTCGTCACCAAGGCCGGCCTCACCCTGGTGGAGGTGCACCTGTCCAACCCGCACGCCCGGGAGACCTTTCGCCACACCAGCGTGGTCAGCGCCGTCGCGACGGGAGTGATCGCCGGCTTCGGGTTCAATTCCTACCGCTTGGCCCTGGACTTCATCACCCGTTCCCTGGTCGACAGCACCGACAGCACCGACAGCACCGGTACAGCCCGCTGACCTGCCGCCGCGGCAGCCTTTGGCTCACAGGGCCGGGGCAACTACACTTGTTTGAGGCCGATTCGGCCGCGCACCTTCCTAATTGAATGGAACACCTTTTCATGGCATCTACCGCCGATATCCGAAATGGCGTCGTACTCAACATCGACGGCCAGCTCTGGGCTGTAACCGACTTCCAGCACGTCAAGCCCGGCAAGGGTGGCGCCTTCGTGCGCACCAAGCTGAAGAACGTCGTCACGGGCAAGACCGTCGACCGCACCTTCAACGCCGGCGCCAAGATCGAAACCGAGAACGTCGACCGCCAGGACTTCCAGTACCTGTACGCGGACGGCGACTCCTACGTCTTCATGGACGTCTCCGACTTCGACCAGCTGCACGTCCCCGCCCTGGTCGTGGGCGACGCCACCAACTTCATGCTCGAGAACCAGAACGTGACGATTGCCCTGCACAACGGCAACCCGCTCTACGTCGAGCTGCCGGCATCCGTCGTGCTCGAAATCACCTACACCGAGCCTGGCCTCCAGGGTGACCGCTCCACCGGCGGCACCAAGCCCGCCACGGTCGAAACCGGCTTCCAGATCCAGGTTCCGCTGTTCCTCGAGCAGGGCACCCGGGTCAAGGTAGACACCCGCACCGGCGATTACCTGGGCCGCGTCAACTAGTGAGCGCGCGCACTAAAGCGCGCAAGCGCGCGATCGACATTCTCTACATCGCCGACGTTCGGCAGATCACCATCCCGGAGTCCCTCGCCCTGGAAGCCCAGCGGGCGGCCAACGAGCCGGCCCGGATGGCGTCCTGGCTGTACGCGCGGGAGATCGTCGACGGCGTGGTGGACCACCGCGACGAGATCGACGAACTGATCGAGACGTACTCGCAGGGCTGGACGCTCAAGCGCATGCCCGTGATCGACCGCGCGATCCTGCGCATCGGCATCTGGGAGGTGCTCTTCAACGACGCCGTTCCGCACGCCGTCGCCATCGACGAGGCCGTCGAGGCCGCCAAGATCCTGTCGACGGATGACTCGGCCGGCTTCGTCAACGGACTACTCGGGCGCATCGCCCAAACCGCACCAACCGCGTAACCCGCGGCCAGCCAGGGGGACCGCATGACCAGCACCACGCCCGAACCGTCGAACGAGCCTGCTCCCTACATTCCGGTCCCCGGCTCACAGCCGTACCCGCAGCGGCCGAAGACGAACACGCTCGCGATCGTCTCCCTGGTGTCGGCGTTCTTCGTCTCCCTCGCCGCCGTGATCACCGGGCACATCGCGCTGGGCCAGATCAAGCGCCGCGGCGAAGGCGGGCGAGGCCTGGCCATCGCCGGCCTGATCCTCGGCTACGCCGGCATCGTCGCCACGATCATCGGCGTCGTGCTGTTGATCGTGTTCGCGGCGGCGCTGGGAGCATTCTTCAAAACCGCAACCCACGACGGATCCACCGGCGGGTCGACGTCGCAGGCAACGAGCCCGCCCCGGGCCGGCCTCCCCACCGGCACGGTCGGAGCGGCGAACTTCGACGCGGGGTACCTCGTCGTGGGCACGGGCCCCGACGTGGTCGACGTCTACTTCGACCCGATGTGCCCGTACTGTCAGCAGTTCGAGACGGCCAACGGCGACCAGCTCGCCGCCCTGGTGGCCGATGGGAGCATCACGCTGCGCCTGCACTCGCTGACCTTCCTCGACCGCGCCTCCCTCGGCACGGAGTATTCGTCCCGCGCCTCCGCCGCGCTGACCTGCCAGGCCACGCTGAACCCCGACGCCACTCTCGACTACCTCGCCGCCCTGTTCGCGAACCAGCCCGCGGAGAACACCGAAGGTCTCAGCGACGACGAGCTGGTGGCCCTCGCCGGCGACGGTTCGAGCATCGCGGAGTGCGTCGCATCCGGTGACTACCAGGCCTGGTCCCAGGCCAACACGGAGCAGGCCCTCACCGGCACCATCCCGGATGCCGACATCACGCAGATTCAGGGCACGCCCACCGCACTGGTCAACGGCAGCGTCTACTCCGGCAGCGTCACCGACCCGGCCGAGTTCCTCGCCTTCCTCGGCGCCAACGCCGTCTCCTAGCCCGGCGCCCTGACTCGGGTCAGGTGGAGACGCTGATGCTGGCGACGTTTCCGACGATGGATGCCCACGGGCGGATGTCGTCACCCGGCTGCTTCTTGTAGGGGCGGCCCGTGTGATCGCGGCAGTCGAAGGCGATCTCGGCCTCGAACGCGACGCCGATGGCGTAGGTGTGCGAGCCCTGCAACTGCAGCGTCACCGACAGGTCGGTGAACGCCTGCCGCTGTGAATTGATGACGGACCCGCCCTGCCCGCTCTCGCTGAACCTGAACAGACTGCGTGAACCGAATGGCCCAGGAGCTCCCACTGGCCCGTGACCGGGTCGATCTCCCAGCCGGCCAGATAGGCCGTGCCGCGGTACGCGAAGTGAGCGAACCCGGCCGGTGTGCCGGGCATGTGCCACCAGCGGGTTTCGGTGACGAGATCGATGTCGGCGCTCACGGTGACGGTGGAGAGGCTGGCCCGGGGAGTGATGCTGACGCCGGTACCGGCGAAACCGATGTAGCTCGGGTTCAGCGCGGAGACGTTGACCCAGCTGAACAGGCGGCCGTCCTTCTCCGAGGCGGAACTGCCGGCGGGCTGGCCCTTCTCCGTGTTCGACCACCGGTACCGGTACCGGTGGTCGCCCGGCGGCGCGACGAACCAGTACCTCTTGAAATCAGCCTCCGCCGGAATGTAGAGGCTGTCCGGCCAGGTCAGGGTGAAGACCGGACGGTCCCGGAAATACTGCGAGAATACCGCGTCCCGGTACTTGTGCACGCTCTCGAGCCGGGCCTCCTCGGTGGGAGCCAGGAGCTCGAGTTCGCGCTGCACGGACTCGATCTCCTGACGCCGCAACAGGCTGATCGGCCCGGCTGGTGCGCCCACCTCCGAGGCGAACGGGGACGGGCCCCGAGCTTCCCCTCGTCGTGACGCCTCGTCCGTCGGCGACATTGTCGGTCTCCCTCCGCAGCCTTTCCCGGGTCTGGCCCATCGTTGCCGGTAGCTTAACCGCGGCCGGCGCCCGTTGCTAGGGAGACCGCGGCCAGGGGAGGCGGCGTGAGGTGTTAGGGTGAAATCGGAAAAGATTTCCTTTAACAGCCGTCCGGTGAGGCGGGGAAGGAGGTCAGGTTTATGGCACGAACAGTGCTGAACCAGGCTGACATCACGCGAGCGTTGACTCGGATCTCCCACGAGATCCTGGAGTCCAATCGCGGCGCTGACAATCTCGTGATCCTGGGGATCCCCACCCGCGGTGTGGTACTCGCCCAGCGGATCGCGGAGACGATCCGGCGGATCGAACCGGCGGCGACCGGGGTGCGGGTCGGCTCCCTCGACGTCACGATGTACCGCGACGACCTCGCTCACACCCGCACCCGAACCCCCTCACGCACCCACGTCCCTGGGAGCATCGAGGGGGCCACCGTCGTGCTTGTCGACGACGTGCTGTACTCGGGCCGCACCATTCGTGCCGCCCTCGACGCCCTCGGCGACCACGGCCGCCCCACCGTCGTGCGCCTGGCCGTTCTGGTCGACCGCGGGCACCGGGAGCTGCCGATCCGTGCGGACTTCGTGGGCAAGAACCTGCCCAGCTCGACCGACGAACGCATCAACCTGCACCTGCTGGAGGTCGACGGCGACGAATTCGTCAGCATCGACGGCGGAGACGGCCCAGCGCACGTGGGCGCAGAGAACGAGGACGCGTCATGAGGCACCTCCTGTCGACCAAGGACATGAGCCGGGACGACGCGATCACGCTCCTCGACATCGCCGAGGACATGGCGGATGTCGCCGACCGCGAGGTCAAGAAGCTTCCGACCCTGCGCGGCAAAACCGTGGTCAACCTCTTCTTCGAGGACTCGACCCGTACCCGGATCTCGTTCGAGGCGGCCGCCAAGCGGCTCAGCGCCGACGTGATCAACTTCAGCGCGAAAGGATCGAGCGTGTCGAAGGGCGAGAGCCTCAAGGACACGGCCCAGACCCTCGCCGCCATGGGGGCGGATGCCGTCGTGATCCGCCACCCGGCCTCCGGCGCCCCGCACGTGCTCGCCGAAAGCGGCTGGATCGACGCCGGCATCATCAACGCGGGCGACGGGATGCACGAGCACCCGACCCAGGCGCTGCTGGACGCGTTCACCATCCGTCGTCGCCTGCACCAGGGCGGTGCCCGCGGGAAAGGCCTGGACGGCGTCACGGTCACCATCGTCGGCGACATTCTGCACTCCCGGGTCGCCCGCTCCAACGTGTGGCTGCTCACCACGTTGGGGGCACACGTCACGTTCGTCGCCCCGCCCACGCTGCTGCCGATGGACCTGACGGGGTGGCCGGCCGAGGTGGGTTTCGACCTGGACGCCGCGATCGACTCCGGCCCGGACGTGGTCATGATGCTGCGCATCCAGCTGGAACGGATGAACGCCGCGTTTTTCCCGAACAGCCGGGAGTACTCGCGCCGCTGGGGCCTGGACGATGAGCGTTTCGCCCGGCTGGCTCCGACTAGCATTGTGATGCACCCCGGCCCCATGAATCGCGGCCTGGAAATATCTTCAGCGGCGGCCGACTCGGCCGGCTCAACCGTGCGCGAACAGGTCGCGAACGGTGTTTCAGTGCGGATGGCGGCACTGTACCTGCTGCTGTCCGGCGATCGGGAGGATTCATAAATGTCCAGCGAACGCGCTGCCAGCACGCGCTACCTGATCAGGGGCGCCACACTTCCGGACGGAACCGGCACTGACCTGGTGCTCGCCGACGGACGCATCACCGAACTCGGCTCCGGTCTCTCCAGCGCCGGAGCGAGCGTCATCGACGCCGCCGGCCTGATCGCCCTGCCGGGACTCGTCGACCTGCACACGCACCTGCGCGAGCCGGGATTCGAGCAGAGCGAGACCATCCTCACCGGCAGCCGGGCCGCCGCGATCGGAGGCTTCACCAGCGTCTTCGCCATGGCCAACACCTCGCCCGTTCAGGACACGGCCGGGGTCGTCGAGCAGGTCCTCGCCCTCGGCGAACGGGCCGGCTACGTCACCGTGCAACCCATCGGCGCGGTCACCGTCGGACTCGCGGGGGAGCGCCTCGCCGAACTCGGCGCAATGGCGGCCAGCCGCGCCCGGGTACGGGTCTTCTCCGACGACGGCTTCTGCGTGTCGGACCCGCTGCTGATGCGCAGGGCCCTGGAATACGTCAAGGCGTTCGACGGGGTCGTCGCCCAGCACGCCCAGGAACCGAGACTGACCGAGAAAGCTCAGATGAACGAGGGCGCCCTCTCCGGCGAACTCGGGCTGACGGGCTGGCCGGCGGTCGCCGAGGAATCGATCATCGCCCGCGACGTGCTGCTGGCCGAGCACGTGGGGTCCCGCCTGCACGTGTGCCACGTGTCGACGGCGGGCTCGGTCGACGTCATCCGCTGGGCCAAGGCCCGTGGAATTAACGTGACGGCCGAGGCCACGCCCCACCACCTGCTGCTGACCGAAGACCTGGTCGTCGGTTACGACGCCCGGTTCAAGGTGAACCCCCCGCTGCGCCGCCGGGAAGACGTGGAGGCACTGCGCGCCGGCCTCGCCGACGGCACGATCGACATCGTGGCCACCGATCATGCCCCGCACCCAGTGGAGTCAAAGGACTGCGAATGGGATGCCGCGGCGAACGGCATGGTCGGCCTCGAGTCCGCCCTGTCCGTCGTGCACGCGGCCGTGGTCGCCGGCGGACAGCTGGACTGGTCCGACATCGCCCGGGTGCTCTCGGCCACCCCCGCCCGGATCGGCCGCGTGAACGGCCAGGGCCAGGGGCTCGTCGTGGGCGCTCCCGCCGAGCTCACCCTCTACGATCCGTCGGCCAGCCGGGTCTTCGACCGCGAGGACCTGGCCGGCAAGGGCGTCAACTCGCCCTACCTGACCATGACCCTGCCCGGCCGGGTGCACGCCACCTTCCACCGGGGCTACGCCACAGTGCTGGACGGAATGCTGCGGCCGATCGCGGAGATCGCCGCCCACGGGGAGAACGACCGTGGCTAGGACCATCGCCACCGTCATCACCGTCGCGGTGCTGCTCGGCGTGCTCGCGCTGATGTACCGCAGCTGGCGCGGCCGCGGCCGGCGCGACGCGGCACTGCCGGCCGGTTACCCCCTGCCGGTCGACGCCGGCGCCGAACTGGCGTCCGTCGCCGTGTTCTACGTGGCCACCACCCTGCGCGGCCGACCGCTGGAGCGCCTCAACATCAGCGGGCTCGGCTTCCGGGCCAGGGCACGCCTCGCCGTGACCGAGGCCGGCGTCATGCTGGTCCTCGCCGGCGAGGAGACCGTCTTCATCCCCGGCGCCGCGATCCAGGTGCTCGAGGACGCGACCTACGCCATCGACCGCGTGGTCGAGCCGGACGGGCTGCTTCTGCTGGGCTGGCGCCTGGCCGGGCCGACCACCGGCGCGTCCCGGGTGGACGAGCCCCAGACCGTCGACAGCTATTTCCGAGTCCTTGACCCATCCGACCGCGTCAAACTGAACGACGCCATCCGAACCATTGCGGCCGACGCCCTGCGCCCGGCCACGCATGATGAAAGCGAGGCGTAGCGTGAGCAACGCAGCGACCCCCGACCGACCGACTGCCGCCGTACTCGTGCTCGAAGACGGCCGCCGCTACGAAGGCCGGGCCTACGGCAGCCAGGGCCAGACCCTCGGCGAGATCGTCTTCGCCACCGGCATGACCGGCTACCAGGAGACCCTCACCGACCCGTCCTACGCCGGCCAGATCGTGCTGATGACGGCTCCGCACATCGGCAACACCGGCGCCAACGACGAAGACATGGAATCCCGCCGCATCTGGGTCTCCGGTTTCGTGGTGCGCGAGCCGGCCCGGATCGCCTCCAACTTCCGGTCGACCCGCAGCCTGGACGATGACCTCGAGAGCGGGGGAGTCGTCGGGATCAGCGGCATCGACACGCGCGCCATCACCCGCCACATCCGGTCCGCCGGCGCCATGAGAAGCGGCATCTTCTCCGGTGACCGCTTCGCCATTTCCGACGGCGAACAGCTCGAGCTGGTGCGCTCCGGCGCCGCCATGCGCGGCCGCAACCTGTCCGACGAGGTCTCCACCGTTGAGCCGTTCTCGGTCCCCGCGCAGGGGGAACGCATCGGTTCGGTCGTCGTGCTCGACCTCGGCGTCAAGACGTCCACTCTCAACCACCTGGCCGCACGCGGCTTCGAGGTTCTGGTGCTGCCCCAGTCGGTCACCGCGGAGCACGTGCTCTCGCTGAACCCCTCGGCCGTCTTCTTCTCGAACGGCCCCGGCGACCCGGCCGCCTCCGACGCCCACGTGACGCTCCTGCAGGAAATCCTGCGCGCCGGCGTGCCCTACTTCGGGATCTGCTTCGGCAACCAGCTGCTCGGCCGCGCGCTGGGGTTCCGTACCTACAAGCTGCCTTTCGGCCACCGCGGCATCAACCAGCCGGTCCTCGACAAGAGCACCGGCCGGGTGGAGATCACGTCCCAGAACCACGGTTTCGCCGTGGACATGCCGATCGAGGGCGTGCACGACTCCCGCACCGGATTCGGCAAGGTCGAAGTGAGCCACTACAGCCTCAACGACCAGGTGGTCGAGGGCATCCGCTGCCTCGATATTCCCGCCTTCTCGGTGCAGTACCACCCGGAGTCCGCGGCCGGCCCGCACGACGCCGAGTACCTTTTTGATCGGTTCAGGGAAGTGGTGGTCGCTCATCGTGCGGCCGCCGGAGCAGGAGACGCCAAGTAATGCCCAAGCGCGACGACATCAACAGCGTTCTCGTCATCGGGTCGGGACCGATCGTGATCGGCCAGGCCTGCGAGTTCGACTACTCGGGCACCCAGGCGTGCCGCGTGCTGCGGGCAGAGGGAGTCAGGGTCATCCTGGTCAACTCGAACCCGGCCACGATCATGACCGACCCCGACTTCGCCGACGCCACCTACATCGAGCCGATCACCCCGGAGATCCTCGAAACGATCATCGCCAAGGAGCGTCCGGATGCGATCCTGCCCACTCTCGGCGGGCAGACGGCGCTCAACGCGGCCATCCAGCTGCACGAGCGCGGCATCCTGGCCAAGTACGACGTGGAACTGATCGGCGCCTCCTTCGAGGCCATCCAGAAGGGGGAGGACCGCCAGATCTTCAAGCAGCTGGTGCTTGACGCGGGCGCCGGCGTCGCCCGCTCCTACATCGCCCACACGGTCGACGAGGCCGTCGGGTTCGCAGGCGACCTCGGCTACCCCCTGGTCGTTCGCCCCTCCTTCACGATGGGCGGCCTCGGTTCCGGCTTCGCCTACACCGAGCCCGAACTGCGCCGCATCGTCGGCGACGGGCTGCACCAGAGCCCCACCAGCGAGGTCCTGCTCGAGGAGTCCATCCTCGGCTGGAAGGAGTACGAGCTGGAAATGATGCGCGACACCGCCGACAACACGGTCGTCGTCTGCTCGATCGAGAACGTGGACCCCGTCGGCGTGCACACCGGCGACTCGATCACGGTCGCCCCGGCCCTGACCCTGACCGACCGCGAGTACCAGAAGCTGCGCGACATCAGCATCGACATCATCCGCGCCGTCGGCGTGGACACCGGCGGCTGCAACATCCAGTTCGCGATCAACCCGGCCGACGGCCGCATCATCGTGATCGAGATGAACCCGCGCGTCTCCCGCTCGTCCGCCCTGGCCAGCAAGGCGACCGGCTTCCCGATCGCGAAGATCGCGGCCAAGCTCGCCCTCGGCTACCGGCTGGACGAGATCCCGAACGACATCACCGGCGTCACCCCGGCCAGCTTCGAGCCCACCCTGGACTACGTCGTGGTCAAGGTGCCCCGGTTCGCGTTCGAGAAGTTCCCGGCCGCCGACCAGCGCCTGACCACTACCATGAAGTCCGTGGGCGAGGCGATGGCCATCGGCCGCAGCTACACCTCCGCGCTGCAGAAGGCGCTCCGCTCGCTGGAGAAGCGCGGCTCCTCCTTCCACTGGGGTGCCGAGACCCGCACGGTCGAGGAACTCCTCACCGTCGCGGAGGTTCCGACGGACGGGCGCATCGTGACCGTGCAGCAGGCGCTCCGCCGGGGCGCCACGATCGAGCAGGTCTTCGAGGCCACCAAGATCGACCCCTGGTTCATCGACCAGATCGTGCTGATCAACGAGATCGCCGACGAGATCGCGGCCGCCGAGCGGCTCGACACCGACATCCTCCTCCGGGCCAAGGACCACGGCTTCTCCGACGCCCAGATCGGCGAGCTGCGCGGATTCGGCGAAGCGGATGTCCGCACGGTGCGCCACATCCTCGGGGTGCGCCCGGTCTTCAAGACCGTCGACACCTGCGCAGGCGAGTTCCCCGCGCTGACGCCGTACCACTACTCCAGTTACGACCAGGATACCGAGGTCGTGCCCAGCGACCGCAAGAAGGTCGTCATCCTCGGCTCCGGCCCGAACCGGATCGGCCAGGGCGTCGAGTTCGACTACTCCTGCGTGCACGCCTCCTTCGCCCTCTCCGAGGCCGGCTACGAGACGATCATGATCAACTGTAACCCGGAGACGGTCTCGACCGACTACGACACCTCCGACCGGCTCTACTTCGAGCCGCTCACCCTGGAAGACGTGCTCGAGGTCATCCACGCCGAAAGCCGGAGCGGCGAACTCGTCGGCGTGGTCGTGCAGCTCGGCGGCCAGACCGCGCTCGGCCTCGCCAAGGGGCTAGAAGCCGAGGGGATCCCGATCCTCGGCACCACCCCGGCGGCGATCGACCTGGCGGAGGAGCGCGGACTGTTCTCCGGCATCCTCGACCAGGCGGGCCTGCTCGCGCCCCGCAACGGCGTGGCCACCGACTACGCCGGCGCCGTCGTGGTGGCCGAGGAGATCGGCTACCCCGTGCTCGTGCGCCCGAGCTACGTGCTCGGCGGCCGGGGCATGGAGATCGTCTACGACTCCGCGTCACTGGCCGACTACTTCACCCGGATGGCCGGTCAGGGCATCATCGGCCCGTCGCATCCGTTGCTCGTGGACCGGTTCCTCGACGACGCGATCGAGATCGACGTTGACGCCATCTACGACGGCACCGAGCTTTACATCGGCGGCGTGATGGAGCACATCGAGGAGGCCGGGATCCACTCCGGCGACTCGAGCTGCACCCTGCCGCCGGTCACCCTCGGCCGCGCGGAGATCGACCGGGTGCGCGAGGCGACGCTCGGCATCGCCCGCGGCATCGGCGTGCGCGGCCTGCTGAACGTGCAGTTCGCCATCGGCGCCGGCGTGCTCTACGTGCTCGAAGCGAACCCTCGCGCCTCGCGCACCGTGCCGTTCGTGGCCAAGGCCCTCGGCATCACCCTGGCCAAGGCCGCCGCGCTGATCATGGTCGGCAAGACCATCGCCGAACTGAAGGCCGAGGGCAAGCTGCCCCTGATCGACGGCTCCAGGGTGCCGATGGATGCCCCGGTCGCCGTGAAGGAAGCCGTGCTCCCGTTCAACCGGTTCCGCACGCCGGAGGGCCTGGTCGTGGATTCCGTGCTCGGGCCGGAGATGCGCTCGACCGGTGAGGTCATGGGCATCGACCGCGACTTCCCGCGGGCCTTCGCCAAGAGCCAGCTCGCGGCCTACGGCGGAATTCCGCTCACCGGCACCGTCTTCGTCTCGGTCTCCGACCGGGACAAGCGCGCCATCATCCTGCCCATGCTGCGGCTGCAGCAGCTGGGCTACACCATCACGGCGACGGAAGGGACCGCGGAGGTCCTGCAGCGGAACGGCATCCGTGCCGGCATCGTGACCAAGTTCAGTGAGAAGGCCGACGAGGCGGACGTGTCGATCGTGGAACTGATCCGCCGCGAAGAGGTGCAGATCGTCATCAACACGCCCGGCGGCCGCACCGCCCGCGCCGACGGCTACGAGATCCGCGCGGCCGCGGTCGCCGCGGACCTCCCGCTGTTCACCACCATCGCCGAGTTGAGCGCAGCCGTTGCCTCGCTCGACGCCATCCGCGGCGGCTTCGAGGTGACCTCGCTGCAGGAGTACACCACCACCCGGACCAACGCGCTGTGAACGGGGGAGACGGCGCGGCCGGCCCGTCGACCTTCGGCGGGCGGCTGGGGCAGGCCTTCTCGCGCTGGGGGCAGCTGTGCGTCGGGATCGACCCGCACGCCTGGCTCCTGACGGACTGGGGGCTGCCGGACACGGCTGCGGGCGCCGAGTCGTTCGGACGGCAGGTCGTGGCGGCCTCCGCCGGGCAGGTGGGCCTGGTGAAGCCGCAGGTGGCGTTCTACGAGCGGTTCGGCTCGGCCGGCTACGTGGCGCTGGAACGCGTCCTGGCGGACGCCCGTGAGGCCGGCCTGCTCGTGATCGCCGACGTCAAGCGCGGCGACCTGGGCACCAGCGTCGAGGCCTACGGGCAGGCGTGGCTCAGCCCCGGTTCGGCCCTCGAGGTCGACGCCATCACCGTGAACGCCTACATGGGCGTCGGCTCGCTCGCGGAGGTCTTCACCCTCGCCGGTGAAACCGGGAAGGGCCTCTTCCTGCTCGCAGCGACCTCGAACCCGGAGGCGGCGGCCATCCAGCGCGCCGTCGTCGCCGACGGGCCGCAGGCCGGCGTCACCGTCGCGCGCGCGGTCTTCGATGACGTTTCCGGCCGGAATGCGGGCAGTGTCACCGAACTGGGCTCGTTTGGGGTTGTGCTCGGGGCGACCCTGGACCTGGCCACGTTCGGCCTCGATCTGTCGTCGGCACCCGCGACCGGGCTCACGCCCATACTCGCCCCGGGCTTCGGTCACCAGGGCGCGGAGGTATCTAAACTGAGGATCTTGTACGGGGGGTACGCTCGAGGCGTTATCGTGAGTGAATCGCGCAGCGTTCTAGCGGTCGGCCCCGACCGAATCAAAAAGATGATTGCGCGCCGAGTAGTTGAAGCTGGAGCGGCCCGTGGCTGAGAAACGCCCTACCCCACCTGACGTCGACCGGGTTGCAGCCTCGCGCGCAGCCGTGGCGGCCCGCCGAGCGCGCGCCGCCGTTAAAACGCAGATCGCACACGGAAAACGTTCGGCACTCGAAGTGCTGGCTGTGGCCACGGAAAGCCCGGAGGGCATCGAGGGCCGGCTGCGGGTGACGGAATTCCTGGTGAGCATCCCGGCCATCGGCGTCACCAAGATGCACCGCATCATGGAGAAGCTCGAGATCTCGCCATCGAAGCGTTTAGGCGGCCTCGGCAAGCACCAACTCGCCCGGTTGCAGGACTTCCTCACCACCCGCACCACCTCCCGGCGCGGAGAATCCGCCGCCCGCCTGGTTGTTCTCGCCGGACCGACCGCGGTCGGCAAGGGAACCGTTGCCGCCTACATCCGTCAGCACTACCCCGACGTGCACCTGTCAGTGTCGGCGACGACGCGGGCGCCCCGGCCGGGCGAGACCGAAGGCGTGAGCTACTTCTTCGTCGACGACGCCGAGTTCGACCGCATGGTCGATGCCGGGGAACTCCTGGAATGGGCGACCGTGCACAACGCCTACCGGTACGGCACCCCCCGCGGCCCGGTCGACGAAGCCCTCAGCCACGGCGACAGTGTGCTCCTCGAAATCGACATCCAGGGCGCCCGTGCCGTTCGCCGGGCCATGCCGGAAGCCCGGCTTGTCTTCCTGCTGCCGCCCACCTGGGAGGAACTCCTGCGTCGGCTGATCGGCCGGGACACCGAAAGTGGCGCCGAACAGACCCGCCGACTGGAGACCGCCAAGCTCGAATTGGCAGCCCAGGGGGAGTTCGATTTCCGGGTCGTGAACCACGACGTGGCCGAGGCCGCCCGCGAGGTCGTAGACTTGTTGAATCTGCGCAAGGCACCGCCGCTGCCATAGCGCCCGTTTTGTCGTGAATTTCCGCGCCGCGTGACTCACGCGACCACCTGCATCATCTGCCCGCTGCTGCCACGTTTCGCAGCACGAACCGCTCTGAAGGAGTGACACCAATGGCCACCAAGCTCACTGGCATCATTGACCCGCCCATCGACGACCTGCTGACCAAGGTCGACTCCAAGTACGCCCTCGTCGTCTTCGCCTCCAAGCGCGCACGCCAGATCAACGACTACTACGCGGACCTGCACGAAGGCAGCCTCTTCGACAACGTCGGTCCCCTCGTCGACTCGACCGTGGAGGACAAGCCGCTCTCGGTCGCCCTGCGCGAGATCAACGAGGACAAGCTCGTCTCCCGCCCCATCGTCGAGTAACACAGCTCGCAGCCAGAGCGCGCAGGATGTCGTCAGGTCGTACGGTCGTCGTCGGGATAACCGGCGGCATCGCCGCTTACAAGGCCGTCAACGTCGTGCGCGCTTTTGTGTTGCGGGGAGACACCGTGCACGTCGTGGCCACGCCGGCGGCCCTGCGGTTCGTGGGCAAGCCCACCCTGGAGGCCATCTCCCGGAACCCCGTGCACACGGACCTGTATGAGGGCGTGGCCGAGGTGCGGCACGTGGCGATCGGGCAGTCCGCCGACCTGATCGTCGTGGCACCGGCCACGGCGAACAGCATCGCGAAGCTGGCCGCCGGTCTCGCCGACGACCTGCTCGGAAACACCATCCTGGCCAGCACCGCCCCGCTCGTGATCGCGCCGGCCATGCACACGGAAATGTGGAACAACCCGGCCACCGTCGCCAACGTCGCGACCCTGCGCGCGCGCGGCGTCACCATCGTCGGGCCCGGCACCGGCCCGCTGACCGGGTCAGACACCGGGGCCGGCCGGATGGCCGAACCGGACACGATCGTCGCCGCGGCACTCGCCGCCCTGGCCGCGACTGAGAACGGCCGCCCGCAGTCGGACCTCGCGGGGAAGCGCATCGTGATCACCGCCGGCGGCACCCGGGAACCGCTCGACCCGGTGCGCTTCCTCGGGAACCGCTCCAGCGGCAAGCAGGGCGTAGCCCTGGCGGAGTCCGCCGCGGCACGGGGAGCCACCGTGATCCTGATCGCCGCCAACCTGGAGGTCCCGGCCCCCACCACGGTTCAACTCCTGCTGGTGAGCTCGGCGCTCGACCTGGAACGGGCCGTCACCGAGACAGCCGCCGACGCCGACGCCGTGATCATGGCCGCCGCGGTGGCGGACTACCGGCCGGCGACCGTACGGGCAGACAAGATCAAAAAGGACGACACCGGGGACTCGCTCGTGCTGGAACTCACCCGCAACCCCGACATCCTGGCCGGGCTCGCGGCCGGGAAGAAGCCCGGGCAGGTCCTGATCGGCTTCGCCGCCGAAACCGAGACCGACCCTGACCTGCTTCTCGCCCTGGGCCGGGCCAAGCTCGCCCGCAAGGGCTGCGATTTCCTGGTGGTCAACCGGGTGGGATGGTCGGAGGGATTTGCCTCGGACCGTAACGAAGTCAGGGTGCTCGACAGCGCTGGAGATATAGTGTGTGAGGCCTCCGGAACCAAGATGTCGGTGGCCCAGCGCATCCTTGACCTGATCGCCTGAGCCTGCCGGGCATCCGTTCACGGGTTGCCGGGCTGTTCGCGGCGCCGGAGTCCTCCGGGGCCGGTCGGGTCGGGTTTTTTCACCATGTTCACTTCAACACGTTGTTCACCGGCGTGTTCATCAACAGAGACGGGCCAGATGAGCGATCTTCGCCTCTTCACCTCGGAATCAGTCACCGAGGGTCACCCCGACAAGATCTGCGACCAGATCTCCGACAGCATCCTCGACGCCCTCCTCGCCGAAGACCCGAACAGCCGCGTCGCGGTCGAGACCCTCGTCACGACCGGCCTCGTGCACGTGGCGGGCGAGGTCACCACCGAGGCCTACGTCGAGATCCCGTCGATCGTGCGCAAGTGCATCACCGACATCGGCTACGACTCGTCGGACGTGTGGTTCGACGGCCGGTCCTGCGGTGTGGAGATCTCCATCGGCGGGCAGTCTCCCGACATCGCGCAGGGCGTCGACAACGCCTTCGAGCGCCGGGAAGAGTCGAGCGTCGACGACTTCGACCGTCAGGGAGCCGGCGACCAGGGCATCATGTTCGGCTACGCCACCCGCGAGACGCCCGAGCTGATGCCGATCCCGATCTGGATCGCGCACCGCCTCGCGGAACGCCTGGCCGAGGTGCGCAAATCCGGCGAACTGGACTACCTGCGTCCCGACGGCAAGACCCAGGTCACCATCGGTTACGACGGCATCACGCCGCGGACCGTGCAGACCGTCGTGCTCTCCACCCAGCACTCGCCGTCGGTCTCCAACGAACGGCTGCGCGCCGAGGTCGAAGAACTGGTCATCCGGCCCGTGCTCGCCCGGGTCGAGCTTGATTCCAGCGACCTGAACATGCTGATCAACCCAACCGGCCGCTTCGAGATCGGCGGCCCCCAGGGTGATGCCGGCCTCACCGGCCGCAAGATCATCATCGACACCTACGGTGGCTCGAGCCGGCACGGGGGGGGAGCGTTCAGCGGCAAGGACCCCTCGAAGGTCGACCGGTCCGCCGCCTACGCGATGCGCTGGGTCGCCAAGAACGCGGTGGCCGCCGGACTCGCCGAGCGACTCGAAATCCAGGTCGCGTACGCGATCGGCAAGGCCTCCCCGGTCGGGCTGTACGTGGAGACCTTCGGCACCGGCACCCTCCCGGACCGTGACATCACCGCCGCGATCCGCGAGGTCTTCGACCTCCGCCCGGCCGCGATCATCGCGTCCCTCGACCTGCTCCGCCCGATCTACCTGCAGACGGCCGCCTACGGCCACTTCGGCCGGGAACTGCCCGACTTCACCTGGGAGCGACTCGACCGGGTCGACGACCTGCGAAGCGCAGCCCGGCTTTGACCTGCCATGTTGTGACCAGCCGTGTTGTGACCAGCCGTGTTGTGACCAGGCCGGAGCGGCGCCGACGACAGGGACGCTGACGGTGACCCGCGCCGGCCTCGTGGCACGCGTGCTGATCGATTCGCCCCTTCCCCAGCTCGACCACCTGTTCGACTACAGCATTCCTCCGGAGCTCGCGGACCTCGCCCTTCCCGGCGTGCGGGTCAAGGTGCCGCTGCGCTCGGCCAGCCGGGTCGCCGAGGGCTACCTGATCGAGGTCCTGGGCGCGCCGGAACAGGCGCAGGCCGAGGCCGGTGCCGAGTTCCAGGGCGCGCTCAGCCCCATCGACGGCGTGGTCTCCGCGGCCCAGGTGCTGACCCCGGCGGTCTGGCAGCTGGCCCGGCGACTGGCCGACCGGGCCGCCGGGAACGCGAGCGACATCATCCGTCTCGCCGTGCCGCCGCGGCAGGTGCGGGTGGAGAAGGCGTGGCTGGCCGCGCGAGCGGCGGCCGGGGCCGACGCCGTGCCGGGCGACGCTTCGAGCGCAACGGATACCGTTGCGTTCTTCACCGACTACCCCCAGGACTCACTCGGCCCGCCCGTGCTGGCCCGGCAGCGGCTCTGCGTCGCCGCAGTGCCCGACCTCGTGCCGCTTCCGGACGGACGCACCATCGGGCTCTGGGCGCGGACCATGGCTGAGCTGGCCGTGGCGACCCTGGCCGCCGGCCGCAGCGCGGTGCTCGTCGTTCCGGACTACCGCGACCAGGACCAGGTGCAGGCGGCCCTCGACCAGCTTGCCCCGACCGGCTCCGTCAGCCGGGTCGACGCCCGTCAGCCGAACCCGGACCGGTATCGGGCGTTCCTGGCCTGCCTCGAGCCGGCGCCGCGGATCGTGCTCGGCAACCGGTCCGCGGTCTACGCGCCCGCCCATGACCTCGGCCTGATCGCGCTCTGGGACGACGGGGACCCGCTGCACAGCGAACCGCTCAGCCCCTATGTGCACGCCCGCGACGCCTCCCTCGTGCGCCAGGGGCAGGCCGACTGCGCGCTGGTGTTCCTCGGCCACTCCCGCACAGTGGAGGTGCAGCGCCTGGTCGAAATCGGCTGGCTGACCGAGGTGCACCCGGCCCGGAACCGGCATCCCCGGGTGATCCCCACCGACTTCCAGTCGGAGCCCGACCCGCAGGCGCGGGCCGCGCGCATCCCCACGGCCGCGTGGCTGGCCGCCAAGGAGGCCGTCAAACACGGCCCCGTCCTGGTGCAGGTGGCCAGCCCGGGCTACGCACCCATGCTCGCCTGCCAGAGCTGCAAGAAGTCCGCCCGCTGCACCACGTGCCAAGGCCCGCTGGGCCTGGCCTCGGCTTCGGCCACCCCGTCGTGCCGCTGGTGTGGCGCCCTCGCGGCGGACTGGGCCTGCGTGCACTGCGACGGCCGGAGCCTGCGGGTGGTCACCCTGGGCACCGGGCGCACCGCCGAGGAACTCGGCCGGGCGTTCCCCGGCGCACGGGTGATCGTGGCCGACGGCGACCATCAGCTGCAGCAGCTGGGGGCCGAACCGGCCCTGGTGATCGCCACCCGCGGGGCGGAGCCCATCCCGACCGGCGGCTACCGAGCCATCCTGCTGCTGGACGGCGAACGGATGCTCGCCCGCGAGTCCCTGCGGGTCGGGGAGGACTGCCTCCGCTGGTGGTCCAATGCCGCCGCCCTCGCGGGACCGGGCGCCCCGGTGATCCTGGTCGGGGTCGGCGGGGTCCTGGCGCGGTCGCTGAACAACTGGCAGCCCGAGGCTCTCGCCGCGGCGGAATTGTACGACCGGCGCCAGCTGCGATTCCCGCCCGCGGTGCGCGTCGCATCCGTCACCGGCACCGCCGCGGACGTCGCCGTGGCCGTGGTCGACCTGGCCGGGATGGACGGCGTGGACGTGCTCGGCCCGGTCAGCACGGAGCCTGGCAGCGCGGGGCCGGGTAGCACGGGGGCGCCGCTCGTGCGCGCCATCGTGCGCTTCGCGTACGGCAGCACCGGCGACGACGTGGCCCGGCTCCTCAAAGCCGCCATCGTGCGCAATGCGGCCCGGCGTCGGCGCCCCAAGGGGGCAGCGTTCCGCCCCGCGCCTACACTCAAAGTACGATTCGATGACCCGGAGCTGCTCTAAATGAAACTCGTCTTCGCCGGCACGCCCCAGGCGGCCGTGCCCAGCCTGGTGCTGCTGAACGATTCCCGCCACGAGATCGCGGCCGTCATCAGCCGGGCGGATGCCCCGCTCGGCCGTAAACGCCTGCTCACCCCCTCGCCAGTGGCGCAGGCCGCCGAGGAGCGCGGGCTGCGCCTGCTGAAGGCAAACCGCCTCGACGCGTCCGCGACCGAGGAGATCGCCGCCCTGCAACCCGATCTCGGGGTGATCGTGGCCTACGGCGGACTCGTCCGCGAGCCGCTCCTGTCGGTGCCCAGACTGGGCTGGATCAACCTGCACTTCTCCCTCCTACCGCGCTGGCGCGGCGCGGCGCCCGTGCAGTGCGCCGTCATCGCCGGGGACGAACTCACCGGTGCCGCCGTGTTCCAGCTGGTGCCCGAGCTCGACGCCGGCCCGGTGTTCGCCCAGTCGTCCGAGACGATCGGCGCGGATGCCACCTCCGGCAGCCTGCTCGCGGGCCTCAGTGAGAGCGGCGCCCGGCTGCTGCTGCAGGTGATCGATGACCTCGAGGCCGGCGTCGTCTCACCGGTGGCCCAGGTCGGCGAGGTCACCCTCGCCCCCAAACTCACCCTCGCGGATGCCCGCATCGACTGGTCCGCATCGGCGCAGGCCGTGTACAGCCGCGTGCGCGGCGTCACCCCGGAGCCCGGCGCCTTCACGGAGCTCGCCGGCGCCCGCCTCAAACTTCTCGACGTGGCCCCGGCCACGGGGGCCGAGCCGCACCCCGCAGGCCTGATCCGAGAGATCGACAAGAAAGTGCTGATTGGAACGGGAACGGAGCCCCTCGAGCTCGTCACCGTGCAACCGGCCGGAAAGAAACCAATGAAGGCAGTCGACTGGTGGCGTGGAGTAGCGGCGACGGAGGTGGTCGCCTCATGAGCGACGAGCTTAACCGTGACCGGAGGCAGGAACCGCGCCGCCAGGAGCGTCGGCGGGAGCGGGCCCCCACCGACTTCGTGCAGCCGGCCCGCCGGGTCGCCTACGAGGTGATCGCCGCAGTGCGGGAATCCGACGCCTACGCCAACCTGCTGCTGCCCACCCGCATCAAACGGGCGGCCCTGAACACCGCGGATGCCGCGCTGGCCACCGAGCTGACCTACGGAACCCTGCGGATGCAGGGGTTCTACGACCGGGTGATCGCCGAGGCGGCCGGTCGCCCGGTCACCGCGATCGACCCGGCCATCCTCGACGTGCTGCGCCTGGGCACGCACCAGCTGCTCGCCACCCGGGTGGCGACCCACGCGGCCGTCAATGAGTCCGTCGAACTGGCCCGCCAGGTCGGGTCCCGCGCGGCCACCGGGTTCACGAACGGGGTGCTGCGCACCATCTCCCGTTCCACCCCCGAGGAGTGGCGCGACCGCGTCCTCGCCGGGGCCACCGGCGAGGACGACCGGCTCGCCGCGGAGCACTCGCACCCGGTCTGGGTGGTGCGGGCGTTCCGCCAGTCCCTGCGCCTCGAAGGGCGCGAGGCCGAGCTGGAAGACCTCCTGATCGCCGACAACGCCGCACCCCGGGTGAACATGGTGGCCCTGCCCGGCCTGAGCAACACGGAGGACACCGAGGGTCTCGGCGTCGCCAACGCGTTCTCGCCGGCCGGCTTCGTGCTCGCCGGCGGCGACCCCCTGCACATAATGCAGGACAGCGACGGCCGCGTCCGGGTGCAGGACGAGGGTTCCCAATTGGCCGCCCTCAGCCTCAGCCGGGCCCGGCCGATCGCACCGGGAGAGCGTTGGCTCGACCTCTGCGCGGGCCCCGGCGGCAAGGCCGCGCTGCTGGCCGCCGAAGCGCTGGGCGGGGGAGCCCACCTCGTCGCCAACGAACTCGTCCCGGCCCGGGCCACACTCGTGCGCAAGGCTCTGGCCGCCGTCCCGACCGATGTGGCGGTCTGGGAGCAGGACGGCACCACCTTCGCCGACGCGCACCCCGAGGAATTCGACCGGATCCTCCTCGACGCTCCGTGCACCGGGCTCGGCGCGCTGCGCCGCCGCCCGGAAGCGCGCTGGCGCAAGCAGCCCAAGGACGTCGCCGAGCTCTCCGACCTGCAGTCCGGCCTGATCGACGCGGCCCTCGGCGCCCTCAAGCCCGGCGGCATCCTCGCCTACGTCACCTGCTCGCCGCACATCGCGGAAACCCGCGGGATCGTCGCGTCCGCCCTCAAGAAGTGGGGCGACCGGGTACACACCCTCGACACTGCCGCCGTGCTGCAGGGGCTGAGCAGCTCCGAGCTTGACCTCCCCGACGACGGCCACAGCGTGCAACTCTGGCCGCACCGCCACGGCACCGACGCCATGTTCATCACGCTGCTCGAGCGCACCGCATAGCCGGTGCCTCCGGCTCGATCCGGTGCACCGGTGTCGAACCAATTCGACGGAGATTCTGGTCTAAAACCGTGTTTTCAGGTGTGTTTGGGGCCGATTCCGGCAAAATCTCCGTCGAATTCGTTCGGGCGGGTCGGGCGGGTCGGGCGGGTCGGGCGGGTCGGGCCCGCCTGGATTTGCGCCGCTGCGAGGGCCGGGACCCTCCGCCACTCCAGAGTGGCTCACCGCAGTAGGGTGAAAACATGGTCACCAGGATTAACCCCAGCATTCTCGCCGCCGATTTCGCCAATCTCGAACGTGACCTCGGCCGCATCCGCTCGGCTGACCTGGTGCACGTCGACATCATGGACAACCACTTCGTGCCCAACCTGACGTTCGGGCCGCCCGTGGTCGACCGGCTGGCGCAGGTGTCCCCGCTTCCGTTCGACCTGCACCTGATGATCGAAAACCCGGAACTCTGGGCACCGGGTTACGCGGAGGCCGGGGCGTTCTCGGTCACCTTCCACGCCGAGGCCACCACCAACCCGGTCGCCCTGGCCCGGAGGCTCCGCCAGATCGGCGCCCGGGCCGGCATCGCCCTCAAGCCCGGCACGGCCATCGAGCCCTACCTCGAGCTGCTGCCCGAGTTCGACCAGGTGCTGATCATGACCGTCGAACCCGGCTTCGGCGGCCAGAGCTTCATGCCCTCCACCATGCGCAAACTCCGCACCCTGTCCGAGGCCGTGAATAAGACCGGCCTGGACATCTGGCTGCAGGTCGACGGCGGAATCACCGAGGAGACGATCGTGATCGCCGCCGAGGCCGGGGCCAACACCTTCGTGGCGGGCTCCAGCGTGTTCAACTCGCCCGACCCGGCGAAGCAGATCGCCCTGCTGCGCGCCGCCGCGAACGAACACCCGCACGCGCACTAGTACCCTAGACAGGTGAAGACTTTCGACGACCTGTTTGCTGAACTGAGCGACAAAGCCCGGACTCGGCCGGAGGGCTCGGGGACCGTGCGCGAGCTCGATGCCGGCGTGCATGCCATCGGCAAGAAGATCGTGGAGGAAGCCGCCGAAGTCTGGATGGCTGCCGAGTTCCAGAGCGACGACGAGGCGGCGGCCGAAATGAGCCAGCTGCTGTACCACGTGCAGGTGATGATGCTGGCGAAGGGGCTCACCCCCGCCGACGTCTACCGGCATCTGTAGCAGCCGATCGTTTCCGAGCCCGCAAAGATTCTTCCAAACGCAGAGAGTGATCCCATGCTGAGAATTGCCGTGCCCAACAAGGGCTCGCTGTCCGAAACCGCCGCCCAGATGCTGCACGAGGCCGGCTACACCGGTCGCCGTGACCCGCGCGACCTCGTGGTCTCCGACCCGCTGAACGACGTCGAGTTCTTCTACCTGCGCCCGCGGGACATCGCGACCTACGTCGGCTCCGGCGCCCTCGACGTGGGTATCACCGGCCGCGACCTGCTGCTCGACTCGCGCTCCACCGCCCAGGAGATCGCCAGCCTCGACTTCGGCGACTCCACGTTCCGCTTCGCCGGACCGGCCGGCCGCTTCTCCACCCTGGCCGACCTGTCCGGACTGCGCGTCGCGACGAGCTACCCCGGACTGGTCGAGACCTTCCTCGCCGGGCACGACGTCGAGGTGCACCTGGTTCCCCTCGACGGCGCCGTCGAGTCCGCCGTGCAGCTGGGCGTGGCGGATGCCGTCGCCGACGTGGTCTCCACCGGCACCACCCTGCGCAAGGCCGGCCTGGAGATCTTCGGCCCGGTCATCCTGCAGTCCACCGCCGTGCTGATCAGCTCCGAAAACGACAAGCCCGGCATCGCGACCCTGCTGCGCCGGCTGCAGGGCGTGCTCGTCGCCCGCCAGTACGTGCTGATGGACTACGACATCCCCCTGACGCTCCTCGACGACGCCTGCCTGCTGGCGCCGGGCATCGAGTCGCCCACGGTGTCGTCCCTGCACGACCCGGACTGGGTGGCCGTTCGGGTGATGATCCCGCGCCTGAACACGAACCACGTCATGGACGCCCTCTACGAGCTCGGCGCGCGCGCCATCCTGATCAGCGCCATCCACAACGCCCGCCTCTGACGCGGTCGGTCGGCAAACGGTAACGGAGAACAAAAACGTGACTCTCTCGGTGCGGGTGATTCCCTGCCTCGACGTGGCCGACGGCCGCGTGGTCAAGGGCGTGAACTTCCAGAACCTCCGTGACGCCGGCGACCCGGTCGAACTCGCCCGCCGCTACTACGAGCAGGGCGCCGACGAACTCACCTTCCTCGACGTGACCGCGACCGTCGACAACCGCGCCACCACCTACGACGTGGTTCGGGCCACCGCGGAACAGGTCTTCATCCCGCTCACGGTCGGCGGCGGCATCCGCAGTGTCGAGGACGTGTCGCGTCTGCAGGCCAGCGGGGCCGACAAGGTCGGCGTGAACAGCGCCGCCATCAGGCGCCCGGCCCTGATCGGCGAGATCGCCGACCGGTTCGGCTCCCAGGTGCTCGTACTCTCGCTCGACGTCAAACGCAGCGGGCGAACGGAATCCGGTTTCCTCGTCACCACTCACGGCGGTCGCACCGAAACCGACCTGGACGCGCTCGCCTGGGCGCGCACGGCCATCGCGCTGGGGGTGGGCGAACTGCTCGTGAACTCCATCGACGCCGACGGCACCAAGGCCGGGTTCGACCTCGAACTGATCACGCTGATGCGGGAGCTGAGCGCCGTGCCGGTGATCGCGTCGGGCGGGGCGGGGAAGGTCGAGGACTTCCCCCCGGCCATCGCGGCGGGAGCGGACGCCGTGCTCGCGGCGTCCGTGTTCCACAGCGGCCAGTTGACCATCGGCGACGTCAAGCAGGAACTGCGGCGCGCCGGAATGCCGGTGCGCTGACATGCCGCGCCCCACCCGATCCGAAACGGCCCCGCAATGACCGACCAGTCGTCGACCCCCCAGCTCTCCGCCCCGGACGAGGCCCTCCAACGCGCCGTCTTCAACTCCGACGGACTGCTGCCGGCGGTGGTGCAGCAGTGGGACACCGGCGAGGTGCTGATGCTGGGCTGGATGAACCGGGAGGCCATGCGCCGCACCCTGACCGAAGGGCGCGTGACCTTCTGGTCCCGCAGCCGCCAGGAATACTGGCGTAAGGGCGACACGTCCGGGCACGGCCAGTACGTGAAGTCCGCCGCGCTTGACTGCGACGCCGACACCCTCCTCGTGCAGGTAGACCAGGTCGGAGCGGCCTGCCACACCGGCACCCGCACCTGCTTCGTGGGCCGGGGCATCGAGGTCGTGGCCGGCGCTCGCCCGAGCCGGCCCGCCGGGTCCATCGAAAACGCCGACCAGCCGAAGGAATGACCATGGCAACGGATGACACCAGCCCCGCCGGTTCCACGGCGGCCGCATCCACCACGCCGGAGCGGTTCTCCGCCCTCCTGACCGAGCACCGCGTGATCCCCGTGGTACGCGAACTGTTCGCCGACGGGGAGACCCCGGTCGGCATCTACCGCAAGCTGGCGGCCGGCCGGCCGGGCAGCTTCCTGCTCGAGTCCGCGGAGCAGGGCGGCATCTGGTCGCGGTTCTCCTTCGTGGGAGTGTCCTCCTTCGGTGTACTCACCCAGCAGGGCGACGAGGCCCGTTGGCTCGACTACGGCATGTCGGCCGCCCGCGCGCTCGGCGACGTCGTCGACCTCGGACCCTTGGCGGCGCTGGCCGCGCTCCACGCCCGGTGGGAGACGCCGAAAATGCCGGGGCACCCGCCCCTCACCGGCGGTCTGGTCGGTTTCATCGGCTGGGAGGCGATCCGGCAGATCGAGCACCTGCCGAATCGCCCGCCCGCCGACTACGAGGTGCCGGGCCAGGCCTTCAGCTTCGTGGCCGACCTCGTCGTGATCGACCACAAGTACGGCACCGTGCAGTTGATCGCCAACGTGCTCAACGACGGGTTCGACACCCCGGACGTCCTGTGGGCGTCGGCGCAGCACCGTCTGGATGCGCTGCAGACACGGCTGGCCGAGCCCTCGGAGGCCTGGCTGGCCGAGGTCGACCTGTCCACGCCCGCCAGCCCCGCCAACCGCACGAAGCGGGAGGATTTCCTCGCCTCGGTCGACGTCGCCAAGGACCACATCGTCGCCGGCGACGTGTTCCAGGTCGTCATCTCCCAGAGGTTCGACCAGGAATGCACGGCCGACCCGATCGACGTGTACCGGGTGCTGCGCAGCCTCAACCCGTCCCCGTACATGTACCTGCTCAGCCTCGAGTCACCGGCCGGGGACGGCTACTGGATCGTCGGTTCCTCCCCGGAGGCACTCGTCAAGGTGCAGAACGACCGGGTCTTCACTCACCCCATCGCCGGCTCGAAGCCCCGCGGGGCGACCCCGGAAGCCGATGCCGCATTCGAGACAGAGCTGGCCGGCGACCCGAAGGAACGCGCCGAGCACCTGATGCTCGTCGACCTCGCCCGCAACGACCTGCTCAAGGTGTGCGCCGCCGGCTCGGTGGAGGTCACCGAGTTCATGCGGATCGAACGGTTCAGCCACATCATGCACCTGGTGTCCTCGGTGGAAGGCAACCTGCTGCCGAACCGGTCGGCCATCGACGTGTTCCGGGCCACCTTCCCGGCCGGCACCCTCTCGGGGGCGCCGAAACCGAGGGCGCTGGAGATCATCGACGACCTCGAACCGGCCCAGCGCGGCGTGTACGGCGGAGTGGTCGGCTACTTCGGCTTCGCCGGCGACGCGGACCTGGCCATCGCCATCCGCACCGCCACGATCATGAACGGCGTCGCCCGGGTGCAGGCCGGCGGTGGCCTGGTCGCCGATTCCGACCCCGCCTCGGAGTACCAGGAATCGCAGAACAAGGCCGCCGCCCCGCTCCGGGCCGTCGCCGTGGCCAACGCGATGAAGAGGGTGCGCTAGATGCCCTCTTCCCGGCGGCTCAAGCTCGCCCACGTCCTGGTCGTGCTGCTGGCCAGCGGACTGGCCCTGCTCGCCTGGACGCAGACCTGGGTGAACGCCGTCGTGGCACAGTCCGGCACCGCCCGGCAGAGCCTCGAGGTGACGGGCGCGACCGCGTCGCCGGCACTCACCGCCCTGGCCATGGCCGGGCTCGCCCTCGCCGGCGCCCTCACGATCGCCGGCCCGGTGATCCGGTTCGTTCTGGGCCTCCTGGAGGTGCTGCTCGGGCTCTCCGTTTTTCTGGCGGCGCTCACCGCAGTCACCGGTCCGGCCGCGGCCAGCGCGGGTGCCATCACCAAGGCCACCGGGGTCTCGGGCAGGGAGTCCGTCCTGGACGGGGTGGTCTCCGCAGTAGCGACGCCGTGGCCGTACCTGGCGCTGCTCGCCGGCGTCGTGATGGCCGCCGTGGGCGTCAGCGTCCTGGTCACCGCCCGCCGCTGGCCCGGACCGACGACCCGCTACCAGGCCGTGCGCTTCGCCCCGGCCGATTCCACCGGCGGGACGGACGCCGCGGCCGCCGGCGTCGACACCGGGCACGACGCCGTCGACGACTGGGACGGCTTGAGCCGCGGAGAAGACCCCACGGCACAGCGCTGACTCCGGTGCCAATCGAGACCTGAATCGCCGCAGCGCGAAGCTGCACGAGAAGGCCGGGGAACCCTGAGGCCGCTAGACTTGTTTTGCCCGTCAACGCACAAAAGGAGAACCATGAGCTTCGAATCGGTAGACCCTGGCGAAGGCCATTCGATCGCCGCCTGGACCGCCGTGACCATCATGCTGCTGGCCATCGCGATCGGGACCGTCGCGTTCTTCCTCGCGGTGGAATGGCTCGTCTGGGCATCCGCCGGTCTTCTGGTCGTCGGTCTGCTCACCGGCTGGGTGCTCGCCAAGGTCGGCTACGGCGTGGCCGAGCACGAGTCCTCGCACCAGGGTCACTAGTCGAGTGCTGTCTGATCTTCTAGCCGGGGCGGTCGCCGACGCGGAAGCGCGTCGCGTCACCCGTTCCTTCGACGTCGTCCAGGCGGCGGCCCTCATCCGGGCGCCGGCCATCGATGCCCTGTCGGTGCTCGCCCCGGCGCCACGCGTCAAGATCATCGCCGAGGTCAAGCGGGCCAGCCCCTCCCGGGGAACCCTGGCCGAGATCTCCGATCCCGCGGCACTCGCCGTCTCCTACGAGTTCGGCGGCGCCAGCGCGATCAGCGTCCTCACCGAGGGCCGCAAGTTCCTCGGGTCGCTCTCCGACCTGGAGCAGGTGCGTTCGGCCGTGCAGATTCCGGTGCTCCGCAAGGACTTCATCGGGCTTCCGTACCAGGTCTTCGAAGCCCGGGCCGCGGGCGCCGACATGGTGCTGCTGATCGTGGCGGCCCTGGACCAGGCCACACTGGTCTCCCTGCACGACCTCGTGCGCGAACTGGGCATGACCGCCCTGGTCGAAACCCACAGCGCCGACGAGGTCGACCGAGCCCTCGATATCGGCGCGAGCCTGGTCGGCGTGAACGCCCGCGACCTGACGACCTTCGAGCTGGACCAGGACCTGTTCGGCCGGCTGGCCGGCCGGATCCCCTCCGGCGTTGTCCGGGTCGCCGAATCCGCTGTCAAGACGGCCGCGGACGTGGCACACTATCGCGCGGCCGGCGCCGACGTCGTGCTCGTCGGCGAAGCCCTCGTCACCAACGATCCCATCCGCACCCTCACCGAATTCCTGGCGGTTTGAATGTCCTCCCCACTCGACTCAGAATCCCTCCGGGCGCAGGCGGGCCCCTACTTCGGTGAATTCGGCGGGAGGTTCGTGCCGGAATCCCTCGTCGCGGCCCTCGACGAACTCACCAGCGAGTACGCGCTGGCCCGTCAGGACCCCGCATTCGCGGCCGAGCTGACCGAACTGCACCGCAGCTACACCGGTCGGCCCTCCATCATCACCGAGGTGCCGCGGTTCGCCGCGCACGCCGGCGGCGCCCGCATCATCCTCAAGCGGGAAGACCTCAACCACACCGGCTCGCACAAGATCAACAACGTGCTCGGGCAGGCCCTGCTGACCAAGCGGATCGGCAAGACCCGCGTGATCGCCGAGACCGGCGCCGGCCAGCACGGGGTGGCCACCGCCACCGCGGCCGCCCTGTTCGGCCTCGACTGCGTGGTCTACATGGGCGAGGTGGACACGGAGCGGCAGGCCCTGAACGTGGCACGGATGCGCCTGCTCGGTGCCGAGGTCGTGTCGGTCACGACCGGCTCCCGCACCCTCAAGGACGCCATCAACGAGGCCATGCGCGACTGGGTGACCAACGTCGAGACCACCAACTACATCTTCGGGACCGTGGCCGGCCCGCACCCGTTCCCGGCCATGGTGCGCGACTTCCAGAAGATCATCGGCGAGGAGGCCCGCCAGCAGGTCCTCGACCTCACCGGCCGCCTGCCCGATGCTGTCACCGCCTGCGTCGGCGGCGGCTCCAACGCCATGGGCATCTTCCACGCGTTCCTGGACGACCCCGACGTCGCCCTGTACGGCTACGAGGCCGGCGGGGAGGGCGCGGAAACCCTCCGCCACGCCGCGACGATCACGAAGGGACGTCCCGGCATCCTGCACGGCGCGCGCAGCTTCCTTCTGCAGGACGAAGACGGCCAGACCGTGGAGTCGCACTCGATCTCCGCCGGCCTGGACTACCCGGGCGTCGGCCCGGAGCATTCGTGGCTGGCGAGCATCGGCCGTGCCACCTACCTGCCGGTCACGGACGCCGAGGCGATGAGCGCCCTGCGCCTTCTCAGTCGAACCGAGGGCATCATCCCGGCCATCGAGTCGGCACACGCCCTCGCCGGAACCCTCGACCTCGGCAAAAAGCTCGGCCCCGACGCCACCATCCTGGTCAACCTGTCCGGCCGCGGCGACAAGGACATGGAAACCGCGGGTCGGTACTTCGACCTGCTCGACAAGGGCGCGGAACAGCTATGAGCAACTCGGCAGTGACAGGCAACCCGGCAACAGGCAACCCGGCAGCGCGCCACCCGGCAGCGGGCGGCAGCACGGTCGAGGCCACCATCGCGCGGCGCCGCTCCGAGGGCGGCGGCGCCCTGATCGGGTATCTGCCGGTCGGATTCCCCACGCTCTCCGAGAGCATCGACGCGGCCGTGGCCCTGGCCGACAACGGCGTCGACATCCTCGAGCTCGGCCTGCCGTATACCGACCCGGTGATGGACGGCCCGGTCATCCAGGCCGCCACCCAGAGGGCCCTGGCGAACGGTTTCCGACTGCGCCATGGCATCGAAGCCGTGGCCGCGATCACCGCGCAGGTCGACGTGCCCGTGTTGGTGATGACCTACTGGAACCCCATCGTGCAGTACGGGGTCGATCGTTTCGCCGATGACCTGCTCGCCGCGGGCGGCGCCGGCCTGATCACGCCCGACCTGATTCCCGACGACTCGGCGGACTGGGTCGCCGCGAGCGAACGCACCGGTCTCGACCGGGTGTTCCTGGCCGCTCCGTCCTCCTCGGACGCCCGCCTGAAGCAGGCCGTCGAGGCGAGCCGCGGCTTCGTCTACGCCGTGTCCACCATGGGGATCACCGGTGCCCGCGGCGACGTCGACTCCGCCGCCCGCATCCTGATCGACCGGCTGCGGGCCGCCGGCTCGACCAGCGCGTGCGTCGGCCTCGGCATCTCCACGCCGGAACAGGTTCGCGAGATCCTCGGCTACGCGGACGGCGCCATCGTCGGATCCGCCCTCGTCAAGGCGCTCTCCGACGGGGGAGTGCCGGCAGTCGCCGCCCTCGCCCGTGAGCTCGCGGCCGGCGCGCGGGAGATCCGGCCCGCCAGCTAGGGTAAATTGACCCCGGCGGTCGATCGTTCGCCCCCGGGTGGCCGACGCCACGATGAAAGGTAGTCCCCAGGTGTTTATACCTCTGAGCATTCCGAGCCCGAGCCCCGAGTGGAGTTCCTTCACGCTCGGACCGTTCACCATCCACGCCTACGCCCTATGCATCCTCGCCGGGATCATCGCGGCGACCGTGATGACCTCCCGCCGCCTGACCCAGCGCGGCGGCGAGCCGGGAGTGGTCCTGGACATCATTCTCTGGGCGGTACCGCTCGGAATCGTGGGCGCCCGGTTCTACCACGTGCTCACCCACCCCGGCGACTACTTCTACGAGGGCGCCGACCCGCTGGAGGTCTTCGCCATCTGGAACGGCGGCAACGCCATCTTCGGAGCGCTCCTCGGTGGGGCCGTCGGCGCGTTCATCGGCTGCCGCATGGCCGGGGTGCGCTTCTGGTCTTTCGCCGACGCCCTCGCTCCCGGCATGCTCGTCGCGCAGGCCCTGGGACGCCTCGGCAACTGGTTCAACCACGAGCTCTTCGGACTGCCGACCACCCTGCCCTGGGGACTGCAGATCGAATCTACCAACCAGGCCTTCCCCCTCGGGCTGCCCGCCGACACCCTGTTCCACCCCATGTTCCTCTACGAGATGATCTGGAACTTCCTCGGCGTCGCCGTGATCCTGCTGCTCGAACGCAAGCTCACCCTGCGCTGGGGCAAGGCCTTCGGCGTCTACCTGATCTGGTACGGCGTCGGGCGTAGCTTCTTCGAGTCGATCCGGGTCGATCCGAGTGAGATCTTCCTCGGCATCCGTACCAACATCTGGGCTGCCTTTGCCGCCATCCTGCTCGGAATCATCCTCATCGCGGTGCAGACCCGACGCCACACCGGCGTCGAGGTCAGCCCCTATGTTCCGGGCCGCGAGTGGAAGGGCTCCGACGCTGAGGTAGAATCTGATGAGTTTGACTCGGACTCAGAGGATCACGGTGATGAAGCCGCAACCCCCGCCGAATCTGACGACGTTGCAGCCACAAGCACCAGCAACTCGCGCCTCTAGGCCCAGGTAGCCTTCAGCCTGGACCACGGCTTGTGTCCCGGTATGACGGGCCGCCGCGCACATGTATACCTGAGCGGGCCAGCGTCGTCCCCACTTGCCAGTCATCTTCCTGAGGACGGTCCCATGCCGCAAACACCCCTCTTCTCGCGCTTCAGCAGTGTGCCGGAGTCGCAAGGACTGTACAACCCTGCCGACGAACGCGATGCCTGTGGCCTCGCCATGGTGGCCACCCTGCGCGGGTCCGCCGGGCATGACATCATCACCCTCGCCCTCGATGCGCTCCGCAACCTCGAGCACCGCGGCGCCGTCGGGTCCGACGCCGGCACCGGTGACGGGGCGGGCATCATCACGCAGGTCCCCGATGAATTCCTGCGCGCCGTCACCGACTTCGCCCTGCCGGTCGCGGGCCGCTACGCGGTCGGCAACGTGTTCCTGCCGACCAACCCAACCGCCAGGAGTGGCATCAAGCGTCAGATTTCCCGGATCGCCCTGGAAGAGGGCCTGGTCATCCTGGGCTGGCGCGAGGTGCCGGTCCGCCCCGACGAGGTCGGCAACCTGGCCCGCGCGGCGATGCCCGCGATCCAGCAGCTGTTCGTGCAGAGCAGCCGGACGACGGAGGCCGGAGAGACGCTGGGCGACATCGCCCTGGACCGCCAGGCCGTGCGGCTCCGGAAGCGTGCCGAACGCGAATTGGAGATCTACTTCGCCTCCCTGTCGTGCCGGACCATGGTCTACAAGGGCATGGTCACCACGCTGCAGCTGGAGCCGTTCTACCCTGACCTGTCCGACCCGCGTTTCGTCTCGAAGCTCGCGCTCGTGCACTCCCGGTACTCGACGAACACGTTCCCGTCCTGGCCGCTGGCCCAGCCATTCCGCATGATCGCCCACAACGGTGAGATCAACACGGTGCAGGGCAACCGCAACTGGATGCAGGCGCGCCAGTCCCAGCTCGAATCCGAGCTGCTCGGCGACCTCGCCCCGCTGCTGCCGATCGTCACCCCCGGTGGCAGCGACTCCGCCTCGTTCGACGAGGTCGTGGAGCTGCTCAGCCTCTCCGGGCGTTCGCTCCCGCACGCCGTGATGATGATGGTGCCGGAGGCCTGGGAGAACCAGACCGACCTCGACGAGGATCGCCGCGCGTTCTACGAGTACCACTCCATGCTGATGGAGCCGTGGGACGGTCCGGCGGCCATCGTCTTCACCGACGGTTCGCTCGTCGGCGCGACCCTGGACCGCAACGGGCTGCGCCCCGGCCGGTACCTGATCACCGATGACGGCCTGGTCGTACTCGCGAGCGAGATCGGGGTGCTCGACATCGACCCCGCGCGCGTGGTGCGCAAGGGCCGGCTCCGTCCTGGAAAGATGTTCCTCGTGGACACAGTCGCCGGAAGGCTGATCGAAGACGACGAGATCAAGGCTGAACTCGCCGCCAGCGAACCCTGGGGCACCTGGCTGGATGCCGGACGGATTAACCTGAAGGACCTGCCCGACCGGGAGCACATCGTGCACCCGCCGGCATCCGTCGTGCGTCGCCAGCGCACGTTCGGCTACACCGAGGAAGAGGTGCGGATCCTGCTCGCACCGATGGCCCGCACCGGCGGGGAACCGCTCGGCGCGATGGGCTCCGACACTCCCATCGCCGTGCTCAGCGACCGGCCGCGGCTGATCTTCGACTACTTCACGCAGCAGTTCGCGCAGGTGACCAACCCGCCGCTGGACTCGATCCGCGAGGAGGTCGTCACCTCGCTCCGGCTCGGTCTCGGCCCGGAGCGCAACCTGCTGTCGGTCGGCCCCGAGCACGCCCGGCAGGTCGTGCTCGACTTCCCCGTCATCGACAACGACGAGCTGGCCAAGATCCAGCACATGGACCCCGTCCCCGGCAGCCGCACCACCACGACCATCCGCGGCCTCTACCGGTTCGAGGACGGCCCTGACGCCCTCGCCGCACGCATCGAGGAGATGTGCGCCGAGGCCGACGCTGCCATCGACGAGGGCGCGATGTTCCTCGTGCTCTCGGACCGAGATTCCAACAAGGATTTCGCGCCGATTCCGTCGCTGCTGATGATCGCCGCCGTGCACCACCACCTGATCCGCACCGAGAACCGGATGAAGGTCGGCATCGTGGTCGAGGCCGGTGACGTGCGCGAGGTGCACCACGTTGCCCTCCTGATCGGCTACGGCGCCTCCGCGGTCAACCCGTACCTCGCGATGGAAACCTGCGAGGACCTCGTGCGCAGCGGATTCATCACCACCGGCACGCCGGAGCAGGCCGTGCGCAATGTGATCAAGGCCCTCGGCAAGGGCGTGCTCAAGATCATGTCCAAGATGGGCATCTCCACCGTGTCGTCCTACGCCGGCGCCCAGACCTTCGAGGCTGTCGGCCTCAGCCAGGACTTCATCGACCAGTACTTCACCGGCACCACCAGCAAGCTCGGCGGCATCGGCATCGAGGTCATCGCGGCCGAGAACGAGGCCCGGCACGCGGCGGCGTACCCGGAGGACGCGGCCGTCACCGCCCACGAACGCCTCGCGACCGGCGGCGAGTACCAGTGGCGCCGGGAAGGATCCCCGCACCTGTTCAACCCGGACACCATCTTCCGGCTGCAGCACTCCACCCGCACGCGCCGCTACGACATCTTCCGCGAGTACACCAAACTCGTCGACGACCAGGCGTCGAGCCTGATGACCCTGCGCGGCATGTTCACCTTCAACACCGGCAAACGGCACGCCGTACCGCTGGACGAGGTGGAATCCGTGGCGTCGATCGTGAAGCGTTTCGCGACCGGGGCCATGAGCTACGGCTCGATCTCGGCCGAGGCGCACGAGACCCTCGCGATCGCGATGAACCGTCTCGGCGGCAAATCAAACACGGGCGAGGGCGGCGAAGACCTCGACCGCCTGCTTGACCCCGAGCGCCGCAGCGCGGTCAAGCAGGTGGCCTCCGGGCGGTTCGGCGTCACGAGCATGTACCTCTCCCACGCCGACGACATCCAGATCAAGCTCGCCCAGGGGGCCAAGCCGGGCGAGGGCGGCCAGCTGCCGCCGACCAAGGTCTACCCGTGGATCGCCCGCACCCGGCACGCGACCGCCGGGGTCGGCCTGATCTCGCCGCCTCCCCACCACGACATCTACTCGATCGAGGATCTCAAACAGCTGATCTTCGACCTCAAGCGCGCGAACCCCGAGGCACGAATCCACACCAAGCTGGTCAGCCAGTCCGGCATCGGAGCGGTGGCCGCCGGGGTGGCCAAGGCACTCTCGGACGTGATCCTGATCTCCGGCCATGACGGCGGAACCGGGGCGAGCCCGCTGAACTCACTCAAACACGCGGGCACCCCGTGGGAACTCGGCCTCGCCGAGACCCAGCAGACCCTCATGCTCAACGGCATGCGCGACCGGGTCGTGCTGCAGGTGGACGGCCAGTTGAAGACGGGCCGTGACGTCATCATCGGCGCCCTGCTCGGCGCCGAGGAATTCGGTTTCGCCACTGCTCCCTTGATCGTGGAAGGGTGCGTGATGATGCGCGTCTGCCACCTCGACACCTGTCCCGTCGGCGTCGCCACCCAGAACCCGGAGCTGCGAAAGCGGTTCACGGGCAAGGCGGAGCACGTGGTCAACTTCTTCGAGTTCATCGCCCAGGAGGTGCGGGAGTACCTCGCCGAACTCGGATTCCGCAGCCTGGACGAGGCCATCGGGCACCGCGAGGTCCTGGACGTGAACGGTGCCCTCGCCCACTGGAAGGCGTCGGGGCTCGACCTGGCTCCGATCCTGGTCGGCCCTGACTTCTCGGCCGACGAGCCGCGCCAGTCCGGCCGCGAACAGGAACACGAACTCGAGCTCCACTTCGACAACGAACTCATCCGGCAGAGCGCCAGTGTGCTCGAACACGGCGGCCAGGTCAGGATCACCCTGCCCATCCGCAACACCGAACGGGCCGTCGGCACCATGCTCGGGCACCGGGTCACCATGCGCCACGGTGCACAGGGCCTGCCCGCCGGGTCGATCGACGTCACCCTGACCGGCAGTGCGGGACAGTCGTTCGGCGCCTTCCTTCCCGGTGGCATCACCCTGCGCCTGGAGGGCGACTCGAACGACTACGTCGGCAAGGGGCTCTCCGGCGGACAGATCACCGTGCGACCCGACCGGGGCAGTCTGTTCCCGGCCGAACAGAACGTGATCGCCGGCAATGTCATCGGCTACGGAGCCACCCAGGGCAGCATGTTCATCCGCGGCATCGTGGGGGAGCGGTTCCTGGTGCGCAACTCCGGTGCCACCGCCGTCGTCGAGGGGGTCGGGGACCACGCCCTCGAATACATGACCGGCGGACTGGCCGTCGTGCTGGGTGAGACCGGGCGCAACCTCGGGGCCGGCATGTCCGGGGGAACGGCCTACGTGTACGGCCTCCGCACCGAGAACGTCAACCGCCAGGCCCTCGACTCGGGCGAACTGACGCTGCTTCCGCTCGGCGGCGCCGACCGTGAGATCGTTCAGGACCTGCTCGAACAGCACCGGGACCAGACCGAGTCGGTTCTGGCGTCGCGGCTGCTGTCCGACCTCGAAACCACCATGTCCACATTCGTCAAGGTGCTGCCGCGCGACTACGCGGCCGTCCTGGCCACCAGGCAGAACGCCGTCACCGAGGGGCTCGACCCCGATGGAGACGTTGTCTGGAGCCGCATTCTGGAGGTAACCAATGGCTGATCCGAAGGGATTCCTCAAGACGACTGAGCGTGAGCTTCCCGCGCGTCGTCCCGTGTCCGTGCGACTCATGGACTGGAAAGAGGTCTACGAGCAGGGTGATGCCGCGCAGCTGAAACGCCAGGCCGGACGGTGCATGGACTGCGGCGTGCCGTTCTGCCAGCAGGGCTGCCCGCTGGGCAACATCATCCCCGAGTGGAACGACCTCACCTGGCGGGACGAGGGCCGGCAGGCCATCGAACGCCTGCACACCACCAACAACTTTCCGGAGTTCACCGGGCGGCTTTGCCCCGCGCCCTGCGAGTCGTCGTGCGTGCTGGGCATCAGCCAGCCGCCGGTCACCATCAAGCAGGTCGAGGTGTCCATCATCGACCAGGCGTTCGCCAACGGCTGGGTCCAGCCGCAGCCGCCGGGACGGCTCACCGGAAAGACCGTTGCCGTCGTCGGCTCCGGCCCGGCCGGCCTCGCGGCGGCCCAGCAGCTCACCCGCGCCGGTCACACCGTGGCGGTCTTCGAGCGAGACGACCGCATCGGCGGGCTGCTGCGCTACGGCATTCCCGATTTCAAGATGGAGAAGAAGCACCTCGAGGCCCGCCTGGCTCAGATGACCGCCGAGGGCACCCGCTTCCGTGCGGGCGTGAACATCGGCGTCGACCTCACCTGGGCCGACCTGCGCGCCCGCTACGACGCCGTCGTGATCGCCACCGGGGCCATGGTGCCACGCGACCTGCCCGTCGCCGGCCGTGACCTCCCCGGGGTGCACTTCGCCATGGAGTACCTGGTCCAGCAGAACAAGGTGGGCGCCGGCGACACCGTCGACCAGCAGATCACGGCTGAGGGCAAACACGTGGTTGTGCTCGGGGGCGGTGACACCGGAGCGGACTGCATCGGCACGGCACACCGCCAGCTCGCGGCATCCGTCACCAATCTCGCCATCGGACGTCAGCCCGGCACGGACCGCCCCGAGCACCAGCCGTGGCCCCTGTCGCCGACGCTGTTCGAGGTGTCCAGCGCCCACGAGGAGGGCGGCAGCCGCGAATTCCTGGTGTCGACGGTCGAGTTCCTGGCCAATGAGGCCGGCGAGGTGCGCGCCATCCGCGTGGCCGAAACCGAATTCCTGGACGGGCGCCGCGTGCCGAAGGCCGGAACCGAACGTGAGATTCCCGCGGATCTCGTGCTGCTGGCGCTGGGTTTCACAGGCCCGGAGTCCCGCGACCTCGCCGATCAGCTGCACATTCCGGTCGATGGTCGGAGTAATGTCGAACGTGACGACAATTACCAGACGAGCCATGAAGGCGTTTTCGTTGCCGGTGATGTCGGCCGCGGTCAGTCACTCATCGTCTGGGCGATCGCTGAAGGCCGGGCTGCTGCGGCAGCGGTCGACAAATTCCTCGAAGGCGAGACACAGTTGCCTGCTCCGGTCAAACCGACGGATCATGCCTTCGCAATCTGATTGGTCACTGATCCAGTGAGTCAATTCCAAGAGATCCACCACCCCGTGGTCTCCCGTTCCACAACAGAAATCATGCGCCCAAACAGCGCGGAAACCGGAGTTTTTTCAGAATGAGACGCGCCAAAATTGTCGCCACGCTCGGGCCGGCAGCATCCAGCTACGATCAAATTCGAGCCCTTATTGATGCCGGTGTAGATGTCTGCCGGATGAACCTGAGCCACGGGGACTACCAGGTGCACGAGGGCGTTTACGCCAACGTGCGCAAGGCAGCGAACGACTCCGGCCGCGCAGTCGCCGTCATGGTCGACCTGCAGGGGCCGAAGATCCGTCTCGGCAAGTTCGAAGGCGGCCCTTACGAACTGGCCGTCGGAGACATTTTTAAGATCACCACCGAGGATGTCGTCGGAACGCGCGACCTGTCCGGCACGACCTACAAGGGTCTGCCCCAGGACGTCAGGCCGGGCGACTTCCTCCTCATCGACGACGGCAAGGTCAAGGTCGAGGTCGTGGCCACGAACGACACCGTCGTCACCACCACGGTCATCGTCGCCGGCCCCGTCTCCAACAACAAGGGCATCAACCTGCCCGGAGTCGCCGTCAACGTGCCCGCCCTGTCCGAAAAGGACGAGGCGGACCTGCGCTGGGGCCTCCGCCTCGGAACGGACCTGATCGCGCTGTCGTTCGTCCGTGACGCCGCCGACATCACTCGCGTGCACGAGATCATGGAAGAAGAGGGCCGTCGTGTCCCCGTCATCGCCAAGATCGAGAAACCGCAGGCCGTGGAAAACCTCGAAGGCATCGTCGACGCCTTCGACGCCATCATGGTCGCCCGTGGCGACCTGGGCGTCGAACTGCCGCTCGAGGCCGTCCCGATCGTGCAGAAGCATGCCGTCGAACTGGCCCGCCGCATGGCGAAGCCGGTCATCGTGGCCACGCAGATGCTGGAATCGATGATCCACAGCCCGGTCCCGACGCGGGCCGAAACGTCCGACGTCGCGAACGCCGTGCTCGACGGCGCTGACGCGGTCATGCTCAGTGGTGAGACCAGCGTCGGCGAATACCCCGTCGTGACGGTCCAGACGATGGCGCGCATTGTTGCGTCGACGGAGGACCACGGACTGGAGCGCATCGCCCCGCTGACGAACAAACCCCGCACCCAGGGTGGCGCGATCACCCTCGCAGCCATCGAGGTCGCCGAGTTCGTCGAAGCGAAGTTCCTGTGCATCTTCACGGAGTCCGGCGACTCGGCAAGGCGGATGTCGCGTCTGCGGTCGAAGATCCCGATGCTGGCCTTCACGCCCGAGCCCGGCATCCGCCGTCGCCTCGCGCTGACCTGGGGAATCCAGACCTACCTGGTGGACCGGGTCACGCACACGGACGCCATGTTCGGACAGGTGGACGACATCCTGCTCGGGCAGGGCCTGGCTCAGCTCGGTGACAAGGTCGTCGTCATCAGCGGATCCCCTCCCGGAATCGCCGGTTCCACGAACGACATCCGTGTGCACCGCGTCGGCGATGCCCACAATGAAGTTCACCCGGCGTACGCCAAGAGCTGACACCTCTCCTGGAAAGGCCCCGCACCCCGTGTCACACGGGGTGCGGGGCCTTTCTTGAGGATCCGGCGTCAGCGCTGCACGCCGGCGGGCACCATCAGGGCGCGCTCGGCGGGGAGGGTCGTTCCCAGCGCCAGCGCGGCCGACACGGCGTGCGATTCCCGGCTCCGCCGGGTGAACGGGTCGAGGTCGGCCAGGCGGGCCGGATCGGACAGGTCCGCGATGCACGCGAGCTTCACCGTGAGCGCGATCGGGTCGGCCAGGATCTGCTGCAGGGAGATCCCGTCCGTGTCCTCGTCGATGTTGCCGAGGGCGCTGACGGCCATCAGGAGGCGGTTCGGCAGGAACGCGCGGAGGTCGCTGAGGGTGGCGACCGAGTTGACGAGGGTGTCGTGCAGCACGGCGACGAGCCTGTTGTCGTCGCTCGCGAGGGCATCCATCACGCGAAGCGGATGCTCGATGGCCAGCCGACCGAAATCGTCGCGGTGGCTGGAGTACGCAACGCGCGCGAAGTGGATGGCGTCGTCCAAAAGTGTTGTCACGGGGCATCCTCTGTTCGGGTCGAGTACGCGGTTCAACAGGTCTTTTCGTCGCTCCACCCTATTGCGGATGCCGCAGCCCAGACTGGGGGCAGACGTGGGCACCCGAATCTGATACCGAGCATTCCGCAGTTCGACTCGCCGATTTGAGTCGTCGCCCGCCGGAGTTCTGCACGCACCGCCTCACCGGGTGGACACCCCGTTCCCCTTCGGTGTCGCCCCGGTGAGACTGTGCGCGTGAACACTCCGAAAGGAGCGTGAATGGTTGGCTCCCCATGGCGACTGCGGGCCCTCCGACCCGGTAGCGTAGACATGTCCAACCGAGATTCACGTTATCACCTGTTAGACATGTCCAACGCCGATTCGGCGTCCCCCGAAGGGGGTTGCCGTGGCGCAGTGAGTGGGGAACACAGCCTGAGGTACGAAAAACGCACGGAGCGGGCGCGCGACCTGGTAGCCGCCCTCCACCTGCCGCATCCTTTGACGGCGGAGCTGCTCCACCGGCACATGGAGGGGCTCCGGGGGAAGACGATCGTCATCCGCCCCGCCAGCACGCGCCTGGTCGAGTCCGGCGTCTGCGGGCTCTGGATCGAGGTCGCCGGTGAGAATTTCGAACGTATCCATCACGCACCGACGGATTCGGCGGTTCACCGCCAGCAATTCATCAACCACGAATTCGGCCACATGATCCTCCGTCACGAGAAGGAACTTCTGCCGATCGAACGGGTCGCCCTGCTGGCGCCCCTCATCCCGCTGGACGCCATCGCCTATGCGCTGTCCCGGAGCAGCTTCACCGACGACCAAGAGGCCCTCGCGGAGGCGATCGGGGATCGGCTGGCGCTGATCATGCTGGAGGACGAGGCGGATGCCGCCAAGGGCCCCCAAACCGGATTCGGCAGGGTGCTGTGATGCAGACCGCCCTCCTCGCCGTTTCCGCGCTTCTGTGGGTCACCGCCGGCTTCTGCCTGCCCTCGGTCATTCGCGGTCGGCGGCGGACGTTGTTCTGGTTTCTGACCGCGTTCGCCACGACCATGTCCCTTCAGCCGCACGTCATCTACAACGCGGTGGACGCCCTACTCGGCGGCGTCAACGTGCCGTACTTCATCTTCCACGCCACGGCGATCGTGGCGATAACACTCCTCGCTGCGCTCGTGGGGGAGGCGGTATCCGGTGAACGACTGACCGAGCGACGCAAGCAGGTCAGCGCCGCGGCGGCCGCGGCGATCATCGCCGTCCAGGCCATTCTGTTTTTCGGCAGCGACTGGCACCTTGTCCGGGAGATCCACAAGTCGTTCCCGACGCGGTGGGACTTCGCCGCATACTCCGCCACGACCTGGATCGCGATGGCCCTCTTCTCCATCTCGGTGGGGTACGCCTGCCTGTCGGACCTTCGACGCCAACGGCGCACGGTGACCCGCGTGTCGCTTGCGTTTGTGGCCTTCGGATGCTGGTGGGTTCTGGTCTACGCGCTGCTCAGCATGTTCGATGCAGCGGAACTGATCCTCCTCAAGGAGACCGCTTTCCAGGTCTGGTCGCGCCCGGTGTACCACCTCGCCCTCCTCACCGCGCCGATATCCCTGGCCGTCGGCCTGGGCCTTACCGCGACAGCGGACGCGATCCAATCCGCGCGCAAAAGCGTTCGGCACCGCGAGTTGCTGTGGCGAATCACGCCTCTCTGGGAACGTCTCCTGGCGGACTCGCCGGAGCTGAGCATCGAGCGCCGGCTCACCTGGCCGATGCTGCTCATCGTCAGGGATCCCCGTGCCCACCTGTATCGGCGCTACGTCGAAGTCCGCGACAGCCTGCTCCTCAACCCCGGTCAGGCCGTCTCCCCGGCCGAGCGGGCGCTGATCGAGGACATCGAACGCCACGTCCGGGCGACGGCGACCCGCCGCCCGGTTAACCACCCCGAGGTTCTCGAAGGGGGCGGGCGATCGTGATCAACCCCGGAACATCCCACGGCTCGCTGAACCCGGCCGGCGAACCCGTCAGCCCGCAGCTCGAACTGGCCCGCAAACTGAACCTGCTGCTTGATGTCGTCGTCGCCGAGGGAAACACTCCCCATACGTACAAGCAGATCGCCGCGGGCCTGGAAGCGCGGGGCCTCTCGCTGTCGCGCGCCCGGTGGGCCTACATGATCACGGGGGACGGCCCACTGGTCACCGACGCCGACCTGCTCACCGGGATCGGCGAGTTCTTCCGCATCCCGCCCAAGTACCTGCTCGGGTCGGGCGACCTGCCGGAACGGGTCGACGCCCAACTGGTCTTTGTGAAGAGCCTGCGCGCCAAACGCGTCGTCAACTTCGCGGCCCGGGTGCTCGGGGATGTGTCACCGGAGACGCTTCGGTCGATCACGGCGCTGCTCGAGGAGGACATGTCCCGGGACGACGTCACGCTGCCCGGCGTGCGCGACTAGCAGGCGACGAGCGCCCGCCACGCGTCACTGACCGGGGGTTTCACTACGTGGTGTTGGTACCGGTGGTGGGACTCGAACCCACACGTCCTTTCGAACAAAGCATTTTGAGTGCTCCGCGTCTGCCATTCCGCCACACCGGCTCACAACACCTGGATCAGAATACCGTAGGCTTTCACCCGTGACCGACCAAGATTCCACCCCAGTACCTCCTCGGCGCGTTGTCGTTGCCGAGGATGAGTCTCTCATCCGCCTCGACATCGTCGAGATCCTCCGTGACGCCGGATTCGAGGTGGTCGGTGAAGCCGGCGACGGAGAAACCGCCGTCGCCCTGGCCACCGAGCTTCGGCCCGACCTCGTCATCATGGACGTCAAGATGCCTCACCTCGACGGCATCTCCGCGGCCGAGCGCATCACGAAGGCCCACATCGCGCCCGTCGTTCTGCTGACCGCGTTCAGCCAGAAGGAACTCGTGGAACGTGCGACGGAGGCCGGTGCGCTCGCCTATGTCGTCAAGCCGTTCACTCCGAACGACCTGCTGCCCGCGATCGAGATCGCCCTGTCCCGGTACAGCCAGATCATCACCCTCGAAGCCGAGGTCGCGGACCTGGTCGAGCGGTTCGAGACCCGCAAGCTCGTCGACCGCGCCAAGGGGCTCCTCAACGAGAAGATGGGGCTCACCGAGCCGGAATCGTTCCGTTGGATCCAGAAGGCGTCCATGGACCGCCGGCTCACCATGCACGACGTCGCCCAGGCGATCATCGAGCAGCTGAGCGCCAAGAAGTAGCACCAGTACCCGAAGCGAACGGAATCTCGGCCGGCCGAGCAGCCCCCTCTCGTGGGCTGCTCGGCCTTTCGCGTTCCTACTTCATTCCGGACCGGTCCTTGATCAGGTTCGTGATCCGGATGGTCGAGCAGCGGCGTCCCTGGTCGTCGGTCACCGCGATCTCGTGCGTCGTGAGCGTGCGGCCCAGGTGCACGGGCGTACACACTCCCGTGACGTAGCCGGAAGTCGCCGACCGGGTGTGCGTGGCGTTGATCTCGATCCCCACCGCCAGACGGTCCGGCCCTGCGTGCAGGTTGGCGGCCATCGATCCGAGCGATTCGCCCAGGACCACGTAGGCGCCCCCGTGCAGGAGCATGGCCGGCTGGGTGTTGCCCTCCACCGGCATCCGTGCGACGGCCCGGTCGATCGTGAACTCGACGAACTCGATGCCCATCTTCTCGGCCAGTGAGCCGGCTCCGCGCTGCTGGACCCACTCGAGTGCATCCGTGGTCTTCTGGATCATATTCACCTTCGGTCGCTGCACCTGCCCACGCCGGATGACGCTTGTAGGCTGTCTCTGTGTCAGATTCCGAAAAGCCTACCCTGATGATCATCGACGGCCATTCCCTGGCCTACCGGGCGTTCCACGCCCTCCCGGTGGACAGTTTCCAGACCCGCGACGGGCAGCACACGAACGCCATCCACGGCTTCCTGTCCATGCTGCTCAGCCTGCTGCGCACCGAGAACCCCACTCACATCGCCGTGGCCTTCGACATCTCGCGATACTCCTTCCGCACCCGCGAGTATGCGGAGTACAAGGGCACGCGGGCGAGCACGCCGATCGAGTTCATCGGGCAGGTGCCGCTGCTGCAGGAGGCCCTGGCCGCGATGAACATCAAGACCCTGACCAAGGAAGACTACGAAGCCGACGACATCCTCGCGACGCTGTCCGTCCGCGGCTCCAGCGAGGGCTTCCACGTCCTCGTCGTCTCCGGCGACCGGGACACCATCCAGCTCGTCAACGAGAACGTGACCCTGCTCTACCCGGCCAGCCAGGGCGTATCGGCCCTCACCCGGTACGACCCGACCAGGGTGCGGGAGAAGTACGGGATCGAACCGGCCCAGTACCCGGATGTCGCCGCCCTCGTCGGCGAAACCAGCGATAACCTGATCGGCATCTCGAAGGTCGGCGAGAAGACCGCCGTGAAATGGCTGGGCCTCTACGGGAGCCTCGACGGCATCCTGGAGCACGCCGAGGAGATCAAGGGCGTCGTCGGCAACAACCTTCGGGAGCAGAAGGAAAACGCGATCCGCAACCGGCGCCTGAACCACCTCGTCACCGACCTGGACCTGCCGGTCGAACTGCCGGACCTTGCGCGATCCACCATCGACGAGCCCGCCGTGCGTGACGTGTTCGGACGGCTCGAATTCAGGACCCTGCTCGAGCGCGTGATCAAGCTCGAGGGGGCCGGCGGTCCCGGTGCTGCCGGCGAGGCCGTCGCGGCCGCGGCGCCGGCCCAGGAACTCGTCCCGGCCCCCCGGGCCCCGATCGCCCAGGACCTGCTGGACGAGGAACTGAGCGCCTGGATCGCTCGGGCCTCCGCCGCTTCCCCGCAGGGCCTCGGCCTGTGCGTCGAAGTGCAGGACGGCCTGGCGATCGGCTTCGGCCTCTCCGGCGGGGCCGAGACCGTCAACCTGCCGTGGCAGCCCGGCCGCGCGGACTACCTGGCGCTGGAGACCTGGCTGGCCAGCGATTCGCCCAAGATCATGCACGACGCCAAGCTCCAGATCAAGGCCCTGCGCCGCAGCGGCATCGACTTCACCGGTCTGGTCTTCGACACCCTGATCGCGGGCTGGCTGCTGCGGCCCGGGGGACCGGACAAGACCCTCGCCCACCTCGTCAGCCGGTACCTCGACGAAACGCTCCCGGTCAGCGACCCGAACCAGCTGGTGCCCGAGGAGACCGAGAACGGCGGAGTGCCGATGGAGGCCTGGTACACGTTCCGGGTCGCCGGAGCCATCGAGGCACTGCTCGACGACGGTTCGCGCAGCGTGCTCACCGCCATCGAGATGCCCACCCTGGTGGCCCTGGCCGACATGGAACTCGCCGGCGTGGCCGTGTCCCACGACCAGCTCTCCGCACTGTCCGCCCAGCTCGGGGAACGCGCGGCTGGGCTCGCAGCCGGCGCGTACGCCGAGATCGGCCGCGAGGTGAACCTCGGATCGCCCAAGCAGCTGCAGGAGGTGCTCTTCGAGCAGCTGGGAATGCCGAAGACCCGGGCGAACAAGACCGGGTTCTCCACGGATGCCGGGGCCCTCGCCGACCTGCAGGCCAGCAACCCGCATCCGTTCCTGGACATGCTGCTCAAGCATCGGGACGCCACGAAGCTGCGCCAGATCGTGGAGAGCCTGGACAAGGCCATCGACACCACCGGTCGGATCCACACCACCTACGTGCAGATCGGCACCACCACCGGCCGGATCTCCTCGACCGACCCGAACCTGCAGAATATCCCGGTGCGCACCGAGGAAGGCCGTCGCATCCGCGCGGCCTTCCAAGCCGGCGAGGGGGCGGAGTGCCTCCTGACCGCGGACTACTCACAGATCGAAATGCGGATCATGGCGCACCTCTCCGGGGACCCGGGGTTGATCGAGGCGTTCAACGCGGGCGAGGACCTGCACCGGTTCGTGGGCGCGAGCGTGTTCGGGGTAGCCCCGGAGGACGTCACGAACGAGATGCGCTCCAAGGTCAAGGCCATGTCCTACGGACTCGCCTACGGGCTGAGCGCGTTCGGCCTGTCCCGGCAGTTGCGCATCGACACGAAGGAAGCCAAACAGCTCATCACGGACTACTTCGCCCGCTTCGGCGCCGTGCGCGACTACCTGCGCAACGTGGTGGAGCAGGCCAAGGTCGACGGGTATACCGCGACCATCTTCGGGCGGCGCCGTCCGTTCCCCGAGCTGCACAGCACCAACCGGGCACTGCGCGAGAACGCGGAACGCGCCGCCCTCAATGCCCCGATCCAGGGGTCTGCCGCCGACATCATGAAGATCGCGATGAACGGCATCAAGGAGGACCTGCTGGAGGGCGGTCTGGAATCCCGCATGCTTCTGCAGGTGCACGACGAACTGATCTTCGATGTGGCGCCCGGCGAATGGGACGCGCTTCGCCTGGTCGTGACGCACCAAATGGAGACGGCGGCCGACCTGCTCGTGCCGCTCGAGGTGCAGGTAGGACGCGGCGACAACTGGGACGCGGCCGCGCACTAATGACCGTGGGCCGGGGGATTCCCCGGCGCACGGTGTTCTAGGCTCGGTTCATGACAACCGACAACCAGCGCATTTCCGCGCGCACTCCGACGGCGATCGACACGATCGCCGAGGACTGGGTGGACACCGTCGTCGAACTCGACCCGACGGTCGGCACCTACATCGGCCGCGCGGAGGCGAACGGCCGTTTCGGCGATTATTCCCCGGCCGGCCTCGAGCGCCGCGAGGCCGAGGCTCGGGCCGTCATCGCCCGCCTCGATGCGGCCATCCCGGTCGACGACGTCGACCTCGTCACGCGCGCGGACCTGCGCAGTGACCTGGCCCTCGACGTGGAGAGCGCCGAGGCAGGGCTGCCGCTGCGGGATCTGAACGTGATCGCTTCGCCTGCCCAGGGCATCCGTGAGGTCTTCGACCTCATGCCCACCGGCACCGTCGCCGACTGGGACAACGTGTCCGCGCGCCTTCGCGCCGTGCCCGCGGCGATCGACGGTTACATCGAGACCCTGCGCCTCGGTATCGAGCGGGGCAGCATGCCCGCCCGGCGGCAGGTGCGGGAGGTCATCCTGCAGGCCCGGCACCACGCCGCGAACGACGGCTTCTTCGCCCAGTTCGTAGCGGAGGCCACCCTCGACCAGGGCCACCTGCCGGCGTCGCTCGCCAAGGACCTCGCGACGCGGGCGCGAACCGCCGCCGCAGCCTACGGAACCCTGGCCGACTTCCTCGGCCGCGAACTCGAGGGTGCCGCGCCCGAGCGCGACGCCATCGGCCGGGAGCTCTATGCCCTGCAGTCACGGCGCTTCCTGGGTGCTTCGATCGACCTCGATGAGACGTACGAGTGGGGGGTGGAAGAACTGGCCCGCATGGTCGCCGAGCAGGAGAGCGTCGCCGACCAGATGCTTCCCGGGGCGAGCGTCCAGGAAGCCATCGCGTTGCTCGACACGGATCCCAGCCGCAAGCTGCACGGCACCGACGCCCTGCAGAAGTGGATGCAGGAGACCAGCGACCGCGCCGTCGCCGAACTCTCGGAGACCCAGTTCGACATCCCGAACGAGATCAGGCGCCTCGAATGCATGATCGCTCCCACCCAGGAAGGCGGCATCTACTACACCGGGCCAACGGACGACTTCTCCCGGCCGGGCCGGATGTGGTGGTCCGTTCCGGTCGGCGTCACCGAGTTCGACACCTGGCGCGAACTCACCACCGTCTACCATGAGGGCGTTCCGGGACACCACCTGCAAATCGGCCAGGCCGTCTACAACCGGGCGAAGCTGAACACCTGGCGCCGCCAGATGGCCGGCACCTCGGGCCACGCGGAAGGTTGGGCGCTTTACGCCGAACGCCTGATGGAACAGCTGGGCTACCTGGACGACCCGGGGGACCGGCTCGGCATGCTGGATGGGCAGCGGATGCGCGCCGCCCGGGTCGTGCTGGACATCGGCGTGCACCTCGAGAAGCAACGGCCGGACGGCTCCGGCCCCTGGACCGCGGACTACGCCTTCGATTTCCTGGGCCAGAACGTCAACATGAACGCGGGTTTCGTCAAATTCGAGGTCAACCGGTACCTGGGCTGGCCCGGGCAGGCGCCCTCGTACAAGGTGGGCCAGCGCATCTGGGAGGAGTTGCGGGACACCTACGCTGCGCGGGAGGGCGATGCGTTCTCGATCAAGGAGTTCCACCGCAAGGCGCTGGACCTGGGCGGGGTCGGACTGGACACCCTCCGGGCCGCCATGCTCGGCACTCTTCCGGGTGGATCGCGGTAGATTCAGGGCAGGCTCGGCGGTTGCCGGGCGCTCCCGCAAACCGCTAAGCTTGACTGTCACGTTTGTGACGAAATATCCGCTGCCATGCGCGGAGTACCGCAACGAACTCTTTCTGCGTATGGCCCGACTTATGTCCATCCTGGAGCAACTACTACATGACAAACGCAACGACCGAACGGGCACCCAAGCAGGTCGCCATCAACGACATCGGATCTGCTGAAGACTTTCTTGCCGCGGTCGAAAAGACTCTGAAATTCTTCAACGACGGAGACCTCATCGAGGGCACCGTTGTGAAGATCGACCGCGACGAGGTTCTCCTCGACGTGGGCTACAAGACCGAGGGTGTCATCCCCTCCCGCGAACTCTCCATCAAGCACGACGTTGACCCCTCCGAGGTCGTCAAGGTCGGCGACCTGGTTGAGGCCCTCGTTCTTCAGAAGGAAGACAAAGAAGGCCGTCTCATCCTGTCGAAGAAGCGCGCTCAGTACGAGCGTGCATGGGGCGACGTCGAGAAGATCAAGGAATCCGATGGCGTTGTCACCGGTTCGGTCATCGAGGTTGTCAAGGGTGGCCTCATCGTGGACATCGGTCTCCGTGGCTTCCTTCCGGCCTCGCTCATCGAGCTGCGCCGCGTTCGCGACCTGACCCCGTACCTGGGCCAGGAGATCGAGGCCAAGATCCTCGAACTCGACAAGAACCGCAACAACGTTGTGCTGTCTCGTCGTGCCCTGCTCGAGCAGACGCAGTCCGAGAGCCGCACCACGTTCCTCAACAACCTCCAGAAGGGACAGGTCCGCAAGGGCGTCGTCTCGTCGATCGTCAACTTCGGTGCGTTCGTTGACCTGGGTGGCGTTGACGGTCTGGTTCACGTCTCCGAACTCAGCTGGAAGCACATCGAGCACGCCAGCGAGGTCGTCGAGGTTGGCCAGGAAGTCACCGTCGAGATCCTCGAGGTCGACCTCGAGCGCGAGCGCGTGTCGCTGTCCCTCAAGGCCACGCAGGAAGACCCGTGGCAGGTCTTCGCCCGCACCCACGCCATCGGTCAGGTTGCACCGGGTAAGGTCACCAAGCTCGTTCCGTTCGGCGCGTTCGTTCGCGTTGCCGAGGGCATCGAGGGACTCGTCCACATCTCCGAGCTCTCCGGCAAGCACGTCGAGCTCGCCGAGCAGGTCGTTTCGGTCGGCGACGAGGTCTTCGTCAAGGTTATCGACATCGACCTCGAGCGTCGCCGCATCTCGCTGAGCCTCAAGCAGGCCAACGAGGGTGTCGACCCCGAGGGCACCGAGTTCGACCCGGCGCTCTACGGAATGCTCACCGAGTACGACGACCAGGGCAACTACAAGTACCCCGAGGGCTTCGACCCGGAGACCAACGAGTGGCGCGAGGGCTTCGAAACCCAGCGCGAGAAGTGGGAGCAGGACTACGCTGCAGCCCAGGCTCGCTGGGAAGCACACAAGAAGCAGGTCGCTTCCGCGAACGACGAGATCACCGCCGTCGGCGATGTCCCGTCCGCCGCAGGCTCCTCCTTCTCGAGCGAGACGGCCGGCGCCGGCACGCTCGCGGACGATGAGGCCCTCGCAGCACTGCGCGAGAAGCTCTCCAGCTCCAACTAGTCACACCGCACGACCAACAGGCCGGTCCCCTTTGGGGGCCGGCCTGTTGGCTGTTAACGCCTGCCTACTGATTCATCTCCTCGCACGTCGGCCTTCCTCCACAATGCGGGTCTGATCCTGTTGTGCACAGGGCACGCGCTGGCGGGCGGATTCAACGGGCACTGTCAGTGGGTGCCCGTAACGTGACTCGCATGAAGCCCTCGTTCATCGAACAGCAGGAGACACGCGGTGAGTACTTCGACGCCATCCGCGAGGCCCACGGCAATCTCGCCCAGGACGCTGCCGCACTGGCAGACCTCATCGACGAGGCCCACCGCTATGCGACGGCGACTGCGGATGCCGCGCCTCGGGTACCAGGGTCCCGGTGGGACGCCGACACGGTCGCCGAGCGGGAGTTCGTGAGTGAGCTCGCCTGCACGATCCGGATCCCGCAACGGTCGGCCGAGACCCTTCTCGCCGAGAGCGCGTGCCTCACCGGTGAGCTGCCGCGAACGATGGCCGCGCTCCGGGCGGGCCAGATCAGCTACCGGCACGCGCAGGTGCTGATGGGGCAGGCCTGGTCCCTGCCGGATGAGACCAAGGCCGCGTTCGAGGAGGGCCTGCTGAAGTCCGCGGCGAACCTGACCGCGTCGAAACTCAAGCACAAAGCACGGACGCTACGGGAGCGGCTGCACCCGGAGACGATCCGGGCCCGGCACCAGGCATCCGTGTCGGAACGCAACGTGTTCTTCGAGCCCGAGGCCGACGGGATGGCGTCGCTGCACTGGTACGACTCCGCGGAGAAGGTGCAGGCCGCGTACGACCGCATCACCGTGCTGGGCCTGAGCCTGCTGGGACCGGACGAAGACCGCACCCTCGGCCGGCTCAGGGCCGACGTGTTCAAGGACCTCATCCTCAACGGGCTGACACCTTCAGGGCTCGGCACGGTCATCCAACCCAAACCGTCGCCAAAGCCGCAATCGGCTCAGCTATTCGTCGTCTGAAACCTCATCGTTGGCCGTCATGTCTATCCAGTCGATTGCCTCTTCTGACAGGGAGAATCCCTCCGGCACGGCGTCCCCAACCCAGGGGGTGTCTGCAGTGGGTTCCCCTGCCACAGCCGTAATCTGATCCAGAACGTCTGGCGGCACGACGTCACCGTTATTGTTGATCAGCCATTGCTGGGTTGTCCAGTCCAGTAGTGGCCACCAGTCCTGAATGCGCATGGCGTTATTCTGACACTCTTCTTTGGATCCCGAGCCAATGAGCAGAACCAATTATCGGACCGCGATTGAGCAGGAACCAGCCCGCGTACCCGCAGGCCGAACTCCATTCAAACTCGCGTCGTTCTGCTGCGGTTCAGCGCGACTCCTCGCGAGTGCGCCGGTAGCGCTCGTAGATCACACGCGAGCCGAACGTCCTGGTCTCGACCAGGTCCAGCCGAATGTTCTTGGTCATCGGCGGCAGGAAGGGCGTGCCGCCACCGACGACGACCGGATGACGGAACATTGACAGCTCGTCGACGAGATCGAGTTCGACCGCCGCCGCGGCCAGGCCAGCACCGCCAATCCCGACGTCCTTCCTGGTCGCGCCGACCGCGACAGCGACCTCCTCGCCCACCGACGCCTCGGCAAGCCGGGCATTGCCAAAAACGCTTTCCAGCGTGCGGCTGAAGACGACCTTCGGGAGAGCATTCCAGACGTCGGCGAACGCGGCACCGAGCTCGTCGTCGCGCATAGACGCATCCGTCTCCCACGGCAACATGGTCTCGTACAGCTTGCGGCCGCACAAAAAACCACCGAGCTCACGGGTCTGCGCAATGTGGAAACGAAACTGCTCCTCGCTCGGAACCGACCACCCGAACGCGCCGTCACGGTCGGCGATAAAACCGTCCACAGAGACGCCCATCGAGTAGATCAGCACGGGGTCACGCTCCTCGCACCGCAACGACGGACCATGATCGCGAGGACGTTCACCAAAGAAAATGACATCCGGCTCCCTTTTTCTGATCGCCAGTCTGCCCCCGGTGGCAAGCCAAGGCGAGAGAACGACTGAACGTCGTGGGCGGTCCAAGCCTCGTCCGCCATCGAAGCTGCGTCGAAGACGCCCAAGCCGAACCCTCAGCGGGAGATGGTTTGCATCAGGGCGTCCAGTGTCAGGAATGCGTTGTCGGAGGTCTTGGGGATTGAACGAAATGCGCCTGATCGGTCTGTGTCCGCTCCGGTCCCGGTGAGATACCGGTCAATGTCGTTGGGGGAGGCAAAGTTGAACGGCTTCAAATGCAATGCGGTGAGCGGTGCGTTGATCTGGAAGGCGATCTTGGGAGCATCCTCGGGATGAAGATCGAGCGCCGCTTCCAAGGTCACGTCCCACTGAGTGGTGGAATTTCTCAACACCATGCAGGTCAGTGGTTTTAGTCTAGGCGGTGGCGAGTTCGGGGAGGATCACCGCCTCGTCGAGGACCTCGATGG